>JAUIBK010000009.1 GCA_030428205.1 bacterium
GAGGTACGCGAGGTACGCGAAGAAAGAGAAGCTTCGCGTACCTCGCGTACCTCGCGTACTTCGCGTTATAATTTATTAATGAGAAGCTTATAGAACATCTCCCTGGCCAATAGCTGGGGAGGTGAGCAAGAGGTTCTAGAGTGATTTGAGAAACTTTATGAGCGCTTTTCTATCTGCTTTTGAAAGATTCTTAAAGGCATCTTGCGCCGCTTCGGCCTCGCCACCATGCCAGAGAATCGCTTCTTCAATTGTACGTGCGCGACCATCGTGGAGGTAGTTTTGTTTTACATGCGATACCGTTTCAAAAAAACCAATTCCCCACAGAGGAGTCGTTTTCCATTCTCGGCCCGATGCGGAGAATTCAGCGCGCTCGTCGGCGAGACCATCTCCCATATCGTGCATAAGGAGATCGGTGAAAGGGTGAATAGTTTGTCCGTCAAGCTCAGGGTTTTCCGAGTCTTCCGTTGTTACAGTCATTTTGTGGCAGTCGTCACAGCCGAGAGTTTGGAAGAGTTCTTTTCCGCGGATGACTTTTAGATTGTCTTGGTTGCGAGCGATAGGAACTCCAGCAAGAGCTTGATAGATGACAAGCTTCTCGAAGTTTTCTTCGCTTGTTTCGATCTCTTCTCCCTCGACCGTAAAGAGAGGGTTGGTAACCCCCATATCAAAGAATGATGCAGCTCCAGTCTGTTGAGCGAGTGTCGGATTACTTGCTTTAAAACCAAAGCGTCCAAGTCCAAGCCCTCCGTTGACCCTATCAGGAGTATACTGGGGAACGCCGGAGATACCGTCGTTGTTTGAGTCTTCTGGGTCGCTCCAAGAGAGAATGACATGCTCAGGAATTGCTTCTAGCAGGCCCAATCCGTTTAATCCGGGGGTCATACGGAGTGATGATATAATTTCACTTCTTGCATACCCCTTGATGCGGAAGGTGAGGAGAGGACGACGAAGCCGATACTTTGTTCCATCAGGATATGTGCCCTTTAGTCCAGCGCTAGTCCAGCGGAGTCGGAGTCGGTGCTTTTTCTTGATGTTTCTATTTGTGTTGTGGCGTTGGAGCTGCTCTCCAATGCCTGGGACATTTATGGGGGCTCCGCTGTCTTGAAGTCCTCGTAGGCTGACTTTTACCACCATGCCGTCTTTACGTTTTTGTCCGCGTGTAAGCCGTACGCGACCTTTGCCGTTTTGCACGTGACACCCTGCACACCCTTTATGTGCAAAGCGCCTCCCTTTCTTTCCTTCAACCTTTACGCCGAGTCCTGACTTTTTTGTGTGGATGCGGTGGAAATCTTGAAATCCTTCGAGTTGTTTAATGCGCCTGATTTCGTCATCGACATTTGGCGCTGCAACTTGGAGCCCGTTATGGCCGGTGATTGTTGTCGTTAGATCCCCACCGAGTTGAGTGAGATCTTGGGCAGAGAGGTGAAGTGGAACGAGAAGGAAGAGGATAAAGAGTTTGAGTAAATTACTCATGATTTTGCGCCTCTAGAGCACTTATTCACAACAAAGCCTATCTTACACCCTTATCAGAAATTAGGAAAGTTCTGCTCCATGAGAGAAACTACCAAATTTGGGCTTAGGAGTAGGCCTATAGCCTCAAGGCCTCTTCAATTGGGCACTGTGAACTCGCGGGGACGTTTTCTGGAGCAGTCAGCTCAAGAAAGATAGCCTGAAAGAGGTACGTTGCATTTAAATGACGGCGTTCGATGCCGTTTTGAGCAAGGAGTGCGTGTTCAAGGAGCCTTGCCCATTTTGTGGCCTGCCCGGGGCTTTCGAGTTCTCCGAGTTTTTGTCGAGCAAGAATACGCATAAAGTGCACCGAGCGTATTGCTCGCTCTTTTTCCTTGCCGAGTTTTTTGGCGAGATCTACGGCGAGAGCGCGATCTCCAAGTGAAATTTGAAGTAAGCTTCTGCGCATCTGTTGCCACTCTTCGATATGATCGCTTAACCGAAAAACATTTTCGAGCGAGCCATCAGCTATGAGTGAAAGCACTGCCATATGCTCAGCTGGAAAATCATCTTTTTTTTGTTCGAGCACAGCGTGAAGCTCTTTTTCGGAGAGAGAGTGAAAAGCCCAGATCTGACACCGCGAGAGGATGGTTTTGAGGAGATTGTTGGGGTGTGAAGTAACGAGGATAAAATACGTTCCTGGTCGAGGTTCTTCGAGGGATTTTAAGAGTGCGTTGAGAGCTTGCGCATTGAGGTAGTGTACATTGTTGAGAATAACGACTCGGTTGGGGCCCGCGTATGACTTTAAGTGGAGTGAGTGGAGAAGACTACGAACTCCTTCTGTGGAAGCTTTCTCTGTATCTTGGCAGTCAATTAAAAAGAAATCGGGATGATTGCCTGCGTCGGTAATTTTCTCGATCTGACTCCGTTGTGTTTCAGTTGATAGAATTGAGATGGCAAGCTCTCGGGCAACGAGCGATTTTCCGATTCCACTTGGGCCGCTAAAGAGGAGGGCGTGAGGAAGTTGACCGTGCTCGAACTGTCGACGGAGAGCTTTGCGCTGTTGATCATGGCCGATAAGATTTTCCATTTGTAGGAGATACTACTGGAAGGTGAGTGAGAAAACAAAATATATCTCACTCGAGAGGGGGGTGAGATCTCCTGTTAGGATTAGTCTAAGGGGGTAATAGCTTCAGGTTCTAATTCTGAGATCTCGCTTGAAGAGCTTCGGGCATACGGAGTATCAGAGACGAGAATTTTTTCAGCGATCTTCTGACCCTTTAGAATAGATCCTCGAACCGTTCCGACTTTCCCAGGAGCAAGATGTCCAATGATGAGAGCGTCTTTTCCGACAATAAAGTCTTCTCCGTTGACTTGATACAGGGTCTCTTGTCCGCTCTTGATAGTTCCTGTCATGCTAAAGCGAGGGCCATTTGCGAGGAGGCCATTACGAATCTGCTGTATCTGTGATTTAATAGGCTCTTTCTGTTGTGATAAGCTTGGTAGTGGAAAGCAGAGTATGCTGAAGAGGAACAAGAGCTTAAAGAGAGATTGGATTTTCATAGTTTATCGAGCCTCCGTTTCTTCATGGAAAGTTAAGACCTTTACTGGCTGGTTATATAAGGTAATAGGTGTGGTAAAAGGAGTTTCTTCTGTTGTCTCTTCCTCTTCTGGGTCATCGTCATCGTCATCATCCCCATCGCAGGTTCCTTGAAAATCGCCATGCGCTTCGTGAGCAGGCCATGCATTCGCAGATACTTGGATGGTATGAGCGTTCGCCGGATTGCCTGGAGGAATGTGACAGATTGTTATCTTATTATTGTCATCATCATCGGGGCATGCTCCTTGTGTATCACCAGCATCTAGATAGCTTTGAAGTTGAGATTCAGGAACGAGGAGAGTTTCACGTGTTTCGGGATCCCCTAGCCCATTTGGATAGTGGCAGATCTCAACTTGTGACTCCTCTTCATCCTCATCGTCCTCGTTTTCTATTTCAACAGTAGCTATGTAAGCTGCTTGAATAACAATTTCTCCATCTTGATAGAGGGCAGAGGGGGGACCAGGAACCCCGTTAGCACCCAGAGAAGAAGCGATGGGATACAGGGCACCAGTAGAATCGTGGTATATGTCATCAAGAGAAACCTCTCCATCGTAGACGTATGGATAGGCAGCGTCTTCATCGTACTCTTCGACATATGTGTCGAGCACTGGAAGAATGAGTCCGTCGTTGTAGAGTTCCTCGACCTCTGCGCTAGTCACGCTACCGTTATCGTTTGGATCCGGGATTCCACCATTAAAAAATGGATCTCCTGCATCGAGGATATAGTCGATGACACTTGCCCCGGCTGCTCGAAAATTCACTCCTTGAATGAATCCGTGTCCTCCAACACTACAAGCATCTTGATTTGGAAGGAACGTTGAAAAAATTATATTCCCCCGGACATTAATGGGGGAGTGAGTAACCATACCTGCCGGCTTGATATAGTGGCTATCAGCAAGTTGTATGTCTGTTAAGAGAGAGATGTAAAAGCCCTGCTTGTTGTCGTTTGAGTGAAAGACTCCTTCGCCATTATCTTCGGGATTGAATGATGAAAACGATTCATTCTCTAAGTTTGATTTGGTGAGATTGCTTACTCTTCCAGCATATGAGTCGTTTGAGATGTCTACAGGATCGTAAAGGACAATAATGTCCTGTGAGGTAGTTCCTACGGTCGTTACATCTGCGTTGGTATCGTATCGCCCTGTTCCAAACGCAACAGCAACCGCATATTGGTGTTGCTCAGGTCCGCTGGACTCCTCGCTATCGAATATGGGGTTTTCAACGAGGACCAAAGCGGCTCCTGCTGTTATAGGTTGGGAGGTTGAGCCGTCGTAGAGCTTTTCCACCGTCCAAGATGCTGGTTGGCCATCAAGGAGGATTCGATAGAGATCGCCGCTTTCTGACCCCACATATGCACGATCGACGTTGAGGTCGAGGTCGTTTTGAGCTACAGCGATTTTTGTAAGCCGAGTGCCCGCCGATTCAGAAGCTGATAGTGAGACTTCCGTCGGGGTAGGAACGCTACCACTTTGTATGTCATAAAGAAGAATGCTTGTTCCATGAGTGGCTTTCCCTTCGCCGGTTCCTATTGCGATGCGCCAATCAAAGTTTGCTGGGGAGATGTCTGTTGAGCCTCCTCCACTTACGATAACTACTGGTGAATTCCAACTTTCGCCGATAGTACTCTCTGGTGACACTTCAAAGAGGAGTGACGGATTATCTCGATCAGTGATATCGAGCACAATCCAAGTGCTGCCTCCTTCAGCAAGTCCGACCATGGCAATAGTTTTCCATGTCCCATTGAAATAGACATCTTCTATGGAGATTTGACCGTTAACATAGTAGCGATGGTATTCGTTGTCATACGTTGGTCGAGCGAGAACCTCAAGGTGTTTGAGCAGTGTACTTGGTATGTACGCCCAAAGCTCTTCTCCAGTTTCTGCATCAAAAGCATGTAGCATGCCGTCGTTTGCTCCAACGAGAAGAAGGTGAGGCTCATCTTCGAGGCTTTGAATGAAATTGGTATAACCGGTCATTAATTGATAGCGACCATTTCGCTGTCCAACATACCTGGGACGTGAGTAGACAATATCTCCAAGTCTATCAACGTTACCATCGGCGTCTGCGTCCCTGGTGCGCATATTCTCAAAATCATTGCCGTGTATGTATTGGATAAGTGTTTCTGCAGACGAAGGGTTGTGATAGTTCGAGATAGCATCGGCGAGCAGGTTTGAGTTGAGTGTATGATCATCATAAAGCTCAAAGAGAAAAGGGCGGAGCGTAGAAGCATTTGCAACGGAAAAGGAGATGGTTTGGTTTGTTTCTCCGTCACCATCTGCGTCATAGCCAGCAAATATTGTACGTGGAGAGGTGCTCAAGTCTCGTTCTTCGAGAATCTCACCAATACTAAATTGTTTCACAAGGTTTCCGTTTACGCTGTAGTATTTATCGATATCCCCTGTCCAGTGTGCAGCTTCAAAGCGGGGGCGATAAACTTGACCGAATTCACCGAAAACTTCTGCTACAGCTACTCCTGCAGCTCCTACAGCTGTAGTCACAAGATTACTGACAATATTTTGTAAGGCTTCGGAAATTTCGTCAGAAGTATCGGCTCGAAGAGACTCTCCAGATCCTCCGTTAGCAGCAAAATCATCAAGGAGAGAGAAATCGAGGCCTAGCCCTACCGCGTAAGAGCGGATGTTTTGCATACCATCAATGCTTGTCGCAAAATCGTTGTTGTATGCGTAGTATGAAGCATCGTCGAGAAAGTTAGCGCAAGTTTGGCTTGAGCAGTTCTTATTTCGATTGGAGCCATCTTCGTTGTCATTGTCGAAGTCGTAAATCCAGGTGCCCTTGACTTTATTATGGCTCTCACTCGAGGGAAGTCCATCGGTCAATAGGACGACAAAGCCGGAATCACACTCGTTTTCTATAGGAGAGTCGTAGTTGCAATTGTTGCAATATGGATCACGATCGCTTTCCCCAGCAAAATATCGAAGAACTTCGATGTAAGTATTTGCAAGTGGGGTGCCACCATAGGAGGCTAAGCCTTGAAGTTTTGTAATGAGAGTAGCGGAGTCTGTCCCAATCTCTGCGCGAATTTTAGGTTCGTCACCCTGTTGTGCATCTCCTTCTGGAGTCCACATTTGGTCGCCATAGCTTCCACTATTGTGAACTCCTGGATTATAGGTGCTACCATTGAGAGTTGATATTCCAAAGGCAACAGAAGGGTTGTCAGTAATGAGGGCTTCAACTACCTCCTTAATAACTTCCATGCGGCTCATGCCTGGGAGATTAGCAAGTTGGGCGGCAGATGCTTCATAAAAGATCCAGCGAAGGTATTCAATGCGATACCATCCTTGTGAAAGGAAAACTTCTTTTCCATTGAAGACAACAGTTCCTCCAGTAGTGACGAAGGCAGTTGTATTCACAGTGACCGGATCGCCGTCTTCATCGAATTTTGGCCAAATTCCATGCCAATCTCGGCCAAGTCTCACGTAGTCGTTTTTTCGGTAATCAGCATAGAGAAACTCGTTTCCATTAGTATCTTCAACGTAGCTGCCTCCGTCTGTTGCTAAATGAGCGAGTTGAAAAACGTTTGAGCCTTTGATTGATGCATTCCCGTAGAGCTGAAAAACTCCGATGCCTTTGTATGCAGAGGGACTTCCTCCAGGACAGTATACAGAAGATCCGGAGGAGTTTGTGCATCGAGCTGCTTTTATCAGACGAGCATTGGAAGAGTTTGAAAGAGAACTTCCAGAATAGACATTTCCTCCTGAATTATACCAGAGTCCCCAGTTCATTTCGAACAGAACAGGAGTGAGAGTTTTGTTTGTCGCTGGAGCCCCCGATCCGGATTCGAGTCGAAAGAAAACAGAGGGAATAGTATTTCCAGAATCGGTGGCAGTAGCTCCCTCTGCATTAAAATCAGGATGCTCCATTACAGCATTCATCGAGCCAGAATCATCGAGGAGAAGCATTACTTTTGCATCACTTGTCTGATTGACGACAACTGGGATGTCTTGCGCCTGAGCAGAAATTGAGAGTAGAGCAAGAAGAAAAAAAGATAATAGAACAACGCTCGCTCTCACAAGATGAGCGGGGGCAACAACAAATTGTTTCATAGCATATATAATCCTTAAGTGCCTGGTACCTCAACAACATATATGACCGTAGAGGTTCCCCTACGGCCCTTGAGTGAATTGGAAGAAACTCCCGTCACTCGAAAACGGATACTATTAGCGCTTTCTCCTACTCCTCCGTCATTACTGAGACTCCCTCCCAAGGAGTCTTCGCTAATAAGAACTTCATCAAGTCGCTCGACCTGTGACCAAGCGGATTGCCCATTAAGGGTGATATCTGCTACTGGGGGAGTACTTACGTCGAGTTGCTGAGTTATAGAGTAGGCTACATCAACCTCTTCGCCGTCAGCAGAAATCGGTCCTAGGTTTTTCAGCAAACCGCCACCTGTAGGATACATTTCTCTGTGGCATCCAAGCCCGGAGCAGGGAGGAATCCCATTATATGCGGCATAGGTAACTGGTGAGTATTCGTCGTACCCATCTGGCTCGTCGGCGAGAGGGTCCATCTCACGCCAAAGCTCTGGATTCGCTGCCATTTGTCTCATTATTTCATGAACAGCGCCTTCTGAGGAGTGGAAATTATCTTCTATGTAATTCGTTTGTACCATGGTGCGTTGGGTTGAGATGGAAATAGAAGAGAGAAGTCCGCCCATAGAAGCAATAAAAAGCACGAGGAAGAGCGCTGCAGGAAGAGCCAAACCAAGGTCATTTTGTCTATTTGCAAAGCTCATTCTACTACCTTACAGCCACATCTGTAGAAATAATTTGCGTAATCTCTTCACCACTGTTTGCTGTAATAGTGGTCCCGAGACTAACACGAAGTAAATTGTTGGTAATGCTAAAAATTGGTTCTTCTGCTCCGTCGCCATCGCTATCAACGGGAACAACATTTGCTGCAAGAATGAGAGCGTTATCCTCATCTGTTGGATCGTCGGCAGGAAGCGTGCAGTTTACAGGATATGACACAGGAATCGCCCCACGTTTGAGGACCTGCTCGTCGGCATCGTACGAGTAGCCAACATAGTAAGAAGAGTAGCCATTCGTTCCGTCTGGATCGTCAAATGTGACGATAAAGCGCAGTGTAGAATTACTTGCTGTCGTGGAGCCTTGGCATGCTGAAAGGCTACTATCGATACCAGGAAGATAGGGAGAGGTAACAGAGCTCATTTGGTATTCACTTGTGAGGAGAGCCACCGCATTCTGAACCTCCTGAGCCGCATGTGATGCTCGATGCTCTAACCCAATACGACGCATATTTACTTCTAGGTACGTTGCAATGCCGAGAGAGAGAATGCTAAAGAGTGTGAGCCCAACCATAAGCTCAGCGATAGTAAATCCAGTCTCGTTATATGTTTCGGTCAGGTTGTAGTCCATGTCTCCTAGGTTGTTTGGGCTATTACCGTTTCATAAACCGTATCTCGTTCTCCAAGTCTTATACCTCCCCGTTGGGTAGCTGCGACATTGATTCGAACTGCTTCGGGAGGGGTCTCTTCGCGAGAGCGAATTGCCGTAAAGGTAAGCGTAAATGTGGATCGTGATGCTTCGTGTGTAAAGCTTATCTGAGCTTGTTCGCCATCGGAAATGGTCGTGTAGCTTTCGTTAAACACATCGAGTGCAGAATTGAAATCCGTTCTATACTGATCAAGAACAAGTCGTATCTGTGGAACAAGAGAGCTGTGGTTTCGAGCGCTTTGATTTTTCTCATATGATGAGACAAACAGGCCGGTTGAGCCCATGACAGCAATTGAAACAAGTGAAATGGCCACGAGATTTTCGATGATAGTTGCGCCAAGTTCGTTTTGATGGATCCGTCGAATTGTTCTCATAAGCTAATATATCCATTGGTATTAATTGTTAGAGAATAATTCACGCTTCCGTTTTCGATGCGGATTGTAACTGTATCAGTAGCGAGATCTGGAAGAAGACCTAATCCATTAAAAACGACATCCGTATAGTTTTCATTCCATTCGCTGTTCTCTCCAAGTGTTAAGGTTCCATCAGTAGAACCATCGTCACCAATATCCCAGGTTGCACTACCGGTTTCGAATTCAACCCGAACGGATGTCCTGAGCCGTATCGCTTCACGGCGAAGTTCGCCAAGGGTACGTGCGAGAATTCGTGTGTCTTCACTGACTTGCATTTGCGATTTAAAGAGGCTCATGCTCGGTAGTGCTAGGCCAATCGATACGGAGATGATGAGCATGACAACTATCAGCTCCATCATGGAGAATCCAGATTCATTACATTGAGAAGAGAAAGGATTCATTACGAGCGATGCTCCACGCAGCCATAATTTATTTGACCAGTTTGTCATCTAGTATTTCGATCGAAATGCGTAAAAGATTGAGTGTCTTACGTCACAAAAATAGGAATGGATGCTGTTTTTTTCTGTGTATTTTTCGTAGGAATTCAGATTGAATGCTTAAAATCAGGGGGTTATCGAACAGAGGCGATATCTTGTATATCGAGCATTCCTATAGGGGAATTGCTGTCATCGACTACGATGAGCTGATCGATGGAGTGCTCTGTCATGATCTTTTGTGCGCTCTGAATGAGTGCGTGGGGAGCAATAGATTTAGGGCTCTGCCCCATATGCTTCCTTATCTCTTGGTGAAGAAAGTTTGGTTCTTTTGCTAAGCATCTCCTGAGATCGCCGTCAGTAAAGATTCCGACGAGTTTTTTATCGTCATCGACAACAATAGCAGCACCGGGGCGACCAGGTGTAGAAGAAACGGCGTGGAGAACTTCACGTGCGTGCATGTCAGCAGTCACAAGACAAAGATTGTCTCCAGTACGCATGATCTCTTCAACGGTAAGTAGTGCCCTACCGAGGCTTCCGCCGGGGTGAAACTCAGCAAATTGTTCTTTTGTGAAATTTTGTTGAACCTGCACGGCCATTGCTAGTGCATCGCCAAGCGCAAGCATCGCTGTAGTCGATGTCGTTGGAGCAAGCCCAAGAGGATCTGCTTCTTTCCAATCGCCAATTTGAAGAATAACATCGCTATGTTTTCCAAGGGAGGAGTCGGGTTTTGCTGTCATAGAGATGATGTGACACCCTCTGCGCTTTATGTGGGGAAGGAGTCGAATGATTTCTTCGGTCTCACCAGAATTAGATAAGATTAGAGCGATATCCGACTCGGTGAATCTGCCCAAGTCTCCGTGAACCGCCTCAGCGGGGTGAAGAAAGAAAGAGGGAACGCCTGTACTAGCAAAAGTGGCTGAGAGCTTTTGTCCGATAAACCCAGCTTTTCCCATGCCGGTGATCACCAAACGACCAGAGCCTTGGATGCTAAGTATCTCTTTTGTGGCCTCGAGAAAAGAATCTCCGATGTGATCGCATAGCCCACTTACTGCTTGTGCTTCAAGCGCGAGGATCTCCTTGGCGAGAGCTATTGGGTCAGAGTGGTCTTTGATCGACATGAGGGGATTATGGGGGAATGGCATTAAGAAGGCAATTTCTTCTGGGAGGGGTATGTTCAAGGTTGAGGCGGAGGTTGATGCCAAGAATAAGGCCAAGGCCAAGATAGAAGCCAAGGCTGAAGCTGAGGCGAAGGAACAGAATTCCTGGCCTTCTTCTTCGCCTATGCCTTAGTCTCTACCTTGGCCTTATTCTTGGCATCAACCTCCGCCAGATTTGACATTTTAAATAGGTGCTCAGTAGTGAGATCGCAATTTACTGCGGCGGCACGATCATAGATCTTGATACAAGAGATGACAGGAGAAGTACTGCCACAAAAGAAAAATAAAGAAATCCTCTGCTTTCTCTCCGTCGGTATCCAATCACCCCTCCCATGATCACAAATGGTACAATCAGCACAAGATTGTACCCAGAAGGAAGCGCGAGGGGCAAAGCAATCAGAAGACCGATGAGTGCACCGAGAACAACAGATGCGAAGGTTCGAAAGGTGTGAAATGCGTTGTCTCCAATAGGAGAGTTTGATTCGGTGTTCATAGCAGAGAGCTTACACGTTCGAGTCCAATAAAGGTACCGATTGTACCTAAAAGGTTTGTGAGCGCGATTACAAGCAAAATCTTGGTTACCCGGTTCGTCCAAAAACCTTTCATGGTGGCAACGTCTTCTGCGACAGATTCCAGATCGCCTACCCGTGGCTTACGGATAATCGCCTCTACGAGACCAGCCACCCATCCGCCTGCAATAAAAGGGTTTAGCGAGGTAAATGGGCTTGCTAAAAAAGCAGCTAAAATCGTGAGTGGATGACCAAGAGCTATGAGAGAGCCGAGTGCTCCAAGTCCGCCGTTCCAGAGAAACCAGGTGGCTGCCATCTCGTAACTTTTTTCTACGCCAGAGTTTGTAAAGCCATAGATAAACATTCCAACGACAAGGCAGGGAATGAGCCACGCTAAAAGCTTTGTAAACTTCCTTGGCTTTGGAAGTTTGTCGAGCTTTTCAAGGTCAATCTCTTTCGCAAACCACGATTTAATACCAGGCACGTGCCCAGCGCCAACAATTGCAACAACAGTGTTGCCGGGTGCAGCTTTAATTTTACCAGCAAGATATTGGTCCCTCTCGTCGATGAGCGCGGTGCGGACTCCAGGAAGCGCCTCAGAGAACTCTTTCATGAGCTCTTCAAGGGCATCACTCTGCTTGAGTCGTTCAATCTCTTCTTCGTCAATCTCCTGAGAGCTAAAGAGACCAAAAACCATACTCATGAGAAGTTTCAGCATGCCGAACATGCCAAGCGAAGACCATGTGCGCTTGAGTGTTGTGCGGATATCTCTATCGGCAAGCACGGTCTTGCTTCCAATATCATCAGCTACTTGAATGGCGCGCATCATCTCTGCGCCAGGTTTTATCTTGAGCTGATCGCCGAGTTTCTTTTGAAATCCAGCAAGCATGAGTTGAGCAAGAAGAACGTACGATTTTCCTCCGCGTATCACGCTTACAATATCCATCTCCTTCCATCGATCAGGATTCTTGAGTGAGGTGAAACGAGCGTCGCAAAGCTCAACGGCAACGGAGTCTGGGCACTGTTCGCGGATGACCTCTTCTGCTAAGTCGGCGCTTACTTCGCTCACATGGGCGGTGCCCACGATATAGATGGAACGGCCGTCGTACTGGATGAGATCGACGTTATCTTTAATGGTTTCAATATTCACGCTAGGTATACTCTCGTAAGGCGATAAGGAAAAATAGAGTTTCTTATGAGTTAGAGCAAGAGGGCAGGGGGTAAGTCCTTAATATCGTGTCACTTGGGTGGAGAGTTTTTTCTGTGTATGGTGTCTCTTATGCAGCCTTCAAAGAGCTCTCTATCTACCCAACTCGGCGCTGTGCTTGTGTTTGGCCTTCTTCTCGCTTGGTTCGGATGGGTCTCACTCGAGCGTCTTGCCTCTGGAGATGAGGGGTTTTACCTCTACGCTGCATCACTTCTTACCAGGGGAAAGCTTCTCTATACAGACTTCTTTTATCCACAAGCCCCGCTTCTTCCCTATCTCTATACGCTCCCTTTTCTCGTTGGTGGGGAGAGTTGGCAGAGTGCAAGGCTTTTCTCGGCGATCTTTCCTGCGATATCTGGTGGGATTCTTTACCTCCTCCTGGTCCCTTCGATTGGTAGGTTTGGCTCTTTTGTCGGGGTGCTTTTTTTTGCCACTTCTGTGTTTGTCTTTCCATGGTTCCCAACAGCTCAAACCTATGGACCGTCTATTGCTTTTCTTCTTGCCAGTTACTTTTATATCTCAAGAGAGCGTTTGACTCCTCGAACACTATTTTTGAGTGGGCTCTTCTTAGGACTTACCGTAGGCGTGCGGATTTTTTTTGTTGGGCTATTGCCCTTATTCCTGTGCTATCTTTGGGTGCGACGACAAGATTTTTATGGGACAGTGCGAACAGTATTTGTTTTTTTCTTCTGTGGTTTTGTCCTTTCACTTCTTCCGCATATTTACTTTTTTCTCCTCGATCCAGAGGCCTATTGGTTTAATAATCTAGGATACCACCTCGGTCGATCTGGCCGGTCTTTTTCTGAGAGCCTTGAACACAAGCTCAAAGTGCTCCAAGTGCTCTCTGGTCTGCGAGAATCTCAAAAGTTTGAAGGTTATCAGTTTGCTCTTTTTCTCTGGGGATTTGTCGGAGTGGGGCTTTTCTCACTCTTACAAAGGAAGTCCCCAATTTTTTCCTTTTATGTAGCGTGTGGACTTTGTGTTCTTCATTTTCTGCCTGAGCCTACTTACGTACAGTATTTTTCGACCATTTTTCCGTTTTTGATTCTCGCCGTATTTCAAAGCTGTCATGGAATCTCTAGAGCAGCGCCTCTCGTGTTTGTTCCAGCAATTCTTCTCGTATTCGTCTTTTCCCTGAACCATTTTCAGGACAATCTCGTTCGATATACCGAGACGGGGCAAGGAGTGCTTGGTATTCCGAGTGAAAAACTAGCGGAGGAACGCACACTTGCTTTCTTAGAAAATGTGTCACGAGATCTCAACTCATTAGTTGCAGCAGGAACTCCTGTTGCAACACTTTGGCCTGGATACTTGATTGGAACTCATCTTGAGGCTACACCAGGATTTGAAAATCACTTCACCTTTCGTGCGGGAAATCAGTTAGGAGAAGAGGCGCGTAGAAAATATCATGTGCTGCGCCTCGATGAAGTGCTCTCGATGGTGAGCAAAAAGCAGGTCTCTTCTGTGCTTGGTTGGAAGCGGGATTTCCGTGGGCCTCTTGTGCGTGAACTCAATAAGAATGGGTATGAAGTCCGTCATGCGTGGGGAACGGTACAATTGCGAGAACAGAGCAAGCAACCGCCAAACGAGCAATAACTCTCTTCTACGAAAAACTACCACTTTTTCTCTCCAGATTACTTACTTAGCTCTAGAATGTTGAGCTTGGGCATATTTACGACGTTACGTTCTTTACGGATGAATTATCCTTCAATAAACAAGGAGTAAGTAGTTATGAATATTGATGGAGCCGCACCATTAGCTGCGTCACAGGCTGTTACTGAAGCTAAGCCAGCTGAAAAAGCCGATGATAAACCAAAAGAAGAAACCCAAGCAGCTGCACAAGATGATGCTGTTAAGGTAGAGATTTCTGCGGAATCGCAGAGAGCGCTCGAAGCTTCAGAAAAGTCAGAAGCATAGATATCAAATTCATAGGGTGTGCACGTTAACGTGCAGTCTTGAGTTTCTGTAGGGCACTTTAACCAGTTGTATGGTAAAGGTGTCCTATGGGTGTCTTCTTTAGTATTCTTGCCGGGCTCTTATCTGCCTCCAAGGATCTTGCAAGTAAACGAATATCGCTTTCCATTAGTGGAGTGCTCTCTGCCTTTGGATCGTTTCTCTTTGCGCTCCCGTATTACCTTGTCCTTTTAGGCTTTCTCTATCTTTTTGGGTTAGAGGACTTCACCTATTCGAGTCAGTTTATCTCTTTTGTCTTCCTCCGTGCTATCTCTGATATGGGAGCGGAGTGGTGTAAGATGGAGGCTATTGGAAGGGCCGATGTATCATTTATTGCTCCTTTTCTAGGGCTAGCTCCACTCTTTCTCCTTTTCGTTTCGCCGGTTCTTACTGGTGATGTGATATCTCTCTCAGGGATGGGGGCAGTGCTTGTCGTTATCTTCGGAACTCTTGTCATTCTCACTAAAAAAGGGAGCTTCTCTCACGTACTTGAACACAAACATGCACTGCTCTTCGCGCTTGGATCTTCACTCTGTTTTACCTTTAATAGCTGCTTTGATCGGCTCGCTGTGCAAGAAGCAAGTCCTGTGCTTTCAGGATTTGCGATGACTTTTCTTGCTGCACTCTTTCTCTTGCCCTTTGCGGTGCGCAGAGGAAACCTTTTGAGCATGCGGTTTGAAGGAGCATATAAACCTCTTTGGTTACGTGGCCTTTTCGAAGTTCTCTTTATGATTTCAAAGCTCACCGCCCTTCAGTATCTTCCGGTGCAGTACGTTGCTGCTCTCACAAGAAGCTCGCTTGTATTTACCGTTGTGGGAGCAAAAGTCCTCTATGGAGAGGGTGAATTTAAACGGCGTCTTCTAGGAAGTTTTCTTATTCTCATTGGGGTGATCGGGATTATTCTTCTGGGGTAGTAGGCTGGAATGTATATTGCAATCTCATAAGGCGTGCGATGCCCTACTCGAAGCTTAATTGTTTCAGGGGTTTAGTCGGAGTTTTTTTCCTGAAGCATCTAGTCCTCTATTGCTGATAGGGGGGTGATACGGAGCGATCTGACTTTCATCCATTTGGGGGGCCTTTGGATGATGCAGCAGTCAGTTAGCCTTACATTTATCACAACGGGTGAGTCAGGGGGAGATAGTACCCTATGCGAAGCGAATCTGGCTCAGTGTATGTTGAGTTTTCTATAGTTGTTCCACTCTTTCTCTTGCTCACTGCGGGTATCTACGCAGCTACTCTCTTGCTAGGAAACATGGCTATTCTTGTACCTACTTCTTATGAGGCATTGCATGCTGGAGCTGGGAGAGTTGGCGCTGACGGCGAAAGTGCTATGGACGGGGTTTCTCATCTTTTTGTCACGATTCTTGGTGATGGGCTTGAAGGGTATACGTTTGCCCCATCCTATAACACTCGAGAACAAGAAACAGCGAATGGAACACTCGAAGTTCCTGTCGTGGAAGTAGAGCTCATGAGTGGTGTTGCAAATGCGCCGACTTTCGCTACGCTCGGTCTTGATCTAACGTTGGTAGGTCCACACGTGGGCCGAGATCTCTCTTTGGCAACCGAATCCTTTCAGACGCTCAATGGCCCCTATGATTGTGATGGTATGGTGTGTTCTGGAGTAACATGCCCTTCGTCTCCTTGTGGTTCAAAAATCTTCATAGATCCAGCCTCTATCGTATCCATTGATGACATGTTTGATTCGCACGTTATCGGGAATGTCTTTGATGGAAGTGACTTAGCTGCTTTTGGCAACGGTCGTCCTGATCAGGATAGTAAGTGATTTTTTAGTGAGTGCAGACAGTACGTTCTTTCCAGTATAGTTTGTGTGATAGGGTAGTTACTACTCGTTGGTGAGGTGTAGCTTGAGCCTTGGGGGGCCATGCTACTATTGGAGGTTGAATGCGTCGTTATAACTTACAACTTTTTTCTCAAAGAAGGACACGCCAACATACTGGAGCTGCGTATGTTGAGGCCGCTGTTGTTCTTCCACTTCTTTTTCTTCTGATCTTCTTTGTTATTGATCTTGGGCGCTATGCCTATTCCTATATTTTTCTTCTTCGAGCCGCGCATGTTGGGGCTGACGTTTTTTCGAAATCAATCGTAGAGACAAATACTTTTGACTGTAACTCTAACCAGACCGAGTGCGAGCAGTATGAGCTTTTCTTTCAACGTGCGGCTCAGCGTGCTATTGAAGCAGCTAGTGCCGTAGCGCGTCAGTCTGGTGCGGAAAATGGCACACGACTCATACCGTTTACTCATTATCAAGATAGCCAATCAGGAGCACTTCCATCTGGGCAGGTTACTTACGATGTGGCGGTGCTGCGTCCTGGAGAGCGTGTTAAACGGTCAGACCAAACAGTTTTTAATCACCCTACCCGTCCTTATGGTGAAATTGTTGATACGGATGCTGGCTGGCCTGCTCCAGGACAATCCTGGCTGACCGTTCTTGAAACACATCCTGTAGCTGTTCATCTTGAAGCGAAGTTTGATCCGATCCTTCCGTTTTTTTCGAACATAACCATATCAGCCACGCAGATGGCGTATCGTCGAACTGGAAAGTTTGTTGAAGGAGCTCCTCCCGTGCCTGTTGATATCTGTGGTGATGGCGTTATAGGTGGCGGGGAAGAGTGCGACGCTCCAGATCTTCCTGGCACTCAGTGTACCTCCTGTTCCTCTGGCTGTTTATGTGTTTTCTGTGGAAATAATCGTGTTGATCAAGGAGAAGAGTGTGAAACGCACTCAGATTGCTCAGCTTATGGTCCAGGCGCTCAGTGTGATGGTTGTCAATGTAGTTGGTGTGGTGATGGCGAGGTTCAAGGAGGTGAGCAGTGTGATGATGGCAACATGAATGACGGAGATGGCTGCTCTTCTGCTTGTGTAACAGAGAATGAATGTGGAAATGGAATTCATGAGCCGGATAACGGTGAGCAGTGTGATGATGGAAACGATCAGAACAACGATGGCTGTAGCGCTTCTTGTCAGAGAGAGGGCTGTGGTGATTCTATCGTACAAGATGGCGAAGAATGTGATGACGGAAACAACGAGCCTACCGATGGATGTGATCAGTGCGAACTTGTTGTGTGTGGAAATAATCGAATAGATTTTGGAGAAGAGTGCGACACGAATCAACTTGATGGTCCTAACTGTGATAGCTGTAATTCAAATTGTACCTGTGCTGACTGTGGAGATGGAGCTCACGAGCAGAGTGAAGAGTGCGACGATGGGAATAATCAGTCGGGAGATGGTTGTTCTGCCCAATGTGAGGATGAGTTTTGTGGCGATGGTACTGTACAAACTCAAGCCGGAGAAGAGTGCGATGACCACAATCAAAACAATAATGATGGATGTAGCTCTAGCTGTCAGGTAGAAGAGTGTGGTGATGGATTTTGGCAAGAGCCTCTCGGTGAGGAGTGTGACGATGGAAATGAGTATGGGTGCGATGGGTGTAGTTCCGACTGCAAACTGGAAGCATGTGGCAACGGGGTAATTGATTGTGGTGAAGAGTGCGATGATGGAAATCAGATTCCCGGAGATGGTTGCGATGCAGAATGTAACATAGAGTCGGATTTTTGCGGCAATGGTGTCCCAGAACCTGGAGAAGACTGTGATGATGGCAACCTCAATAATTGCGATGGGTGTAGCTCTGATTGCAAGGTGGAGGTTTGTGGAAACGATATCCAAGAGTGCCTCGAACAGTGTGATGATGGAAATAATAATTCTGGAGACGGTTGTTCTGCAACATGTATGAATGAGTTTTGCGGAGATGGGGTCCTTCAGCCCGGAGAAGACTGCGATGATGGTAATGAATCATCTCAAGATGGTTGTTCCGCAGAGTGCTTCATTGAGTCTTGTGGTGATAATATCTTGCAAAGTGGCGGCACGATGCAAGAGCAGTGTGATGATGGAAACAATGAGCCCGGTGATGGCTGTTCCGCAGAGTGTATAACCGAAGATGTCTGTGGTAATGGCATCCTGGAAGATGGAGAGGACTGTGATGACGGAAATAACCAGAGCAATGATGGCTGTTCTGCCTCATGCTTAGAAGAAGTATGTGGTGATGGCATTACACAGAGCAACCTCAACGAAGACTGCGATGATGGTAACAATGAAGATAACGACGGTTGTTCTGCTACTTGTATCCTAGAGATTTGCGGTGATGGTATTGTACAAAGTGCCTTAGGAGAGGACTGCGATCCTCCAGGTGCAGCTTGTGGAGGAACTTTCGAGTGTAATACTGAGTGTGTCTGTGAAGACCCATGTCCTTCGGAGTGTAATGACTACAATATTCCGTTCAATTGTGGAAATGGCGTTCAGTCCCCATTTGATTTTTGTACTTACTGTGCTGCTTGTGCTGGGTGTGTCTGTACTGGAGGAACGGGTTAGGTTGTCAGATATGAAGAAAAATTTTCCTTATCATCACACTGAATCAGGGGTTGTTCTTGTGCTTGTGGCCATTTCCTCGGTCGTTCTCCTTGGTATCCTAGCGCTTGCTGTCGGGTTGACGTTTGTCAGTACTCAAGACCAACGCATGACAACGGTAACAAATGTAGGCGCACTTGCTGCAATGGACTACTATGTGAGTAATCCTGATTCAGACGAAGAACTCCGTCGCAGAGGAGCGGTGCATCGTGCCAATTTTATTATTAATCAAAATAAACTTCTTGGTGTTTCTGAAGGTACTGGGTATCTCGGGATTTCGAACAACCCAGGCGAAGCCGGTGTCGTTCGATTTGGGAAATACTATCGAAGTGATCCTGGAGATGGTCAGGCGGATAGTTGTAGCAATGTTTTCCCATGTTTTCTCGAGGCTCAAGCAAATGAAGCTGCAAGTGCTCTATTGGTAGACCATCGCAATCAGCCAACGAATCCACTGATTGCTCCTTTTGCGTCTCTTCTTGGAAGTAATGAGTTTACCCTTCGCTCACAAACAGCAACAACACTTGTGAATACTTGTATGGCGCACCTTTTAGATGTTTCATTTTCTACTGTGAGTGGAACACATAAGCCTTATCCTTCGTTAGGGGGAGGGTGTGGCTCTTCCGCTTGTTGCGACTCTTCCTATGGTGCTTGTGATCCACCTGCTGATCTTACCTATACACCACAGTTAAACGCTACTGATGCGTATCTCATCCAAACTCCAACAGCCCCCAATTCAACTGCCACGCATCAAATTTCAACCGCAAGTGTTTTTGCTTTTAATGGAGGGAAGCTTCTCAATAATCAATCATCACTTCTTGACGGCTTTAAAACGGATTATGACAACATACAAGATGCTCCAGACATAAACTACTGGGTCAATATGCCTAATGAGCGTACAGGAACACTCCCTGCGAATGCGTTTGCAAAGTCTGACTTCGTGCACCGTCGCGTAAATGGGGCAATCAACCACCCCAATCTTCCTCGATATATGCTTGTGAATCTTAATAAGGACTACCGACCATCTCCTCTTTCTGAGTTTATGCTCGCAGCCAATGTTACTCTACGCATACTTGAGAACCTGCCTGCAGAGTCTAATAAAGGGATGTTTCGGGCATTTACTGGGGATGTATTTGGACGCTCGTATCCAGGTAATGGTCTCACAAACAATCTCTCTTTTCTGACTCAAATTACGAACATGAATATTATTGGTGATGTCACAGGCGCCTATGTGGCAGGTGCTGGGAGGTTGTCACCTGGAAGCGCCCAGTACCCAAATCTTTTTGACTATGGGTTTTTCCCAGCACAGTCATCTCCACCAAATTCTGCCGAAGCTAAAGATCTTGTTGCGGCAAATATTGGTAAGGCTGTTTTTGATGCGGCGCAGGTCTTGGCAAATAATTGCCAAACTGATGGTCGTCGAATGGTGATCCTTTATACCGATATGATTCCTACGTGTCGCTTTGTTCCACCAGATGATGGAACTCCTGGGAATACTCCTGAGGTTGCACCGAGTTGTGAACTCGAAGGGACGCCACCGAGCGCCTGGAATAACTATAAGATCTCCGAATTTTATATCTTACATGAGCTTATTCCACTTCTCCAAGAGCAGGGCGTGTCTGTTTCTGTGGTACTCGATGGGCCTAGTGTGCAACCTCGTTTTCGTAACGTTGTGAATCCTTCACTGAGCAGTAGCGAGAAGTCTGCATGCTTGTCTGGGGCGAATCAGGATCCAAGCTGCTACCTTACGTTCTCTCAAGCTTTTAACGAGGGATATGAGGGGCTCCTCTTGCCAACAGGAGACGTAACAAGTCCTGACTCGATTCAAATCAATCTCTGTCAGGAAGGGGCTGAAGGGCCATTCTTTAGTTGTGGTCACCCAAATGATCATGAAGCGGAGTTTAATGCTGTTAATAATAATACAGGGAGCTCTTTTCGCCGTTCTCTTCCTCTTGCCTATGACTTGTCGGTAAAAACAGGGGGCCTCTTTTGCCCACTTATGGATGTGCGGAATAAGGCAAATCCTTCTCAATTTTATGTTGATCATGATGGAGATTGTGAAGGTGTTCCTCTCAATGAGTGTTGCACAGGTATTTATGAAGGCGCTGCTGGATTTGAGGGGCTTACTCCGTGTGTATACGATAATGCCAAGCGTGATCCTGGGACTTCAGAGACTCCAAATCCTGGGCAAGTGTTACAACGCCACTCAGTTGAATTCTTACCGAAAGCTAAGCAAGCTGCTACTTGTGCTAGGAAAATTGCTATTAGCAATCCGTACATCCAAGAGATGCCACTTCAGATCTGTACCACGGCGGGTGGTTGTGCCGGGCCTTAACCTCGAGTTATAGCTAATCTCATTCCATTCCTGCTCTTGCTCTTTATCTTGCTCATGCTCTAACTCACTTAGAGCATGAGCAAGATAAAGAGCAAGAGCAGGAGGAGGCTAGCCGGGGAGGAGTTCTGTGATTACGCCGCAGATTCCCAAATACTCAAAATCTCCGTCACATTTTCCAATGGAAGTGAGTAGCTTGCACGTGAGGCCTCAACGCACTCTTTAGCAAAGTTTTGCTCTGGGTAGTCAACATCGAGCGTTCTACCAGAAAAAGCATCTTGGGTTTCACCATTGATTGACATCTTGATATAGAAATCACGGATATCAAGATTGATAAGATCGTTTGCACCGAAACGGGGCTCGAATTCATGGGCGAGAAAGCCTGCGTCATCTGCGCCCACTCGAAACGCCAAAAGTGCTCCAATGTTACCAAAGAGGGTTTTTCTAACATCTTCTGGGAGTTGTCCAAGGAACTGATTCGCTACGGTAAGATTGAGGCCATACTTTCGTGCTTCACTCAATATTTCATCAAAAGAGCTCGTGGCAAAGGTGTGAAACTCATCAACATAGAAATAGAAATCTTCTCGTTGCTCAATTGGAATATCGGCGCGAGACATGGCGGCTTGGTATATCTTTGCTACGACCATTGAGCCTAAAAGTGCTGCGTTATCATCACCAAGAATACCTTTAGAGACTTTCATCAAAAGAATTTTCTTCTCGTCCATAATTTGGCGAAAATCAAAACGATTAATCGGCTGGCCAATGATGTTTCGAATCATATTGGTCGCAACAAATTGACCAACTTTGTTGATAAGCGGTGCGATCACCTCGGAGTCATATTGATCTGCCCAGGTCGCGTATTCCTGCATCCAGAAATTCTTTACGACGTTATCTTGAACGTTCTCTACGATAACGGCACGGTAGTTTGGATCGACGAGCATCTTACGAATCGAGAGAAGAGTTGCGCCGGGGGTACTCAGCAAAGCGATAATTGAGTAGCGTAGGACATGCTCCATCCGGTCTGACCAGTTTGAGGAGAATACCTTCTTGAAGATCTCAAGAAATCCAATCGTCACTCGCATTTTGAGCTCATCTGGAACCTGTACAAGCGGATTGAAGCTCGGGGGAAATTGTAAATCTGATGGATCAAAGAGTACGACGTCGTTAATACGGTGCTTTGGAATAAGCTTTAATATATCATCGACTAAGTCGCCGTGAGGATCGAGAATAGCGCAGCCATGCCCGGCATCGATGTCGTTCTTTGCGAGCAGTTGTATGAGTTTTGATTTTCCCGTTCCTGATTTTCCGATCACATACATGTGACGTGCGCGGTCTTCGCGCTTGATGCCAAAAGGAACAACTTTTTCGCGGTAGTCTGTTTTTCCAAAAAAGCAGATATTCTCATCTTCCACTTCACAGGGAAGAAGTTTTGGTGGGCTACCTTTTTTGGAAAGAAGCGTTGCTAGGTTCTTTCCTTCACCGACCCCTGGAGGGTGCCAGAGGGCAGAGAGTTCGTTAGGAGTGAGTCTCCACCCTTTCGTAAGATCGCGATCTTGAAACTTCTTCATCCCCTTCTCGCCGTATTGAATTTTTCCCAATACGAGGCGATTTAAATCAATGGTATTTACTTCTGTATACCCACCAAAGATAGCTTGAATATATTCTTCGGCCTTCTTGTGAGACTTCATCATTGAATAGACCTTGTCTGAGGCCGCTCCATTTGTTTGAGCGCCAGGTAATATGGCAGCTATGCGCATGTTCATACGGAACATAGGGCGGTGACATTTCTCAGTAATTTTCTCTACGATCTCTTTGCGTACACCGCGCTTAAACCAGTATTTTGCATGAAAGTGGTGCAGACTAGCATCGGTGATGATCCGTTGCCGAAGATCAAAGTGGTGCTTAGCTGTATCACGAACCGGTTTTGCTACGAGCTGAACAATGAATTTTCCTTCGTGCGGAAAGCGGGTCAGCACACTTAAGATCGGTGTCATTGAATCGATTTGAAAACGGTTCTGGCCTTTGATTGGGTAGATATCATTTGCGCCTAGGCGAACTTCGGCAGTAGCAATTTCGGAGTTTTCGTCGTAGTCGTAGGTGAAATCAGGTATCTCCCGGATCTCAGCACGAGGAAGGATGGCATAAAGCTCACCGCAGATGATATCAATTGTAGGGCCAGCGGCGGTAAAGCAAAGGGCAGTCGTTTGTCGTGTCGTGTAGAGTTCAAACGCAAAGATCTCATTGAGAGCATCTTGAAGCTCGTTGAGTGTTTGCTCAAAGATAGAGCCTTTCGTAATTTTAAACCCAGTCTCAACAATAGCGTCGGTCTGTGTATACGCTTCGCGAGGGATGAGTACGGCGAAAGTCTTCATACATTCTACTTTAGATATCCAGGAGCAATGATCGGCTAACACGCTGAATTTCATGAGAAAATTCAGCATCAGAGCCCGCTCCTGGTCTAACTATACTATATTATTCGAACTTTATCTTGAGTTTTTCATACTTGCGTAGCAATGCATCTGACTACCGTACAGGAAGTTAGGTTTAGATTGAGAGCCCCCCTGCTATTCTGAAGTAAAGATGTTAACCGCAAAGGCGCTAAGACGCTAAGGTTGACCTCTGTCAAACATCTTTGCGTCTTAGCGCCTTTGCGGTTAGATATTTCCGGCTGTAAATCAGCCACAGAACATCGAATAGAAGCGATCCCTAAAACGAACCAAATCAACCTCCCTCTCTCTGAGTCTCTGCGGGTAGACCATACAGGGCTAAATCGCAGACTCTGAAAGGCATAAGTTCAACTTCCGAATCTGATCTGGAGAAAGTTCGTAGGCTTGATACACAAGCGCATTCACTTCGTGTTCTTTCTGTTCTCTCAGGTTCTCGTTCTTAAAAGGTGTCAGCAATTCTTTGGCCCCTTGAGAGAGTCCAGAAACAGAGGCGTCGAAAGTCTTTGGTAGCGGTAGTGTCTGTAGGTCGCGGTTGACGATCTTTGGAAACAGTTTACGCTGAGATTTTCTCCCTCGAAAAGCAAGCACAAAAGAGGCTAGTGGTGAGTTGAGAATAGCGAGCAGCGCGAGGAGCTCTTGTTCTGTCGTTTTTTCTTGGGGAAGTATGTGGAGGATCGATTTGTTGTAGAGGTATGTTTTCTTCGTATAGGTTGCAACGAGAACGTGAGGAGTGGCTCTGGTGATCTCACGTAAGATAATCCGTGGGCCTGTAAATCGTTCTCGTGTTTGTGGCTCAGCGAGAAATGGACCGTACCGTAAGTAATCACCACTCCAGCAAAGAGTATATCGGCCAACATCTTTCCCTTGAAGATAGGGATAGTAGTCATCTCCGAGCTTCTCGCGTGAATGATATATGTGCTTCTTTACGTCTTCTTTTGATTGTGGAGGAGTGCCCTTTCCTGTCGCATACGCTTGGAGTGCAATCATGGGGCGAAAATCAAAGTTTTCAAGTGGTGCGGAGCTGTTTTGAATGTGTTCAAAGAGATCGGTAACATTCGAATTCCAATGAGTTGGGATGAGGCACTCGGGGTCGCGGGTGCAGAGATCGTATCTGATGCGTTGCGTTGTTTTCCTTTTCCAGGAGCTTGTTGGTGTGCGAGTAAGCAAAAACGACTCGCTCTTTTGAGGCTTTCCAGAAACAAACAGTACAACAGCTTCAACTTGGGGGTCATCAAAGAGAGCGGCCTCAAAGATAACAAGATGTTCAAGAAGATTGTTTTCACAAAGTAGTTTTCGTATTTTTTTACCGCTTCGTATTCCAAGCCAGGCGTTTGGTATAAGAAAAGCAAGATGGCCTTTGGGCTTAAGAAGTTTGAGTGATTGCGCAAGAAAGAGGATATATTTATTGATTTTTCCAACGCGCACATCCTCGTAGTGCACTTTAAGCCAGGTGTTTTCAAATGGGGACAGTTGCTCTCCTCTTGAGAGTCCATATGGAGGGTTCCCCAAGATAAGATCGAATCCTCCTCCGTCTTTGCGTAAAAGATCTGAAAAAGCCTGTTTCCAACGAAATGAGCTGTGTTGTGAAAGATCAAGGTTCCAATCAGATTGCGACCAGTCGAGAAGGCTATCACCAGTGCGAATGTTGTTTGCAAGGGGAAGGTGTGTCGGAGGAGAAAGCTTTTTCTCTTGTGTCCAATTGGCGAGTTCTATCCGGAGACACTTCTTTGTGAGCTCAACTGCCTTGGGATCTCTATCGACACCAAAGATGCACGTAGTAAGTAGGTGTTCGGCTTCTTGCGTTGTTTGTGGTTGGATATGAGTGAGCAGTGCTCGTAGAGTTGTCACCAGGAATATTCCTCCGCCACAACTTGGATCAAGGACGGTAGGTGGGAGAGCTCGATTAAGGTTGATTTTCTCAAGACACTCACGTGTCATCTCGGCAGCAACGCTTTCGGGAGTGTAGAAAACTCCCCCTTTCTTTCTCTCTACGAGTGAGAGGCCGCTTTTGTAGCTTTTCCCAAGATATTCAATATGAGAGAGGGAGGGAGAAGTACTTTTCATCTGTCCATAGTATGCAGTAGAGTATCTGATAGAGTGTAGGGTAGCAGTCGGTTATAGAGATCATAAGAATGAACCAATTAGTAAATGTATACAAACGATTTTCTTTGCGGATGCTCACGGTGTCTCAGTGTTGTTTGCTGAGTGCTTGCTCCGTAAGTCATCAAGCTGGTGCACCGAGCCAAATTGATGTCGAAGTACGTAATGCCCCACGTGTGGCTATCGACGATGCTTTAGCGAAGCGTTCTCAAGGGCTTCATCACTTTCTCGCTGGCCGTTTTTCTCTGACAGGCGAAGATTTTCCGGCGGCGCTGGACCACTTTCAACAAGCAAGCAAGCTTCTCGATGATCCAGATCCAGAACTCAACGGCCTCCTTAGTGAGCTTTATGTTCGATCGGGGGAATTGCCCAAAGCCCGCCGTGAAATTGAAAAAGCCCTCGAGGGGCGTCCTGACCACGTACCTTTTTTGCTCCTCTACGCAGGTATTCTCGAATCGTCCGGGAGTGAGGACGAAGCTGTTCCGGTGTATCAGAAGCTCCTCCAACGCGACAAGGTGTTGCCTGATGCGTATCTTTTGCTTGCTAATCTTTACGGTTCTCAAGGAAAGCCCGAAAAAAGCGTAGAAGTGCTCGAAGAGCTTCGCGAGCGTGACGGAACAAATCGTGTTGCGTTGATGTACCTTGGGCGTTTCTATGAGCGGGTTGGAAAGCTGACGGAAGCAGAGAGTACCTTTCGAGGGGTGCTTCAGTCGCCTCAGCATGAAGCACTTATTGCTCCTGATCTTATACGTGTACTTCTCAAACAGCAAAAATTTGCTGATGTGAAAGCTGTTTGTGAAAGGCTGCTACGAACCGATCCGGAGCATACCCTTGCTCGGAGGATTTTAAGCGAGCTTGCTCTTGGAGAAAAGCGATACGATGATGCCTTAGAGCACCTTCACGCAGTGCAAGAGAGTGGTGATGCTTCCACCGAAGTACGCTTTAAGGTCGCGCTCATTGAGATCGAGAAGCAGAACTATCAAGCTGCACTAAGAGAGCTCAATCTCGTATTGGCGACTGACCCGGCACACTCTCAGGCTCGTTATTATCTCGCTTCGATTTATGCTGGTTCAGGAAGGAGAAAAGAAGCGGTTGCTGAGTTGCTCAAAATCACCCCTGAGCAAGAGATGTATGTGAAATCAAGAACCTTTCAGGCGTTTCTCTTGCGCCAAGAGGGAGACTTAGAAGGCGCTGCAAAAGCAATGCGAGAAGTTCTTGCTGTGCGAGAAGGAGATCTTCAAGCGATTGGTTATCTGGTTTTGATTCTTCGAGATGATAAGAAGCTTAAAGAGGCAAAAGAGCTACTTGTTGATACACTTGAGCGCGAAACAGAAAACGACAGGCTCCACTTTCAACTTGGTGTTGTCCTTCATGATTTAGGTGAGCTGAAGCGTTCCTATGAAGTCATGGAAAAGGTTCTTAAGCTTAACCCAAGGCATTCTGATGCCTTGAACTTTGTGGCTTACGCTCTTGCTGAGAAGGGCGATGATCTGGATCGGGCTGAAACACTTATTCGCCGGGCGCTCTCGGTGCGTGCAAATGATGGGTATTATCTCGATACGCTCGGTTGGATTTTGTATCAGAAAGGGGATTTCGACGAAGCTGTTCAGACCCTAGAAAAAGCAGTCGCGCTTACGGGAGACGATCTTGTGATTATTGAGCATTACGGTGACGCGCTCCGTGCGAAAGGTGACGCTCGACGTGCACTTGAAGTGTACCGTGATGGGCTTGAGCGTGCTGAGCTTGCTCGTTCGTCCGATGAGCAGAGTCAAGCGTACGATCGCTTAGAAGGGAAGTTTCGCTCCGTAAGCGCCGAATACCCAGAGTTTCGAATCGAACATCCTGAGGGTGTGAGGTGATCGCTATTTTTCGATTTGTTTTTTTTCTCTTTTTCCTTCTTTCAGGGTGTACACAGATCCATGAAAGCGTCTTGCACGATTTTGATGGACAGGTTGCCAGTCAAGAGGACCAAGAACACGTCCTTCAGCTCCTTGAGGAGAGACGAGAACTTGTTTCGTATTATCGTGCGCTCACTCGAGCTCGTTTTCTCCAAAAAGAAGATTCAGAATCTTTTCGTTACGCATTTGTTTATTCGGTTCCTGAAAGAGCGCTACGGATAGAAGCACTCCCAGTACATGGAGCGATGAGCTTAAGCCTCTTTACGACGTATCAGGGGCAGTTCACTTTCCTCATCCCCTCAGAGAAGAAGTATTACCGCGGAGAATTAACCCCTCAACGGTTAAAGCAGTTTTTTGGAATTATGGCGTCAGAGCGAGATCTTATGCATCTCCTTATTGGGGCTCTTCCCTCTGAGATGATTACGTACCCCTCTCGTGGTGTTGAGCTTATCAAAAGAAAAGAGGATCTTCTCTTGCGAGATAGTTGGGGGCGGTTTTCTGCTCTGCTTGATATTAAGAATGGGACCCTCAAAGTACTTGAAGTCAGAGATCGCTTTCGAGATCAGATTGTCTTACGTGTGCACTACCCAGCCTACAAAGAGCAGGATGGGGCTCTGTTGCCTGCAAAAATAATCTTCGAGCTTCCGCATGAGGACGTGAAGCTCTCCTTAGATGTCCAGCAGATAAAGCTGCCAGAGGGTTCTTTGCCGACCAGCCTCTTCTCAATTCCACTTCCTGGAGGGTATGAAGACATAGAGCTGAGGAAGCGTTCCTAATGTAGCATTTTCACTGCTTTTTTCTGTGGCCATTTTCTTGAACTTTTTGCTCCGTGGCGAAGAGCTCGGTGCAACGCCAAAGAGTGGAGCCACGGAGCAAAAAGTTCAAGAAAATGGTTGTTCAACCTCTTATGTAGCGCCCACTCTTCCCTGCAGCAACTTTCTTTGACCAAGGTAGAGCGAGAGATAGGCGGCAAAAAAGTTAAGAGATACGGTAATAAACGCACAGACGCCAATCACCCCATACCAGACGGGTGAAGGAATGTCGTGTCCAAGTGAGCGCAATGTCCGAAAGAAGATCATAACAGCAATGGGGAGTATGCTCACCATAATGAAGCACGAGCTGAGCAGGAGGTAGAGAAAATTTCCAAAGCTTGTTGTGAGTTGTGCACTGTGGTCCCAGTCAAAGTGAGAGAAGTATGCTCCCATACCAATTGCCATGGCAACAACACCATACGAGAGTATCCAACTGCATAACGCATGCACATAGACAATATGAATATCAGCCTGAATAGCGAGCGCTCCCGAGGTGAAGATGACAGAAGAGATTGTGCCGATAGGAATAAACCAAAACCAAAACTTCGCTTTCATGAGCTTCAAGAGAGAGTTGGGAGAAGATTGAAGCATCCAAAAGGCTTGCCCTTCAAGAGAGACAGAGGGAAAGACAAAGCGAGCACACACAGCTGTAATCACAAAGGAGCCCATAATAAGATTGGCGATCACGAGAAACGCCTGCCACCATCTATTTTCAGGGATCGTAGGGTCTCCTGTAATGTAGGAAGATTGAAAATTGTAGAGATAGATGAAACATAACCCTAGCAGGAGCACGAGCTGCACTGCTTGGGTCATATCTCGACTAAACACCTTGTACTCTTTTCCAAAAATGGCTCTATACGGAGCTGGTATCCACTGTTTGAGTGTCCAGAAACGGTGGCGTGCTTTTCTTGCGTTAATTCGAATTCCCAAACTATGAGCTTGAGATTTGGCATAAGCTGAACGGTAAAGTTGATGGACGATCAAAAACGCTGCGCTCATGCTGGCAACGGTGGTCAGAGAAAGGAGTAGTATATAGAGCGTGATTGGTCGAGAAGATGGCTCAAGGAGTTCTCCGAGGCTCTCTGAGATCCAAAAGCTTGGGAGCCACGTTAAGTTTACTGATGAACTGAGAGAAGTATATCGCAGGAGCTCTTGAATCTCTCGAGGATCAGAGACAGCGTTGGAATCGCTATGAAAGAAGAAGAAAAATGCTCCTAGTGCGATCATCAATGCGAGAAGAAACAGGTCTCTTGTGCGGTGAACAGGAACAAGATGAGCAAAAAGGGTAACAGCAATGAAAGCGAGTGCTGTGGGAATACAAAAGAGAGGAACGAGTAAAGTTGAGCCTATGATGTAATACCAGAGAGAGGTCCCATAAAAATTTCCAAAGGCAATCAGCATTGGTATGCCAAAGACAAGCAGCATCCAGGCTGAGCTACAAAGTACATGAAAGAATTTTCCTAAAAAGAATCGCCCTGTTCGAATCGGGGAAGCAAGAAGAAACTCAAGATCTTTGCCGAGAAAGAGTGTTCCGAGAGTTGATATTGCACCAGAGAAAAAAAGCAGCCCGAGCAGAAAGAGAAACATGATGCTTAGGGGGGTGGTTGGAGACACGTAGAGCACGTCATGTTTTTCTTTGAGAGCAAGGAGAGTTGAAAGAGTACCCTGATACGTTGCTACCATCAGGAGCATCGTGAGCAAAAAGAGAAAGAAGTCGCGCGCAAAGAGAGTCTTTCTGTCTTCTCCGCTCCTCCACCTGTTTTTAAACTGCCAAACAACTGGCTTATACAGGGTGGGAATCATCGATCCTCCTCTCTGTATGAACTGTATTTGAGGTCAGTTTCAAGAAAATTTTCTCGAGATCGCTCGCTTCGGTGTCCCCGGAGTGAGCGTGGAGCTCTGCTACAGTACCGGTGGTAAGAATCTCTCCGTGGTCAATAATGGCGACTCGATCAGCAACTTCTTCAGCTACATTGAGAGAGTGAGTCGAGAGTAGAATCGCCATGCCGTGTTCGTGGGCATATCTCTTCATGGAGTCTTTGAGAAGCTTTGCGCCGTGAGGATCGAGTCCGACCATCGGCTCATCAATAACAAGCACTTTGGGATTGTGAATAAGTGCTGCAACAGTAGCGAGTCGTTGCCGCATTCCGTGAGAGTAGCTCTCAACGAGTTCATCTTGCCACTCTGTGAGGCCGTACTCAGCAACAAGTTGATCCATGCGATCTTCGAGCTCGTCATTTGGAACATTATAGAGGTCACCGACGAAGTATAAAAACTCTCGAGCAGTTAGTTTTGTATAAATATATGGACGATCAGGAATATAGCCAGTAATCGCTTTTGCTTTCTCAGGTTCTTGCTCGATGTCGTACCCTCCAACAAGAACTTTTCCTTCTGTTGGACGGAGCACTCCACAGATCATACGTAAAGTCGTCGTCTTGCCTGCACCATTTACGCCGAGGAAGCCCTGGATTTCACCAGCCTGAACTTCAAGCGAGACGTCTTTTACGGCAAAGAAATCACCGTAGCGTCTTGTTACTTGTTGCAGTTGAATCATAGTTTGGTTGTCCATCTCTGTGCTCCGTTTTCACTGTGAAGAAACGCTCTCAAAAGCGTCTCAAATGAAGGTGTTTGAGAATTCTGTTTTTGAGCATGACATGCTTGCTCGTCCTGAGAAAGGACTATGGTTGTTGATGAGAGTTTGTTTTCAGTCAAGGCAAGCCACTGCCTCAGTTTTGAATCTGACGAACTTGCTACGTGTGTAAGATCGAGCAGAAACTTCTCGCGCTGTATTTTTTTAAGAGATATCGGACCGGAAAGAGTCAGAGCATCGGTGAGAGCTCTTTGCCTATCATACGTTAACGTTGTCAGAGATATTGGATGGACTGATTTCGTTTTCATTTCAAACGAGGAATCGTTATCTTTGAGTTCGAATGTGCTATTGAGCAGTTGCCCGAGATCGTTGAAGTGTGCTTCAAGAGAGAGTGAAGAACCGAAGTGTTCTTCTCCTAAGAGTTTTCCGTTCAGCACGAGCTTCATCGGCTCAGTTTCCATCAGTGTTTGAGAAAACTCGGCGATACACTCTTGATCGACAATCACAAATGTAGAGCTTTGCCCTAGGTGAAGTGGGAGATCGAATACAAGCTGTGAATGTGTTGCTTGCTGAAGCGCAGGAATACAAGTTCCTATTCCCGCCAGAGAGAGGATAAAAAGAATAAGAGCGAGTTTGACTTCGCTGACTCCAAGCTCTCTTCTTATGTGCTGTTTTGGAAGAAGCATCTCGTACTCTATCTCAACTGCCCTCTGGCTGTATTTTTTCAAATGGATAAATGGCCTTGGCCTCTGTTAAGATGATTGGAGTAAGCGAGAAATTGCATAATTTTTTCAATACGATGGAGAGAAAGAGTGAAAAAAGCTCTCTGGCTTGAGGTTGTTGGCGAATCCCCGGCGCTCTCCTCGCCTGAGCTCCTTGAGAAGGCGTGTGGATTTGTTGAATCTCACGATATTTCAGAGGTTTATCTCCAGGTCGCTCGCAGTGGGAAATGTTGGTACGACACCAAGGTTGCTGACCAAACCCCGTTCTCCCAGGTGCAAGCTGTTCATCCAGCGTTTTGTCCTGTCTCTCAGTTTCTCGCATGGGCAAGCAAACGTGATGTTAAAGTCCATGCTTGGATCAATGTGTTTAACCTCGGTGAAGACTATTCGCGTGAGACGTTTGAGCAGTTCTCTTCTGGTAGTTTGCAGCAAGATAATAGGGGCAAGAGCGTAGCCAGCTATCTCGATAGAGCTGATAGCACCTACGCTCTCGATGCCCCAGGTGTCTGGCTTGATCCGGCAAGTTCTCAAGTTCGCTCCTATGTTCACTCGCTTGTTGAAGAGCTCGTTGAGAAGTTTCCTGCGCTTTCAGGAGTACACCTTGATTTCTTTCGATATCCCTATCTCTTGCCTATTCGCCCTTCAAGTGGGGTTTCTGTGGGATATGACTTTGGATATTCACCAGAAGCTGTTGAGTCGTTCTTAAATGAACATCCTGGTGTGCTCATACAAGACAAGAACGGGTGCTTTCAGCTGCAATCTTATAGTGGAGCTATTCGTTGGGATAGCTGGAGGAGAGAGCTCTTACGCGGTTATCTCAAAGATGTACGGGGCTTGCTCGGAGAGAAACAACAACTGACCGTAGCGGTTATCCCCTGGTCAGATAGGGCTTATCTTAGCTCATACCAGGATTGGAGAGGATGGCTGAGTCAAGGTGATGTCGATGGGGTACACCTTATGTCGTATACCTTAGATACAACAATGTTTCGTTATCTCTTGAGGCAAGCTGTTGCATTTCAGAGTAAAAATGCAAAGGTTTTTGCTGGTATTGGAGCGTATCTTTTTTCTTCTGTTGAAGAATTTTATAAGCAGTTAGCTATTGCTGAAGAGGAAGGAGTAAGTGGAGTTACCCTTTTTTCGTATCGTAACTTAGTGAAGAAGAAATGGGCGTTGCCTAAGGCTAGTGCACTGTAAACTATGTTTTTGTGCATATGAATTTTGGTGGCATAACAGTGCACTAGAAAACTGTATCTTCCCTCCGGGGGGGGCGGAGGTGCCCTCCATCCTGAGGGACAATTTCATGGAATGTGAAGACATCACGGGTGAAAGTTTATAACGCGAAGTACGCGAAGATCTCTCCCTCTTCGCGTACTTCGCGCCCTTCGCGTTATAACCGAAAAAGAAAAATCTTAGTTGATTGACAGATCGTCAATCTCGATTTCATTCCGATAAAGGATGCTCTCTAGGGTACGTGAAGCGAGTTCGTAGCTCTCGTCTTCGTTGTTACCTGATTCAAGAGCAATTTGAGTAACAATCTCAACGAGCTCACCAACAGTTGTTTCAATTGTTGTTACCGCTTTTTCTAACTGCTTATCCATGGGATACATCCTTTTGAAAAAAACCAAAAAATCCTAAACAAAAAAAACCAACCTATTGCCCAATGGCCCACAGTGTCGATTTCAGCATTATGATGGATAATGACCAAAATCGAATGTAATAAGTTTGTACCATCAGCGCTTGAGCTTATGGCCGCTCTCCACTCAGGTGCTGGTAGAGCCAATGCTCGAGTTGAATGGTGAGTGATATGAGAGAGTTATCCAGTGAGCTCACACCTCTTACTTCTGAGTATATCATAATTTTAGGGATGTGGGGGCTCTGACGATTATGGGGCTTAGTGGTAAACCTGCATTGCTGCTGGTCTAACCGCCAAGACGCTAAGGCGCGAAGAAACTAAGCCCTAGGAATCTTTGCGGTTAAATCCAACAGAAAGAAGAACGGACCTTAGCCTTCTAAAGAACCCTTTGCGATCTTTCTCCGCCCCGCAATGCCTTCAAGTAATAGATAGGCAACCCCTGAGAGAGGAAGAGGCTTTCGAATTCTGTTGTGATATTTGCATCTATGAATGGGCTCTCGTGGAGGTGTTCGGTGTGTTCGATCACTTCAAAGTGGGGGAGTCGCTCTACAAGTTCTACTGTCGAGCGAAAGTATTCTTGATGATCCGTCTTATAAGAAAGAAAACCTTCGGGAGATAGATACTGATAGAGAAGAGAGAGGTACTCTTCGTTCATTATGCGATGTTTCTTCCAGCCTTTCTTTCCCCAAGGATCTGGAAAGTTGATATAGCATCCAGAAGCTTTGAGCTCGCCGAGAATGCCAGGAAGCATGCGAGCGTCTCCTCTGACTATGGTCAGGTTGCTGAGTCCTTGTAGTTCTGCTTTTTCTGCGGTGCGAAAGACGCGCTTATAGCGCAGCTCAAAACCGAGGTAGAAAATATCGGGATTACGTTCGGCAAGAGAAATAAGATGACCACCAGAGCCAGAGCCTATCTCAAGAATAAGTGATGAGTGTTGGGAAATTCTTTCGCGAAGCGTCTGAAGTGCAGCGTCCTCAAACGCATCATCTCTTTGAGGGAGTATGTAGGAAGGCTTGGTTGTAACCAAGTCCATATAAGGATTACGCCATTTTTTAAACTTCATGAGGACGTGAGCTTACCTTCGTTATAAGAGATCATCAAGTATTAGGCCGCAGAAGCGAGCTGCTCTTGTGAATCAATATACTGCTCAGGCGCTTTATACGATAGTTTACGCTCCTCCTTAGGCTTGGTCATTTCTTGTAGCCTTTGAATAAGGGCTTCAGAGCGTTCTGAAGAAAGATATGGCGCCTCCGCGGTAGGATTGGCATTGTGCAGTTTTTGACGCGTGCGTTCCATTTCTATGAATTCATTGACGTGTGTCTCAAATACATCGTTACTTGGATCTAGGCCATACATCGCATTGTAGGCTTCAGGAATATCGGCAATTTGTGCTTCGGCAATGACTTCAAGATAGACAATCATATTATGGTATTCAGCATCATCAAAGTCAGCCTCGGGAGTTGTGATGAGAGCTTCAAACGCCTGTGCTCCGCGAATATTCATTCGATCAAAACCAAATGATTCTGCATATTGTGCACGTAGTTCTCGGTTGAGTTCTTGGTAGCTTTCAGTTGCATGAATTGCTTCTTTGAGATCTCCGCTATAAGCCGTTGTCATGATAAGTGCTTGATGCTCAACGGCAATTTCATGGCTGCTAAGAATGGCTGCAAGAGGTGGATCTTCTCCGAACGCTTCTAATGTTTTTTTCTTATACGTCGTTGTGTCTGTAACGCCCTGTTGTTCACCTCTTGAAAGCACATGATAGACAAATGCAGCTTCTTGCTCTCTAAGTTCGCGTAGATCAATCTCATTTCCAGATGCATTGGAGAGATCTTTAGCTTTTGAGTACATCACCAGTTTGAGCGTTTCTGCTGCAAGCAAAGGATCGTTTCCATCGAGGTGATCAATGGCAGCCATTACTTGTTTTCCTCTAATCCCCAACTCGCTAGAGCTGCCTTGGTAATCGAGTGAAAGTGCAAATTGTTTTTGAGCTTTAATGAGGTTGTGCTTGAGTGAGCCTGCTTCAGGAAAATAGTGTTCAAAGGAAGCTTCTATATATTTTGCCTCCTCGGGTGTCGTGAGCGCGAGAGTCTGAACAGTATCTCCGAGTGTCTCAATCCCCTCATCGATACCTTGCTTAATCTCGACAGCTTTTGAGAAATAGAGGAGCTCTGGCGCGTTTGCTTGTAAGAAGGTGCGAAGCTCTGAGCCGTGTCGCTCTTGATAGATGTCTCGTATGAATTCTGCAGCCCGTTTTTGTTCTTCGAGCGAACGTTGAGTGCCTTCTGTGGTTGTAGTATATGCTGCCTCAAGAATTTCTCTTACTCGCTTTTTTTGTTCTTCAAGTGGGAGCCCTTGGTCGTTTGTTATTATGGCATGAAGTTCTTCTGTCCGTTGCCAACCATTGAGCCCTAAATCAGACGAGCTATGAAATTGTCTACTATCTGAAGTCTCAAGTGTGCGCTCAAGTGCCCGCATCCCTTCTTCGCCAAATTGATTTTTGAGCATCGTTTTATAGATACGGAGTTCTTCGTCACTTGCTCCTCTTAATTCTTCTAGAAGTGCGGAAGGATCTTCATTTAACTGCTCTGCGAAGACTCTCTTGAGGTCTTCAATAGGGCTTGGAAGAGCTTCAATTTTTTTGCGTAGTTCTTCTGCTTCGAGAGAATCCTCAGGGAGAACTCCGGTGCTCGCATTTGTGCTTACTATAAGGTCGGCTATATCGCTATTATAGATAATCTGTGGTGAGAGCTGATCGATGATGTTGTCTGAGCCGAACTGATACAGGCGTACGAGCCGAGTGTTATTTTCGTGATCGACTCCTTCGATAATTCCTTCGCCAAGATCGATGTCACGCCCCATGAGTTTGTCGTATGCTTCTATTGTGGCTTTTGCCTGATCGCGAGTAAGAAGAGAAAGCTTGGCATGAAAGACTTTTTCTAGGCGTTGTTGTGCTGTAAGACCATCGTTCCCCTTCTCCTGTGAGTGTTGCTCTCCTTCTGCAGGCTTATAAAAAACTTGATGAGTTTTTGCTCGCATGAGGAGCTCTTGAGCGACAAGTTCTGGATTAAAGGCTTTTGTTGTTGCTTCTAAGACAAATGTGCCGACCTCTTTAGAATCATCGTACCTACGTCGTACAAGTGCTTCATAATTCGCAGGAGAGCCTTCAGGAACAACGTATGTAACTTCTTTTATTTTGGGTTTTCCATCGACGAGAACGAGTTCGCCGTTCTCATCCTTCTCATGAATTTCAACAGGTTCTGTTTTTAATTTTTCTTCAATTTCACTTAGAACCTTCTTCCTATCTTCGTCAGAAAGAGTCATTAAGAGTTCTTGGGATCTACTTAAAGAGAGTTCGTCTTGCTCAGCTCGTTTCGTTATCTCGTCTATCGTTTTCGGATCGGTTACGATGCCTTCGGTAGTAAGAGCTGCAATGACTTCCTCGGCCCGTTGAGCCACCTGCTCTTCGTTTGTTAGGCTTGTGTGCTCTTTGGGAAGAGCTTTGATTCCTTTTTTTTCGTCGATGAGCTTATCAAGGTTTTTAGAATGAAAAGTTTCGTTGGTTCGCTTGATTAGGTCTTCTTCACCTACGAGCTTAGCAATTTGTGCAATCTGGTCGTTTGCAGGATTGTCTTTGTCTCGTCGAAGCCCAAGAAGGTTTCGTTCAAGTGCGCGATAGTCTTCTCTATTGAGCCTATGCATGCCGTCATTGGCGAGTCCGCCTGCAAACACACCCATATAAATAGGGGCTTGACCTTTTGCAAAGCTCCCCTTGAGTGGAATGCCATCATCGGTCACCTTGAGAGTCATTCGTGTACTTATGAACGCAAAGAGCCCTGCTACTCCCGCTGTTGTGAGATTGTGCCCAAGGCTGTTCCCGGGTTGAATTGCTTGAAGATTTTCGGCAATTAACTTTGCCGCAAGCTCCTGACGTGGTTTAGTAAAACCATCGAAGAGTCCAGTTGCAAGTTTTGCTTCTGTTTCAACATCTTCTTTGCTGAGAGTGCCTGAGGCAAAGAGTTCTTTGAAGTCTCCTCTGTCGTAGAAGGCATCATTCGTAAGTTTTTGTTCAATGTATTCTCTAACCGAGTATGTTTCTGTTTCTCCGGATTTATTTGTATGCTTGAGCTCTTCTTCAAAAAGTTGTTTAAACGTAATTTCGGTCATGCGCGCCAAAGCTGGCGATGCTCCATTTAACTGTAGATACATCTCATCGATAGCAGTCGCACGAGTTTCGTAATCTGAAATATTTTCAATGCTATCGTGAATTTTTACAGAGCGAATAGTAGCTTCAAGCTGCATACGCTTGATCTCTTCAATCAGCTTTATGGTGTCAGCTTTTCCGTCTTGGATATCAGGTTCAACTTTTTTGAGCTCCTCGATGAGCATTACCATATCTTCGTCAGAGAGCTCGCCTTCGTAGCCTGCTTCAAGAAGGAGTTTTGAGAGCTCAGCATACTTGTCTTCCTGATCGAGAGAGGCCTCTATAACTTCTGAGCCACCATAAATTGTGTTTTGTGTGATTCGTGCGGTGTCCCATGGGCCACCTGCAGAGAGAAGAGATACGTCAGTTGAGCTAAACGCACTGGGCGCTTGTGCGCCAATACCAGAGGTGCGTTGGAGGGCAAATAATTCACTGTTTGCTGTTTGAGCAGCCTCATAGCTACCAGAGGAATCCTGCCCCCCGGCATAAATCATGTCTTCATAACCAGAGAGATGAGATTCTGCACTCTCGGCGTCAGCTATTTGGTGATCATCAGCAGGACGATTGTTGTGGTCGAAATCTTGTGGAGCCATCCGTAGGAGAAACCTTTAATAAAAATGAGCCAGCTTGTGAGTTGAGGCTTGTCCCCTCTCCGCAAAGAAGACAAATGTCATAACTCTCTATTGTTATGGGGACAGGGAGTCTCGCGTGCGGTAGATGGGAAGTGTGAATATTCTTTTTTATTGCAGAAAAACAGTGGGTTAGAAGGGCGGCTGCAAGAAATTACCAGAATATTGCTTGAAACATGCGTATTTATGGTTTCTGTATGCATAACGTCAGTGTGGATTGCTCCACTTTTGATGAAGGTTTTTCTATGTCCTACCTGAAAAGTATTCTCTTCTCGCTTTGTCTCTTCTCTTTTTGTTCGTGCACTCAGCTGCTGAGCGGGGTTGACCAAGCCCAGAATACAGCACTTGGTGCTGTTGGTGGCGCAGCGCTTGGTGCGGGCGTCAGTGCTGTTATTGGTGCGACCTCTTCAACGATTGATACAGGAGCTACTATGCTGGTGGGAACAGTTGCTGGACTCGGTATCGGAGCAGCTGTTGGAGCGTACTACACAGAGATGGAAGAAGAATCTGAGCGTGAAGAAAATCAAGCGCTGATTGAAGCAAATCGCGCAGTCATTCTTGAGCAAGAAGAAGAAATTCAATCTCTTCGTCATTCAATTACTGAAGAAACGTATCAGCTTGAACCTGATACGGCGTTGTCTGAGGAGCTCTATATCGGCCCCACCTTGGGAAATCCATATCGATAAATCTTCCCCACAACCCGTCTATATCTACTCTTAATCTTGACCCTAATCTTGACCTTGACCTAAATACCAAGCCGGGCTCAGTTGTGCCTAGGTCAAGGTCAGGATTAAGAGTCTCGCTGTGCAAAGTAGATGTCTTTTGCTTTGGTATAGTCACTTTCTGAGAAGTACACGCAGGTCACTGCAATATCCTTAGCGAAGTCCGTACAACATTGATCTATGGTACGAAACGCAATCTCTGTTGCTCGTTCAAAGGGAAAGGCATATACCCCAGTACTAATCGCGGGAAAAGCAACACTGCTTATTCCAAGTTCTTGGCCAATTCGCATGCATTTTCGGTAGCAACTTTCAAGTAGATCATCTTCGTTGTTGCCTCCCCCCTCCCAGACGGGGCCAACAGTATGGATGATCCATTTGCAGGCGAGATCGTAGCTTTGAGTGTGTTTTGCTTCTCCAGTACCACAACCTCCAAGACTTCGGCACTCTTTGAGTAACTGCGGGCCAGCTGCTCGGTGAATTGCCCCGTCAACTCCGCCGCCGCCAAGAAGGCTACGATTGGCTGCGTTGACAATGGCATCTCCTGGGAATGTTGTTATATCACCTTGGAGGAGTGAAATATGGGTCATAAGTCTTTTCTCGTGCTCTGGCTGCTTGAACGTTCATAGAGTATACTCCCTGCGAACTCAAGGTAATTTTTATGAATACACATACTTTAGAAGCTCGCGACCTCGTTAAAACATACTCTGGCCGGCGGGTAGTAAATGAAGTTTCGCTTTCAGTACAAGCTGGAGAAATTGTCGGTTTGCTTGGTCCCAATGGAGCAGGGAAGACAACGAGTTTTTATATGTGTGTTGGACTTGTCTCGCCCACCTCAGGCGCTGTCCTACTTGATGGAAAAGATATAACGCTTCAGCCTGTCTTTAAGCGGGCTCGGGAAGGGATTGGATACCTTCCGCAAGAACCCTCTGTTTTTCGTAAACTGACTGTGAGAGAAAACATTCTTGCGATTCTTGAGACAATGAATTTCCCTTCCAAGAAAGCTCAGGAACAGAGGCTCGACGAGCTGCTTGAAGAGCTTGGGATCACTGAGAGAGCGAATACGGTTGCAAGTGCGCTGTCAGGAGGAGAGCGACGCAGGGTTGAAATTAGCCGTGCGCTAGCTCGTTCTCCATATTTCATATTACTTGACGAGCCTTTCGCAGGTGTTGATCCTATCGCTGTTCGCGATATTCAAGAGATCATAGCGAGTCTAAAAAACAAAGGAATAGGGGTTCTCATTACGGATCACAATGTTCGTGAAACTCTGGGAATCTGCGATCGCGGGTATATCCTTGTCGATGGAAAGGTGATGGAAGAAGGAGACCCTCAGCATATTGCCTCGAGTGAGAATGCTCGGCGGTACTATTTGGGCGAGGATTTTGCTCTTTAGCCTCACCGCTCTCTGTGCCTTATGATAAAGTCCCAGTCCAAATCCCGCTGTCCTAGTCCGGGGGATTTGGAGAATGGACTGGGAGTCTTCTTTGGGGGGATTTGCCTTCGATAGGGAAAACGGCGAGTAGCGTTTTGTTGGCTAACCTGCTTATATTTAACAGTTTTTTCTCTTGCGCATCTTTTTTGCATACTCCCTGCCCAAATAACATCCAAAGAAGTGTTAGTATAGAACTATGCCATTGTTGGCATGGTGTTTGTATGGGGCGCTGTTTTGGTCGCCTCAGGTTATTTTTCACAGTCGGTTTTTTTATGGCTCTTGAAGCAAAGCTTGTTCAGAAACTGAGTCAATCCCTGTTGATGACCCCTCAACTTCAACAGGCGATTAAGCTTCTCCAATTAGGGCGGCTCGAATATATCGAAGCTATACAAAATGAGCTTCTTGAGAATCCTGTTCTGGAAGAGCTTCGAGAAGATGATAGCGAAAGTAAACCCGCCCCTGATCAACAATCCTCATCGAGTGCTGACGAATCTCCAAAAGAAAAAAAGGAAGCTGCGGAACAAGATCCTGGACTTTCTAAAGATACCAATGATTCTCCTGTCGATTGGGAGAGCTACCTCGAAAATTTCACAGACTATAGTGGTGCATCAACCCCCAAGGGTTTTGTTGATCATAGCGAACGCCCTTCATTGGAAGCTACGTTAACAAAAGAACAAACACTCCGTGAGTATCTTGTCTCTCAGCTTCGTATGTCTGATGTTGAGGAAGCTGACTATATTATTGCTATTACGGTTTTAGGAAATTTAGATCGCAATGGTTATCTCTGTTGCGAATATCAGGAAATTGCTGATCAAACAGGCAAGCCTCTTGAAGATGTTGAGCGTGTTGTTTCTCTTATGCGTGAGCTCGATCCACCAGGAGTGTGTGCGCGAAATCTTGGAGAATGTCTCTTATTTCAGCTTGATCTCATGGGAAAAGCTGATGGGCTTGAGGCTCGCATTGTCTCTACGCATCTCGATAAGCTTGAAAAGCGCAAGTACGATGCTATTGCCAAAGAAGAAGATGTTGCCGTAGAGAAAGTCTACGAGGCAGTCAAAGCTATTCAGGCTCTTGAGCCTCGACCTGGTCGTCCATTTGCGGATGAGGATACCCGGTACGTTACTCCTGATATCTATGTATATAAAGATGGTGGCGAGTATATTATTTCTCTTAATGAAGACGGCATGCCCAAGCTTCGTGTCAGCCCTTACTATCTTGATATTCTCAAAAATTCAGATGACGCCAACGGAGAAAACCGTGCGTATCTTAATGAGCGACTGAAATCTGCCTCTTGGCTCATCAAAAGTATTCATCAACGTCAGCAGACTATTTATAAGGTTACCGAGAGTATCGTAAAGTACCAACGCGATTTTCTTGATCACGGTATTGAAAAGCTACGACCTCTTGTACTTAAAGATGTTGCTGATGATATCGGTATGCACGAGTCCACGGTAAGTCGGGTGACAACCAATAAGTATGTGCACACTCCGCAAGGTGTCTTTGAATTGAAGTTCTTCTTTAGCACGGCTATAAAGACGTCAGATGGAGACGTATCTTCTTCGAGTATCAAGGAGAAGATTAAGCACTTTATTGCTGAGGAAGACCCCAAGAAGCCGATTAGCGATCAAAAGATAGTCGATCTGCTTGCGGCAGATGATATTAAAATTGCCCGTCGTACAGTTGCAAAGTATCGAGAAAGCCTCGGTATTCTCTCATCCTCGAAGCGCAAGAAACTATTCTAAGCTCGGCATAATAAAACAGCGTTTTCGCTCGGTTCACTGTGGAAATATTCGGCAATCCGGCTTATCTTTAGTGTTCGATCACCCTGCTTGAGAAAAGGAGAAGAGAAACAATGGTCCAATCACGAGTCGTTAACGTGAATATTACCTTCCGTAATACAGAATCAACTGAGCCAATCAAAAATTACGCTACCGAAAAAGTTACGAGCTGTCTCAAGAAGTATATCCACCACGATACGGAAACTCACCTTGTATTGAGTGTAGAAAAAAACCGCCACATCGCGGAGATTAACTTTAATGTCGATGGTGCAGATTTTTCATGTAGTGAAGAAAGCGCCAATCTCTACGCCTCAATTGACGCACTTGTTGGTTCGCTCTCTAACCAGCTTCGTAAACATAAAGATAAGTTCACAAGTCACCATTGAGCTCAGACCTGTCAGAGATAAAAACACTTGTTCTTGTTGTTGGCCTTTCTGGTGCTGGAAAGTCGACAGCAAGTCGTGCTTTGTCTGACTTCGGATTTCATTCGATTGACAATTTGCCCATGGGGCTTTTTGATGAGTTTTTGAGCTTTGCGTCGAAATCTCCCAAAAATTTAGAGCATACATGTCTTTTGCTTGACATAGGTTCGCAAGACGAAGCCAGCGATTTTCTCAGTCGTATCGAGCAGCTTTCGTCTGAAAATACAGATGTTCGCGTGATTTTCCTCGACTCTGATACGGATGCTATCGTGCGTCGGTATTCAGAAACAAGACGCCCACACCCGACATTTGAGAGTGGCACGGATTCTACTTTGGCTGCGACTATTCAACGAGAGAGGAGTCGTCTGCAACCTATCAAAGAGAAGGCTCATCTTGTGATCGATACGAGCCGCACAACAGTGCATGATCTCAAACGTGTGTTGCGCGAGGCGATCGATACCTTTCAAGTCCAAACAACTCATCAGCTGCGAGTGAACTTCCTCTCGTTTGGCTTTAAATACGGAGCTCCTCGAGATTGTGACCTCCTGGTTGATGTTCGGTTTCTCTCAAATCCTTACTTTGTCGAGGAACTTCGACCGCTCACTGGGATGGACGCTTCTGTATCGAACTATGTACTTTCGAGTGAAGTTGCCCAGCAATTCCTTGAATATTACTGTGAGCTTTTACATTTTCTTCTCCCACAGTATGCATATGAAGGGAAATCATATTTAAATATTGGTATTGGATGTACGGGGGGGAAACACCGCTCTGTTGCTCTTGCGGTAGAATTATCTTCTCGGATGGAGTCTATTCACGAAAATTTTCTATTTAGCACTACGCACAGAGACGCTTATCGGTAGGAGCACCGCCTGAGGAACATTTACTTGACCTTCAGTAAGAATCCCTGTAATACATGGAAAATTTCGCCTTTTCTTGTTGTGCTTCAATTTGCCAACATTAAGTGGAAGATTCACCCATTCTTTTCTTTACTTAAGGGACAATCGCCGTGGTTCAAACTAATGTAAGAGATTTCGTATTTACTTCTGAGTCTGTATCGGAAGGACACCCTGATAAGGTCTGTGATCAGATCAGTGACTCTATTCTTGATGCGCTCCTTCAAGGAGATACGAAGAGTCGAGTTGCTTGTGAGACGTTAGTGAAAAATGGCGTTGTGGTTCTTGCTGGAGAGATTACCTCTGAACAAGAGATCTCTTATGAAGAGGTAGCTCGTGATGCTATCCGTCGAATTGGATACACAGATCCTGCTCTTGGTTTTGATGCAGATACTTGCGAAATCCTAACTTTTATTAATCAGCAGTCCCCTGACATTAGTATGGGAGTCAATGAAGGTGAGGGAACCTTCAAAGAGCAAGGAGCTGGAGACCAGGGCCTTATGTTTGGGTTCGCTTGTAATGAAACTCCCGAGCTCATGCCTTTGCCAATTGCTCTTTCACACCGACTTGTTGAAGAGCTCGCTAAGCAGCGAAAGGAAGGAGTGGTGGACTACCTCCGTCCTGACTCTAAAGCGCAAGTTTCAGTGCGTTACGAAGATGACAAGCCGGTCTCTGTGGATACGATAGTACTTTCTACTCAGCACGCAGAAGGGTTAGATCTCAAAGAGTTAGAGTCATTCATTAAAGAGAGTGTTGTTTCGAAAGTGATTCCACAGGAGCTTGTGAACGACAAGACACGCTACTTTATTAATCCAACTGGCCACTTTGTTATTGGTGGACCTGTTGGTGATGCTGGTCTCACAGGAAGGAAGATTATCGTTGATACGTATGGTGGATATAGTCGCCACGGTGGCGGTGCGTTCTCCGGCAAAGATCCTTCAAAAGTAGATCGTTCAGCTGCGTATGCTGGTCGCTATATTGCCAAAAATATTGTTGCTGCTGGTGTTGCTGATAAGTGTGAAGTTCAGGTCGCCTACGCTATTGGTGTTGCTGAGCCGGTCTCTGTTTTTGTTGACACCTTTGGTACAGGTAAAGTTTGCGAGCGAGAGATTGGTAAAGTTGTTCAAGAAATCTTCTCACTTACACCTAGAGGTATTATAGAATCTTTAGGGCTCCTGAAGCCTATCTATCAACCAACAGCTGCTTATGGGCATTTTGGTCGTACACCGACAAATGATGGTCACTTTTCCTGGGAGAAAGATGATAAAGCAGAGCAGTTGCAGAAAGCGTTGCTTTAAGTGTTTCTGTTGCTTGAGTTAGATATACGGCTATAGCTGAGCCCTATTCCCTTCGCCCACGCTTACCGTTCGGATAGATGTTTGTAGCTCTCTTGCGAGAGCCTCTTTTCTTTGCCTTTGCCACGGAGTCAGCGAGGTCACGCTTGAGTTGCGGGGTGGCGTGTTTCATAAGCCACTTTGGATCTATTGCTGTCGCCATAAGCACAAGAGGAAGAGTTTTGGTGTCGTCATGCTCACGTAGAACGACGAGGTCAAAGGCTTTGCCGACAATAAGACTAGAGTCTTGGACCACGGAGCTTCGAGAGAGTTTTCTGTCTCCACGTGAATGAAGCCCCTTCCACATACTGTCTTGTCCTTTGGAGCCGACTTTGCGGAACACTGAATCTGACATTCCTGTCCAGATACATTCAAGCATCTTTTGACGCATTGTCGGTGATGGAGCCTGCTTGAGCTCTTCCGGACGGGGGCCGATCTCGAGTCTGCGGTCGAGTAAGCGTCTCATCTCCTCTGCGCGACGAAAGGACTTTGCGTCCACCCCCATAGCTTCAAGGGTTTTTTCCCCTCGGTGTTGTGCAGCGCGGTAGACACGTAGTTGAGCGATATGGTCGGAGTCGTGCTCTCCTTTGCAGTAACGGCCCCATTTTTTTTGTTTGTCGGAAATGGTGATTCCCTCAGCCTCAATAATTGCTGCAATATCAATCATGTTCTCGAGAAGTCCGGGGTATTTCACATCAAGCTCAACCGCTTTGACTAGCATCTTGCCTGTGCGCACATCAACCGGCAGGGCTGCTACTTTGGCTCCTTCTTCGGTCAGGTGCCCGCGTGGTCCAATAAGATTAAGGTGGTAGAGGGCTCTTTTGGCGAGTTCGATGTGCTCTTGAGGGGGGGGATCGATAAAGGGAAGCTGTTCAATATCTTCTCCGCCTGAGAGAAGGGCTAGAGTGAGTTTTTCGAGAGGACCACGGCAGAGTTCAGGCTTTGGATAGTCTTCGAGCAGCTCAAGAGGAACTTGGCCGTGGTAGATGTATTTCCCCGGTCCACATCTGCCACACCGTCCCATACGTTGGCGTACGTTGAACTTTGAGATTGGATGAATGCTAAGTGTCTCGATACCATCAATGAGCTCTACCGAGCGCTCAAGGCCTGAATCAATAACGGTATCGATATCAGAAATAGTGATGCTTGTCTCAGCAATATTAGTGCTGGGAATCGCCTTGGGGCGATCGTATTTTTTAAAAGCAAGATTTTGTTCGTCAGATGTGAGTTGAGAGTGCAGTGGAATGACTTCAAGATCGACATCTTCATCGTCGAGTTGTGATTCTAAAGAGTAGATCTCAGATTTACCCGGAAGGAACACAAGGGTGTTTTTGCCATCGAGAGCTTCGTCGACTACATCGTCTTCGATGGATGAGCCTGGAGAGACTTGAGTAATAGGGTAAGTGCGTCCTTGGGCTTCAATAATCGGCGCTCCCCATCTCTCTGAGAGGTGTTCTGCATTAATCGTTGCAGACATAATAACGAGTTTGGGAGGTTTGGGACCTTTTCCTTCGTAAAATGCGTTAAGTCTCTTTTCGTGAAGCGCGACAAGTGCGTCCATCCACTGGTTTCGCTCATGATACTCATCGATGATGAGGACATCGTTTTCCGAAGCTCGGTGTAAAAAGCGGTGAAATTCGTAGCCATCGGTAGAAACAACGAGGCGTGAGTCTAAACCAACAGAATCTTCTAGAGCATGACGGTAGCCAACCTCTTTTCCGAGAGGCTCACCTCTTTCCTCTGAGATTCTTGAGGCCGACGCGCTGGCGGCTAACCTCCGTGGTTGGGTCATGATAACCGAGTAGCCTTCGTCGATCAGAAATTGTGGAATCTGTGTTGTTTTGCCTGCGCCAGTTTCTGCTGTCACAATGACTCGATCGCAGAGATCAATTGCTCGAAGAAATTCACCTTTGATTTGTTCAATGGGGAGTTTCTCAGTTTGTCTATCAGGAGATCTTTTCTGCTCTAGCCATGGTGCGTTCTCTACGTCGAGTGAAGTGTTGTGACGCGGTCTAAACGCATCTCGGGCAGGCTGTGACCGTCTCCAGTGAGACTTCGAGGGAGTTGACTCTGAATGTCTTGGCTGTGATGAGGGATGAACTCGATTAGGGTGGTATACGCCTCGGCGATTTCGAAATAAGTTTGCGCGCCCCTGAGGTGATGCCATACTCGACATAGACAAAGAACTCCCTGATACATCAATTTGGGATTTCACACGAGGAGATGGGGCCGCACGTATGAATTCTCCAGCTTCAGGCCTATTGTATGGCGACTACGGTCAATTACAAAGAACTTTTGTGTTTATAATATGTCAGCGAATATTAAGAAAGCTTGTCCGCAAATCCCTTATCAGGTAAACCGTTCCATGGGATCGAGCGTCTTATAGAGTGTCACCTATCTGCTATGATGGAGAGTTCCTATGCATCTTATATACCCCCCGCAAATGAAAATGCCTCGCCTGATGAACATCGGTACTTCTGGTGGAAAGACCCTGAGCGGGGCTTATCGCTTTCTGGCGGGGGGTATACACAAGCTATTTATTCTCACCATTCTTCTCTTCTTGAACTCTCCGGCCAACGCTCAGGTACAAAAGCGGAAAAAATTTTGCCAACATAATCCAACTTCTATTCTCTGCACTTCTCGACTCGATGAGCGAGACCAACGTGTTGCAGATACAAAAGAGGAGTGCCGTCTCCGTCCTAATACCGAAAAATGCAAAAATATCGCCACTCGAAAGAAGATCAAAGATGAGCGGCTTACGTTTTGTGAGTCTAATCCTGCTGCTTGTGCAGGTCGGAGGAGGTGAAAGTGCGTATTGATGTCTAAGACACTCTCTCACAGAGATGGTTTGCAGTGAAGTTTTCTCATCAAATTTCCGTGGTGGGGCTCTGGGACGTCATGATTTAACCGCAAAGGTGCGAAGACACAAAGAGCCTCTCTTTGTGTCCTTAGACACATCCAGTACTACCACCCAAAAAGCTCTTGTACCGCATGCAGCACACCGCCCTCGGAAACGGAGCGAGTAACAAAATCCGCTTCATTTTTTACATGTTCTTTTGCGTTTCCCATTGCTATTCCAATGGCAGCAAGTTGTAAAAAGGGGATATCTGATTCGGCATCACCAAAAGCAATTGTTTTCTCCTGAGCAGAGTGGGTGTGCTTTAGAAGGTGTGAAAAAGCCTGGTGGCGTGAACCTTCTTTGCTTGTGACGCTGACAAATGTGATATGAGGGTGTGCGGCTCCATATGCGATGCCCAAGCTAAGGTGAGGGAAGGTTGCTTCGAACAGGTCTAGTTCTTTTTGGGTGATGGGGAATGGATACGCAAGTTGTACTTTGTAAATCCTGCCGCGGTGTTTTTCTTCCACAAGTCTAAGCTCTTCAAAGAGCGGAGCACATCCCATGTATTCTTCGTGAATTGTGGCAAGCTCGTGGGGCTCGGGAGTGAAGTACCCATCAATGGTGTAGAGCTCAGTGTACCAGTTGTGTTCCTGGCTAAGTGAAAGGCAGCTTTGAATATCCTCTGTAGAAAGTGGGGCAGCCTCTAGAGGACAGGAAGATCCTGGGCATATGATAACACTTCCTGAAAAAAACATAGAGGGACCAGTAATGCCAAGAGTCCCCGCGAGGGACGTTGCTGCAAACGAGGGACGCCCCGAAGCAAGAGCAATCTGCACGCCGTGCTCTTGTAGAAGGGCAACGGCCTCCTTTGCTCCAGGACCGAGCTTGTGATCTGAGTCTACGAGTGTTCCGTCGATATCAAAACAGGCAAGCTCGGGGAGAAAGGATGCTTTAGAGGGCACGGAGCTCCTCGAGTGCGTGTAAGACCTTTTCCTTTTGTCGTTGTACTTCAGTCAGAGCGTCCTTTTCAGCTTGCACGACCTGCTCAGGAGCGCGTGAAGTAAATTTCTCGTTGTGAAGCTTTGATTCGATCTGAGCAAGGCGCTTGTCGAGTTTTTCGAGAGCTTTTTCGTTTCGAGAGAGTTCTGCTTCTACATCAAGATGCTCAGCAACGTTAAGATAGATCTCAGCTCCAGGAATAACCGTCACACTCATCTTCTCAGGTTTTTCAGAGACAAGCGTGAGTGATTTTAGGCCAGAGGCGCGCGAGATGATCTTTTCTCCACTCACAATAGTCTTGCCGATCTCTTCTTCCATCGGGAAGATAAAAGCTTCAAGCTCGAGTTTTGGGCTTAGATTTGCGCCAACTCGCATATTCCTCAGCGATCGTACGACATCTCTGTACGTTTCAAAGTGAGTGTCGAGCTCTTCGTTGAAACGGCCGTGATCGACAGGAAATGGAGCTTGGGCACAAAGAGTGTCTGAAGATATTTCTTCGCTCATAAGCTCTCCTGCTGATAGCTTGGGCAAGAGGTGTCCCCAGAGCTCTTCGGTGATAAAAGGCATCGCAGGATGGAGAAGACGTAAGACGCTACTGAGGACTTCGCCGAGTGTCATCTGTACTCGACGGATATCATTCTTGCTCCCCGTTTTGAGGCGCTCTTTGGTAAGCTCGAGGTACCAATCACAAACATCATCCCAGAAGAAGTGGTAGACAGCCTCAAAACCAACATTAAAGCGGTAGGTGTCGAGTGCCTCGCGTAGTTGCGCTGTGCATCGATCGAGTCTTCCAAGTATCCACTCATCTTCAATTTGAGCGTCCGCGAGCCCTTCAGAAGTTGGAGGCACTTCTTCGAAGTTCTGCATAACAAAACGAGAGGCGTTCCAGAGTTTGTCAGTGAAACGTTTTCCAATCTCTTCGAATCTCTTTAGGCTAATTTGCACCTGTTGAGCTTCGGAGTTGAGGGTCAACAGCGAAAAGCGTAAGGCGTCTGCACCAACTCCCTTAAAGCCGTCAGGAAACATTTTATGGAGCCGTTTGAGCATCGTTTCCATGTTGTGAGGACGAGCTTCGTTAATAGGGCCTTCAAGCTCTTCGGTTGTGGCACCATCGATTACATGTAGAGGATCTATTCCGTTCCCCTTTGACTTAGACATCGTTTCGCCATCTTCGTCGCAGATGGTGGGGTGAAAATAGACGTGATGAAAGGGTACGTCATCCATATGGAAAAGTCCTGTCATCGCCATGCGTGCTACCCAGAGGTAGATGATGTCTTTGGCTGTAGAAAGAAGGTTTGTTGGGTAGTAGCGATTGAGATCAGCTGCGTCCATTTCTGGCCAACCGAGTGTAGAGTACGGCCAAAGAGCAGAACTAAACCAGGTATCAAGTACGTCTGTTTCTTGTTCCCAAGCATCTGGGTTTTCAAGAACTTGGCTTGGTGTGTCAATACCAACAGCAATCTCACCGGTTTCTTTGTGATACCAAGCAGGAATGCGGTGCCCCCACCATATCTGTCTTGAGATACACCAGTCGCGTGTATTCTCAAGCCAATCTCGGTACACTCGGTCCCACCGGTGAGGGGAGATTTCTATGCGGCCTTCTTCGGATGCTTTGAGAGCAAGGTCTGCAAGGGGGCGCATCTTTACAAACCACTGATCGCTTAAGCGGTATTCAATGATTGCCTTTGAGCGCTCACTTCTTCCAACTGGGGTCATGCGGTCTTCGATTTTTTCAAGAAGTCCAAGAGCATCCATAGCAGAAACAATTTTATCTCTGGCTTCAAAACGGTCGAGACCTCGAAACTCCTCAGGTGCCTCATCGTTTATGCTGGCGTCTTCGTTCATGATGTTGATCTGATCGAGATCGTGACGTAGGCCAATTTGAAAGTCGTTGAGATCGTGGGCCGGGGTGACCTTGAGGCATCCAGTTCCAAATGATGCGTCAACGTAGTCATCAGCAATGATTGGAATTTTCCTTCCAACAAGTGGAAGGGTAACGGTTTTCCCAATCAGGTTGGTGTACCGCTCATCTTTCGGGTTTACAGCAACGGCGCTATCTCCAAGCATCGTTTCGGGACGAGTAGTCGCAATAATGACATGCTCTTCGCTGTCAGTAATTGGATAGCGAAAGTGCCAGAGATGGCCAGGCTCTCCCCCTTCTTTGGTATGTACCTCATCATTTGAGAGGGCGGTGCGATCAATTGGGCACCAGTTAACGATATATTTTCCACGGTAGACGAGTCCTTTCTCGTAGAGCCTGGCAAAAGCGACCTTAACCGCGTGCGAGAGCCCCTCGTCCATAGTAAAGCGAGTGCGGCTCCAATCACATGAAGCCCCAAGGCGACGGAGCTGGCGTAGGATTTGATTTCCGTATTTTTCCTTCCACTCCCAAATCCGTTCAATCATTTTCTCGCGTCCGAGATCACGATAATTAATCCCTTCAGCATCAAGGTGCTTTTTGACAACACTCTGTGTCGAGATTCCAGCGTGGTCCGTTCCGGGGACCCAAAGCGCGTCATAACCGTCCATTCTTTTGTAACGGATAAGGACATCTTGAATAGAGTTGTTCAGTGCATGCCCCATGTGGAGCCGACCAGTTACGTTGGGTGGGGGGATGACGATACTGTAAGGCTTTTTCTTTGAGGTATTATCTCCGACAAACACCCCACGCTTTTCCCACATCTCATAGATTTTCTTTTCAATCTCTTGAGGCTCGTAGTGTTTGGCATCAAGGCTTAAAAATGGTCCGCATTCTTTCATTGGTGTATCCGTTGATAGTGAGTAGTCACCCCTTAAGGAGCAAGTAAATCATATGTTTAGGCGGATTCCAACTGCTGGGGGAAGCATACTCCTTCCGTTACCATTTTCTTGAACTTTTTTCTCCGTGGCATAGTTTCTGGGTATTTCACCAGGCTCTACGCCACGGAGAAAAAAGTTCAAGAAAATGGCTGTTCGAACCTCATTTGTGGGGGGGGCTTAAGACGGAAGCTCAAACTCCGTAAAATTATGCCGCATCCCCCGAATCATGGAGCCCGTATTATGAAAGGTATACCCCTCATGCTTGAGCGCCGAGAATGGTGAGTGGGTATGCCCAAAGAAGATGTGTTGGATTCCGTCGAGCACTTCACTTTCGTGAGTCTCAAAATATTCAAGAACTCGCTCACAAGAGCGCCGTGGAGGATTAAGGAAGTAGGCAAGTTTATGAAGCCTCGTTTTCACTAATCCCGCGTAAAGCATATGCCTATTTTTCGGCAAGATCTCAGCGTGCTCAAAGTTCGAGCGGTATGTTTCAAGTGAGCCGGCTTGCGGGCTCCGTACGTGAATGATGTCACCGTGTAAGAAGAGGTGGTCAGCGAGCTTGACGTAGTGAGGATACCAGGTGAAGTGGGGATACATCTCTTCTAGCTCAGGGAGTCTTTCTACGAAACTTCTCAGAGAGTCGTGGTTTCCAAGCACGTAATGAAACTCACAACTTCTGTTTTCTTCAAGGAGTTGGGTACAAAAAGAAAAAGCTTGTTCGACAGTTTCAGCAATGGAGGGAAGAGTTGTCCAACGAAAATCAAAGATATCACCGTTGAGGACACAGACGTCGTACTGGCTTAGTTTTGTTCTGTATTCCTCAAAATCAATTCTTGCAGATGAGCGGCTCGAAAAGAGGTGAAGATCGGAGATAACAAGTCCATTTGGCATGCGCAATGTATGGCGTGATCGACGTATGTTGTCAAATAGTCTCAATATTTTCAGAAGAGAGAGATTTGATGGAGATTGCTCATGTTAAGTAACGCCGCTCTCAAGCTAGTAATAACTAGTTATAGAACAGCGAGAGTTTGGTACGAACTCCACGATATTTCAAATTTCATAGGTTTTTCACAGGTTTATTATACATGAATCATAAGTCTCCCCTGCTCGGGAATGCGGTTTCCGATATCATCAATCAACATCAATTGAATGCCAATAATCTTTCCCAAAAGAGGCATAAAGCTCCTAAAAAAGGAAACATGAAACGAGAGCTGGAACTTGCCCTAACGGTGCTACTCGTAGATCTCGCCTCAAGCGATCAGAATTTTGACCAAGTTGAATATCATGTCATGACTGCTGGATTAAATCGGCTTTTTGGTACAGGAAAGACGGAGGTGTCAGCTCTCGTCAACCAAGCTCAAACAATTTTAAAAAATCTCCGTGGTGTCAGTAAGTATGCAGAGGTTCTTAAGACAAACCTCTCCCTTGAGCAGCGCAAAGTTATTCTTGAAGTGATTGATGACGTCATTCACGCTGACGGGGAAGTAGATGGATTTGAAACGTACCTGAGACATAAGTTCGCCGATCTGATTGGGGTCTCTCTTGAGCCACACCAAGACCCTAATGAGAAACACGAATAAAGTCTCTCTCTTGCGCCTGGGGTTAAGAAGCGGTACTACCTATCCCCTCTCCAAGTCGGTTCTCAGCCCCAGGCTTTTTTTTCCCTCCGTCTCTTAATCCTGCTCTTTCTCCTTTTCCTTATCCTCCTCTTGCACTTGCACCAAAATCCTTATCTCTCCTTATTTTCCATGGATATAGGAGCAAGAGTTAGGTGCAGGTGCAAGAAAAGGATGAGGATGATGAGGAGGAGAAAGAAAAGGGAGAGAATCGCGGCCCCCTACGAAATCTTCGTAATCCCACTCATTCCAAAACATTTCCGCCCCCATCTCTACAGCTACCCGCTATCTTGCCGATTCTGTAATCAAGAGCTCGCAGGCTCAGATAAGGAGAAAAAGGATAGCTTTGCCTACATTGTTGAACTGACTTGATATCCTCCTAATTGGAGAGATCAAGAATTTACGGAAGAACGCTTTCTCTTGCCCAACTATGAAAGAGAAAGAGAGCGACAATGAGGTTGTGTAATGAGTAGTATCGACTCCAAATTTATTCTCTCATCGATTAATAAGAGCACCAAGAGTGTAAAGAGCGCTTTTACTAAGCTAGCGTCTGGAAAGCGTATTAATAAAGCAAGTGATGATGCCGCTGGGCTAGCTATTGCTGATGCTCTCAAGTCTGACGCGGCAGTTTATCAACAAGCATCTAGAAATACGAGTGACGGACAATCTCTTGCTGCGATTAAAGAAGGAGCGCTCACTCAAGCAGGAGATATCGAGATTCGGAAACGAGAGCTTGCCACACAGGCAGCAAACGGAACGTTGAGTGACGAGCAAAGAGCGTCTCTTAATCAAGAGTATCAAGCACTTTCACAAGAGCAGCAACGTATTGTTGCCACCACTGAATTTAATGGTCGGAATGTGTTTCAAGGTGAAACCTCAATTGAAGTAGATAGCGGAACGCAGATAACGATAGAAGGAAGCGAGCTTTCGTTTGTCGATAGTCCAGGAGACATCTCAACGCAAGCTGGGGCTTTAAGTGCGGTAGATCAATCAGAGGGTAATATACAATCTTTTGCACAACAGAAAGGACGGATTGGAGCCGAAACAGCTCGGCTGGAAGTAGCTGGAAGAAGGGCTGAAGATAGTGCCGTGGAAAACTTGGCCGCTGAGAGCCGTATTCGTGATGCAGATGTTGCAACTGAAGTTGCAAATCTCACTGCAGGAAAGATACTACAACAGGCTGGTCTCGCTGTTCAGGCTCAAGCCAACCAAACCGCAACAAATGTCTTAAACCTTCTCAAGTAATATATAGGAGGAGATCATGAAGATCGGTTCCCCCCTTGCCACCCCGTTTCTTTCAAATCTATCCTCTGCCACTAAAGCAGATAGATCTGAAACGAAAGTTCGGATTGAAGGACAGGATAACGACATTCTTGATGTAACTCGCAGTTCACAAAGTGAGGGCGCAAGCCTTTCTGCTAGTAAAGCAAAGAGCTCTGCAGAGGTCGCGGATGAAGCTACAAAAGCAATTTACGATATCCGACAAGAACAGCTTGCTTTGGCAAAGCAAGCCAACGATATTAACGACGAGGAAACGCGGGCAACGTATCAAGCCGAAATAGATAATCTTCAAACGGAAGTTAATCGTATCTCCGCCGAGGAAGATGGAGCAGGAAATAATGTGCTCGATGAACTTTCACTTGAAGTCTCCGAGGATACACAGCTTGTCCTCTCTGATCGCTCTTCGCTTGCGAGCGATCCCGGTATCGATGTGTCAACTATCTCTGGTGCCAGCAGTGCCGTTGCTACTCTGACGGATGCTGTTGACTCCGCACAGAGCGCAAGAACAGCAACATCTGCTACGAAGGATAAGGCTGAAGCTAAGCTTGAAGAAATTGTCGCAAGAGAAGCTGAAGCTCGGCTTGGAGATTCAAGTAAGATTCAAGACGAACAAGAAGCTGAGAAAGTTGCTAAAGATATCGCCACGCAGGTAGTGAACAAAGCTCAAGAAGATGCTGTTGTTTCGAATCTTGTCTCTGGACAGGTGGAGTCGCTTTTAAGCGGATAACCGCTGATGCTGCGCCCACCACCTTTGGTCAGCCAGTACCACAGAATTTTTTACATGCTCATCGTGATAGGTCCAGTAAGCTGCGCGAAGTTCGTCGCGTTGACTCTCGCTGACTAATGAAAATCCGTGTTTCTCATAAAAACGTATGGCCCAGTCCATAGCAGCCAGGCAGCCGACGAGTACTGGTTTTGTGCTTGTCTTAAGGTGGTGAGAAAGGAGCAAGGATCCACACCCCTTTCGTTGGTGTTCGGGAAGGACGTAGGAGTGGCGAATGAGAACAACATCATCTTTGTCTTGCACCCCCATAACAGCAATCAGCTCGCCTTTTTCTTCAATCCCAAAGAAGTGTACGCCATTGGCAAGTTCGTTTTTGAGGTAGTCCTCTGGCATATACGGCTCTCTCCAGAGAGTGTCAGGGATAGTGCCGTGGTACTTTTCAGCTGCACTATTGATAATAGTATAGATATTCGAAAAGTCGCTTTGATCGCATTCTCGTATATTCATCCTACGCTCTTTGTCCTTATCAATGGTTTATCCGAAGAGGGGGTGGTGCTAATGGGAAGGGCGTGTAGTCCAACACACCGCTTTAAAACTTGTAAGTATTCAGTGTCGTGCAGCAGACGTGCGATGACTCTCTGAAGGAGTTGGGTATCGCCCTTAAGGGTGAGCCAGCCGTCACGGATAAGCATCTCAGCCGCTTGTTTGCGTTGAGGTTGTGCGGCGAGGCTTTGAGAGTGAAATAAGATGGTTGGTTTAAGCGCATAACTCACGTCTGGTGGATCCACTGCCTCGCAGTAATTAAAGAGAATATTAAAGGTGTAGTGTGGGAATCCTATGATAGCTCGAAGCTCGGGATCTCCCTCAGAGAGCAGCCAGGTAACATCGTCTGGTTCCATATGCACGGCTTCATATTTTCTATCGGCCAGTGCGCCTTCACGAACCATGTCATCAAAATAAAAACTCTCGGTCGCTGGAATATCTTGCATAAAAAGGTACCGTTCGAACGTTTGCTTGGCCGATGCGTATTTTTTGGGGCGTATGACACGGTGGCTCTGTTTGGGCATTAGGAGAAACGGAGTATAGGCCTGTAACTTTGCATGGAGGATTGTTGAAGCAGTTGCCACGGTGAGAGAAAAGAGCTCAGGACTTTCTTCTGAAAAATTTTGGTCAACCATTCGCTGCGCAAGTGAGACTGAGTGTGGATAGCGGTAATCGATTTCGATAGGAAGTTTTCGAAAGTCTCTTAAGTACGTGAGGATAGCGAGTGTTCCAGCATGTGCTGGTGACACGGCAATCCGTAAGGGGGTGGTTTCCGAAATAACAGCGCCAGAGGCTGAAAGCGAAGGGTGAAGAGCGAGGCGGTCTGAGCTGAGTGATGGCGGTTTGAGTTCTAAGAGAGTGCGAACTTCCTTCCCGGCAAGTGCCTGAACGGAAGGATTGTTCACCATATCTGCAATCTCTTTGGTATACACGTAGCGCGTAAAGATGTTTGTTTTACGTAGTGCGCCTCGAACCTCCCGCATGTAGTGGTGGAATATAATATTCCACGTTTTTGGCTGGCAAAAAGGAGAAGGGAGTCGAGAGGTTTCTGTAAGAGTCGAGCTAACACTTTGAGCTAAATCACCAGGCTCGGAGAAGCCAGCTAAAGTAGAGTGCGCAGGTTCCGTAGGGGCAGAGATCTTCCCTCGTCCCTTCCACCCTTTTACAAGTTTGTGGGCAAGTTGTTGAAGGTCCTCTCGGTGCGTGAGCTCTTTTTTGTCGAGTATAATTTGTACGTCTGTTGGGGCAAGAAAGCGTGTATTGAGCCCAAGGCCGACATCGCCTCCTCGTTTTCGCTCAGGATTAAATCGGGTGATAATTCGCCGAATGGTTGGTGTGCCCTGAGAGTTGGTGCCAAACATCTCAAGCAGCCAGATCGGTTGTTTGCTTATGGCGTAATCAAGTGAAGCGGCAGGAGTTCCCCCATCACCTCGGTAGACAAAGCCGTCTCGCGAAGTGCCTGAGTGGAGTTTTGCGTATACAAAAAAGAGAGTAAGAGCTTGTACTGCGGAAGTCCACTGGAATGATCCTTGTGCGTCGCTACTTGAGTTTTTCCCTCGGACTGAGCGAATACACTCCTTGGTGAGCGGACACTCAAACTCTGTGAGGTGTAAACTGAGTGATGGCTCAGAAGAGAATATGAGTCTAAGAGTTGTTGTCATCGCTCTTATCCTCTCTTGGCTTGCGTAATCTCTCGTGTCTTAGTGCGAGGTCGTGGCCAAGTGATGCACTTCCTGGTGCAAGGTAAACAAGCTGACTTTTGCAGGGACCAACTCCTTCTCTCGTTCCGTGATCGAATGTGCCAAGGCGTTCAAAACCGAGCCTCTTACACAGCTCGGCAGATGCTTTATTGTAGACTGGTTCAAGGAGAGTAGTTGTAAATGCTCCCCAAGTAGGATGCTTGAGAAAGAATGCTTGAATGAGGACTCCCGCTACCCCTTGCTTTCTCCTATCGAGTGTTACGGCAATTTTTCCAGGCAGACAGAGGTTGTCTCCTTGATAAAGCCCTGCCTTTTCGGGTGAGTCAAAGGTGATCTTATCGAAGTATTCTGTAAGGAGGCGTTTTACATGTGGGTGAGAGGGGCTCAGTACGATCAAATACCCGCTGAGTTCGCCACCTTGCCGAGCAACGAGAAACTCCGCGTGGGGATCTTGTTGAAAAGATCTGTACTGCTCAATGGAGGTACCGGGCAGAAAGAAGCCCATCTCTTCAGAGTGGCCGTGTGTTATGCAGAGATCTTCTTCGAGAGCGTAGCACGCTTCGACGTCTTGAGCCGTTGCGCTCCGTACAGAGTATACCTGGCGCTGGGCAGCAGGAAGTGGCGCATCAAAGTTTGGTTGATGCTCCTCCTGGTTACTTCGATGTTGATCGTGCCTTTGCTCGTGCATACGTTTCAAACATAGGGGCATGTTGATTTACGCCTGGTCCATAATACCGAAACCTCAATTCTAAAGATACTTTGCGCTCCTTTTGAGTCTCTTGAGACGCCGGAACCCTATAAAAGACTGAGTAATACTAGCTATTTGAACAATCTGAATCCTTATCAGGAAACTCTTTTGGGGAATTTCTGAGAAGTTGCTCTCATCCAAGAAACTTTGTGTCCATAAGGTAGGGAGATGAGTTCAACGTATAAACGACAACGTCGTTATTTTCGAGAGGGCCTAAGACGAGCCGGTGGAGCTGCTCAGTGCCGGCGTCCCTCGAATGTTATTGATTTCCCTAAAAAAGAACAGAAAATTCCTCCCGAGCCATCTCGTGATGATATTACTACCTATATGCCACTTGTTGAGGTGCTAGCTCGACGCATTCTCAATAAAGGATATTTCTCGCGAGCTCTGCTTGAGGACCTTGTGTCTGTTGGACGTGTTGTACTTTGTGAGTCTTTTCAGCGGTATAAAGAGCTCTCAGATGAGCACTTTCACAAAAGCGTGATTGTAAGGGTGCGAGGTGAGATGATCGATTATCTCAGGCGCCCAGACCACCGTTTTTCACGCTTTGCCCTCCGCGTGCGAGTTGATTTTTCTACGTCACCCTGTGGAACCCAAGAGGCGGACAGGAACGAGGAGTCTCTTGGAAGATATGTTGAGCCTGCGCTTCGGACAATGCAGACACCTGAAAGGTGCTGCACAAGAAAAGAGCTCTACTCTCACTTACACAAAGCTATCACTGGGCTTCCCTCAGAAGAGCGTGGAGTCATAGAACGTGTGTATTTTCAGGAAGCTGCGGCTACTGAGGGAACCGCCTTAAAACGCTCTCATGCCTCAAAGATAAAGCGACGAGCTCTCAAAAAGATAAAGCGTTCTCTTGATAGCCGTTTTACTCGTGAAGATGCCTGGCTACACCTTGTTCAGGATTAATCCTGCCTATTTTTTCATCTTTGATTATTTTTTTGGAAACATTTGTGATCTGCGCCCGTAGGTGAGCCATATGATACGAAATGAAGTCAGCCCCTCTCATTCTCTCTATGACCTTCTCCTCGATGCAATTACTGAGGATTACTCAGAAGAAGAGCTCCAGTCCTCAGCACGGATACGGTCTGAGATTCAATCGCTCTACGGTGTTTCGCGTAGCGAGTACGAGTATCTTATTCAAGCAGCCTCGGAAATTCGCTCTGTGCGAACCAATGTTGAGCCTGATTGGAAGCCCTTGCTGACAGTGCATTAGTTAAGTGCAGCCAAGAAATCCTTCTTGCGAGCTGTTCCATTGGCAAGTTGCAGGGAGCTGGGGGTGGTCTGTTTGCATGGTGAACCCTGTGGCCGTTGCTGTAATTGTGAGGGTGATACCCGGTGAGAGGGAGTTTACGCCAGGAAGCAGGCTGACACATGCTTGATTCGAACAAGATTTATAGACTTGATGATCTACAAAATATGCCTCTTGAGCTGTAGCAAAGTGCCTCAGATCGCTCTGCGCTCGAGCAAGGAACCCCTTATTTTTATAACTGTTTATTTGAGGGATGGCGATAGCAGCCAAGATTCCTAGTATCCCAATGACCACTAGGAGCTCAATCAGGCTGAATCCTCTATCCTTGCGCTTCATAATTGCTTTTTTATTGTGTTTCCCTACGGGTTCTATCGGCATGTCCTCTCTTGAGGTGAAGTTTTTCTTTTTGCTGAGCAACTTTCCGGATTTATCTTCGATTGAAGAGTATGAAGAGAGTTCGTTTTAAAAATACCCATGGCAACTCGCTGTTCGAATTTGTTGTTCTACTCTTCGTTTCGAGTTTGATCGTGGCTTCCTCTGTTCCGCTTTGGGGGCAGAGCCTCGTAAGAGCTCAGATACGATTGGAATCAAAAGATCTGCAAGCAACCCTTACACAAGCGCGACTGCTTGCTCTACAAGGAGGCGAGCCTGTAACGATTGTTCTGACGAGATCGAGCTACCGAATTGAACATGCCCAGGTGTTTCAGACTTATACGTTACCAGACGGGTATTCTCTTCTGTCGCCGAGTGAGCAAATAGTTTTCTTTCCTACGGGCGTAACTACTCCCAGAGCACTAGAGGTGCTTTTTCAAGGATTGTCGTGTCGAATCATCATCAGTTTGTACGGGCGGGTAAGGGATGTGTGCTCGTAGGAGAGAGAGGATTTGCTCTCCTTGATGTTCTTGTCTCGCTTACCATGTTGTCTCTTATATCACTCGTAGTTTTGCGTGGGGCTCTTCTTCAATTGAAGAATATCCAGCGTATGAAATTAGAGTATAGAACTTTGAGTGAAGAGAGTGCGATAGCTTCTTTTGATGAGCAGAGTGGCTACTGGTTATATGTCTCGCACAGTGAAAACGCGCCACGTTATACTCTTGTGGGGCCCCATGAGTAGCTCTCTACTTGAATATCTTATTGCGTTGTGTCTTACGAGTTTTTTGAGTTGGCTTATCTTTCAACCATTTGCAGTGCTCAAAAGAATAGATGAGCAAATAGCAACAGAACAACAGATCATTGAAGGAGGTCTTCTTCTTCGAGAGCACCTTCAGTATGGCTTGATGAACTACGATACTCATCGACTCGACATCTCACCTCGTGTTCATCCGCGTGGTAGTATTCGATTTCCTAGCGGTAAATCTCTTGAGCTCTCGGATTCTACTGAGGTAGATAGTGAGGCGGTGCCCGTTTCTTATCTGATCTTGAACTTTTCTCGTGTATTACGAGTGCATCAGACTACCAAAAATGAAGAGCAGGTACTCGTTTATGCATGTGGCATAGGAGATGATAGTCCAGCTGAGCAGTTTTATTTTCTCTCGCTTTCAGTTGATGGGATCGGTGTTGTTGCTGGTGTGAGGCAAGAACCGGTAGCTTCAAGGTGTTCAAGCTACCTTCTCAGGGAGGTGCCTTCACTTGTTGTGCCCCTACGGAGCTCAGCATTACTCTACATGAGAGCCCTGATTCCAATTACCTTTGAGCGAACGCTCTATCAAGATAGCTCTGGTCAGCTAAGGCTGGTCTCGACTCGAGGCGGTGAAGTCGTAGAGAATCAGCCGCTCGGTCATTACCCCTTTCGTTTGGAGTGGGAGAAAAAGCCACTATCGGTAGATGGTATTTCGATGTTTCATCTGCGTGTATTTGGTGGCGCTGATAGTGCTCCCTACACCTTTAGCGCGGAGCATACTCTCTCTCGAGTCTCTTCCCTTCATTTTCTGACTTACCTTTTCGGAGAGAGGTCATGAGAAGTGAACAAGGGATTATGGTGCTCTTTGTCTTGTTGATGATAGTGCTCGCAAGTTTTCTATTGGCTCAGGTGTATAACACTTCGTTGAGTGCTACATCTAACGTCCAGCAGGCAAGTCATTATAAACGTGCTCGATCGAAAGTTGTAAGTAAGCTCCTTCGTTCTTCTCAATTAAGAGGAGTGGGGCAGCGCGTTGGTAAAGCTCAGGTCCAACTACAACTGCATACGGCTAAGTCCACTGAGGAACTTCCTATCTTGATGCTCTCTTCCCTTTTTGAGCAGGCTCGGACTTGTCCTGGGGAGGTGTTTGGAGAGGAAGAATTTTTGGGCACTTCGTTTCGTTCAAGCTTTACGTGTACGGATTCGTTTGGTGGGGCTGTGTCGGGCAACCTACAAGCTCAGCAGGTTTCAGCAGAGTTGCGAAATAATGCCTTCGTTGCTGCATTAGGGTATATCGCTTTGGCGCAGTATGAGCCTCTTTCTCAAGAGGTCATGCTTCTTGCTGGAGGTGACCTGTCTATTGATTCACTTGTTTGTGTTTCAGAGGAGCAACGTATTCGACTTGTCTCTCTGTCGGGGTCTGTCGTTGTGCGAAATATCTCAGGTTGTGGGGTGCTTGGGGTGAGTGCTGTTCAAGACGTGTATGTGCTTGGTGGTGGGTATCGAGAGATTGTGCCATTCGAATCATCGCTAGAGACTTTTGTTTTAGGTTTGAGCCCAGATCCACGGGTAAGCTGGATAACCGGTTAAGAAGAGAAAACAGTATGAAACCCATAAGATGAGGTCTGTTAAACACAGGAGCTCTATCTCGGAATGAAGCTAATCCTTCTTGATCTGACTCCGCCTGGTTACAAATTTATAACGCGAAGTACGCGAAGGGAGAGATCTTCGCGTACCTCGCGTACTTCGCGTTATAAAATTTCACTTGCGATATCTGCAAGTTCTCTGAGATTGCCCCTTGTCCGTGGATCTCGGTATAGACATAGATTAAAGATGACTACAAGTTGAACCGTATCTATGAATGTTTATGGTTTAAAGAATATATTTTGAAAGATCTGAGTCTTGCACAATCTCAGAGAGTCTTTCATTCACGTATGCAGCATCAATAGTAATGCTTTCACCCGAGCGTGTATTTGCAGAGAACGAAAGCTCCTCGAGGAGTTTTTCAAGTATGGTAGCAAGCCTTCTTGCCCCGATATTTTCTGTGCGTGAATTCACTTCGCTTGTAAGTTCTGCAATTCTTCGAAGGGCATCGTCAGCAAAAGCCAAGGTGACTCCCTCTGTGGCCAGGAGTTCCACATACTGCTTGGTAAGCGCATTTTTTGGTTCTGTGAGAATTCGGTAAAAATGCTCAGCGGAGAGGCTTTGCAGCTCAACACGGATTGGAAAGCGGCCTTGAAATTCAGGCATAAGGTCTGATGGTTTCGAGATATGAAACGCGCCTGATGCGATAAAGAGTATGTGTTCTGTGCTAATTGAGCCGTACTTTGTTGAGACAGTGCTCCCTTCTACAAGAGGAAGGAGATCCCGCTGTACGCCTTCGCGTGACACATCAGGACCTTTTCCGCCCCCATCTTTTCCGCAAACCTTGTCAATCTCATCAAGAAAAACAATCCCATTTTGGGAGGCTCGCTCGAGCGCAAGCTCTGAGACTTTGTCGTTGTCGATCAGAGACTCTTGCACTTCTTCGATGATAATTTCACGCGCTTTTCGAATGGGAAGTCGCCGTTGCTCTTTTTGTTGAGGAACCATGTTGCTAAACATGTCTTTGATTTGGCCCTCGATCTCAGAGAAGCCCTGGGGGCCGAGCACTTGCATGTGAGTATGGGTCTGTTTGGTAACCTCAAGCTCTACTTCACGGTCTTCAAACTTTCCGTCGCGAAGAAGGTTTCGTAGTTTCTCCCGAGTCGAGTTTGAAGAGGGAGCAGCTTCTTTATGTGCTAATCCTTCATCGTCTTGTAAGAAGACGGCGTCTTCTTCGTCCAAAGTTGGTCGTGAGCCAGGAAGAAGGAGGTCTAAAATCCGCTCTTCTGCCTCGCTTTGTGCCTCAAGGCTTACACGCTCTCGTTCTTCTTCGCGAACGAGTTGAACAGCGGTTTCGACGAGATCTCGAATAATTGATTCTACGTCTCGCCCCACATATCCCACTTCAGTAAACTTTGAGGCTTCGACTTTTACAAATGGTGCCTTGGCGAGTTTCGCAAGGCGACGGGATATCTCTGTTTTTCCTACGCCAGTGGGTCCGATCATGAGAATGTTCTTCGGTGTAATCTCATTTCGAAACTCATCGCTTACATGCATTCGCCGCCAACGGTTACGAAGAGCGATAGCCACTGCACGCTTAGCGTCATTTTGCGAGATAATATACTGATCAAGAGCTTCGACGACTTCAGCAGGCGTGAGATTGTCATCGTTGTTCGTCGGCTGAGGTGATATCTCTTCTTTTGTTACAGCACTCATGCGTTACTGGTCCTATAAAACTTCTATAGTTATGTTGTCGTTGGTAAAGGGGCAGATCTCAGCGGCAATTTTAAGTGAGTTTTCAGCGATGCTCTTTGCCGTGAGCTCAGGATTGTCTGAACGCAAGAGACCTCTGGCTGCCGCAAGAGCAAAGTTTCCCCCTGAGCCAATTGCGACAACGCCGTCGTCAGGCTCAATCACATCACCACCACCAGAGACAAGGTAGAGGTGCTCCTTGTCGCCGACAAGAAGCATCGCCTCAAGGCGACGGAGTGCTCTGTCCATTCTCCAGTCTTTGGCAAGTTCCACGGCCGCACGTCCGAGCTGGCCACCAAATTCGTTGAGTTTGCCTTCGAAGCGCTCAAAAAGGGTAAAGGAGTCAGCGGCGGAACCAGCAAAACCGGCAAGGACGCTCCCGTTTTGAAGTGAGCGTATCTTCGTCGCTCCGTGTTTCATGATAGTATTGTTAAAGGTCACCTGCCCGTCGCCAGCGAAGGCGAGCTCTCCTTTATAGGAGACGGCGATAATGGTTGTTGAGTGTATAGTCATGCTCATGATCTCTCACGGATTTTGTTTGAGCACAACATTGTGGGGATCGAAGGAAGGAAAGTCAATGAAGCCTCTGAGATTCGTTTCGTTGCCATTTTAGTGAACTTTTTTCTTCGTGGCGCAGTACTCTGATGAACAACGAGAAAGTAGCCACGAAGAAAAAAGTTCACTAAAATGGTTGTCCAATCTCGCCAGTAGACAAGAAGCTAAAGATCCTCGAGCAGCTTCTGAAACACCGGCCTCACAAACTCATACACTTCTTCTTCCGACTGTGAAGCATCAACAATCAGGAATGGTTCCTTGGTGTCTTGCGCGATATTAATGAATCCGTTTCGAAGTCTGTGGTGAAAGGCAAGCTCTTCTTCCTCGAAATTATCTTTCTCTTCGCCGCGTAACTTTGTGCGTTGAAGTCCCAGTTCTGGCTCGAGATCAAGAAGGATGACAAGATCGGGGATACAGTTTTGTACGGCCAGGGAGTTTATCGTATTTACAAGCTCAAGATTAAGCTCCCTTCCGTATCCCTGAAAAGCTGTAGTCGAATAGAGGTACCTATCGCATAGTACGAGTTCATTGTTTTTAATTGCTGGTGAGATAACCTTAGAGACATGTTCTGCACGGTCTGCGGCAAAGAGAAACAACTCTGCAAGGTGAGACTTCTCTTCGTCTTCTTCGAGTAGGAGCTTTCGGATCTTTGAGCCAAGAGTGCTTCCACCTGGTTGACGGGTTTCAAGAACCGACTTGCCAAAGGAGCGTGCTTGTTCTGCCAGTCTTTTTTGGAGTGAGGATTTTCCAGCACCATTTACTCCTTCAAGGACGATAAATCCTTGAGGGTTCAGGAATGCGTGAGTGGTCGGATCTATCTGCATCCTAGAGGAAAAGTTTGAGGCCGTATTCGATCTGCTTGGAGGTAAAGGGCTTGGTGATGTAATAGTCTGCCCCGTGTTGGTACCCTTCGAGAATTTCACTGTCTTGATCTTTTGCTGTGACCATGATGACTGGCAGAGATTCAAATTCTGGCATTTTTTTCATCGCTTCCAGGAGTTCGTAGCCATTCATCTCGGGCATCATGATATCAAGCAGTGCGATATCGATGTGTTCACCAGGTATCTTTTCGAGAGCTTCTTTGGCGGAAGAAAAAGCGAGCACGTCATACCCAAAAGCATCGAGGATGGCGCTTAGTGCGGCGAGGCTATCGTTGTCGTCTTCAACAACAAGGACGCGTTTGGCAGGTGTAGTATCATTCATGGGGTTTATCATATGGTTTCAGAAACTTGTTGCAAGTCTTTCTCTTTCGAACAGCGGACAAAGGCTGAAGGCTTACATTTTCTTAAGGAGTTCAGCTACGTTAAGTACGGTGTCAACGTAAGCTTGGCTGTGGTTGTAGTTCCAAACAACTTTCTCTTTTTCACTTCGAGAGAGCGAATCCTTCCAGCCAAATCCAGAGAGGAAGTTGCCTATGGAGGCGATGGCGTCGTCTGGGTGAAAGAGGGAGACTTCGCCGTCCTCGTTTCCATCAGTCCCAAAACGAAAATAGGTAGTTGGAAGGAACTGAGGAAGTCCAAATGCTCCTGAGATAGATCCCTTAAAGGAGAGCAGGTCGACTCCCCTTTCGGATGCGAGTGAAAAGAGTGCTACGACTTCAGGGTAAAACATCTCGTGGAGTTTTAGTCCACGTTGTTTAACTTGTGCAAAAGTGACGCTCTCGTCGTCTTTTTGTAGGAGAGCTAAGTTGTGTCTCATGTTATTTGGCTCAGATATGCTGGCGAGCCGAGAGAGTCGATTTACAATCAGGTGTCGTCCGGTATTGGTCCCGAGGTGTGTCTCAATCAGCAAGATAGAGCAGATAACGAAAGGTGAGACTCCGTATGTTGATTGTGCCGTATGGAAGGAATTCTTGTGTTTTTGAAGAAACAGGATGGCTTTGTTGAGTTTTTTCTTATTGGTAAAGCCCGTATAGAGTTGTTTTGATTCCTTTGGTTTGAGTTTGTAGGTGACAGGGGTAAAGAGTGGCATCTCAAGGGATGAATACACGGATTCAAGATAGGCGGTGTCTATTTTTTCTTTTTTGAGCTTAGAAACAAGAAAGTCCCATCCGCGGTAACGAGATGAGGAGGTAGGGGATTGATCCCCGATGAATTTCCCTACTTTTGACGAGCGAAAGTGGGGACTGAGTGGGGTCCCCAGTTGTGCCGCTCCCCCTTTTCCTTTTGCTAAAGATTCCAATGAGACAGGAGCTGAGGTTTCAGCGAGGAGTGAGAGAGGCAAGCAGAGGAAAAGCAGGGAAACTGTCCGAAGCATAGAGCGCTTATGGCCTCATTTCATATGCGAGTTCACTGAGGATAGAGGCGGGGCCAAGTGATTTATTTTTGAGCTGGCTGTCAGCTCGTAAGAGCGCGTAGGTGAGCTTCTCTCGTTTCCATTTTGGATAGTTTCGAAGTGCTTGGGTCGTTTTTTTTACGACCCAAGGTTTTAGACCGAGCTGTGCTTGAATTTGAGCTGCTGACTTTCCTTCATCTTGCAAAGCGCTCAGAGAGATATAGTTGCCAATAGTTCGGCCGAGCATACTCACAAGAAGAAATGGGCTTTTGCCCGTTGAGAGGAGCTCTTCAATGAGTTTTTCAGCATGCGCGAGATCTTTTCGTGCTATGACGTCAATCAAAGTAAACTCATTTGGATGAGGGTGTGTGATAAAAACTTCAAAGAGGTGTTTTTCTTCGATAAGGTCGTCTCCAGCATAGAGAGCGATGTGTTCTGTGAGCGGAGCGATGCGGTCAGGTGAATTATCTCCGATTTCCATAAGAAGCTCAGGCACTCTTGCTTCAAACTGAGAGACACCAGCGGCACGTAGTCGAGCAATGGTCCATCGCTTAAGATCTGCGCCTTGAAGTGATTTGAGTTCAAGATAGGATGACTTCTTCTGGAGAGATTTACGGAGTTTGTTCGTTGAAAGAATTTTATCGCACGAGAAGACGATTGCAATTTCGGGGGAACAGTCAGAGAGCGCGGAGACGAGTGTGTCGAGGGAGGCCGCCGGTATTTTATCTGCATCACGAATCCAGAAGAGCCGTGCTTGGGTAAAAAGCGACAGGGCTTTGGTCTCGTCGAGGAAGTGAATGAGCTCTTTGTTCTTTAAGTCTTTTCCGCGTAGGCGAACTGTTTCAAGGGTTTTTCGAGCTTGTGCCGAAAAGAGACACTTGGTTATTTCATTGATAAGCGGCTGAATTCGTACATGCTCATTGCAAGAGAGTAACATTGCCCTGGGCGGAGGGGACTGCTCTTTGAGATGGGAGAGAAACTTCTTTGCCGAGTCGAACTTGGTCATACGTTGTACTATAGCAGATTGAATCTTGAGAGAGAATGAATACTGACACGATGAGGAAACTTATATACCCCGTAGAGGAAGACGCGTGAGGAGATTTCACTGGTATGAAGAAAAGGCCAGTTTCTTTCCAAAGGGACTTAGGCTACGTTTGCCGTGTGGAAAAGTCACATCTAGCTAGCCAAGAACCTCTCTTTCAAGGCGCAGTCTCATCACCAGCTCAGAGTGTCCTTCGTTTGGGACTTTTTCTTTTTGCTTGTGGAGTGCTGTTATCAAGGGCTCCGAATCTTCTTCTCTTTCCACGTTTTTGGGCCGAAGAGGCTACAGAATACTTCGCGTATGCATACTCGCATACTTTTTGGGAGACTCTTTTTTTCTTTCAAAAGAGTGATGTCGGTGGGTATTTTAATCTAGCTGCATCCTTGCCAGCGGCTCTTGCAGGTTCTCTGTTTTCCGTCGAAAGTGCACCACTCGTGACAACTTTTTTTTCGTTCGCCGTAATGCTTCTTCCAGTAAGTGTTCTTACTTTTGGTTCCTCCTATCTTTGGAATTCTTTGTTTTCACGCTGCTTTGCGCTTCTCTTTATCTTTCTTGCTCCTACGGCAACACCAGAAGTTTGGATGAATAGCATTAATAGCCAGGTCTTTTTGGGAGTATTCACCTTTCTCATTCTCTTTGAAAACTTTGAGAACCGAAGTATCGCTTGGAAGTCTTTTTGCTGTTTCATGTTACTTTTTGCGGGTCTATCGGGCGTGTACGCTATCTTTCTTGTGCCAGCATTTTGTGCTCGCCTCTATGCTCGCCGCGATCCCGTAACCTTACTCCTTGTTTGTTGCCTTCTTCTTTGCGCGTGTATCCAAGGAGGACTCTTTCTCTCTGGGGCCGTTGGAGAGGGAGGAGATGTTCGAAGATTTTCCGAAACACTGTGGTCGCTTGGCCCATCATCGGTGTTTATCAATCACTATCTCTTTCCCATACTTGGAAGAGAGCTTGCCTATGAGGCGTGGCATGATGTTCTCATGGAAAGAGCTTCGATGTATGCTTGGTGGGGTAGTATTCTCGGAGCTCTTTTTCTCTTTATTACTGCTTGGTCGGCTACTTTGGTGAAAGAGGAACAGCGGCAGTGGTTTATTGTTGGGTTCGTCGGCCTTCTTACCGTCTCATTTTGTACGATGATTTCTGCTTTTGATGGAATTGCTGGAGGGCGTTATGCTGTTGTGCCTAGCGTATCTTTTTTGCTTCTTATCGTGGCTCTGATTCGCTTTACCCGCTCGTGGTGGCTCTCACTTATTTTAACTTTTGGCTTGGGAGTTTCGCTTTCCTCAGGATTTGCGCACTACTGGAATGATCCCTTCTTCCGCTGTCGAAAGAATTGTCCGAAGTGGGATACAGAAGTTGCCATATGGAGAAAGGATTCTTCTTATTGTCCTAGAGTATTTCCCTTCAAGCGTCGCGGACATCCAGGCCAGTGGCGAGTCTGCCTCAAGCCATAGAGCAACCAAAGTTTAAGGCGAAGAGAATATACCCAGGGACGGACTGAATTCTCCCCTTTTGGCTTCGGAATGTACTCTACCAATGAGAGAGCTAAACGGTAGAGAGCAAAGGCTATCTAAGAGTGAGGTGTGCAAAAAGGGGAGAATGAGCTGCCTAACAAGAAGCCAAAAGGGAGATGCGGCAGTCTTCTGCTCTATCGACTGAGTTAACTGAGCAAGTAAAATATTTAAATCACAAAAACCGTTTAACTGCTCCTGAGTGACTGAACAATCGAAGTCCGCTCATTCGCTAGAACCCGCCTGGACTCCCGTTCGAAAGCAAAACAGATGTTCTCTATCGGATGTATTCAAGTAAAAGAAACGTTTTCCCCTTTGCATGTTTCTTGAGATAGGTGTTTCGAACGAATTCTTTATGGGGAGTTCCGTCAATCCAAATCATTGGTCGAGAAGGATCTACCTTTACTATCTTACCTTTCTCGGGAGTAATAACGATGGTGCCTGGAAGGCTTCCTAAGATCTTTATCTCAAGACTTTCGCCAGTAGAGGTATATTCAAAGGCATTCGCACTGCTCCCTACTACTTTGTACTGTGCTTTATCTATTGCATAAGTCGCTCCCACTTCTGGGATGCTTGGATTTGGGGTAGCAAAGGCCTGTGATAGGGCGATGAGAGAAATAAAAAAAACTACAGTACAGGAAAAAACACTGTTCATAAAGAAGGCGTTGCTACTGGTTTGAGAAGGGGGGAAGTGCCACATAATGACCTCATGAAGTTATACGATGATGGAGGTTTTTCTAGCATCTTCCTTCCTTTAGCGCTAATCTTTATCTCGTTTATTTCGTAACGACTCACTAAGGAGCTTTGCATGAGAAGACTTCATCGATCTTTATCTATCTGCTTTTTTGTATTTTTTGCGCTGTGTTCTACAGCCTACTCTGAGGGGTGTCCGGACTCAACAAAGCTCAATGAGTTGAATGGTTGGGACAAGTTTAAAGAAAGTGGGCCTTATGATCTTGGCACAGTGAATAAAGCAACTGCAGCTTTCGTTGGAAAGAGGATGCACATCATACTGAGCAACTCAGATGTTGCTGCGAAGGACGTTGCTAGTAACATCACTCAGAGTCAGGTCGAGGGTAAAGGGCAACTTGCCTTAGATATTCTTCTATCAAATAGCAGCAAGCCCTTAGTTGTCGGCACGTACTCCCCGAAGAATCGGTTTGGTAAAATGTCTGTTAAGACTACGCTTATGATTCCAGTGGAAGGAGGCGCGAGTGGACTTTCAGCAAATGATGGAGAGGTCAAAGTTGAATCTGTGAGTGATGAACAAGTTTGCGGAACCTTCGCTCTTAGCACTCCATATGGTCCTGTCTCAGGCCAGTTTGTGGCACCAATTGAAAAGGTTGGTTGAGAAGCGCTTTGAGCTAGTAGTAAGGGGTGTGCGGCCTAAGATTGACTTCAGATTGTGTCGGTGAGTAAAATACCACGCCTAGTATAGCGTAACCTATGTTACAGTGCATGAGTGTCACTTCAAAAAAGTTTTTTCACTTCGTGATAACCCTATCTTGAAGTAACACTAGCCAGCTGTATCTCGTTATACCACTGTTCTTCAGAGGTAAAAAAACTTTCTGGACGAGATACTCGTACTTCTAAGGAGAACTTTTATGTCATTTAGACCTAGCGCTTTATTTCTCAGCCTTTTTATAGCATTTGTGAGTATTCTTTCCTTGCCGAGTGCTGTCTTTGCTGCAAAGAGCCGCATTTGTGTAACGACAGAAGGTAAAGTGATCGTTAAAAGAAGGTGTAACGCGAAAAAGGGCCAGTCCGAATTTAGCTTGGAGCTTATTGCTTCCTCTGTTGAGGGAGTTGAGGGTCCGCAAGGAGTGGCTGGAGGAAAGGGGGAGAAGGGTGATGTAGGTCCCCAAGGCCCTGAAGGTCCTCAAGGCCCCGAAGGATTCATTGATATTCAGTATGTAGATAATGATAAGGTTATCTCTTCCTTTGGTAATTCTCATGGGAATAGTGTGACCGCTATCTGCCCTGAGGAAATGATTGTTATTGGTGGTTCATGCCATTCGACGAATACTATTCCCCACCTATACAAAAGTAACTTTCGTATACAAGGCGGTAGACATTTTTGGGACTGCGGGTATGCGAACTGGTCAGGAGGGACGGCTCTCAATGTGACGATATCAGCTAGAGCGTATTGTGTAGTTGATCCTTCGCTTTAAGTTCGTGAATATTAATTATCAGTAGTTTATTGTGTTGGAGTAATGCAATGAGAAGAGTTTTTACAGTTATTACCCTCATACTTGGAGTTTGTGTTCTCGCTGGTTGCAGCAAGAAGTCAAATATAGACGTTGTTCTTGATGGCAAGGCGTCTTCATTTCAGCCTACCGATAGTGCTGTTCTTACAACAGCTACTTCATCTGATGCTGTAATGCACACTATTGTGTTGGCAAACTATGAACTGAAAAAGCCCGCCACAAAGAAATCGTTGTTTAAATCTGCCAAAGGCGATGGGAAGATGAGAGTAGAATTTTCAATTGTTGGTGAGAAAGGTAGTGATGAAACTACCGCTCTTCGAGAAGGAGAGTATAAAACCAATGTTGGCAATGCTGGCTCTCCCCACGGAGCAACTACTGATGCAAAATTTGCGTTTTCCCGTGAAGGTAGGGAGCAGTCCAGGGGGCTTAATGGGCCAGATATTAAAGAAGGGATTGTCCGTATAGACTCTATTAAGGATGGAGTTGTGACTGGAACTATTCATGTTACTGATGGTTCCCTCGTGATACAGGGGAGCTTCGCCTCGAACATCGGTTAACACCTTTTTCGGAGAGACGGAGCTGCGCAGCTAGTCAGTGCGAATGGTAATGGAATGCTCGCCTCAGTTTATTCTGCTCCGCTCTTCAGCGTAACATTTGAGTTTTCTAGTGCTACGATGTATGTGCCTCTTTCTGCTACTTGAAGGCTACGCAGAACAGGTTGGGCGATACGGCAGTCTTGCTGAAAATCTTCGTGTCGGCTTATGCCTCAAGCCATAGGACAACCAAAGATTTAAGGGGAAGCGAATATGCCCAGGGACGGACTTGAACCGCCGACACGAAGATTTTCAGTCTTCTGCTCTACCGACTGAGCTACCTGGGCATACGTAAGGTCTTGTTAGTTACCACAAAGATGAAGAGGGTGACAAGCTGCGGTAAAAAGAAGGTCCGGGTGTCAAAAAAAGGGTGTTACTTTAGGCAGATAACGGTTGAAGAGAGCTTCTCGTGCAGGAGAGGGCGGCGAGAAAGACCCGGTAAGAACCCAAGAAGGGCGGTTGTGAGTGGAAATAGGAGAGTTTTGACCAGCACCTGAGAGAATTTCGGGGCAATGCCGTTTGTTGTAATCACTCGCAGATCTGAGAGCTTTTGGCCGACAGTTGAGCCGAGTCCAATATGCGAGAGGAGAGGGTAGAGAATGAGCCAAGCGAGCCCACATTGGAGTGTGATACCGAGAAATTCGATCCATTGGATGCTGTATTCTTTTTTGAAGAGAAATATCTTTACGGCGTCATGTGAATCGATAGAAGAGTAGGCGATAAAGCCACTGAGGATGCTCAGAAGGGAGATAAGAGCGATATCGATTAGAAAAGATGAAAGTCTCGTGCTGGCAGTGGGGATGGTGACTTCATATGACGCTTTATCGATTTTTGCAGAGAGAGGCCCTTTGGTACTTCGTTGCTGCTTGGCAAAGTCAGCGAGAGAGGTGGTTGGTTGCTCGATTGCGGCTGTGGTTGCGTCAAGTTGTTCTTCGAGAGCTTCAGAGCGAATATGTCGTTCGTCACTTGAAGTTGGAGTGTGCAGGAGTGAATGAGCTTGCGGATTTTCGAGTTCTTCTGCACTCAGATCAAATAGGAGTGTTATGTCCTCTCGTTGGGCAAGTGATTTTTGAAACTGCTCTGTATGAAGCTCAAATGAACTTTCAAAGATATTGTTTTTGAGGATCTCTTCAGTCTCATCAAAAAGAGCGTGTATCTCATCGAGTGAACCGTCAAAGAGTGGAGGGCGTGGTGTGGTCAAGGTGTCATCTCCTGAGGGAGTCGTGTCTTCCTCACCTTGTTCTTCGAGCTCGTCCTCCTCAGGCTCATGCGGAAAGGATTTTATCTCTTCGAGTGCCATTTTCGCGGCTTCTTCAAAGCTCGCTGATTGAGGCGACTGAGTCGGAGGGAGGGGCGTTGGCTTAGGCCTTGAAGGAGTTGCGTAGTCGAGAGGCGGCAAATCGTCGTCATCGTCGTCTTGCTCTAGTTCTTCAGACTCAATAAGCTCTTCTTGTTCTTGTTCTTGTTCTTGTTCTTGTTCTTGTTCTTGTTCTTGTTCTTGTTCTTGTTCTTGTTCTTGTTCTTGTTCTTGTTCTTGTTTAGTCGTAGCCTCGTCAACTAAAGATTCTGCTTTGATTTCTTCTTCAAACTGCTCGGCTTCTAGCTTCCTTCTTCTCTCCTCTTCTCGCCCTTCTCTAATTTTAGCTGTTAACCAACTCTTAAAAGCTCCTGATTCAGGCTTTGGTGTGCTTGATGCCTCTTCTTCTTGTTTTGGTGATTGAGTCGGTTCCTCAGGCGGAAGAGGTTTGGTTGTTGTGTTTTCTTCAGGAAGGGGGTCTTCTGTCTCCTCGTCTTCGAGCCAAGAGTCGAGCGACCAGTCTTCCTGAATATCGTCTTCTTCCTCTGTGGTAGCTTCTTGGTCCGAGTCTAGCACAAGCACTGAACTTTCTTCTTGACTCTCGCCAGGGAGAGGCGCAGCTTCGTCTTCGTCTTCGTCTTCGTCTTCGTCTTCGTCTTCGTCTTCGTCTTCGTCTTCGTCTTCGTCTTCGTCTTCGTCTTCGTCTTCGTCTTGCTCTAATTCATCAGACCCAACAAACTCTTCCTGCTCCTGCTCCTGCTCCTGCTCAGTCTTAGCTTCATCAACTGAAGATCCTTCTTCACTTAACTCTTCAGCTGCAGCAGGCTCTGCGGCTTCTTCGACCGCTATTTCATCAGAAGTGTCTCTACTAAACCACGAGAACAGCCCTTTCTTTTTCGTAGGCGGCTTTTCCTTGTCGCCATCCTCCTCAAGAACTTCCTCTTGACTCTCTTGCTCTTCAACAACAAGCTCTTCTTGGTCTTGGTCTTGGTCTTGGTCTTGGTCTTGGTCTTGGTCTTGGTCTTGGTCTTGGTCTTGGTCTTGGTCTTGGTCTTGGTCTTGGTCTTGGTCTTGGTCTTGGTCTTGGTCTTGGTCTTGGTCACTTAATCCCTCACCCTCTGAGAGCTCAAAAGCCTCTTCGAGAATTTCTTCCGTCGACTTTTCATCAGAGCTATCTCTCCAAAGCCAAGAGAACAGCCATTTCTTCTTAGCTTGAATCTTTTGGTCAGCTCTACTGTCATCAAGGATTTCTGCTGCCCCTTCTTGACCCTCATCTTCGATTAGTTCTTCCTCGTCTACGTCTACGTCTACGTCTACGTCTACGTCTACGTCTACGTGCTCAGTATCTGTCTCTTCCGATTCTTCCACCACGTCTTCTTGAAACGCGGCGGTAATGACTTCTTGAATTTTCTCTTCTTCGTCTCTTTTCGTTTTACGAAAAAACCCAAAAAGCCTAGTAGATAAAGGCGTCTCGTCTTGCTCTGCTTCTTCAAAGGCGACGAGCTCTTCTTGTTCTTGTTCTTGTTCTTGTTCTTGTTCTTGTTCTTGCTCTGCAACGACCTCGTCTTCTTCCTCTACAATTTCGATAGAAGTTACATCTTGGTCTGAAGTAGCTGTGGGTTGATCTAAGCGAGGTGATTCTTCTGATTCGTCGCTTCGAGGTAGTATATCCTCATCTTGTTGCGGCGTGATGAATTCTTCTTCTTGGTGCTCAGCGTCTCGTAAGTCTTCTCCGATTTCCTCGGATCTGCCTGTTTCCTTGGCGACATCACTGCTTTTTTCTCTGTTAAACCAAGAGAATAGCCCTCGTCGTGGTTTTGTTGCTTGCTCGCTATCGGGCGGGTTGATGCTTGTCTCAATGAGCTCACCTTCTTTTGTCTCGATCTCGTCATCGAGTTCTTGATCTGGTGTGGGTTCTGTGACCTGCTCATTTCTACTTTCCTCTGCTTCAACAGATAACTCGTTTTCTTCAGAATGTCTATCCTCACTAAGATGATTATCTTGTTCAGAGGTCTCTGTATCTTCCTCCCGGCTGAGTTTTTCCTGCTGTTCTCCTTCTTCTACGCCTCCGTCCACGTACTCAGAGTCTGTCTCTTCCAATTCTTCCACCACGTCTTCTTGAAACGCGGCTGTAATGACCTCTTGAATTTTCTCTTCTTCGTATCTTTTCGTCTTACGAAAAAATCCAAAAAGCCGTGTAGCTAGAGGCGTCTCGTCTTGCTCTGATTCTTCAAAGACGACAAGCTCTTCTTGCTCTTGCTCTTGCTCTTGCTCTTGCTCTTGCTCTTGCTCTTGCTCTTGCTCTTGCTCTTGCTCTTGCTCGGTTGCTCTTGGTTCCCCCGCAGTAGCTTCTTCGGAAGAAGGAGCGAAGGAGGGCTCTTGCTCAGCCGCAGCCTCATCAAGTGAAGGTTCTTCTTCGCTCAACTCTAGAACTGAAGTAGGCTCTGTCGCTTCTTTGACTGACATCTCGTCAGAGGTGTCTCTACTAAACCACGAGAACAGCCCTTTCTTCTTTGTGGGCGTCTCTTCTCCTTCAACAACAAGCTCGTCTTGATCTTGCCTATCCTCCGTAGCTTCCGTGGTTGAGAAGTCTTTCTCTTCTTCCGCATCTTCCTCAGGAGAGGATTCTAAAAACGAAATCGTAAGTGAAGCTTCATCAACAGGTTCAGCCTCCTCATTTTCCTGACCACCATCCTCTTCTTCAATAAGGGTAACAAGAACCTCTTCTTGGTCTCCCTCTTCAGCTGGCGCCGCTTCTGGCTGAGAATCGCTTACCCCTTCGTTAATAAGCTTGTCGAGTTCGGATAGTTGTAAAAAGATTTCTTCTTGTTGTTCACTCTCTTCTTCGTGCTCTAGAGAGGAGATCTGCTCTCCCAAATGAGAGACCTCTTTGCTAACATCATCATCAACCACAGTGCCTTGCTCTTGCCTATCTGCTGTCGCTTCCTGGGGAGGGGAGGTTGACGAATCCTTCTCAAGCAGCGCTAAACGCTCTTCTTCTTGCACCGGTTCAATTCCAGCAAGAACGTCTCGCTCTTTCATCGAAGTCGTTTCGTTCTCAACATCTTGTTCCTGAGGAACAAAGATTTTTTCAACCGGCTTTTCTCGCTCGGGCTTAACTTCCTCTACGTTAAATGGGGGTTTCTCTTCGGAGGCTGGAGGAAGCTGTGAGAGGTCTTTTGAGACTTTTTCTAGAAAGCTTAAGTCTTCAATAGGGGGCTCTGGTGGAGTACCTTCTTGAGAGATTTCGCGGATAGTTGTTGGGTCCTCTTGCTCTGATGGTGAAGGCTTACTTGAGCCGCGGAGAAACGAAAAAAAGCCACTGCTTTTCTTTTCAGATTTTTGTTGAGGAAATGTTTTTTCAAGTAGTTCTTTGTAGCTCAGGTCCTCGTGTGTGACGGGTACGCCTATAGCCCGTTTAGCCGGTCGAAGATCCAGCATACATTGAGGGCAGATATCATTTGAGTCGGTGCAAACAAATTTACACCCAGGGCACTTCATTTCGTTAGAATCCCCAAAGAGCTTCAACCATGGCAATAGATACTATTGCCGCAGTTTCTGATCTTAGAGTAAAGGGGCCAAGGCTTACAAGCTCAAACCCTTGATCACGCAGAAGATTCTGTTCTTTGTCAGAGAGGTCTCCTTCTGGGCCGATCACAAACTGTGTTGGGCCATTTGCCTGTGTGCTTTGAGGGAGAGGCACAGCGTCTTTACGGAGCGATCCGCAGAGTTTTCTTGTCTTGGAGTTCGTCAGTGGTGCAAGGAGTTCGAGCAACTCAAGGAGTGAGGTAGCAAGAGAGACCTTGGGCACCGAATTTCTCTGTGACTGTTTGGCTGCAGAGAGAGCTATTTTTTGCCACCGCTCGAGTTTCTTGTCTCGTTGAGCATCTTTGACTTGAACGATGCTGTGCTCGCTTTGCCATAAAATAAGATTTTGCACGCCAAGCTCGGTGGCTTTCTCACAAACAATATCGTTCCTTTTTCCTTTGCTTAGGCCAAACACGAGGGTTTCAACTACTGCGGGTGGTTGGGTGCAAGGGAGCTCTTCGAGGAGTTTTGCCGTTGAGGGATGGGTTGTGCAGGCAAGAGAGGCATTAAAGACGCGACCGCTGTCTGTGTCTACAATAGTGAGAGCTGCGCCACTATGGAGGCGCAAAACGTCTACAATGTGGTGTGAATCATCGCGACAGAGAGAGACTTCTAGCGGAAGAGTCAGCTTCTCTTGAATAAGGTGACCGAGTGGAACGAAAAATCTGTGTTCTTGAGGCATTTGCCCGTAGCCGGGTTATTTCCCGTGCCCACCAGCTTTAAGTCGCTCGGCGAGGTAAGCAATCTTGTCGATACCAACGAGCCGCTCTTTATCGATGACAAGTGTAGGGGTGTCAAAGATTCCGAGTTTACGGCCACGCTTAAAGATTCCCTTTACCCTTTCGCGGGTATCAGAGTTGGAAAGCTTGCTTAGGAATTCTCCAAGATCGATGTCTAATTCGTCGCAAAGCTCACTGATAAAATCGTCATCGTTTGGGTTTAACCCTTCGCCCCACCAGCGGTGAAAGACTTTGTAGTTGTATTCCATCTGAAAGCCGAGGTCTCCTGCAACCACAGCTCCGCGGGTTACGCGGTTCGGATCGTACTCTTCTTGTGGCCATGTCCCTGGGAATTCGAGCGGTATGTTGTGCTCGGCGGCATACCGTTTTGTGTCTTCGTAAAGATAGGAGAGCTTGTCTGGGTTGATCGGAGCAGGCTGTACCTGTTGGCCCGAAGCCTTAGCTGAGTAAGGTTGCCAGAGGAGTTCGATGTCAAAGTTTTTTTCAAGATCGTAGATCGACTCAAGAGCGAGGTACGAATATGGGCTTTGGAAAGAGTAGAATACTTCAATACTGACTGTCATGAGACACGCCTTAATAAAACATTGTTATGTAATCGGGGCTTTATAGTCCCTCACGGTGCCTATACTGACTCGAACACCTATCGAAACGCAACCATTTCTTGTGAAGTTATGCGCCTGTTCGTTATTTTTTTTATCGAAAGAGCTCTTTTTACCGTTCAGACTGGCTGATAGAGATCTTTCGTTCTTGTTCTGTTCGATGTAGGTTCAGCACATAAGAACCATAGACCTTTAGGGAGAGTATGAAACGTCGAGAGGAAATGACCTTTTTAGAGCGGATCTACCTTGTTGAGATTGCCAAGGGGATTACGCTGACATTCGGAAAGTTGATCCGTAACTTCTTCCTGCACGTTTTGCATGTCTTTGGCATATCTAAAGATACTCCTGCTTCAGCAAGTATTCAGTATCCAAACGAACGGCGTGACTATCCCAGTCGTTACCGTGGACGCCACAGACTCACCTTAAAAGATGATGGAAGTGTGAAGTGCACAGCGTGTTACCTTTGCTCAACGGCTTGCCCAGCTCGTTGCATCTATATTGAGCCAGCAGAGCACCCTGATAGTTCGGTTGAGAAGTACCCTGGCCGTTATGAGATTGACACTCTGCTCTGTATCTACTGTGGGTATTGTGTTGAAGCTTGTCCCGTTGATGCTATTCGAATGGACACAGGGCTGCACCCTGAAATCTACCAGCCTGATCCAAAGCTCTTTATCGAAGATAAAGAGGTCTTGATGCAGCGCTCTCGTGATCTTGAAGCGAAAGGATCTGATAAGATGTACGAAGAGCATATGGAGAAGATGCGAAAGCTTGAAACAAACCCGTTTCGAATACTCTCTTGATGGTACGTTCCGGCTTCACCTGCTTTCTCTTTGTTCTGCCTTTCCTCTTCTGTGTCTCAGTACATTGTGAGGAGCTACGTGAAAAAACTCTCGTTGATACAAAGGAAACCTCAGAGCAGGAGTCACTCTCGTTACCAGATATCTCCGTTTCTGGTGTTCAGCCAGTACGCATTGATGCGGTAAATGTAGCCAGCTATTCGCATCTATTTGTCCGTGAGCTCGTGCCTCTGGTCGAGTCAGGTGAACTTGCTCTTTCTGCAGCAGACAAACTCCCTTTTGATTGGCGTGTTGATGATGATTGGCTGCGCACAACCATGAATGAAACCCCTCTTTCGTTTACTCCCAAGGGAGTACTACAACAAAGTGGGGTTGTCGCTCGTGGCTTTCCATTTCGAATCTCTCTTAATGCGAGAGAGGGAGGGGGAGAGGCCGATCCTTCAGCGGGAGATGACTTCTATGCGCAGAAAGTGCTCCTCAACTCGCTTGCTCACTATTGGTCACTCGGTGCGCTGCAAGCTCGGTTTACGTTACTTACCTTTGCTGGTCAGAAGCTAGAAAGTGAATATGGCGGCACCTTGCGCCGGGTTTTTCCGGCGAGATTCTCTGAAAAGTATTCGCAACAACTTTTTAGAGAGATCGTGGAGCTAACACTTTCTCCTACTTTTTCTCCTCTACGCTGGTTAACGTTTCGCTTTCTTTCGCCGCAAGAGGATCTCGTGTGGACGTTTTCTCCAGCTCTTCAAAAAGTTCGTCGTATTACCGGTGTTAACCGAAGTGATTCGCTGTACGGCTCTGTTCTAAGCCTCGATGATTTTTTTACGTGGTCTGGAGCCACTCAAGATGTAGATCTCATTCTCGAACAGGAACAGACGCTCCTGGTACCGTTTCGCTATAAAGATCAGCTTCCTCTGGTAAAAACGGAAGAGGGGTGTGATATGGCTGGCGAAGATCACTCCACGACCCGTCGAGAGTTACTTGGGCGGCCTCTTGAGTGGAACTTTGAGAGTCGTAAATATCTCGGTGCTGCTCCTTGGGTTCCGAGTTACGCTGTGTATTACCCCAGAACGGTGCACCGCCTCACCTTGCAATCTCAAAGCCCATACCAATCTTATGCAAGGCAAGTACTCTATATCGACAAAGAGTTGATGCTCCCTGTCTACAAGGTTGTATACGACACTCAAGGGAAATTATGGAAAATTGTTTTTTCGGTCTTTAGCCAAGCAACAACAAGTGATCGAAAGACAAAAATGAGCGTACCTGAGTTTACCGTTGTGATTGATCGCCAAGCGAAGAAGAGCTCCGTTCTTGACTATGCTTCATACGCACTTTGCCTTCCTGGGGAAGAGCAAAAAGCTCTTACTGCATTTGGCCCAACGAAGATTGACGATCCTGCTAAGGAGGAAGGGAACCGAACCGACGACGACAGGCTTCAAGAAGAGTCTCAGCAGAAAACTCAATAGCCTATTACTTAATTCGTTTTAGTTGAGGGCGCCCTTTCTTTGGTTTAGGACTTGGAGCGCTACTGTCAGTCTTTTCTTGAGAAGACGCGACCGAGAGTTGAGGCCTCTCTTGAGTCTCTTCAGTAGCCACGGCGGGATTTTGTTGACCGAGAAGTGACTGGAGAAGCTCTTTTGGGGTGCTGTATGGCCAGATCTTGCTTTCCCCTTTTTCATCAGTAACACCCCAGACAGCTCCATAGGGGACAATGCAAGTGTAGTATCCCCCGTCAAAGAGGAGTTCTGCTTCGATTTGATGTTCTGTGAGATCGAGGCGTCCTCGAAAGAGTCGACTCATTTTCAGTGTCAGATCGTGGATTCTTCCTAGCTGCTCGGGGATATCAACCCCGGGCACTCTCGAATCGAGGTGGACCATAACATGATCACCTTCGAGAAGTGAGTCGAGAAGCTCAATTTTATCAGTATTTTCACCAGATTCGTTGCTCATAGACTTCTTCTAACATAGGAGCCGATTTGAAAGCATCCCTTTTGCCTCGAAATGAATCGAAATAGGGAGAGGTTTTTTCTTATTGGGTTTGCTATGCGCCATTCACTTGATGAAGGTTCCATTGAACTTGTTGTTGTAGGTCTCCTTGCAGCCTTGATAGTCGTATTGGCGATCCCGCTTTTCTCTGGCATAGATGAGCCAGCGCCTCAGCAACTACCTTCCCAACAGCAAGAACAACAGCAGTAGTTGTAAGCCCTACTTGCACTTTTTTTAGCAAACTGCTCTTGTGTGAACACCGAGTTCCCCTACAAAATGGAGCTCTCAGTCTCTTTTTGTACGTGCGTTTATGTCAGAAATAGAAACTTCTTTAAGAAAAGAATCACGAGATCGGTACCTTACCTACGCTCTAAGCGTCGTCACAGGTCGAGCGTTGCCTGATGTCCGTGATGGGCTCAAACCCGTTCAACGTCGCATTCTCTATGCGATGTATAACAATCTCAAACTCCGCCCAGCCGGAAATCACCGCAAATCTGCCGCTGTCGTTGGTGAGGTGCTCGCGCGTTACCACCCTCACGGAGATACCGCCTGTTATGAAGCTATGGTTCGTATGGCTCAAGACTTTTCTTTGCGCTATCCACTCGTTGATGGACAGGGGAACTTTGGCTCTCTCGACGGAGACGGTGCCGCTGCTTACCGCTATACAGAAGCAAAGCTCCTTCCACTTGCTCTAGAGGTGCTCGGGGAGATCGATGAGGAAACAGTCGATTACCGTGAGAACTTTGATTCGACCACAATGGAGCCAGAAGTGTTGCCGAGTAAGGTTCCTCACCTCTTACTCAATGGTGCAACGGGAATTGCCGTTGGGATGGCCACAAGCATTCCCCCTCATAATCTTGGTGAGCTGGTCAAAGGGCTGATTGAGCTCTCAAAGGATCCAGATATTACTGCTGCGCGCCTGACCAACTTTATTAAGGGGCCAGACTTCCCGACAGGATGTTCCATCCTCAGCTCCAAGAAGGAGCTTACCGAGATTTATCGTACTGGTCGTGGAGCGATTCGTATGCGTTCTGATTGGACGTTGGAAGAGCAAGCGCGTGGCAAGCAAGCAATTATTATTTCTACTGTTCCTTATGCCGTCAACAAGTCGCAGATAGTTGAAAAGATAGCCGACCACATTATATCAAAAAAACTACCTCAGGTTGTCGATGTTCGAGATGAGTCAACTGATACGGTGCGTGTCGTTTTAGAGCTTGCTTCTGGTGCGGATCCTGAAATCGCCATGGCCTATCTCTACAAGAACACAAACCTTGAGAGTAATTTCCAGGTCAACCTGACAGCTCTTACGCCAACAGGGGCGGGTAGTGGCAAGCCTGAGCTGTTGTCTCTCAAAGACTGTTTGCAGCATTTCTTGGATTTCCGCCACGAAGTTGTGGTGCGCCGCCTTAAGTTCGAGCGCAAAAACCTCCTGGAACGAATACATATCCTCGAGGGGCTTGTCATTATTTATGATGCGCTCGATGAGGCCTTAAAAATCGTACGAAATAGTACTGGTCGAACAGATGCGGCAACCAAGCTTCGTAAGCGCTTTAAGCTTACCGAGAAACAATCGTTTGCCGTTGTCGATATGCGTATCTATCAACTCTCTAAGACAAATATTGCTGATATCAAAGGTGAGTTGAAAGATAAGCAAAAGCGAGTCGATGAGATTGATAAGATCCTCAAGAGCAAGAAGCGAATTGCAAACCTTGTACAAAAAGATCTCGAAGCTGTTGCAGCGGCATTCGCTGATAAGCGTCGCAGTAAATTGGTAAAAGACTTCGTTGATGTAGAGCTCAATGCTTCTGACTACGTTGTGCAAGAAGAGGTCTACGCCATTGTTACCGCTGATGGTTGGCTCAAGCGAATTCGTCAGACAAACGATCTTGGTTCTACCCGTATCCGAGAAGGCGATAGTATCCACCGTGGTCATGTAGTGACTACCCTTGATAAGGTCGTCTTTTTTACGAACCTTGGTTATCTCTATGAGCTTCCTGTTACAGAGTTTCCGTCCTCAAGTGGGTACGGCTCTCCGGTACAAAAGATATTGAAGTTTCGTGATGGTGAGAAGATTGTTGATAGCTTTGCTGTTCTAGAAGAGGACAGTAAAGAGAAGCAAGCAGAACTGCTTCGTGACACTACTCAACAACTTCTCAAGGCCGGCGATACGCTTGTTTTGGTCACACAAAAGGGAATGGGGTACGCCCTTACGGTTGAAGAGATCGATGGGATCAAGAAGAACGGTAAGCGTATTATGAAGGTGCGCGACGGCGATGGGCTCATCTCTGTAAGCCCACTTTCAACATCCTTCTCCATGTTTACCCAGAATGGTTCAGGGCTTTCTATTGCAAAGAAAGAAATTCCGGTGCGAAACAACCCAGCAGTTGGGGTTATCTTGATGAGCATCCGAGAAGGGGACCGCATTGTAGCGGCGCATTCTTGGAAAGGGAAAGCTAAGTTCCGTGTTCACCCCGTTTCTGGAAGAGTCAAAGAGGTGCCAGCTGGAAAAGTCACAAAAGGCAGACGTGGGCTAAAGGGAACAAAAGTTCTCGCCCGAGGCGAAATCCTTACGGTAGAGTGTTTGTAGGGAAGAGGAATGGCAAAAAGTTCATCGTATAAAGCAAAAGACATTGAAGTTCTCGAGGGGTTAGAGCCCGTTCGGAGACGTCCTGGGATGTATATCGGTGGGACAGAAAAAGCCGGGCTGCACCACCTTGCGCGTGAAATCCTTGATAACGCCGTCGATGAGGCTATGAATGGTCACGCTGATTCGGTCACCATTACCCTACATGAAGATGGCACGAGCCTTTCCGTCGAAGATAATGGTCGTGGAATACCAGTTGATAAACACCCGAAGTTTAAACGCCCGGCCATTGAGATCATTTTGACAACCCTGCATGCTGGCGGAAAATTCTCGGAGAAAAACTATGCAGCTGCTGGTGGGCTTCACGGAGTAGGGGCCTCTGTCGTAAACGCGCTCTCAGAGGAGTTTGAAGCGCAAGTCTCTCGTGATGGATACAGCTGGACGCAGAGCTACTCGAGGGGAAAGCCTCTTGCGGCGCTTAAGAAGGGAAAGAAAACCAAGGCTCACGGAACAAAGATCTTCTTTCGGCCAGATAGTGAGATCTTCCGCGTTATAGAGTTCTCTTCCAAAGATCTCAATCAGATGATCGAGGAGAAGGCTTTTCTTAATAAGGGACTAAGCCTAACCTTCGTTGATGAGGTTGCAGGAACAAAAGTAGAGCACTGTTATAAAGAAGGTTTGCGCTCGTACCTTGAAACATTGCTCAAACAGCAAAAGCTTTCCCCTGTGGCTGGTGAGAATTTTTATCTTGAATCAGCAAATGGGATACAGATTGAAGCTGCTTTTTGTTGGACGGAAAACACCTCCGAGAAGCTCTTTTCCTACGTTAACGGTATTCACACGAAAGAGGGAGGGAGCCACGCAGACGGGTTTAAGAGTGGTTTAGTGAAAGGGGTTCGAAATTATATCTCAGTCCATAACCTCCTTCCTCGTGGCGTGAAGCTCACGGCTGACGATATTCGCGAAGGGCTTTTAGCTATTGTTTCGGTAAATGTTCCTGGCTCAGTGAGCCAATTACAGTTCCAAGGGCAAACAAAAGATAAGCTGAACAATTCGGAAGTAGCAGCTCCCGTTGAAAACCTGCTTCGCTCGTTTGAGAATCACCTCAATGAAAATCCAAAACTTGCCTCGAAGCTCATTGAGCGTGTCGTGCTAGCGGCAAAAGCACGCGCTGCTGCACGCGCGGCCTCGCAAAGTGTTTCACGAAAAATTGGCGTAAGTCACCGACTTAACCTTCCTGGTAAGCTTGCGGACTGCTCCTCGACAAGACCAGATAAGTGCGAACTCTTTATTGTGGAAGGTGACTCTGCGGGAGGAAGCGCAAAGCAAGGGCGAGACAGAAAAACACAGGCCGTCTTACCTCTTCGTGGAAAAGTTTTAAATGCTATCTCTGCTCCTGCTAGTAAAGTTAAAGATAACCGAGAGCTGACCGATCTTGTGTCTGCACTTGGTTGTGGGTACGCAGAAGCGATACGGCTTAACAAGCTTCGGTACGGGAAAGTTGTGATCCTGACAGATGCCGATGCTGATGGGATGCATATTGCCTCTCTTTTAATGGCCTTCTTCTATAAGTACATGAAGCCACTCATTGAAGCTGGTCATCTTTACTTAGCGCTCTCTCCGCTATATCGTATCAGGGTTGGCTCGGGTAAAACGGAAGTTGTGCACTGGGTCTATAGTGACGAGGAAAAAGACGAAATTCTCGCCAAACGTGGTGTCAGAGCCAAAGCTCATATCACGCGTTTTAAAGGTCTTGGGGAGATGAATCCAAAGACCCTCTGGGAGACAACACTCAATCCTCGCACAAGAAAAATGCTTAAAATTCAAATAGATGATGACATGGGGGCTCAGGAGATGCTCAGTAGTCTACTAGGTAGAGACTCCTCTGGTCGCTATGAGCTTATTCAAGAACATGCCCATAGGCTTGAACTCGACCTCTAAAAGGTCTATAGCGTAGGGGTTATTGTGGAGTAATTCTGGGTGGTTTCTGTGTTTTTTGTCCCAGAGCTCAGAGATGTAAATGAATAATTCGATATTCGACGCCGTACAAGCTTCCGCTGATTCGATGGGAGCGTGTGAACCGAGATGGTTAAAAACTCGCAAGGAGCCCGAGTTCAGTGTCTCGTGCCACGGAGACTCTGGTCCCGACATGCTCTTACTCCATGGTCTCTTTGGTGCTATGTCCAACTGGGATAGCACGATCCCCTTGTTTGCTGAATACTCTAAGCCATACGCTTTTGGGTTCCCCCTTCTGACGGGACACCGATCTGAAGTTAAGGTGAAAGCACTTGCTGCGTACACTGAATATTATATCCGTCAACATTTCGATCACCCAGTCGTTCTCTGCGGAAACTCGCTTGGTGGCCATGTTGCGATGCGGCTCTACCTTGCTTCTCCTGAGCTAGTTGATTGCTTTGTGCTTTCTGGTACCTCTGGGCTCTACGAACACTCTGTTGATTCTCTTCCTGTTCGAATGGGAGAGAAGTTTATCCGCGAGCACCTCGCAAAAGTTTTCTATAACCAAGAATTTGTTACTGACGAAGCTGTAGAGGAAGTGCGCTTAATCTTAGAAAGCCGCATGAATACCTTAAATCTCATTCACGCGGCTCGAAGCGCTAAAAAAGATAATCTTCTCCATCGTCTCAAAGAGATTAAACTTCCAACGCTTCTCCTCTGGGGAGAAGACGATACCGTGACAACAATGGATGTTGCAGAAGCTTTCCGAGATAATATCGCTGGCTCAAAGCTTGTGACTGTTAAAAATTGCGGTCACGCTCCTATGATTGAGCATCCTGAGTGGTTTGCGGGGGAAGTCAAAAAATTCCTCGCTGAGCATTCGCAGCAGAAGTAGTTACCTCGTCCGCCTACAGCTTCTCTCCCAACGGCGGTCCAGATTCTATCGTCCAAAATCCCAGTCCTAGTCCAATTTCTTGGCCCTGGTCCATTTCTTACCGTCCGAAAACCCTCTCAGATCAAATTCGACTGCGTGACCAGGACCAGGGCCAAGAAATTGGACTAGGACTGGGATTTTGGAATCAGGACGGAGAATGAGAGTTGGAGTGTAGGGCAAAAAAAATCGTTAAGTGCGTGGGGGCACGCACTTAACGAGGAGTCAGGCAGTATTTTCTTCACCGCGTAGAGTCGGTGTTATTAAAGGGTATTTATTCCTATTGCAGATGACGTGCCAACTTGGTTCTTGGGGATTTAGTGGCGGGGTTACTGATAAGTGGTGACGTGGCAACTCCTTGATTTTTATCAGAGAATTTCGTATTCCTGCTCCCGGATCTAGACCGAGGGCTTCCCGAAGATTGCTTGGTCAAGGACTAGGACTAGGGCCAGAAGAGGGTGGTTGTGCCTATTAAGGACAGGGGGCTCTCATAGACATCTCCCCCAGAATTCACTACAGTTGCTTCGCCTTATCACCTGAGGAATACCAGCGATGAATACTACTGATGTCAGTCACCTCTTAGCCAATACTATCCGTGTACTCTCAGCCGAGGCTGTTCAAAAAGCGAACTCTGGACACCCGGGGATGCCGATGGGGACAGCCGATCTGGCAGCGGTGCTTTGGAGCCAGTTTCTCCGCTTTAACCCTTCTGAGCCTCAGTGGGCTGGTCGAGATCGTTTTGTGCTCTCTGCAGGGCACGGCTCAATGCTTCTCTACTCAATGTTGCACCTCTTTGGTTACGATCTCTCTCTTGAAGATATCCAATCATTTCGCCAGTGGGAGAGTCGTACTCCTGGTCACCCTGAGTTTGGAATGACCCCCGGAGTGGAAACGACGACTGGCCCTCTTGGAGCAGGCTTTGCTAACGGAGTTGGTATTGCACTCTCTGAGAAAAAGTTAGCAGAGATGTACTCAAGAGATCTCTTTGGCTCAATGGTCTATGGGATTGTGAGTGACGGGGATCTCATGGAAGGGGTAGCTTCTGAAGCTGCGTCTTTAGCTGGTCACCTTGCTCTTGATAATCTTATTTATCTCTATGACGACAACCGAATCTCTATCGGTGGTGGAACAGATATCTGTTTTACAGAGTCAGTTCCAGAGCGTTTTGAATCCTACGGTTGGTTTGTCCAGTCATGTGATGGGCATAACCAAGAAGAAATAGCTGATTGTATTAAGAAAGCAAAGGCTCAAACGGATAAGCCAAGCATTATCTGTGCGCGTACAACCATCGGTTATGGCAGTCCGTCAAAAGCTGGCACAGCTGATTCACATGGCGCACCGCTTGGGCAAGACGATCTTGACGCTACCAAGAAAGCGCTTGGCTGGACGGCTGAAGAGTCATTTTCTATCCCAGAAGAAGTGAAGACGTTCTGCGTGGAAGTTGTTTCTCAGAGAAAAGGTGAATGCGAGCAGTGGCAGAAGGATTTTGCCAGCTGGAAAAGCTCAAATGGAGAACTTGCTGCAAAGTATGAGGCTCAGTGCTCAAGGGAGATTCCCGCTGAGCTAAAACAAGAGCTCCTCGACGCCTTTGCCGGACAAGGAAAAGATGCAACACGTGGCCTGTCTGGAAAAGCAATCCAGGTTATCGCCTCAAAGCTACCTTTCTTTCTTGGTGGTTCTGCGGATCTTGAGCCATCAAACAAAACACTGATTAAAGACGATGCTGATTGCACAAAATCAAATTATGCAGGAAGAAATATTCGCTTTGGCGTAAGAGAGCACGCAATGGGCGCGCTTGTGAACGGGCTTGCATATCAACAGAGTTGGATTCCTTATGGTGCAACGTTTCTCGTCTTTGCTGATTACATGCGGCCAACGATTCGCCTTGCGGCACTCTCGCATCTTCAGTCCCTCTTTATTTTTACCCATGATAGTTTTTGGGTTGGAGAAGATGGACCAACACACGAGCCGATTGAGCACATCGAATCGCTCCGTATCATTCCTCACCTTTACGTCTTTCGTCCTGCAGATGGACGCGAGGTAGCTCTGAGCTACTGGAAGGCACTTAACTTGAAAGATCGTCCAAGCACCCTCCTCTTTACGAGGCAGGGCGTTGAGCCACTTGAGACGGATGCTACTGATGAGGATATTCTCAAAGGTGCGTATGTCGTTTCAGGAAAAGAGCACACCGATAGAGTGATTGTTGCTACAGGTTCTGAAGTGTCTCTTGCTGCTCAGGCGCTTGATCTCCTTGAAAAGGATGGAATCTCGTATCGCCTTGTGTCTATGCCGTGTAAGGAGCTCTTTCTGGAGCTCTCAGATGCTGAACAAGAGGCTATCCTCCCCAAAGGAGCCAAGTGTGTCTCGCTTGAAGCGGGTATTACTCGTGGTTGGCGAGATATAATAGGCCGTTGTGGTGAGGCGATTGGGATTGATCACTTTGGAGCCTCTGCTCCAGGAGAAAAGCTCGCAGAAGAATACGGTTTTACCCCAGAAAAAGTAGCGGATCGCTTAAGAGCTTTTGCTACAGCTTAACCCCCACTATACTTCTTGGGTATGAAACTCTTCTATCGACTCCTTTCGTTTTTCTCGCTTATTGGTGCAGGCCTCTCGGCGTTCTCTGTTTATGAGCATATTCTTTATGTTATCGGAGAGCAGGAGGTTTCAGCGTTTTGTGATGTATCAGAAACCATTCATTGTGCTGGAGCAATTGAGAGCGATTGGTCTGTGCTCTTTGGTTTTCCCATCGGGACCTATGGGCTGTGGTATTACTTAACTTTTTTCGTTTTGAGCATTCTGGTTGTCTCACGTGAGCAGGTTGTAAGAGAAAAGATAGCTTCTGCGTTAGCTTTTTGTTCCCTCGTATCTCTTCTCGTCTCCGTTTTCCTCTTTTATATCTCAAAGACAGAGATTGGCTCTTTGTGTCCTATCTGTTTGTCTCTCTACACAGTAAGTCTTCTGGTTTTTCTTGTACTACTTTTTGTCGAGCCACAACTAGGCAAAGTAGGGCGCTATAGGACGGGGCTAAAGGAGTTGGTTCTCCTTCCGTTCACATTGGTTGGCGGATGGAAAACTCGAACAAACGAAGAAAACGCTTTCTTTCGTACGACGATCTTACTTGTGCTCGTATTTGCGGGTGTGTCGTACGCCTTTCCAAGCATTGTCTCTTCGTATGGAATGAGTAAGCGTGCTGAATCCTCTGAAAAAGAGTGGAAAGCAGGAAGTGAAGTTGCTCTTTCGCACGATCCAGGCCCCGGGCCGATGCAGGACTATCTAAAAGGGCCGCTCGATGCTCCCGTGAAGTTCGTAGAGTTCTTTGATTTCGAATGTCCTGCTTGTAGAGATTTCTACTTTGTGTTGGAAGAGCTCCACAAACGTTATCCTCAACGTCTGAGCATTTCATACCGCAACTATCCACTCGATAAGGCATGTAACCCTGGGATCGTTCACGACTTTCACCTCAATGCTTGTATTGCTGCTGAATTCACGCGGTGTGCTGGCGAACAGGGGAAGTATTTCGAAGCTATGACATATGTGATGACTCTGGCTGAAATAGACGAAGATGAGATGCCAAGTGTCATCCGCACAGCGATTATGAAGGGGAGCGATGTTCTCTCTCTTGACTCCGAAGTCATGAACGAGTGCCTTGCATCAGATAGGCAGATTGAGAAAATTCAGAAAGAAATCGCTCTTGGAGATTCTCTTGGGCTTCGAGGGACACCATCGCTTTGGGTGAATGGCAAGCTTTTAGAGGATCTCAGCTTTCCTACCTTGCAGAAGATCATCGAAAGTGGCTCCGAATAAGCAAAATAGCACTCCAATTCTCGTTGGGATTTTAAATGTTACTCCTGATAGCTTCTCAGATGGGGGAAGCTTTATTGAACCTTCTCTTGCAATAGAGCATGGTAAGCAGCTCTTTGCTGATGGCGCTGCGATTGTTGACATCGGTGGTGTTTCAACCAGGCCTGGATCAAGTGAGATAACGGCAGATGAGGAGTGGAGAAGAATTGCTCCAGTCGTACAGGAGTTGCTCCAATTCGGCACAGTAAGTGTTGATACATATCGTGCTCATGTGGCAAAGAAGGCACTCCAACTGGGAGTGAATATGATAAACAACGTCTTTCCTCTTTTTGAGAAAGAGATCTTCTCCCTTGTTGCCGAGAATGACGCAAGACTTGTTGTGATGCATTCAAGGTGTAGCGCTCCACATGTTTTTTCTCCTTCGCCTGGCGGTGACATCATCGAGCGGATAAAAGTTTTCTATGAAAAGGTCACAGGAGAAGCCAAGAGCCATGGGCTCCCCTTGAGGAACCTTATCTTTGATCCAGGTATGGGTGGCTTTTTGAGTGAGTATCCTAACGACTCCTGGGAACTCATTCATCGTTTTGGTGAGCTCGCCTCCTTTGGTATACCGCTTTACTTTGGTAGCTCACGAAAAGGGTTTCTGAAGTGCGAGAGAGAGAGAGAGAGTTGCGAAAGAGATGCTCTTTCGGCGTTTTCTGGTTATCTTGCGTTTCAATCGCTAGGAGGCCTGCAGCCACTCTATCTTCGTGTTCATAACATATTGATGCAAAAGCGTTTTTTTGAAATTACAGGTCACTCTTCTTTTGTCCGTACATAACACGTAAGTATTCCTAATGCTTTCGATGTATGACGATGCGGAGATATGAATAGTGATGGTTGTCGTTGATGTCCTCTCAAATCCTCCCGAAGATTGTGGAGATATTTCTGAGCTTTCTCATCCAGAACAGGAGCTCTTGTCCGTATCAATTCTTCGGCATTACCGTCAAAACTTTACCCGTGTTGGACGAGAAGTTCCCAATGATGCCACTGTTGAGGTTCGGCTTGGCTCACCGGAGAGGTTATTTGCACGTGGAAGCTACTTTCCAGTCGGTACGCTCGTAAGCAATAACACGGTGAAAGGGACAGATGTTCCTCTTCCGCCCGTACATTTTTTAGAGCGCGCAGATTTTGTAAATCTTTGTATGGTTCTTGGTGATGATCTGACGCAAGCTATTCAAACCGGAGCGCACTATGATCGCGCGATTCATGCAGTTGAGGTTCCCATATCAATTCCTGAAGTAGAGAATTTGTTCCCCTCAACGGTAACAATGCTTGGAAGCGAGTATAAGAGAATGCTTGCCTCACTTGAGCATGAATTCAGACATGCTGCCGGTGAAGGAGAGTTGCTTGCTTATTATCATGGAGATCGAGCAGCAGAAGCACTTGGAATAATGAAGCGGGCTCGTACTCCCTTTGAAATAATGAAGATGCTTGAAGAATCGGATTTATATGATGACTCTGATATTGCAAGTGCATTAAATGAGCTTGAAGACCACTTTCCGAGTGATGCTCGGAGGTACTACACTTGGAAGGAGTCTCAAGACCAAAGTGGAGAAGTGTCAGGGTAATTAATACTCGACCGAATGGTACCACCTTCCTCTTTCTTGGCATCAGTCAGGGTTGCTTTTCTCGTCTTTTTTCCCTCAATTGAGCTTCACTTGTAATTTCATCTGAGTACGATATAGTAGAACCAGAATCAACGGCGCAACTGTCTGATAATATTCATTTTTCTCGACCTGTAAGGAGAGAATCGGTATGACTTGCACAAATGCTAAAGTAAACGCGTGGGTAGATGAAGCTGTACGTCTCTGTCAACCAGACAAAGTAGTCTGGATTGATGGCTCTAAGGACGAATCCAGGAGGCTATGCCAAAAGCTCGTTGATGACGGCACCTTTACACCTTTAAACGAGAAGGAGTATCCAAACTCCTTCTGGTCTAGATCTGATGCCTCAGATGTTGCTCGCGTCGAGGGCCGCACCTACATTTGCTCAAAATCTCCTGATGATGCGGGCCCCACAAATAACTGGATCGATCCCGATGAGATGCGCACGAAGCTCCACTCTCTTTTTGAAGGAAGCATGAAGGGGCGCACCATGTATGTTGTGCCTTACCTTATGGGGCCAGATGGTTCTCCGTTTTCAAAGGTTGGATTTGAGCTTACTGATTCAGCGTACGTTGTAGAGAACATGCGTATCATGGCTCGTATTGGAGAGGTGGCGTTAAAGAACCTGCCAGATGATAGCGAGGATTTTGTAAAAGGTATGCACGGCATTGGAAGCCTCGACCCGGAAGAGCGCTATATCTGCCATTACCCTGATACTCAAGAGATTTTTAGCTTTAATACCAACTACGGCGGAAATGCTCTTCAAGGCAAGAAGTGCTTTGCGCTCCGAATTGCATCAACTCAAGCAAAGCGCGAAGGGTGGCTGGCGGAGCATATGCTCATCCTTGGGATCACGAACCCTCAAGGTGAAAAGCATTATGTCTGTGCTGCGTTTCCATCTGCGTGTGGAAAAACAAACTTGGCGATGCTCGTTCCGCCCAAGGCTTTTTTAGATGCGGGTTGGAAAGTTGAAACGGTAGGTGATGATATCGCCTGGCTGAACTTCGGTGAAGATGGGCGACTCTACGCCATTAACCCAGAAGCTGGTTTTTTCGGAGTAGCTCCGGGGACCTCTGAGAAAACCAACCCTAATGCGCTCGCTGCAACTAAGGGAAATACGATCTTTACGAACACAGCACTTGATCTCGATACCATGACTCCGTGGTGGGAGAGGATGACTCCTGAGCCACCAAAGCATCTCAGAGATTGGCACGGAAACGACTGGTCTCCTGAAAGTGGAGAGAAAGCCGCGCATCCAAATTCTCGCTTTACCGCTCCTGCTTCTCAGTGTCCGTGTATCTCGGGTGAGTTTGAGAGCCCACGTGGCGTTCCTATCTCAGCAATTATCTTTGGTGGACGTCGCGCCAAAACAGCTCCGCTCATTTACGAAGCACGAGATTGGCAACACGGCACTTTCGTGGGAGTAACTATGGCTTCAGAAGCTACTGCGGCTGCTATAGGCGCTGTTGGTCAGCTTAAGCGTGATCCAATGGCGATGCGCCCCTTTATCGGCTACCATGCAGGCGACTACTTCCAACATTGGCTTGATATGGGAGCCAAGGGTGGAAAGAATATGCCAAAAGTCTTCCACGTCAATTGGTTCCGTACCGATGAGAATGGCAACTTTATCTGGCCAGGATTTGGTGAGAACATGCGTGTTCTTGAGTGGGTTCTCGGGCGTGTTAAAGGAGATGCTCATGCAGAAGAAACGCCACTCGGATTCCAGCCAACTGCACAGGACTTAAATACAGATGGTCTTGGCATCTCTGAGGAAACAGTGGCTAAGCTCCTTCAGATCAGCACTGACGACTGGAAAGAGGAGATTGATTCACAAAAAGATTTCCTCAAGGGTATTGGGGATAAGTTGCCTCAGCAGATGTGGGATGAGCATGAAAGGCTCAAAACACGGCTCGGGCTCTAAAGACCAGATGCGTGAAAGCCCCTCACGTTTTTATCAGTATCGTTACCTATAATAGTGCTGACTGTATCCCTGCATGTCTTGAGGCACTGCTCCGGCTAGAGCACTATACGGTTGGTGATAATCTCACGATAGCAATTTCCGATAACAATTCAAGTGATCAGACATGTCAGCTTATAAGAGAGCACTTTGAAGGATCGGTGTCACTTTTCCAAAGTAGGGGCAATCTCGGTTTTGCTGGTGCTCATAACCGCGCGGCTTCAAGATTTCTCGCTTCAGATGCAGACTACTTCTTAGTGTTAAACCCCGATCTAGCTCTTGCCCCACCAGCACTTGAAAAGCTTGTGCTTGCAGTTGAGAAATTTGAACGGGTAGGTGCTGTGACACCACTCCTGCTCCGTGCCAACGAGCAACTCAGACTCCTTGAGCCTGCTACGGTTGATAGCGCTGGGATTGTCGTGACTCCTGCGTTGAGGCACTTCGATCGCGGAGCAGAGAGTGGCGCACTTGAGCGGTATCAGAGCGAAGAGTTTGTTTTTGGAGGAACTGGAGCGTGTCTCTTGCTCTCAAGGGGGTTTATTGAAGATGTTTCGTTTCGTGGCAACGAGCATGAAGACGATCTCTTTGACGTCTATCCAGATCTAAGAGAGGGAGTGGGTGAGAGGACGCAGCTCTTTGATGAGGCCTTCTTTGCTTATCGAGAAGACGCCGATCTTGCCTGGCGCGCACAACGGCTGGGATGGAGATGTCTCTATGTTCCAGAAGCGTTTGGTTATCATAAACGGTGCGTTACCCCCGAGCGGCGTGGTGAGCTTCCAGAAGTGATTAACAGTCTAGGAGTCAAAAACCGCTTTTTGCTCCAGCTTAATAACCTATCCTTTCTTCACTATCCCCGTGTTTGGTGGCAGGGACTCGTGATGCGAAATTTACTCGTTGTGCTTGCTGTGCTCCTAAAAGAACGTAGCTCTCTCAAAGGATTAAGAGAGGCTTGGGTGCTACGTAAGAGAGCTCGGGAGCGTTTTCGCATGGTTGAACAACGAGCCAAAGTGTCTCCCAGAGAAGTGGCGAAGTGGTTTGGTGGAGTTCAGGGTTAGAGTCAGAGAAGGGCTGAATATAGGCTTTGGTCTTATTCTTGGCCTCAGCCTACTCAGCTAAGCGCAGCAAATGCCTCTTTCGCTTTCTTCATCCCAGTACGAATTGTTTCATTATCGATATGAAACATAAGCCGCAAGAATCCGTTTTGCTCAAACGCTTCTCCAGCAACAGTTACAACTCCATACTCATGGAGGAGATATTGGCTGACATCAAAAGAGCTCTCGAGTTTTTCCCCTTTGGGAGTTGATTTTCCAAAAGCACCCCGTACATCCCAGAAGCTATAATACGATGCTTCGGTGGGATAGATTCGAACATGTTCTATTCCTTCCGTCTCACTCTGTAAGATAGCTCTCTTCTTTTCAAGTTCAACAATCATCTCATCGTTGTATGGAGTTTTGATTGCGGCAAGAGCAGAGTGTTGCGCTGGCATTGAGGGGCCAGAAGTCGTATGACTCTGGAGTCGAATCATTGCTTCGGTGATATCTTCTGGGGCTACTGTCCAACCGATTCGTAGTCCTCCAGTGCTGCGAAAGTTTTTTGATAAGCCATCAATATGGATAATCCATTGGGCAGCTTCTCCAGATGTTGGAAGGTTTGGGTATGTTCTGCCATCAAAGAGTACTTTCCAGTAGAGTCGATCAAGAACAAAGAAGACCTTATATGCAACGCAAACATCTACAAGGCCAAGAAGCTCTTCCTCTGTATAAGATTGTCCTGTCGGATTACACGGACTATTTACAAGGAATAGCTTGGCTTGAGGGTGGAGTGAGAGGCAACGTTCGAGGTCCTCTGCAGACACCTTCCACCTTGAGATATCTGGATCATGTGGAATGACAAGCTCTGGTCGAGCAGAGACGGTATGAATAAGGGGAATATAGCTCACCCAAGGGGTGGGGTGCACAAGTGCAATATCACCAGGTGAGCAGAGCGTAGCAATGGTATTAAAGAGTGCCTGTTTCGCACCAACGGTAACAACGACATTATCCTTAGTTAAATCTCCTTCGAACCCTAACCATCGAATGATTTCTTCTCTCAGTTCACATAATCCAGCAGGAGGTCCGTACTTGGTCTTTCCATCTCTATAAGCGCTGCATGCGGCATCAAGAATCTCAGGGAGAAGCTCACCTTTCGTTTCTCCTAAGCCAAAGTCATAAACCTCAAGCCCCTTGGCTTTTCTTTTTTGAACAATCGCTTTGGCGACAAGGGTAAGAGAGTTTCCAAAGTGGTTCATTTGGTCAGAGAGGCGAGAGGTGTCGGGGGTGTGGGGTGCAGAGTTCATAATGGAAGAATTCCTGTAGGTAATAGATCATTCTTATACACGACTTTAGTGCTTAGTCTAGGATCTATTATGAGAGTACATCTCGTTGAGCTGGGGGTGCTAAATATGAGGGTTGAACAACCATTTTCTTGAACTTTTTCCTCCGTGGCATCATCTTTGGGTGTTCCGCACTGATTATTGCCACGGAGGAAAAAGTTCGAGAAAATGGCAACGGAAAGACAGCATCTACCCACACTCCCCTACGAAAATCCCCTATTGATTCTCAACCCTTTATCCATTCATTTCCATACATCTGGTAACACTTTGCAGAGAAAGAGCTTCCATTTGTTGAGTGGAAGAAGAGAAATGCCGTCATTAGAAAGGCTTAGCTTGGAGTGTCTCGCAGACACGAGCTGGCCTTAGAATTGCTCTCATTCATGTGAGGGTATCTCTTCATTGTTAGGTTGTGTTGTTATGTTGTTTCGCTATTTTTTTAGTAGTCTTCTCCTTCTCCCCGTTTACACATTTGCTCAAGAGCAAGAAGAGGAAACCCCCTCTCCCCTTGTAGTGCTCGATTACGATGGCGATGGGATATCCGATGTAGTGAAATCAGAAGATGAAGGCGATGGTTCAGCGAATACTTATCTTCGTCACCAGCTTTTTTCATCAGATACTTCGACCGATATCGATCAGTTTGGAAGAACAGGGGATATCTTTGCAGACGGAAAATACTTCGATGGCCATGATACTTTACTTGCTGTTGTACGTGAGGACGAAGAGAACGGTGTGCTTACCTGGCGTATGAAGGTTCCTGGTGGAGACAATGATCTCACTGATTTTGGTGTCCCTGATGATTATGTGTTTGCTGGATGTGATTTTACCGGAGACGGTCTTGCTGATAGGGCAGTAATAACTACAGCCGGAGTACTCCGTGTGCTTGATAGCAGTGATGGAGAAACCGTTTCGGAAACAAGTTTAGAGCTCCCAGAAGGGTTTCTCCTTCATCACGGAACATGCCATGGGAGTGGAGATGATATTGTATTGCTGTTTATCTCTTCTCAAGCAGAGCCCCAAGCACAAGTAGCAGGCACACCAACAGCCAAGAAATGCGCAAAATGGAAGGCAAATAAAAAGAAGAATTCTAACGTTTCTCAAAAGAAACGTAAAAAAGCAAAGAAGAAATGGAAAGCCAATAAAGCACTGTGTAAGCAGCTCCTCTCCGATGACGGCGAAAGCGAAGAGGGAGGTTCTTCTGAGCAGCTTCGCACACTCCATCTCCTTGATCATGAAGGAGCTGAGGTCTCATCACATACCATTGCTCAGAAAGCTTCTGTGGCATTGTTGTATGATTATAATAATGACGGAACTCTTGATCCAGCTGCCTTACGTGTGAAGAGTAAGAAGAGTGTTATTGATACCTTCGTTTCTGATGGAAATGGTGGTTTTACTACGGTCAATGTAGATCTGGGAGTCAAAATTACAGATGTGACCCTGGTTACTGTAGCTGACGAGAACAACAGTCCCGTTGATGCCCTTCATGTGCTTGATTCAAATGGAGCAGTACACAGGCTCTCTCTCGACTCATCAACGCTAACCCCGCTTGTAACCGATCTCGGTGGAACGGGACTCTTGCGGGGAGTAAATCTCACAGCCACTGGGACAACGACGCCTAACGATCCTGCCGGGTTCTGCCAGGGGGATATCCGAGAATTTGCAGACCAGGATGGAATTGGAAATCTTCTTAAGATCCCTGATCACCTACCTGCACGTTCTGTCTTTCTCATCTCGAAGCAATACGGTTGGACGGCTCAAACACTCTCAGTGTACAAAGACGGTGAGCTCTTTGCTACGACCTACAATACTGGACAAGCAAATGGTGACCAGTGGGGTGGACGGGTCCATTTCAGAAGTAATCAGTATGGTCCATCTGATTACGGTGGAGGGCTTGTGCTTATCACCGATACTGGAAACACTACCCACTGCTTTTCATTGCCGGATTCGATTGGTTCGAGGTTGGACTAGTGTCACTTCAAAACAGTTTTTTGTCGGAACACTAGGCCGTAGAGTGCTCCAGAGAGACGCATTTGACTAAAAGGATTATAACGCGAAGGACGCGATGTACGCGAAGAGAGTGAAGCTTCGCGAACATCGCGTCCTTCGCGTTATAAATCTTCCTCCTGTGTCCTCATGAAACTTAGTCAATTGCTGTCTATGATCTTTTTATCGGTTCAGGGCAAAAGAAAAAGGGCGCAGAGAGAAGCTCTCCCCGCGCCCTTCTATCGGTAAGTTAAGAATCCCTTAAAGCGTTTTCGCTTTTCCGTTCTTCTTCACTTTAAAGAGGACTGTAGAAGCCGCTCCAGTTGTGTCGTTGTCATCAACTGGTCGAACAGTTACAGAGTAGGTCCACTTGTTTTTTGTTTTCAGACAGTAAACGCCCTTACTTTTTCCGTTCTTGTGGTTCACAGTTTTCGAAAACTGCTTTGTTTTCGATTTCTTTGTTCGTGTTCCAGTAATTTGATACGATGACGCACCGTCAACTTGGTTAAAAGTAAGCTTACGTTTGTTCGTACTCTTCTTACAGCCGTTTTTCTTCTTCACCTTAAAGTTGCCAACAGCACCAAGCCCACCAACGACACTCTCAGCTCGGTTAATACCAAAGTCAGAAAGGTGATCAACCTGAAATGTGACGGTGTTGTTTTCTGTATCCACATCACAGCTTGCAGCCGAAAGACCATTTCCTTGCTCGTTTGATTCGATACAAGTAATTTGGTCTTCCTCAAGTCCCTCAGGAAGGTCTTCTTCATCATAGCAGAGAGTCAGAGTAAACGTCTTTCCTTCAGCTGGTTGGATAAGTTCACCTTGGCTATTTACTACTTTGATATCAAAGAGGGAGCCAAGAGGAGTAGCCGAATCAGAGAAAGGAACAGCATCGGTGTTCGTTCCGTATGTTACCGTGATATTTCCATTGCTCGTAAAAGTGTTTGCAGGAATAGTCATGGTACTACAGTCATCTGGGAGTGTAAGCGTTTGGGCACTACTTGGATCAAACGTTACGCTCTCAGGTTCAAAGTAGCTCCCCCCTTCTGTCATATCAACAGATGTTGAAGCTGTCTCTTGTCCATCAGGAACAGTGTAAGCAACTGGCCCTGATGAATAGAACGTTGGGCCAGCAGCACCATCACAAAAGATGGTGTATGGTCCACCAGTGCTAAGAAGTCCAATAGTAGCAGATCCACCACTTGCATCAGCAAAGCTGTTAACCGCATTGCTAAATACGGCACAGAACACCCAGTCGAGTGACTCTGGTGCATTTGGTGTGATAGTAAGCGTGAAGTCAGGTTCTACAGCTTGGAGTGTTACAGCGTTTTCACCAGCAAGAGCTGTTACTTGCTGCGGTTGAGGATTGAGCACTGTTGGTGCGGAGCCATCAAAGCTAAACGCCGAATCAAGCCAAGCTGAGACGAGATATGGAATTCCACTTACGATAGGAATTGCTACTTCACCATTTTGATTCGTTACACCCCCGGCAAAGATACCAACTTCTTCGCTGTTCACCCGTCCAACCTTTTTTGTGATGGCTGCAATATTGGGGCTACTATCACTAAAAACATCAACCCAAGTATTTGCGGCTGGATCTCCGCTCTCATCAAGAACGGTAACATTCATTGTTGCATCAGCTTGAAGGAGTGTGAATGTAACTGTTTGAGGGCTTGCGCCTTCACTTGTTGTTACACTTTGAAAGAAGTTGGCGTTGATGTAATCGCCAACAGCGCCAGTATCTCCGCCTCCAAAGTCTTGGAACTGAAAGAAGCTCACGTCATACGTAATGCCACAGATGACCTCAAGGACATACACTCCATCTTCATTTGGCTGATATGAACCAGCATAGTGAAAAATACTAGACTGTGGATTGTTGAAGTCTTCGGGTACAGTAAAAGCGTCTGCCGAACCGTCAAGGCCAGTTACTGTATTTCCTTCCCCATCTTGAAGAGATACATGGATTCTACAATCAGTAGAAAGAAGAGTGATGGTTGCAGTCGCATCGTCTCCAGAAGAAACTTCAACCTGAGCAGGCGCAGCACCAGCCCCATCAGAGTAAAAGTCACAGGTATATGTAATTGGTGCATTGGTGCCACCAACGACATTAATCGTAGCAGAGCTTTGACCAGTTTGAATATCTGAGAAGAACCACGAGGTGTAGTTCTCATCGTAACAAGAAACACTCGCATATGATCCAGATTCTACTGGGACAGCGGTTCCGTTCTCATCTTGAATCGTAACGGTAATAGTAGAATCCGTTGCATTCGCGGTCATGGTAACGTCAGTTGTGCCATTTCCTTCAGGAACTTCGACTTCTTCGTACGAATCACCGTATGAGCCATCTTGAGAGTACGTAGAGAGTCCCCACCGTCCGGGTTGAACGGCCGCGCGAAAAGTACCTGAATTATCAGTTGTGCCAGAGAAGTATTCAACATCAGCCGCGAGAGCGCCGCTGCCCCCGCCTTCTCCGCCGCCGAATCCACCTGGAAAATCAGGAATGAGAAATCCACTGATGTAGAGGTTAGGAGCAGGCTGACCATTTTGATCTTCAACAGTAATATCAAGGAGCATATCACCGAGCGAAAGTTGAATATCACCAACGTCGTATGTATCTGTCCCGCCAGTATAATTTCCACCCGAGCGCTCAACAGTTACCTCGACTTCCTCTTCACCATATGCTGCACAGTCAGAACAGTTGTAGCTTTGGCTTGGAACGACAACAATATCGTACGTTCCCTCTTCGAGTGTAAAAAAGTTTGCAAATCCCAGTGAGTTTGATTCAGACCAATCAAGAGTCATGTCATTTTGCCGTGCTTCAACGCTCACACCTTCCATGGCTTGTGAGTTTTCGTCGAGTACTCGGACTTGAACAGCGTCAAGTGGAACAGATAGGGCTGTGGAAAGTGGAAGAAGAAATGCTCCCACAAAAGATAAGATCTTATGCTTGAATCTCATAGTGCGTGAACCTTATAGAGTTGGTTGAATGAAGGCTTCCCCGAGGAAGATTATATATGGTGGAACTGCTGTTACTGCCTGACTACAAAGGAGCGAAACATCAGGCATTGTGCGAAGAGCTGCAATGCGCGCTTTGTGATGTGTTGCTCGTAGGTAGGGGGTGGTAAAACCCTGGTGATGAAGACGGTGGGCTGAGAGGATCTCTGAAGGAAAAAGTATAGAACGGCGTTTTTCTTATTATGTTCTTTTCAAGATACTGGAATACCTACTCCTTTTGGATCCTACTCGTCTGCCTGTGCTCAAGAAGAAGGAGAATACCTGCTGAAAGAATCTGATTTGTGTTGGGGTGAGTGGCTAGATCTTTTAGTCGTATCTCATCTTGGATGCCTCCACATGCAGGTATACCTTCGCCAAGGGAGTCGATAGCTCCTTTCGAAAAGATCGAGCTTCCAAGGTTACCAAGCATAAAGGGTTGGCCAAACTGACGAGCGATTTCGGGGTGTTCTCCATTTGTACGTCGGG
>JAUIBK010000064.1 GCA_030428205.1 bacterium
TGCTATTGATAGAGCTGAAGACCGGGAACAGTTTAGCCAACTTGTTCAAAAGCTTGGACTCAAACAGCCGGCATTTGGAACAGCAACATCTCTTGAGGAAGCTCTTGAGAGCGCTCGTAATCTTCAATTTCCACTCATGATCCGCCCTTCGTTTGTTCTTGGTGGCCGAGCAATGAAAATTGTGTTTTCAGAAGATGAACTTCGCCAGTATATGGCTGAGAGTGTTCACGTCTCTCATGATAGACCAGTCCTTCTTGATCACTTTCTTGATAACGCAATCGAAGTTGACCTCGACGCGGTTTGTGATGGCAATGAGGTGGTCGTAGCAGGGGTAATGGAACACATCGAAAGAGCTGGTATCCACTCTGGAGACAGCTCGTGCTGCCTCCCGCCACAATCTCTCTCTGATGAGATCATTGAAGAGATGAAGTCGCAAGCACGAAAAATTGCCCTTGAGCTCGGCGTGCGTGGTCTCATGAACATTCAGTTTGCGGTCACTCCAGAGCAGGAAGTTTTCTTGATCGAAGTTAACCCCCGAGCCTCTCGGACGGTGCCTTTCGTAAGTAAAGCGACGGGGATTCCATGGGCAAAGGTTGCTGCTCGTGTCATGTCGGGAAAATCGCTCTCTGAACTAAATGTGTCCGATTCGCCGACTCTCGAACATACGTCTGTAAAGGGAGTTGTTTTTCCGTTTGAAAAATTCGCTGGTGTCGACACCATCCTTGGGCCCGAGATGAAATCCACTGGCGAGGTCATGGGAATCTCCGAGTCTTTCTCGGCTAGTTTTGCGAAAGCCCAGTACGCATCAAACGTCGAACTTCCAACCGGAGGAACGGCATTTCTCAGTGTTCTTGATCGCGACAAACCAGAGAGTGTTGAGATTGCCCGCCGCCTTCACTCACTTGGCTTTGAACTTGTTGCCACCAAGGGAACGGCGACTTTTTTACAATCACACGATATTCCAACAAAAATGGTAAATAAGGTGAGAGAGGGTGGGGTACATATAGTGGAATTACTCGGTCAAGGGGATATCGATCTTGTCATCAACACTCCAGAAGGGCATGGCCCACACTTAGACTCACGCTCTATACGTCTTGTAGCGAATGAGTTGAAAGTTCCCACATATACAACCTTGGCTGCCGCTTCTGCTGCGACTGAGGCCATGACCACAATCTGTAGTGCTCCTGAAGGCTTACCAGTAAAAGCGCTACAGGATTATCATCTCGATCTTTAGGGGCCTTTCGAGGTATTCTTCCTTTTTCTTCCAAACACTGGATTACGTACTATGAAAAGACCAATTACACCTCGCGGATATCGTATGCTTCGTGACGAACTCCGCTCGCTCAAAGCCATGAGGCCTGAACTCTCACGAGCTATTGAGGTTGCCCGTGCGCATGGTGATCTCTCAGAGAATGCAGATTATGATGCCGCAAAAGAAAAGTCTGGAATGGTCGAGGCGAAGATTAGAGATATTGATACGAAGATTTCAATGGCCGAAGTAATCGATCCACGAAAGCTGCCAGATCCATCTAAAGTCGTTTTTGGTGTCACTGTTACTATCGAAGATCTTGATAGTGGCGAAGAAAGAAAACTCACAATCGTAGGAGCCGATGAATCAGATGTGACGAACGGTTGGATCTCAATAGAATCCCCACTTGGAAAGTCTCTTATCGGTAAAGAAGAGGGGGATGTTACAAAAGTAGTACTCCCCGGGGGACCGCGCGAATTCGAAATCATGTCACTTTCTATTGAGTATCAAGATGACGGAGCTTCGCCAGATGAATAAAGTCTTTCTTACAACCGCAAAAAGAACTCCTATCGGCTCGTTTGGTGGAGGTCTCGCTAGCTTAAGCCCTGGCGAACTTGGGGCACGTTGTGCAACATCAATTGTGAGCAAACTCAAAGAACGCGGCTCCGTACTTCCCGAGGAAGTTATTGTTGGAAATGTTCTTGGGGCTGGACACGGTATGAACATCGCTAGGCAGATCTGCTTACATTCAGACTTGCCCGAGACTACACCAGCATATTGTGTGAATAAGGTCTGTGGCTCAGGTCTTAAATCTGTGGCCTTAGGAGCTCAAGCTATTGCGCTTGGGGAGTCTCGTTCGATTCTAGCCGGTGGCGTTGAATCGATGTCACAAGCGGGATTCATGACGCTCGGCTCACGCTGGGGTGGTCGTCTGGGCCACATGGAGCTCGAAGACCTCATTCTTAAAGATGGACTTACTGATGTGTTTCATAAGTACCATATGGGCATCACGGCGGAGAATCTTGCAGAAAAGTTTGAGATTAGCCGAGAGGAGCAAGATGCCTTTGCACTAGAGAGTCAACGGAAAGCAAAACTGGCCATAGAGTCTGGAGCATTTGAGGCCGAAATCGTTCCTGTAGAGATCTCAAAGCGTGGTAAAGTTGTTGCTACGGTAAGCCAGGACGAACACCCGCGACCCGATGCAACCATGGAATCGCTCAAGAAGTTACGTCCTGCTTTTAAACCAGATGGAACCGTTACAGCTGGGAACGCCTCGGGGATTAACGACGGCGCTGCTTTTGTGCACCTTGTGAGCGAAGAGAATGTTCATGATACGACCAATCTCCCTTACGCTGAAATAGTCGGCTGGGCATCTGGGGGAGTTTTCCCAGAGGTCATGGGTCTTGGGCCGGTAGAGGCTACGAATCGTCTCCTTAAAAGTACCGGAATAAAGCTTGGTGATATCGATATCTTTGAGTCCAATGAAGCGTTTGCTTCGCAAGCCCTCTCGGTACAGCGCGAACTCAAGTTTGATCCTGCGAAGGTTAACCTGGCTGGTGGAGCGATTGCACTTGGTCACCCTATCGGCGCAAGTGGAGCTCGAATTCTTGTTACCCTTTTTCATTCTCTTCAGCGAGAAAGTAAGGAGCTTGGCCTAGCCACTCTTTGCGTTGGAGGCGGGCAGGGCGTATCAATTCTTCTACGAATGCACGCATAATGATTGCTCAAGAGTCTATAGATGAAGTTCGACAACGAGCGAAGATCGAGGAGGTCGTCGGTGAGTATGTTGAGCTTAAAAATAGAGGCTCTTCACTACTTGGGCTGTGCCCGTTTCACGCAGAAAAATCTCCCTCCTTCTCTGTGAATAGCAATCGAGGATTTTATCACTGTTTTGGTTGTGGAGAATCGGGAAACGCCTTTACTTTCCTCATGAAAACGCAGGGGGTTTCGTTTCCTGATGCCGTTCAGCTCCTTGCAGACCGATACGGCGTTGAGCTCAAGCGTACAAACGTTTCGCGCTCAAAGAAGCCTAAAGTAGATACTCGTCTCTATTATCGTCTCAACGAGCTTGCATTTGAGTTTTTTAAGACTTCGTTTCGTACTGGCCCGACAGAAGTGAAAAACTACGTTACCTCTCGAGGCATCCAAGAAACGACACTCAATGCATTTGGTATCGGTTTTTCTCCGCCAGAGTGGCGAGCGCTCACTACTTTTCTCCGCCAACGAAACGTACCCGATGAGCTGCTTGTTTCAAGCGGTTTGTGCCGTCGCTCCTCACGTGGAGACCTCTATGATACTTTTCGCGGGAGACTTATCTTCCCGGTTTTCGAGAGTCAGTCGCGTATTCTCGGGTTTGGAGGTCGTACCGTTCCAGCGCTTGAAGCTTCCGATTCGAATGCACCCAAGTATATAAATTCCCCTGAATCGCCGATCTACCATAAGAGCAAAGTTCTCTATGGTCTTCCAACAGCAAGAACAGCCATGCGGGAAGACAAGCATGCTTATCTCGTTGAAGGCTATCTTGATGTAATAGGGCTCTGGCAGTCGGGAGTCAAAAGCGCGGTGGCCACGTGTGGCACAAGTGTCACCCGTCAGCATGTTGAACGGTTGAGTCAATTTGCACAGAAAGTAACAGTTATTTTTGATGGGGATACTGCAGGGAGAGCCGCCGCAGGAAAGTGTTTCGAGCTTTTTCTCAACACAGGAGTTGATGGAGATGCGCTCTTTCTTGACGATGGCGAGGATCCAGATACATTCGCCAAGATGCACGGTGAGGCAACCCCGACTGTTCTTCAACAATCGAAAAAGAAGAGCCTTCTGAGTTGTTATATGTTGCACGTCTCTGAAAAACTTGGCTCGTCGCAGATAGGTACTCTCGGTGCTGCAGCAAAAGGAGAACTCGCGTCCAAGGTGATCAATGCACTCCGAGGTGTTGAAAACCCCATCGAGCAAAGCGAGCTTATCAAGGAAGCTGCCTTTGAACTCAACACCGACGTTGAAACTCTCTCATCGCAACTTCAAACCGGCGGTCGAGACGCAACGAGTCGAGAAAGCGTACCTGCGGTCGTTGAACAGGAGCCAGGAGAAATCCTCTCGGCTGGGGCCCCCAATATTTCAACTCTTCCAGCGATAGATCGCTCGGTTCTCCGCTGTGCTATGGTGAACAAGGATAAGGTTCCAGGTGCTGTTCTATCAGATCCAGGCTTCTGTTTTAGTCTTCAAGATTGGACATTAACCTTTATTGAGGGACTTAAGGCTGCAGTTGGTAGCAGCTCTTCTGCTGACCAGAGCAAAACAAGGACTCGTGACTTACTTGAGAGCTTTGGGGCGTCTTGGTTACAGTATTGGGTCGAATCCTACCAGATGGTGCAGGATAAAGAAGTCGACCTGTCAAAGACATTCCAGGAATGCCAGGCCGCCATTCTTCGAGAACGTTTGGATTCTACCCTTCTCAAAATTGATGAAACTATCCGTCAGTGTGAGGACGCAGATGAAAAGGCCGAGCTTTTTCAAGAAAAACTCGAGCTCCAACGCCAGCGTCAGGCCATGGTTTCTCAGGGTACCTAGGCAGGCTCTTATCTTCTGTCATTCTTGCACGAATAGAAGAGTAGGGTGGCTCTACAACAAGAGCCTCGTCTCCTCCCTTTGGGGTATTTATCTTGTTGTCGAAGCGGATACCTAGAATCGGTTCTTCCCATAGAGGAGCACCGAAATGGCTGGCTTTACGGTGGTAGAAGAACAATTTTGTAGGTATGCTCGTGCAAGAGCAGGGGATTATTGAGGAAAGTTATGCATTGTGTTTTGAGGTACCCTAGTGGTTTTTTCAGCCGTTACAGTCATTTTTAGGCTCAACGCGTTGCAAATTTTCTTTAAGATATATAGATTACTCAAAGTTTTTACCTGAAGACCGAGGTCTTCCCCTGATTTTTGACTAATCTTCGTCAGTTGAGGAGTACGAGTGGCCGAGAAGAGAACTAAAGCAAAAAAGACAAGACGTTCAACCACAAAGTCGAAGTCGAAAGCCAAAGCAAAATCCACGAAAACGAAAGCAAAGGTTGGCAAAAAGAAAACGACTGCAACCAAGCGCAAAGCCAAAGGAAAAGTTTCGAAGACCACAGCGAAATCGAAGAAGAAAGCGGTAGCGAAAAAAAAGATTCTTCGTAAGAAGAAGGTTACTAAGAAAGTTCCCGTATCAAGAAAGAAAGTGACAAGTGCTCGAAAAGCTAAAGGGGACGATTCAACAGACAGCCCGCAGTTAACACGAAAGGCGAAACGCTCTGCTGACGATTTTTACGAGAAAGACAGCGATGTTCTCGAAGAAAACAGTAAAGCAAATGCCGACTTCGAAGATGAAGATGATTCAGACTTGGACAGTACTGATGATAGCGAGGATCTGGCCCCTTTAAGACGATCTGAGTCGCGTGATTCTGATGAAAGCTCCTCACACCGAAGAGCCGATAATTACCTGGCCAAGCGTGGAGAAGGAGGGGAAGATTACCAGCTCTCCAAGGGGGCAGATCCTGTTCGCATGTATCTCCGTGAAATGGGGAATGTGAGCCTTCTCACTCGAGAAGGCGAAGTTGCGATAGCGAAAAGGATTGAAGAAGGCGAGGACGCTGCTCTTGATGAAGTCCTCCTTCAACCGATATCTCTTCGCTATGTCTGTGATCTTTTTCAAAGAGTAAAAGATCAGGAGGTCAGGCTCCGAGATCTCTTTGTCGAAGAAGAGGAAGAAGCCGTAGATGAAAACGACTCAAAGTCAAAGTCTAAACAAGCTGCCCCTCCCACTGATGACGATGACGATGAAATCGACGAAGCCACGAAGGCTGCCCTTGAGGAAGAAGAAGAGAAGCAACGAAAAGCTTTTGTCAAAAGGGCGCCTACCTACAAGAAAGCTCTAAAGGAGACCGAGTCTCTCTTCCGTGAAATACAGACTGCACGTCTTAAGGCGTCAAAAAACCTCTCACCCCTTATTGAGAAGTATAAGAAACAGAGAGCAAGGAATTCGCAGAAGATTCTCAAGCTCAATCTCAACGACAAACAGTTTCATCAAATGTCAGAGCTTATCAAGCAGGCTAATCGTTCGGCCCGAACCGTGCGTCGCTCACTACGGGATCTCGAAAGAAAATATGAGCGATCTCGAGATGAACTTCTTCATGCAGTTGATGAGTTAACTTCTGAGAATCAGCTCGAGTTTAAGCGGGTCTGTCGTCGCTTTAAGATTAAAGCGAACAGCGCGCGCGTTCTTGGTGAAAAACTAGCCGTCTTGCGTGATGATCTCAATTCAGTTGAAGATACTGCGCTTCTCGATATCTCTTCTTTTCACTCCGCTGTACGCATTATTTCGGATGCTGAATATCGCGCGAAGCAGGCAAAGCAGGAGCTTGTCGAGGCGAATCTGAGGCTCGTTGTCTCGATAGCTAAAAAATACACCAATAGAGGCCTACAATTTCTCGATCTTATCCAGGAGGGTAATATCGGACTCATGAAGGCGGTGGACAAGTTCGAATATCAACGTGGATACAAGTTTTCGACATACGCCACGTGGTGGATTCGTCAAGCTATTACTCGCGCAATTGCCGATCAAGCGAGAATCATTCGGATTCCTGTTCACATGATCGAAACAATTAACAAGCTTGTTCGCACCTCACGTCAGCTGGTTCAAGATCTCGGAAGAGAGCCAACTCCAGAAGAGATCGCAGAGAAGATGGAAATTCCTGTTGATAAAGTACGCAAAGTACTCAAAATCGCAAAAGAACCAATATCTCTTGAAACTCCCATTGGTGAAGAGGAGGACTCTCACTTAGGAGACTTTATCGAGGATAAGCGAGCTGTTTCACCAGCTAATGCTGTGGTGAACATGAACCTACACGAACAGACACGCAAAGTTCTTGCAACTCTCACTCCACGTGAAGAGAAAGTCCTGCGCATGCGTTTTGGTATTGGAGAGAAGAGCGATCATACCCTCGAAGAAGTTGGACAAAATTTTGATGTTACACGAGAACGTATTCGTCAGATCGAAGCAAAAGCTCTTCGAAAATTACGTCATCCGAGTCGTAGCAAGCGTCTCCGCGGTTTCGTCGATAAGTAGCTTTTATCTCAAATTGACCGAGAGGTATCCTTGTGCATTTTTATCTACAGATTATTGTCTTTGTCCTTGTAGCACTTCCTGGTTGTGGTAAGTATGGACCACCTGTTCCACCAGAGGCGCTTACTCCTCAATCAGTTCAACAACTCGAATTTTCTGCACAGATGGAAGGGGTTACTTTTACGTGGCGCTCTCCTGAGCAGGATCGCCGAGGAGAGGAGTTAATGTCTCTCGATGGCTACACCATCTACCGGGCTGCCATTGACGATTTTGATTCGTACATTGAAGATCCATTTGAAGCCTCACAAGAGCTCGCTTTTATACCCGATTCTCATATTATGGTGCGTGAGGATCTGCGCAAAGAGGCTCGTCTTAAGGGGCTTGCGACTCGCAAGGTCAAGGTTTCCTCCGACCTAAAATCTTTTCGCTATGTTGATACCGATCTGACCCCAGGTCTTGAGTACGTGTACATGATTGTTCCAATGAATCAAGACGGCGAAGAGGGGGAAGTGTCTCAGTACATTCGTGTCCTTTTTCGTGGAGACTCCAGTGAGGTTCGCATGATTGACCAGTCTACGCTCGTTGGTGAACTTTAGTGCTTTCAAACCACTTTCGGAAATACCACTCATGTGGAAACAGCGCCCTTGTTTTTTTTGACCCCGATCCAGAGTCGCACCCCATTGAGAGCTCTCTCATTCGCACGCTGCTCGCTTCTCATTCAGGAATTGGGGCCGACAATCTCCTTATTATTAAACCATCAAGACTTCATGATTATGAAATCATCGGCTTTAACAGGGATGGAAGCCCTGTTGGTATGTGCATGAATGGTGTTCGTTGTGTAACAGCCTTTCTCTTGAGCGATGGTCGAATTACCCCCTCACAAAGGTCGATACAATACTTACTCGAGGGAAATACCGTCTCCGCCTCAGTAGACCCTCGTCTACCTGATTGTATAGCTGTGGGGATTCATAACCACACGTTTTCTCCAAGCAAGATCCCACACTCGCTCCCACCCGTTTTTTGCGAGCCTCACAAAGAGACTCCTCTTGAAACTTTTACGGTCTCCGTTCTGGATCAAACCTTTGAAGTTGCCTGCGTTTCAGTAGGAAACCCTCACTGCGTCATTTTCTGCCAAGATGTAAGCCGAATCGACATTGAAGCAATCGGACCTGCCATTGAACATCATGAGCATTTTCCTCACCGCACGAATGTTGAGTTTGTTGAAATTATTGACAGTGAGTCGATAAAGGTTCGTTTTTGGGAGAGGGGAGTTGGATCGACCCTTTCCAGCGGCTCCGGATCACTCAGTGCGTATCTTGTAGCTCATAAAGGAGGTTTTGTAGGTGAGCGGGCCTTAATCTCTGTTCCAGGTGGTCAACTAACTGCTTTTATGGGGCATGGAGGAGTGCCGACTATCTCCGGACCAGTAACTGAGGTCTTTAGGGGAACGCTCTCGCCTCAATTCAAAACCTCGTTTGAAAAGTCTCCAGCTATTGCCTCACCTATAGCTCTAGCAGGAGACTTATTGTGACTGAGTGCCTATTTAAATATAGGAATTTTCATAACTTTTTCCTTCAAGGCTAAGGGGGTTACGTGAAATACTTCATTGCCTTTTATATCTTCAGCTGATATATACCAGCTGTTCGCCTGCTAAAACGCAATCTTAGGAGGGGTCACGATTTTCAGGTACTTATCAGGTCTATAGATTCAATAGACCTGGAAGATTTTAATACAGGTGATATACAATCACTTTTTACAGTCGGCACTTTTTTTACGGATGGTAGAGTATGGTTAAGCGAGAAAAAGCTAATTACATGATTCAGTCAGTTTCACACGCTATTGACGTGCTAGAAGAGCTCGCAAAAGCTGGCAGTGAAAAGGCTGGTGGTGAAATCGGCGTAACCGAGCTCTCGAAGCGACTCAAACTCCATAAGAACAACGTTTTTCGCCTCCTTGCAACACTAGAACTTCGCGGGTACGTAGAACAAAACCCTCAGACAGAAGACTATCGTCTTGGTGTTAAGTCCCTTGAACTTGGCCAAGCCTACCTATCGCAGAGCTCTCTTGTAGAGCGCTCAACTCCTATCCTGAGAGCACTATCAGAAGAATCCGGAGAAACGGTGAGCCTTGCTATTCTTCAAAACGGCCTGGTGCAATACCCAATTAGTTTCGAATCAAAGCGTCCAGTTAAGGCAAATGCACGGCGTGGCGTAAGCTTCCCTGCGAAGCAAAATGCTGCTGGAAGGCTCCTTACTGCGCAGCTTCCGAATTCTATTCTTGAAGAAATTCTTGCGACAAATACTCCTCAGGACGCGGCAATACGCAATGCTCTCAATGACCTGCGTAATAGTGGACAAATCATCGATCGCGCGGCTACGGAAGCTGACGTTGTCGCTCTTTGCATGGTGGTCAAAGGAATTGACGGTGTAACCACTGGAGCAATCGAGGTGCTTGTGCCTCAATACCGAGCTAAAACCGAACACATCCTTCCTCAGATCGAAGAAGCTGCTATGAAGCTTTCTGAGCTGCTCGGCGCAGGTCCGAAAGGCTCTCTCTCAAGCGCGCTTGAGAAAGAGGTTGTGAGAACTGGAGCCTCAGTTTAATCTGCAGGCATGCAACTACCGTTACAGTTATCAGAAGAGCAGATCGCCCTACAGGATGAAGCGAAGAAGTTCGCTGTGAACGAAATTCGCCCTGTTTCAAGGGAGCTGGATCGAGACAGCACCTTCCCCAAGGAGCTTCTTAAGAAAGCACACAGTCTTGGACTTGTGAATCTCTTTCAGGCAGAGGAGCTTGGAGGGACCGGACTCAACCTCCTTAGCTCGTGTATCGTGATCGAGGAACTTGCAGCTGGTTGCGCCGGAGTTACAACATCCATTGTTGCCAACGATCTCGCACTCATTCCTATCGCTTTACATGGGACCGAAGAACAAAAAAAGAAGTTCATTGAGCCCGTTTGTACTAAAGGCTCCTTTGCTTCTTTTTGCCTCTCAGAGCCTGGAGCTGGCTCTGACGCTGCAGGAATCTCGTGCCAACTCACGAAAGATGGTGATAACTACATTCTCAATGGCCAGAAACAGTGGATCACCAATGGTGGAGTTGCCTCTCAGTACACCGTTTTTGCTACGTTAGATCGAGACAAAAGACATAAGGCTATCTGCTGTGTTGCCGTACCCGCAGATACTCCTGGGATTACTACCGGCCACCACGAAGACAAGCTCGGCCAGAGGTGCTCGAATACGACTACTGTCACTTTTGAAAACGTCACTGTGCCAGGAGCAAACCTCATTGGAGGTGAAGGGAATGGCTTTCGAGTTGCCATGGAAACGCTCGATCTTACTCGCCCAATGACAGCGATTATTGCAGTAGGGATCGCTAGAGCTGCTTTCGAGTATTCATGTGAGTACGCTCAAGAACGAAAGCAGTTCTCTCAGCCGATCGGCTCATTTCAGGCTATTCAGTTTCTTTTAGCGGATATGGCCACAAACATCGACGCAGCAAGGCTTCTCACACACCGCTCTGCTTGCCTACTCGATGCAGGTAAGTCTGCGTCTCTTGAGTCGAGTATGGCAAAGAGATTTAGTGCTGATATGGGAATGGAGGTCACTACAAACGCAGTTCAGGTTTTTGGTGGTTATGGCTACACGAAAGAATATCCTGTGGAAAAACTTATGAGAGATGCTAAGCTAATGCAGATCTATGAAGGGACTAGCCAGATCCAACGACTTGTTATTGCCCGAGAGATTTTACGTTAGCCCCCTGCAAGGAGTGCGACAATGGATGAGCCTGCTATCTTTGATAAAGAGGGAGCCCTCGAAAGGGTTGAAGATGACACCGAGCTCTTTTTTGAGCTCATTGAGATGTTTTTCGAAGACTACGATGGTCAGGTTTCTACCATTGCATCCTCTATTGAAAATAGTGAGGCTCGGGCGCTTGAAGAATCAGCACACTCATTGAAAAGCGCGCTTGGTAACATAGGAGCCATGAAGTCTTATACACTTGCGTATGAGCTCGAGAAGCTCGGCCGCGAAGGGAACCCAAAAGCCGCCCAGGAATCACTTGAACAGCTCAAAGAGAGTGTTTCGCAATTCAAGTCAGAAGTTCTAGCTTTCCAAAAGTCTCTATAACGACTCACTGACGCATGCAACGAGATCCTGAAAGTGAAAAGGCTTGGCCAAAAAGGGAACCTTCATATCCCCGTGAGCGAGATCTGAGAGATCCTCGTCTGTAATGAGACCTGATATCATAATTATCTTTGCACTGCTGTTCATATCTCTTATCGCTTGAGCTGTTTCTACACCGTTCATTTCTGGCATAGAGAAGTCTATAATTGCGATATCGATATCATCTTGATACTTCTCGTACAGCTCAACACCATTATGACCACCCGTTGCTAGAATAGATTTCCATCCAACATCTTCGAACATCATCGAGGCCACGTCCCGCATTAACTCCTCATCATCAATGAAGAGAATGGTAAGGTTTTCTGGAGTATTGAGTATCTCAGACATAAAGCAATTATCGTCCAATCAATAAAATAACATTAATCCATTTTCGAGCGGATGGGCTTATCATACCTAGAAAAACTGGCTTTCTTTCAGCTCTTTAGGTGATATATTCCCATAGATAGGACCACATGGTAAGAACTCAGCATGACGCAAGGCGACACCAGTATCACCATAATTGATCCCGAAGTTGAGAGGGCACTTGTAGAGGCTCTCAATACCATCGTTCCACAGGCAATCGGGTTAACCTTTCATCTTGACGTAACTGTCTATGACGACGGTTGTTGGGGACCAGCAGAGCTGTCAAGCCTTAATGAAGGTGCAGAGATTCATATTCTTGGCGACTGGCTAGGCTCCGTCGTACTACGATTCTCTAAGCCTCTGGCTCTCCATCTTGTAGAATCGCTCTTTGGGGATGCTTGCAACAATCTTCAAGATGAGCGGGTCGATGAAGTCATTCGAGAATTGGTGAATATGATCGGTGGAAATCTTAAATCTCTTCTCGGAGATAGCTGTATACTCTCTGTTCCGAAGAGCCACTTGAACTCTTCCTATCGGGGGGATATTGCGGGAGCAAGACAGTGGTTATGCGGTTTATATGGAATAGATGGCCATACTCTTCATGTATCAATTTGGGTCAACGAGAAAGACCCACTTGAGGGCCTATAAGAGCGTAAGCTCTCCTTTTGGCCTCAACACTAAGCACTTGCGAGATTGGCTTCCACCCAAAACTTTCCAGAATCCGTCGTAAAATCAATTGAGATCACAGGGTGGTCAGACAGCTGCTTGAGCTCAACGTTTTGGCCTACGATCATAATCGGGGTGGCCATATCGAAAGAAAGCCCGTGTTCACTGAGGAGCTTCTTCGCTCCACCAGAAATCATATTTGTTAATTCGCCAACTGCGTCAGTAACGTCATCATTGATTTCAGAGAACTCTTCCATCACCATTTTACTTACGATGCTAAGAATTGTCGCTTTCTCAAAGCTGAGTATCATATTGCCATTAATTTCAGAGCCTGCCATTCCTATGAGACCTGTGACTGCACCTTTTGTAAGGTTATCTTTTTTTAAGCTTGGGGCACCGGGAGAAGAGTCAGTAAATGCCATTGTGCTTAGAACATTTAACGTGGAATCGACAAACGGATTGATATATTCAGCTTTCATAGCAACCGGAGCATAGGTAAATAAGTAAAGGAATAACCCCCATACGATCTGACAACTTGTACTAAGAGACGATCGTCTAAGACGAGAAAAGACTTAATGTAAAATCACAAATATTGGTTCAGAGTGTAGCGTAACGCGAGCTTCAAATGAACAGACAGGTAATTAAACAGTGTTATTATACCTAGCGATAGTGTGGCTCTTTGTGCTTTTCTGCCCATGATTTCATGACTTTTCCCAGCTTCTGCTCGAACCTTGTCTCACTAAGGTGAAAGTTGTGTTCGAAGGCTCTCTTCTTTGAGTCTCCTACTGACAGATTGTCGAAATATTCCCGAATACGACTTAAGCCATAAGTTGAAATAAGCGTATTGGCCGCAAAAAGCGATTGTGCATAAGCTGCTGGAACCATATCGCTCTGAAGCTTTGTAAACCCACCTTGTAAAAGGCTTAAAGGAACCGGTCTCCTCGACTCCAGCCAATTTACAAGTGCAGGCTTAAGCGCCGGATTCTCTTTACCTTCAGCCCACTGAGCAAGCCCCTCATCAAGCCAACCAGGACATTTTCCCTTCGATAAGGCCGCAATCACAGCGTGAGCGTACTCGTGCCTTATCGACCTATTCATATTCTGCATATCAATTGGCTCATTCGCTGTAAGGGGAATTATAATTTGCCCTCGATAATACATTGCGTTTGTCCATTCAGGTGCGCCTGTTTCACGATAAAACACCTCATTGTCCATGAGGCGAATAGAGGTTGTAAAAGGAGGGATCGTTCCAAATACCGAAGTGAAGTAGTCGTGAAGATCGGTTAGCTTCTGTGAAAGCTTATCTGCGAGTGGGGACCACTGTTGAGGAGAAATGAGAGTGAGGTGAGCTCCACCTGGGAGTGAAAGAGGGGCATACCGTAGTCGAACCCCTTGTGAAGTCGCTTGGGGGTCTTTTATCGAAGCACGAGGCTCTGATGGGTCGTGCGCAAGACCGCTGGTCGGGAAAGCGACAAAGAGCACAAACAACACCAGGGTAAGTGCGAAGCGTTGAATCATCATTTAGACCCTCTTACATCCATGTAATATCAGCACGTTAGTGCCGCGAAGGTCTCTTTACTTCCGCTAGTCCTTTAGCGCATAATCTCGCACTGAGAGAGAAAACCTTCTTGGTTGATCTATCGACACAAAGACCTGTTTTACTTGAGGAGATATAGTCATGGGAGCAACCCCCCGAGTTCGTGAAATCCTTTCCTGGTACCGTTCTGAGAACGTGGGAGTTCAGCGCAATCTCTACCAGCTCCTCAATACAGGTAAGCTTTCGGGAACAGGAAAGCTCGTCATCCTTCCTGTAGACCAAGGGTTTGAGCACGGTCCAGCACGTAGTTTTGCGGCTAATCCACTTGGGTACGACCCCCAATATCACTTTGAGTTAGCGCTTGAATCAGGTTGTAACGCTTACGCTGCTCCATATGGTCAGATCGCAGCCGCACACTGTGAGTATGCCGGGCAAATTCCTGTGATTGTAAAAGTGAACAACAACGATTCTCTTTATGGTACTAAAAATCCAGTCCCATCCGTGACCTGCTCCGTCAAAGATGCTCTACAAATTGGAGCCTCTGCAATTGGATTTACTATCTATCCTGGCTCCTGTAACAAGAAGTCTATGTTTGAAGAGATTCGTGAGATGGGCGAGGAGGCCCGTAGTTATGGCCTTCCAGTTGTTCTTTGGTCGTACCCACGAGGCGAGGACCTCTCAAAAGAAGGAGAGACCGCTGTCGATGTCGTCGCTTACGCGGCGCAGATTGCAGCTCAACTCGGAGCTCACATCATCAAGGTCAAACCACCAACATCACACATTGAGCAAGATGCCGCTCGAAAGGTCTACGAAAAGGAAGGGGTGAAAATCGAGACTCTCTCCGATCGCATCTCTCATGTCATTCAAAGCGCCTTCGGTGGTCGCAGGATCGTAATCTTCTCTGGTGGGGCAGCCAAAGGAGACGAAGAAGTTCTCGAAGAGATCAAAGCTCTGCATGCAGGTGGGTCTTTTGGAAGTATCATCGGCCGAAACTCC
>JAUIBK010000010.1 GCA_030428205.1 bacterium
GAGGCGTTCTCTTGTGACGGTTCAAGTGCTCGGTGGTTAAAATGAACAAGGACTCGAATGGTAGCATCTTTCATGATGGCGCGGCTCTGATCAACGACTCCTTCTAGGAAGTAGTAAGCAGCCATAGCTGGAATTGCTACAGCCAAACCGAAGGCCGTCGTAAGAAGCGCTTCCCAAATACCGCCGGCAAGAAGGGCAGGGTTAATCTGTGAGGTGGCGCCTTCAAGATCCATAAAAGCCGCGATCATCCCGAGCACTGTGCCGAGGAGGCCGAGGAGTGGGCTTAGGTGTGCAATAGCAGAGAGCCCACGCAGCCACGATTCAAGATCTCGGATTTCATTTGAACCAACACGTCTTACCTCTGCTTCTACGTCAGTTTGATAAAGTTTGGGAGAGAGGCAGGCTTTGATGGTGGTAGAGAGCACTCGTGCGACTGGGTTTTCATTGTTTTGAAGGAGCGAGAGAGCTTGTTTGTTCTTGCCTTCTTGAAGCATGTTTATAGCTTCGTCAATAAATTCGGTTTTACGTAGTCCGAGTTTCCAAAACTGAAATCCTTTAAGGATGATGATAGCAAGACCAGTTATAGAAAAGAGGAGGAGGACTGCCATGACTGGTCCTCCCTGCGTAAGTAGATTGATAGTGTTCATTCTAGAGATCCTAAGTCTGGGTGTGATTGGTAAGCAGGGTCTTTTCTAGTGAAGAGCTTCCCTACTCACCTTACTTGCTGAGCCATCTGCTGGCTGAAGGCTATGATAAACACATCGTAAGAAATGTTCAAAGCCAAAGGGTTTGCGAATAAAGATAGCTCCTTGATGCTTGAGAGCTGCCACACCCTGAATATCTTGTGTGTAGCCTGAGAGTAAAATGACAGGAGGTTTGCAGCCAGCTTCTGCTAGCAGGCCGACAAGTTCTGGACCGCTGTGTTTTGGCATCACTACATCGGTAATGAGGAGCGATATTTTTTCCCTCTCATGTTCTCTTTGCCACTCAAGAGCATCCTCGGGTGAGGAAAAGGTTATAACGTTATAGCCATTGTTTATGAGAAGCTCCTCGATAACCTCGCGTACCTGCGAATCATCTTCGACGAGGAGTATTTTGTTGCTCGATGGTGCTGGTGTGTCGCTCGGTTGACCAGGCTCCAGATTGTTGCTTTGGTGTGATGGACTCTTTCCGCTTCCTTTGTTCTCAGGAAAAAAGAGGGTAATAGTGGTTCCTTTTCCTTGAGTACTCTCAACTGTTATTCCGCCGTTGTGTTGCTCTATAATACCAAGAGAAGTGGCGAGTCCTAGTCCTGTGCCTTTCCCTGGACCTTTGGTTGTAAAGAATGGCTCAAAGAGGTGTTCGAGCGTTGCCTCTTCCATTCCTTTTCCCGTGTCTGAAACAGAGATTGAAATATATGGCCCCGGTTTTATCCTTGTAAGTTGCCTCGTGTTGAGATCGTCTTGGCTCAGTGTCTCTTGAGCAAGAGATATCTGTAGCTGGCCACCATCAGGCATAGCATCTTTAGCATTGAGTGCAAGGTTGAGAAGAACTTGAGAGAGCTGTCCTGTGTCAGCAAGGATGCAATAGGTATTTGGCTGTGAGGTTATCTGAAGTTCAATATTTTCGTGAAGTGCCGTTTCTATGAGAGAGCGCATTTCTTCTAAGGCACCATCAAGATCGATGGATTCTATCTGAAGGATTTGTTTTTGGCCAAACGCAAGCAGTTTTCCAGTTAGCTCTTTCGCACGTAAGCCAGCTTTTTGTATTTTTGATATATGTGAGGCTGAGTTTTGTGCTGTAGATTTTGAGGATGTGAGTGCGAGTTGGCAATTGCCAAGAATAACTGTCAGAAGGTTGTTAAAATCATGTGCTATCCCACCGGTCATAAGAGCGAGAGCTTCCATTTTTTGGCTTGTGTAGAGTTGCTTTTCGAGTTGTTTTTTTGTGGTGATATCTCTACCGACAACAACGAGCATTCTTCTTGAGCCGTCTTCATTGAAAATAGGAACTTTGATAACATCGAAAACAAGCTCTGTTCCGTCGGGTTTGGTAATTGTCTCATCTGTGCGTGACATTCCCCCAGCGTTCCACGCTTCTTCATCAGTAGCTTCGCAGTAAAGAAAGGCGTCCTTAAAATAAGGGCTATACTCAGCGAGATCAGAATCTTTTTTGCCTCGATAGTCGACATCTGTAAGCTCGAAAAGCTCTAAGTCAAATTCATTGGCCTCGAGCCAACGTCCTTGACCGTCCTTAAAGCAGACAAGATCTGGCATGCTATCAATGAGTGTTGAGAGCCACATGGCCGTGTCAGCTGATTTTCTCTCATGCTCTATCAGTTTTCTGCTTGAAAAAAAAAGAAAGAAAGCAGAGAGAAAAAAGAGCAAGATAATCAGCGAAGTGCTAAGCGTTACCCATACAGAAGAAGAGAACGGAAAGAGAGCAAGGAGTAAGAGGCCTGCTACTCCGAGAAAAACCTGAACGACAATAAGAATGTACACCGAGGATTTGATGCGAGAAGAGGCAGTGGTTATCAGGCTTTGAGATTGTAGGGACATTGGCAAGCCGAGAGTCAATCCGGGTTAAGATAATTTGCTGTAGTGTATAGTATTTTGGTGGTTTTGCTTATATGTTTTTTCTCTCTTTGAGGTGTTGTCGGAATACGATTGGCAAACATAGAATATGCATGCCTAGCATCTCTTCAATGGTGAGAGCTTAACCATGAAAATATCAGATTCCATTCCGCACTCTTGGGCTGAACCTTGGAAAATTAAAGCTGTTGAGCATATCTCTCTTATTTCGCAGGAAGAGAGAGTAGAGGCGCTAACTGAGGCAGGGTGGAATACGTTTTTGCTCCGCTCACAAGATGTGTATATCGATCTCCTCACAGACTCGGGCACTGCCGCAATGAGTGATGTGCAGTGGGCTGCCATGATGACGGGTGATGAGGCTTATGCAGGGAGTAAGGACTACTACTATCTTGAGCAAACTGTTCAGGAATACTACGGCTTTAAGCACCTCATTCCTACTCATCAGGGACGTGGTGCCGAGCACCTTCTCTCACAGTGCATGATCCGCCCCGGTCAGTATGTTCCTGGAAATATGTATTTTACAACGACGAAATTCCATCAAACGTATGCCGGTGGAACCTTTGTCGATATCATTACTGATGAAGCCTTTGATCCTCAAAGTGATTTTCCCTTTAAGGGAAATGTTGATTTGGCAAAGCTCCAAAAGCTTGTTGATGAGCATGGTGCCGAGAGCATTGCTTACGTAAGCCTTGAGACGAATGTAAACATGGCTGGTGGACAGCCTGTGTCCATGGAAAACATCAAAGCCTTGAGTGAATACTGCCGCTCAAAGAAAATTGCTGTCATGCTTGATGCGACACGAGCTGTGGAGAATGCCTATTTCATTAAAATTCGAGAGAAAGGCTACGAAGATAAATCTATTCCTGAAATTCTCCTTGAGATCTGTAGCTATACAGATGGGTGTACCATGTCGGGTAAAAAAGACTGCCTTGTTAATATCGGTGGTTTTTTAGCGATAAATGATGACCTGCTCGCTGAAAAAGCTCGAGGGCTTGTTGTTTGTTTTGAAGGACTTCACACCTACGGTGGAATGGCTGGTCGTGATATGAATGCGATGGCTGTTGGTATTCAGGAGTCCGTTGAGTACGACTATATTCGAGCACGCGTTGAGCAGACACGCTACCTTGCACAACGGATTGTTGACTTCGGAGTTCCTGTTGTGCGCCCTTTTGGTGGACATGCCGTCTATCTTGATATAAAGCAAATCCTCCCGCACGTTCCACAAGACCACTTTCCGGCCCAACGTTTTGCTGGCGAGCTTTACTTGGAGGGAGGTATTCGAGCAATGGAGCGGGGCGCGGTCTCAGCCGGACGAGATGGCGAAGGAAAGAATATCTTTCCTGAGCTTGAGCTCGTGCGACTTACGCTCCCTCGGCGAGTGTACACACAGTCGCACCTTGATGTTGTCTCTGAGTGTGTTGCACGAGTGTGTGCACGCGCAAAAGAGATGCGGGGACTACGTATGATTTTTGAGCCTCAAGAGCTCCGTTTTTTTCAAGCACGATTTGAACCACAAGAGGGGTAAGCGCTAATATGGAAGTACAACAACGAGAACAGCCACGCTTTAAAGCGATAGCTTTTTTTGCTTTTATACATCTCGTTCCTCTTTGCGCGTTGTTTACGCATGTAACGGCCTTTGATTGGGTTTTGTGTGTAGCGCTTTACTTCGTTCGCATGTTTTTCATTACTGCAGGCTATCACCGCTACTTTTCTCACAACACGTACAAAACTTCGCGTCTGTTTCAGTTTCTCCTCGCATTTTTCGCGCAAACATCAGCGCAAAAAGGGGCTCTGTGGTGGGCTGCAAACCACAAAATTCATCATAAGCATAGTGATACACCAGAAGACCCACACTCAATGAAGCTCTATGGCTTTTGGTACTCTCATATCGGTTGGATTGCTGGCCCAGAATACGACGAAACTCGCCTCGATCTTGTACCTCAATTTGCGAAGTATCCAGAGCTGCGGTGGTTAGACAAATATAATCTTATTCCCCCGATTCTGCTTGGTGCTTTTGTTACCTTCCTTGGAGGGTATGTTAATGGGGGGTCTCTTGCCGCAACGTTTCCATACGGCCTCTCTACGCTCTTTGTCGGTTTTTTCTTAAGTACAGCAATTTTGTATCACGGCACCTTCTCTGTGAATTCGCTCATGCATAAATTCGGAAAGCCACGTTATGAGACAGGCGATGAGTCGAAGAATAGTTGGTGGCTCGCTCTCATCACACTTGGCGAAGGGTGGCACAACAATCACCACTACTATCAAAGCTCAACACGGCAGGGGTTCTTTTGGTGGGAATACGATATTACGTACTATATTCTTAAAGCGCTTTCTTGGTTTGGTATCGTGTGGGATATCCGAGAAGTCCCGGCGCATATTAAATACTCGAAGAATAAAGAAGATGCGAAAAAACTGGCTCGGTCGTTTGCGTAGGAGCTGCCCTTCTTCCATTTTTTAGTGCCCAGATGCGGGTTAAGCCGCTCACCTTCGCTGTTGCACAAACGAGAAGAACACCACCATCATTCCCAAATATGTTAGGAACAACATCAACGCTACCACAGCAGCGTTTGCCGTGGTCATTGAAAAGAGAAACGAAAGCTTAGTGGTCGTCGCTGAGAATGTAGCGACGAGTGCTGCTGCGAGGCCTGCGCCAATGACTACTCTGTGACAATCGTACATGTCGAAGGCGACGAGATCTCTCCTTGGCCAACCAAAGAGTGAGCAATAAAGCAGAGCAAGTGAGGAGAAGGCAAATATCGAGAATAGTGACCATAGGAGAATGTTCAACTCATCAACACGAAGCATTAATAAGAAAACCGAAGTAGCCGAGCCGAGGCTACTACCGATGGCGAGTGCTTTTCTGCCCTTCATAGCACCTTCCTCTGTAAAAAACGTTGTGAAAACCCTGCCAGAAGCTGCTCGTTGCTGTTGGTAGAGACAAAGAAGCGGCTTCTGCTGTTAAGACGTAAGGATTCAGATTTCGGTAGAAGAAAATTACGGTACTTGAATGGTGATTCTACTCGTTGTTTACCGTGTCGCTCTCCACGTTGTTTTGAGCCGTTTTCTCTTTGTATTTACCGATAGCGCCTATTCCAATCAGGGCAGGGGCGGCAACAACACAAAATGGGCAGGTAAAGCCGACTGTCACGGTGGTCACGGCGGCGTAGGCTCCTAGGCCTGCGCCAAGTCCAAGATACATGTTCGCATCGCTTGATTTTTTGGCCTTTTTCTTCTGATCATTATCCATAGAAACCTTCCTCTTCAGCGCTGAGTCGTTTCTTTGAGCTTCGTGTTACACCTTCTTTGAAATACGCTCTCGACGCTTCTTCAACATCAGATAAGCTCTCTAGCCGTTTGACCAGCTCAAAGTAGGGTCTTCCAATGAGCTCATTTTGCGAGAACCAACCAGCAAATTCTTTAAATCGCCCCACGTATCGGCGTGGAGCTGCTTGAAATGCTGTGAGCAACGAGAAGAGAAATCGAGCCAGCTCTTGGCGTGTTGGCTGAGCGCCTCCTCGGATTTCGCGAAAGAGAAAAGGGTTGCGGATAACACCTCTTCCACACATGAGCCCTCTCACGCCGGTTGCATCAATCATAGCCTGAGCATCTTCGCGAGACCAGATATCGCCGTTTCCTATCACCGGAAATGGTAACGTTTCTACGGCAAGTCGTAAGCAATCATAGTGAATTGGGCCGCTATAGTGAGCACATTTTGAGCGTGCATGGATAGTGATGAAATCAATTGGTGCATCGCTAAGATGGTTCAGAAGAGCTGGAAAATCCTCATCTCCCTGGTATCCAATCCTTGTTTTCATCGAGAGTGGCCCTGGGTGTACAGAGCGTAGGGAGTGCAAAAAAGAGAGGAGTCGCGCTGGTTCAAGGAGAAGTGCTGCACCAGCTCCTCGGCTATTGACTCGACGTGAGGGGCATCCCACGTTCAGATCAAGCCAGTCAGTATCTTTCAGTGTGCCTTTCGTTTTGAGGTGGAGAATGCTCTTTTGGAGCACTTTCTCGTCTGCTGCCATGAACTGTATTTGTAAGCGAGATTGGTTGTGGCGACGTAGAGATCGCACGGTGTGTCTTTCGCCTGTTATGCGGATGAACTCTGTTGCAACAAAATCTGGCGGAGCGAAAGCGCAGAGAGTTTCTCTAAATTCGTAGCTCGTCACACCTTCCATTGGAGCGAGGAAGAGGAGTGGGGCGGTTGGGAGTTCTTGTTTTGAAAAAATATCCGGTGTCATTTTTACGTGACGTATATACTCAATGAGATCAGGTTTGTCGGAGACAAAGCTGATTTGAGTATGAAAAGCGCAACGCGCTTTTCAAGGCGTCCTCGGGGACGCCGCACGGGAAATATGCTGCGCTAGCAGCGTATTTCCCTGGGGAAGACAAATATACCCCGTGCAGAAAAACGCGTGAAAGCGATCAGCTTTCACACCATCATACACGCCACAAACATTCAGAGGGCACGACAGGCCTGATCTCACGGGGTATATATGTATCACGTTAGATTCCTGGAGTCTAAGGCGAGGCGAGGCGAGGAAGAGGAGAAAGAAGTAGGGAAAGAGTAGGGTCAGCTCCTGATCTGCGAAGGATCGGTCAGTCCTCTTTTGATAAAGACCTGCGCTTCTTCTGGAGGTATTTGCGCATTTGCCCACATGGCAGCGTCGGCAGGAAGAAACTCTGCCTGTATCCAGGCAGCAGCCACATCTGGAGGAAACTTCCATGAGCGCCAGAGCCCTGCTACGGCATAGTCAACAATACCAGCCTGATTCCAGAGCAGAGCTTCCTGTGGAGCAATTTCATTTGCTATCCAGTATCCGGCCTCGACAGGGCCGAGGCCAATTTGTTTCCAAACTTCGGCATCTTCGTTGGTAATGTGAGCTTGTTCGAAATTGAAATCACTCGTATAGACAGAGAGAAGTTGATCGATGTCGTGAGCCTGAGAACGGAGTATGCCTGGAATAGCTACAGACTCGCTAAAGACTGCGTGAAGAAAATGATCGGACTGCTGTTGTGATGATTTGTACGTTTGTAAGAGCGCATGTGCAAGTTTAACGTCTTCTTCAGAGCGCTCTAAAAGAAGCTCGTATTGTTTTATGCTCTCTTTGTGGCTCGAGAGGCGCGCTAGTTCCAGCAGGCCTCGCAGGTAATTGTCCCTGGAGTAGGCGTAGCGTCCCACGCAAGCAATAAGAAAATAGATTGACTCTGATCGAGACTCTGCAAAGTTTGATACCCAGACAAGCTTTCGCAACTCGTCTGCGATCTGTCTGAGGTGACTTGGAAGACGTCCGAGAAGTTCCATTGCTTTTTCAGCGTCGGGGGTCATTGGCTTTGGCCAATCGAGTGAGAGAATAGTTTCGCCTTCTTGAAAGGAGCGGATCCAGGTGTTGACTTTTTGAAGAGACTCTTGAAGCTCAGACATCTCACTCTCTTCGATTGTGCCAGGCTGAAACTGAGAGATGATATTAAGGTGAGCAAATTCTCCCTGATAACCTGCGTTGAGGTAATTCAGAACAGAGTGAGAAAATTCTTTGTCGCGATCGAGTTCGAATGGCATGAGCGAGTTCGTTAAGACGAAAACCTTACTATAAGATGATCTATAGATGTTATGCGAAGAGCTGTCGAGGGTGTATCTTCTGTCATAGTGACCAGGGCTTTGGTTTTCATATAACGACTCTCATTCGAAACAACAAATCACTCAATGCGACCGTAGCTACGTGGTTGTTGAATTGGAATGATCGCGAAAGAGGAGCTTCCTTCTGTTGCAACGTTGATCTTATGAAATGTGGGAGTGGTGTTCACATTCTTTGGCCAGGTTCTAAAATAGGCCTCAAGAATATTGAGGTAGACGTCTCTTGAGATTTCTTGACCGATTTCAGAGGAGAGAGGAAAGAGGCTGACTTTTAAGCACAATACTTCACTTGTATCAGGGCTTAGTGGTGGTTGGATGTAGGGAGCATCTAAGCTCATGTAGCCTTGCTGTGCCCAGAACGCGATCCTCCCTTCGGGTGATATACCAGACGAGAGGTCTGACTCACGTTCGTTTTGGCTCATTACGTGTGGATCGTTTTGCTCTGAGATTATGAGCTTTACGCCTTTACGCTTCATGTACTCTTCTGAGGCCCTACAGATCTCACTCCCTATCCCCATGCGTCGTTCTCCAGGTACTACCCATATATACTCTCCCGAACAAACCTTTCCGATCTGTGTTTCGAGAATGTCAAAGTGACGAGCTCCTACGATTTCACCTCCCCTGAGGACGAAGAGGATGTCCCAGTTGCTCTGAGGATCTTGTAGTCGTTCTTGCATAGAGTGAAGCGGCTCTCGCTCGTCTTCATATGGAAAGGCAAGCTCATAGCTCTTGTAAGACTCCCGAAGAAGACGCTGTGCTTCTTCGGGGTATTGTTGAAAAAGTTCTCGTACTGAAAGAGTAGAGTCTGTAACTGGTGGATCTTGAGGAAGTTCTTTCCGAAAGAGGGGGAGTCGAAAATCGGCCTCTCTCTTTATTCGCTGGCCCGGATTGCTGTTTGGCTGTTCGGGGTGTGGCATCTCTCGCTCCATGGTAGCGGTAGCTATTACTTTGATATGAATTTGGCACAAAAAGTTATGCAACGGCGAAAGAAGAGTGTGACTTAGCTAGTCTCTGTCGATGTCTAGATTTTCTTGTGTTTTCAAGTTGTTACATCAAAAGACGCTTTTAGTAGATGCAACGGAGAAAGAAGAGATCGGATGCTAGGCTTACCAATCAAATGACCTTTGAAGACTTATCCACAAGGAGATCTTCATAAAGTAGAAAGTTGTTTGAATAATAGAAGTCATTTTATTTTGAGATCTTAGTCATCTTGAGGAAAAAAAACCGAATCAAACCGAAGAAATTCATCGACAGGACGGAGTGAGATTCATATATCTAGTATCAGGGCCACAAATTGGGCACAATATCTTGTGGTTTTCTCGGTTACGAGCAAATAATTATAACATTGTATGATTTTCTATCGGGAGAGCTGTATGTCCCGTACGGGATCTGCTGTGCTGTGACTTCTTGTGAGCATCTGCTTCAAGAGGACATACGTTGTGCCTCTAACAACCTAAGATTAAGGAAGGATCGTACTGGAATATGGAATCAACTGGAAGCGAACAGACACTCTTATCGACCTCTATCCCAGCCGGAGTCACCCAAGCACAAAGCGAGTTTGGCCCGACACTCTCTCGGCATAGCGGTGAACTTACGATTGACGATTGCACCGTTGTAAAAAGAAACGGGATGCTTGTTCCCTTTCGAAGAGATCGAATTGAGAAAGCTATTGAAAGCTCGGTTCGTGCAACAAAAGAGATTCCGAGCACTGAGCCGCTCCCACGAGAGTTTTATGCGATTGCACGTGAAGTAACGGATCAGGTCATTGAGAAGTCTTATGAAGAAGCGCGTCGTGGCGCATGTCTTACTGTTGAAGGGATTCAGGATATTGTTGAGCAACAACTCCTCGAAGCGGGCCACTATGACATTGGTCGGAAATATATCTCGTACCGCGAGGAAAGAAAAAACAACCGAGATGATTCACCACGAAATCTCAAGATTTTCCGCCGCGATGGAAAGAGCCTCGTTCGTTTTAAGCCACTCAAGATCGCAGCTGCTATTGAGCGAGCTTTTCGCGCCTCTGAGGCTATTGAAGGCCCAACTCCTCAAAGCATTATTGACTCTGTAAACCTTCTGACAAATCGAGTAGTCAATCGCGCGGTCGAGCTTTCACAATCTGGTACTGAACTTCACATCGAGCTCATTCAAGATGAAATTGAACGGCAGATGATGTCTGAAGGATACTATCAGATTGCTAAGGATTTTATTATTTACCGAACGACACGAGCTCTTCTCAGAGAAAAAGGCGAAGGGCAAATTGCGGTTCCAAAGATTGAACGCAAAACAGTCCCGCTTGAAACACAAGATCCAGGTCGAGAATTCACCGTAACAGCGCATGACGGAAGCACCTTTGTTATCTCAGAGCGTGAGCTTGCAACTCGTATCGATTATGCATGTCGTGGTTACGAAGATGTGGTCTCTGCCGAAGAGATATTAGAAGCCTCGTTACAAAACTTCTACGATGGGGTTCGCTCGAAAGAGATTGACCAGTCTAATATCATGGCAGCTAAGGCCCGAATCGAAAAAGAGCCGGGGTATAGCTTTGTGGCCGCTCGCCTTCTCTCCGATGTGATTTATAGAGAAACAATGGGCGTTGAAGCACATAGTGCTGAGCTCGAGGAAACGCACCGTCGCTATTTTAAAGAGTACATTAAGAAAGCGGTCGAGGTTGAGCGCCTTGATGCCGTTCTTCTCGATTACGATCTCGACAAGCTAGCACAAGCGATCGATCTCTCCCGAGATGAGACCTTTACCTACCTAGGCCTTCAAACGCTTTATGATCGCTACCTTGTACATGAAAAGGAAGTTCGTCTAGAGACTCCACAAATCTTCTGGATGCGAGTCTGTATGGGCCTTGCTGTTCAAGAAGGAGCAGACAAAGAGGCACGTGCGATTGAGTTTTATAATACTCTCTCAACCTTCCGCTTTGTTTCCAGTACGCCAACGCTCTTTAATGCAGGCACACTCCATCCACAACTGAGCTCGTGTTACCTCTCGACAATTCAAGATGATCTCAAGCACATCTTTAAGTGTGTGTCTGATGATGCTCAACTTTCAAAATGGGCTGGTGGTCTTGGAAATGACTGGACAAATGTTCGTGCAACGGGCTCTTGGATTAAAGGGACGAACGGACGTAGCCAAGGGGTCATTCCGTTTCTCAAAGTAGCAAACGATACCGCTGTTGCCGTGAACCAAGGTGGAAAGCGAAAGGGAGCGATGTGTGCTTACCTAGAAACGTGGCACCTTGATATCGAGGACTTCCTTGAACTCCGTAAGAACACTGGTGATGAGCGCCGGCGAACGCACGACATGAATACCGCGAACTGGATTCCAGATCTCTTCATGAAGCGGGTAGCGGAGAATGGTTCCTGGACTCTCTTTAGCCCAAGTGACGTCCCCGATCTGCACGATCTCTACGGCAAAGCTTTTGAAGAGCGTTACCTTCAATATGAAGCCATGACACAGAGCGGTGAGCTAGAACTTTTTAAGAAGGTCGAAGCGGTTTCTCTCTGGAGAAGAATGCTCAGCATGCTCTATGAGACAGGGCATCCGTGGATTACGTTTAAAGATCCTTCAAACGTTCGTTCACCACAAGATCACACTGGTGTTGTTCATAGCTCAAACCTATGTACGGAGATTCTGCTCAACACTTCTGCGGACGAAACTGCCGTGTGTAACCTCGGTTCTGTTAACCTCCTTGCACACATCACAGACGGCAAGCTCGACCAGGAGCTCATGGAAAAGACGGTAACAACAGCGATTCGCATGCTCGATAACGTTGTTGATATTAACTTCTATCCAACGCCTGAAGCGAAGAATGCAAACTTACGCCACCGTCCTGTTGGTCTCGGTGTTATGGGATTTCAAGATTGTCTCTATGCCCTTGGTATTAGCTACGCCAGTCTTGAAGCTGTACATTTTGCTGACGAGAGTATGGAGATGGTTTCCTACTACGCCATCCTCGCTTCAAGTCAGCTTGCCGGTGAGCGTGGGGTGTATGAAACGTACAAAGGTTCTAAGTGGGATCGAGGACTTCTTCCTATCGACACGTTGAAGCTCTTGGCTGAAGACCGAGGCGAAGAGTGGGTAGATCTTGACCTCTCCTCGAAGCTTGACTGGGATGTTGTTCGCAAGTCTGTAAGCAAGAATGGTATGCGTAACAGTAACACCATGGCGATTGCTCCTACGGCTACGATTTCAAATATCTCTGGCGTAACACAATCAATTGAGCCGTCGTACAAGCACCTCTTTGTGAAATCGAATCTCTCAGGAGAGTTTACCATCTGCAACACATTCCTTGTTGATGAGCTAAAATCCCGAGGTCTTTGGGACTCTGAAATGATCGATGATCTCAAGTACTTTGATGGCTCTATTCTCGAGATTGAGCGCATTCCGGAAGACCTGAAGCAGGTTTATCTCACCGCGTTTGAGGTTGAGCCTGAGTGGGTGATAGAGTGTGCCAGCCGCCGGCAGAAGTGGATAGACATGGGTCAATCGCTTAACCTCTATCTCGCAACACCAAGTGGAAAGAAGTTACATGACATGTACATTCTCGCTTGGAAGAAAGGGTTGAAGACAACGTACTATCTGAGATCGCTTGGTGCCACACAGATTGAAAAATCTACGATGGATATTAACAAGCGTGGCCTTCAGCCTCGTTGGATGAAGAACAAGTCAGCTTCGTCTGAGGTCCAAGTTGAGCGTACTGCAGAACAGCTAGAAGCTGAGCGACGTGCAGCACCTGAGATGCCAAAAGCGGTGTGTAACCTCGATGGCGACTGCGAGAGCTGTCAGTAACACTTGAATGTGAGGGGGGCGTCATGCCTCCCCTCGATTAACTTTATTGAAAGGGAGAACGGAATGCTTGATTTTGATGACATGGACGTACCTTCTGGAGGTTCTTCTGATGGAGATAGTTCAGGTGGTGATGAGTTAGTTTCTGCGGGAAGAATTCACCGCTTTAAGGCAAGCGATAAGCGACTGATCAATAACAATACGGTTGATGTGAACCAGCTTATGCCACTGAAGTATAAGTGGGCATGGGAGCACTACCTTAACGGATGTGCAAACAACTGGCTTCCAACGGAAGTTCCGATGGGAAAAGATATCGAGCTTTGGAAGTCCAATAGTCTCACCGAAGACGAGCGCCGCGTTATTATGCGTAACCTGGGATTCTTCAGTACGGCTGAGAGTCTCGTGGGAAACAACATCGTCCTTGCTATCTTTAAGCATGTGACAAACGCAGAGTGTAGACAGTACCTTCTCCGTCAAGCATTCGAGGAAGCTGTTCACACGCATACGTTCCACTACATTGTTGAGTCGCTTAACCTCGACGAGGGTGAAGTGTTCAATATGTACAATGAAGTGAACTCCATTCACTCAAAAGATGAATTTGAGATGAAGCTGACTGAAGCCGTGCTCCGTGAAGATTTTCATACGGACACTGTTGAGGGAGTGCAAAAGTTCCTTGAAAACCTTGTCGGTTTTTACGTGATTATGGAAGGAATTTTCTTTTATAGCGGATTTGTGATGATTCTCTCCTTCCTTCGCCAAAACCGCATGACAGGAATTGGAGAGCAGTTCCAGTACATTCTTCGTGATGAAACGATTCACCTCAATTTTGGAATCGATCTCATTAATGGCATCCGCACAGAAAATCCTGATGCTTGGACAAAGGAGTTTCAAGACCACCTTGTTGGTTTAATTCGTGAGTCCGTTGAGCTTGAGTACCAATACGCTGTTGATTGCCTTCCTCGTGGCATCCTTGGCTTAAGTGCGCCAATGTTCCGTGAGTATGTGCAGTACATAGCCGACCGTCGTCTTGAGCGTATCGGTCTTCCACGTCAATACTCTTCGAAGAATCCATTCCCTTGGATGAGCGAAACAATTGACCTTGGAAAAGAGAAAAATTTCTTTGAAACAAGAGTGACAGAATACCAAACCGCTGCATCCTTGCAGTGGTAGTGCCCGGTAGGACGTTGTTTTTGTCTGGACCTTAAGGTTCTTTCTGGGTGAGTAGGATGTTTCTACTCACCCATTTTTTATGCGACTCTCCCTCTTTCCCAGTCTACATTCCATTTCCCAATATTTCAGTCCCAGCCTCAAATCCAATATCCCTGCCCTAGTCCAATTTCCTGGCCGTGGTCGTGGTCACGCAGTCCATTCTCAACGTTATACACGAAGCTGGGAGGAGCCGACTTTGGACCAGGGCCAGAGCCAGGAAATTGGACTAGGGCAGGGATATTGGAAAATGGAATATGGGGGCTGATAAGGGGGGGGTTATGTCTTGTTTTGTCGCCGAAGCTGCAAAACATACCCAATAAGTAACGTCAGCAGTGCCATAAAGCTCCATTCGTACACATACGCCAAATGCGTGGCTGAGGGCACTATCGTTGAGTGCGAGGGAACGGGATAGGTTCTCTTTGGATTAAGTCCTCCTGCGCTCACATTCGTCATATTACTTCCAAGAAAGAAGATCTCCTGTCTCCCTTTTGAGCCTTTGACTATTTCCTTTTGAGCTTCTTGAACACTTTCTTCGGGCATGATTTCGGCGTAGATGGGAAGGAGAGGGTAGGGAAGCTGCGCGCCAATCTTTTCGAGGTTAACCCTCAACCAACTATCTACCCAAGGATACCCTTCGCCACTTGGTCTATCGTTTGGTGCAAGGAGCCTTCTTTTGACGCTTACTTTCAGTAGGCCTGTAAATGACGCTTCTTTCACTTTTTGAAATTGCGCTCTCTCTTGTTGAGATTGGACGCTCAGTGGAACGTACCCTCGATCGATAAGCAGTACTTGCCCATCAGAGAGTTTGAGCGGTGTAAGCAAGTGCACTCCTGGCCCATCGAGATCGTCTTTGCGGTTTCTGAGAACCATTTCATGTTCGAAATCATACGTACCTGAAATGAGCGCTCGACGGTGAAGCAAGGTGTCTGGAGCTTGCTTCAGAAGTGTCTCGAGCGGCGCAGGGGGGAGTGATAGGCGCTGCTCTAGTTCAGCAAGATAGCGTTCTTTTTGCTGGTGCCGATCCCATTGCCACACAGCAGCGCGAATCATACCAAGAGCAAGGATGGTGCAAGTGAGAGTGATTTTCAGTGAGAAGACAAAACGTCGAGATGGAGACATAATAGAGCTATAAGTACCTGATTTTGAGGACCTTTAAAAGCTTCTGTCTGGTTTGCTGAGCCATAGTTTTCTCTTTTTTTTATATGAGGTAAAGTGGCGCATTGTGGTAATTGCCGTCTTATTACCGCAGTCTCGATAAGGAGAATTATCTTGTTACATGTTCTAGGAGTTGGACATGCTTGGCCCGAAGGAAGGCTCTCGGATAGCTTTCTTGATGGTGTGGTTGAGTTAGGAGATTCGCGAAGTGGCTCGCAAGGAATAGAGCAGCGTGCTTCTGTGCTCAGTGAAGAGTATATTGCGCTTGCGAAAAACAACCATGTCGAAGAGACGGAAAAAGTTGCCTCTGATACGCCAACAGATCTCTCGGAGAGAGCAACTCTTCAAGCCCTTGAGAGTGCGGGAATTTCACCTGAAGATTTAGGGCTCCTCCTTGCAGGAGTATGTACTCCTCAACAAACAACGCCCTCAGAAGCGCAGCGCATTGGAAAACGCCTCGCTCAAAAAATCCCCGCCTATGACCTCTATAGCTCTTCCTCGGATTTTGCCCTGCATGTTTCGACTCTTTTAGACTGGAAAGACGAGAAGATTCCAGACTATGTACTGAGTGCTTCAACAGGGTGTGCGACGACTCGAGTGTCTTATGAGTCTGGTGAGGCCCCTTATCTCTTTGGAGATGGGGCGGCTGCTATGGTGCTTTCTTCTCGGCGCACTGGAAAGCTCAAGATTATTGATGCTGCTTTTATCACTGATCCAGCTCACGCCTCGCTTTTTTCTATTGAGCTTTATGGTCATCTCACAATGTCACCAAAGGCGCTCTCTACTTGGATTGAGCCAACGACGGAGAAGCTTCTTCGGAAAGCAATCGAGAAAAACTCACTTGATGTTCAAACACTGCGCTGGATAGATCCCCAAGTTTCTCTGCCGTCAATGTGCGAGGTTGCTTCTCGAGTAGGGATCTCTCCAGAGAATCATTGGCACAATCTTGAGCGTGTTGGTTGTAGCTTGGGGGCTTCTCCCGTAACGGTTCTTTCTGAGCACTGGGGTGAGCTTGTAGCTGGCGAGACCATTGTGCTTTCCACCGCTGGGCCTGGAATGAGTGCTGGTTACATCGTCTTTCAGAGTACGGAGGGGTAGATGCTTCATATTCTTGGAATGGGAACCTCTTTTCCTGAAACAGATATTTCAAATCGCTTTATTGAAGATCTTGATATTGGAACTTCAGAGGAGTGGATACTCGCTAAGATCGGAATCGAGAATCGTTTGAGTACATTACCTATTGAGTATGTCGAGAGCACAAGAAATGAGCGTCCACAAGAAGCACGCAAAGCAGCCAACTGCACAGTAACTGAGCTTGGAGTAGAGGCGGCCAAGCAAGCTTGTGAGCGTGCTGGAATATCACCAAAAGATGTTGGGCTTGTTGTTTGTAACTGCTGCACACCCGATCAGGTGGCACCATCTGAGGCACAACGTCTTGCGAAAGAGCTTGGTATTGAAGGTCGAGCGTATGATGTATTTACAGCGTGTCCCGCGTTTGCGCTTCATATGGATTTTTTAGAGAATTTTAAGCCCGAAGCGCTTCCTGAGTATGTGCTCTGCGTGTCAAATGCTGTGCTGACTCAAAATGTCGATTATAATGATCGCTCTGCGAGCGCCATTTGGGGTGATGGCGCTGCAGCTTGGATTGTGTCAGCAAAACACCCGGGCAAGCTTAAGTTAATTGATTCTTTCTACACTACTGATCCTACGCGGTGTGATGCTGTAGTTGTTGATACCTTCGGTCATTTTCATCAAGATGGCCGAGCGGTCCGAGACTTCTCTGTGCGCCAAACAGTGCGTCTCGTTCGTAAACTTGAACAAGAGTACGAACTCGATTGGTCAAAGGATATTTTTATTGGCCACCAGGCAAATCGCACGATGCTGGCGCAAATCACAAACAACCGCAAAATTCCAGATGAAAACCATTGGTTTAATGTGACATCAATAGGCAACCAGGCTGGGGCCGGGGCGCCTGCCACCTTGGCGATGCACTGGGATGAGATTCAGCCGGGACAACGGATACTCGTTGCCGTCGTTGGTGCTGGGCTCAGCTGGGGGTCAGCTCTTCTTGAAGCTGCCTCTTGAAAGGGTACTTGTCGTCTCTCTCTTGATAGGGAATCTTAGGGACTTTTTCAGTTTTCTTGGGTATACTTGAGCCGCAAACTGTCTCTTTTCCTGAGGAATTGTTGTGATGTCTCGTGTTCCCTTTCTTGTTGTTTTTCTGCTCTTCTCCCTCCCTCTTCAAGCCGAAGAGCCAGCCCTTGGTCGAACTGCAGATGGGCGTGCTTACCGAACAGATGCACAGGGCAATCAAATTGTTGATTACATTGCTGAGCTAGAGCTCTCGGTTGATAGCCTTAAGCGTCGAGTTCACGGACTCGAGTATGACTTAGAAGAAAAACAGAGAGTCATCGCCCGTCTCTCTGGAGGAAGTGGTGCACAAGGAGCATCTCCTACCGCTGGTCTCCAAGAGCGCGATCTTCTGTCGGGAAATGCGAAGCTAGCTCGCGCCCCGCAAATGCAACAAGCTGACTGTCGTGCAATCGAATCTCAGCTCGAAACCGCTCATTTTGAGCTCGATCAAGCAAAAGACCAGCTTCGAGAAGAACGCGTCTCTGCTCGCACTGCGCAGGAGAACTTAGAGATCGAGCAGCAAGTGCATAAGCAAAATATTGCTCGCTATCAACAGACGGTAAGTCGTCTTGAGCAAGATCTTAAAACGCGAGAAGGAGAACTACAAGCAGCAGGAGTTAGAGTAGCAGCGCTTCACGAGAAAGTTGAATCAAAGGAGAGCCAGGCAAGTCATGCCTCCCAGCTTTCCTCGGAGTTACGAGAGCAGATTGAGCGTGAAAAAGCTCGAGTTCGTGAGGCTAGGTTAGCGCTTGAGCAAAAAGAGATTGAAATGCAACGGCTCAAAGAGCAACGCCAAAAAGACGAAGAAAGTAGGGCGTCTTTGAAGCTTACACACACCAAAGCGAGCCCAGCTCCTTCAAGCTATGCGAAACGGCTCTCTGCCAAGCCGCCAGTAAGTGCTAAGCAACGCTCTGCAGTCCAGGCTCTTAAGGGAAATGTGAAGCGTGAGTTACAACAAGTTGTTCGTCTCATTCAAAAACGAGATCAGATGTACCGTTCCTTTAAGTCACAGTCATCTACTCTTACTTTTAAACCTCAGCAAGCTCGAACCAAACGAGGACGAACAGTGGCAAAAATCACTGCTGGCATAGCGAAAGCATCATCCGTGAGCCAGTTGGCGGTAATGCAACGTGAACTTCGTGAGATCAATACTCGAGTGAAGGATGATATAGCCCTCATGCAACGGCTTAGCTAATTTCGGGCAAGTTCTTGGCCTAACTCAATAAACCACCGAGCACACCGAGGTCACTGAGATATCGGGCCGACAATCTCGGTGACCTCGGTGGTTAAAGAGCAATCATACCAGTGCTTCGTCGGCTTCAATGTTGGATGTTGGCTCTGCAAGCGCTCCCAGAACTCCCACCACGCCGAGTGCAAGAAGAAAGACTTCGCTGTCGCCGAAATTGTATTCTACGAGACCAGAGATTTGCCAAGAGAGGAAGGCGCAGGCTGTTGCGGTACAAAGCTTTGCTCTTGGTGTGTTGCTGCCAAGTTTTGAGAATCCGGCTGAGAGACAAGTTCCGATCCAATAAAGATATAATCCCAGTCCAACCCATCCTGTTTCTACGAGAATATTGATAGGGTTACTATGAAAATGCTCAAGCTCATGAGGGACTTTTGTTGAAAAAGAGCTCAGTACAGAGCTGTTGTCAAAACCGATGCCAAGCGGAAAACGCAACGCAAGATCCCATCCGATAGACCAGATTTCACTCCTGCCGCCCGGGATAAAGAAGTGGTCCATTGACGAAAGAATGCGTTGTTGAACGGGATCGGAGAGAAGGACAGTAAGCGCAATGATTGTAAGAACGGGTATGAGAACCCGTCGGGCATAGAGAAAAAGGAAGATACTGCTCGCACAAGCTACTCCGAGCCAAGGGCCTCGTTTGAGGTTGTAAAGCAAGGCCAGACACAACAATGGGAGTACGATAGTGGCCAGGGCAAAATGTGCTGAAAACGCTCGATTGTGTTTTGCGTGTGTCAGAGCGATGAAGAAAAAGTATCCGATGAGGGCAAGTCCAATGGCTATACTAAACAAACGAATGGGGTGTGCGGGAAACATGAACCCTGCGCCGAGCAAGACAAAGACAGCTCCACCAAAGAGATAAGAGGAGTGATGGCTAAGTTTGTTTCGTAAAGCAAAAAGGGCCCCCAGTGTTAATGGAATGGTGAGAGCAAGTTGTCCAGACTCAGTCACAGCACCATGAAAGAAGCCGACCTCAAGCCCAGGAATGTTTGACTCAAAAAGAGTAACAAGTGCCGCAAGTGTCTGCCCACTGATCAGACCGAAGAGGAAAAGTGGTAGTGTTTCTCGGGTTGTTTCTTTGTAAAGAAGTGGAATAATCGCAAGAAAAAAGAGAAGTTCTATGTTTTTGACAAGACTGTGAAGTGGTGCAAAGGCAAACAGGCAACTTAAGCTTGCTATACAAAAGAAGAGTGCGAGCGGTTGAGCCAGGCGTGTTCCATCGATAGGCAGAGGGAGTCTTCTAAGCTTCTTTCCATACCAAAGAGCAAGTGCGGGAAAGAGAGCTCCGTAAGCAAAGGAGAGTTTTAGAGGAATGAGAAGAAAAAACGCAGCGAGCCACCACCTTTCACTGTTGAGTAAGCTGTGAGTTGATGTTCGCTCTGGGGGTGAATCTAGCACGTGAGTATAGCGATCTCTTAAGAATTCCAAGGTATGGTTATAGTCTTCTGCTGATAGGGGGTCTATGATACTCTCTTTCCACCTATCTTTCCAGGAACTACACATCCTATGCGCCGAGCTCTCCTGACCTTATCCTTAACCTTGCTTCCACTCCACCTCTCTGCTGCTCCCAAGTTTCCACCTCTTGAAGAGGGAATGAGCTATCAGGAGGTATTACACCACTGGGGCCCTCCGGTTGAAAAACAGGAGCGAGAAGCGAGTCGCAAAGATGTTTGGACGTTTGCTGGAGGTCGCAAGGTTACCTTTCTTGAGGGAAAGGCCTTAGCTGTTGAAGGGGACCAGTTTGCAAGCGCACAATCTCAGCAAGGTGATGGTATCGACGATCTGGATCTCGATGTGTCTTCCCTGCTTGCGGAAAAGAACCAGGCGAGGTCAGCGAAGAAAAACCAGTTTGATGTTGAGGATATTCTCTCTGAGGTTATGAACGACGTCTCTGAAGAGCCCGAAAAGAAAGATAGACGGGCTAATCGAAAGAAGAGACGCTAAAGTTCTTCGTCGTCTTCATCCTCATCTTCGTATTCTAAGGCAAAGTCTTCGAGGATTTCTTTGGCAAAATCAACGAGGAATTGATCTTTTCCCTCTTCGACATATTTTTTAGCGTATGCTTCAATTTCGTCTTCAAAGGTAACGTGATCAATAGCGTCAATGAGAAGCGCCTTGTCTTTTTCCGGGTCTTTAGAATTTGAGAGAGTATCAAAAACAATCACAAGACCATCGTATCCTTGGTTAAGAAGCGCTTTCGTCGCCAGATGAGAGTAGTCGTCTCGCTTCATCATCTGTTTTTGGAGGTAGGGAAGAGTTCCTTCATCAGGAATCATTTCAGCAAGTCCAATGCCGAGTGAATAGTAACCGTCTTTATCTCCTTTTTTTACCGTGTGATCGTAGAGCGTTTCTGCGGCAAATTGTGATCCTTGGTTGGTAATCGCAGCAACAACAGACTCTTGGAGGAGCTCGTTTTTATCTTCGATGCGGCCCTTAAGGTATTCAACGACGTCATCTCCACCAATAGTCATCTCAAGTGACTCAGCAAGAATATCTGCATCATCGCTTTTTCCAGCTTCTTCAATGCTTTCGACGAGTGTTTTGATGTGATCAACTTTTCCGCTTATGGCAAGGATTTCTGAGTAGTAGGCTTTTTCATCTTCGCTGCTCGTTGAGTCTTTCATCATGTCAGTGATAGATGCGTAAAACGATGGACACCAAGTGCAGTCCTCGCCAGGCTCAGTAAATTGTTCAAGTACGATATCGTCGTAGTCTTGAGCTCCTTTTTTTACCGCTTCAAGGGCAGCGGCGGCAGTCTTGTAAATTTCAGCCGCAGGTCGCTCATCGATATCTTCATATCCTTCGTCTTCTTCTGAATCAGAAGAGGATGATGAGCCTGATGGAGTAGAGGAGCTCGCTTCTTTCGTTTCCATTTTTTCAGTGGAAGAGGTGGTCTCCGAGTTTATTCCTGTAGAAGACTCTTCTTGCGTAAAGTACCACCCGGCAGCAGCAACAATGACAAGGAGGATAAGGCCAGTAAGTGCGTTCTTCATAGTCGACAGTAATCCAATGAGTGATGATAAATGATGTTTCCCTACTATATAGTGACTGCTTTGGATGAGAAAGGGGGGTCAGGGGATCGAGAGAATGTGGCTAGGAGCCTGATTTAAAAAGATATTTCGATTATGACTGAGGGCTAACGCAATAGCTGTGAGGCTGTGAGCTCGTGCCGTAGAGCGGTAAAAACCATGTGTCGCAATGGTCTCACGAGGCTGGACCAAGGGAGCAGTCTTGGCTGGGTGCGAAAAGTTTGGCTCTGGAATGGTATTCCTACCTTAATCACGCGAATTGGAAGTAAAAAACTTCTGAAGAAGTCCCTCAGTGTGACGATGTAGTCGCAGTGTTTCAAAAAACTTTTTTATTACGGTATTTAGATATAGTTAAGGTTCGGCTGTAGCCACTTCTCTGCTTCTTCAATGGTAAAGCCTTTTCTCTTTGCGTAGTCTGCGAGCTGATCTTCTCCGATTTTTCCAACACCAAAGTAGTGTGATCTATCGTGCCCAAAGTAGAGACCTGAAACGGATGCTGCGGGGTACATGGCGTAGTTTTCTGTGAGCGTAATGCCACAGTGTTTTTCAACCTCAAGGAGCGAAAAGAGGGTACCTTTTTCAGTATGCTCCGGACATGCTGGGTATCCTGCTGCAGGTCGAATGCCACGATATTTCTCTCGGATGAGTTGGCGGTTGGTGAGTGTCTCGTCAGGGGAGTAGCCCCACCAGTCGTGACGAACAATAAAATGGAGATATTCTGCAAATGCCTCAGCAAGACGATCCGCAATGGCTTTGATCATGATTGAATTGTAGTCGTCGAGATCTTTTTCATACTGCTCAATGAGAGGCTCTATCCCTATGCCTGCGGTAACGGCAAAGGCCCCCATATAGTCAACTTGTCCTGCTGATTTAGGTGCTACAAAATCAGCAAGCGCGATGTTGGGCTGCCCTTCACGCTTTCTTGTCTGCTGTCGAAGGGTGTGGAACTTTCCGATTACTTCGGAGGCTGATTCGTCAGCGTAGAGTTCAATGTCATCTCCAACAGCGTGAGCAGGAAAAAGTCCAACGACTCCCTTTGCTTGAAGCGAATCATTTTTGATGAGCTCTTTAAGCAGGACAGATGCATCATCAAAGAGCTGACGAGCCTGCTTGCCAACCTTTGCTGACTTGAAGATGTCAGGATAACTTCCTTTGAGCTCCCACGTCATAAAGAACGGAGTCCAGTCTATGAACTCTGCAATTGTTTCAAGTGAAACTGAGTCAATCGTTGAAATTCCAAGTTTCTTTGGCTTGGGTGGGGAGTAGTCTTCCCAGTCAATAGAGAGCTTGTTGGCACGAGCTTCTTCAAGAGTGCAATATTCACGTGAGCGTTGTTTGTTGAGGTGATCGGCTCTGAGTTTGTCGTATTGAACTTTAACATCAGCGAGGAGGGTTTTTTGCCTCTCTGGGCTGAGAAGATCTCCTGTGACAGGGACAGCGCGCGAGGCATCAAGCACGTGTACAACAGGCCCTGAGTATTTTGGATCGATCTTAATAGCGGTATGTCGCCTCGATGTTGTTGCTCCTCCAATAAGGAGGGGAAGTGTCATCTTCGCCTTTTCCATTTCTGATGCTACGTGCATCATTTCATCGAGGGAAGGGGTGATAAGACCACTTAAGCCAACTACATCAGCGTTCTGTTTGATAGCTTCTTCGATAATGGTTGTTGAAGGGATCATGACTCCGAGATCAACGACTTCGTAGTTATTGCAGGCTAGTACAACACCGACAATGTTTTTCCCGATATCGTGAACATCTCCTTTGACTGTGGCCAGGAGGATTTTTCCTTTGGTATGAGCTTCGCCGGATGCTTCTTTTTCATCTTCCATGTATGGAAGAAGGTAAGCAACAGCCTTCTTCATCACACGAGCGCTCTTTACAACCTGGGGGAGAAACATTTTTCCGTCGCCAAAGAGATCTCCTACAACGTTCATGCCGTCCATGAGAGGGCCTTCGATCACAGACAGTGGACGGTCAAGTTTTTGTCGCGCTTCCTCGGTGTCCTCTTCGATGAATTCAACAATCCCCTTAATAAGGGCATGCTTGAGGCGTTCTTCTACAGGGTTATCCCGCCAAGCAAGCTTGTCGGACTCTGTTTCTTCTTTTTTAGTGTCTTTTACTTCTTCGGCAAATGTAATGAGCCGTTCTGTAGCATCAGGCCTTCTGTTGAGGAGTACGTCTTCTACGTGTTCAAGGAGATCTTTCGGAATGTCTTCGTACACAGCAAGTTGACCGGCGTTCACGATTGCCATGTCTAGCCCAGCTCGGAGAGCGTGGTAAAGAAAAGCAGCGTGCATTGCTTCACGAACGTAGTTGTTGCCACGAAAAGCAAAGGAGATATTGCTGAGTCCGCCACTGACTTTTGCTCCAGGAAGGTTGTCTTTAATCCATCGAGTAGCTTCCATGAAGGAAACGGCGTAGTTGTTGTGTTCTTCAATCCCTGTCCCTACCGTGAGAATATTTGGATCAAAGATTATGTCTTCAGGGGGAAAACCGACCTCTTGAGTAAGTATCCGATACGCTCTTTCGCAGATCTCGATTCGACGCTCAGTATTGTCAGCTTGTCCTTGCTCATCAAACGCCATCACGACGGTCGCAGCGCCATATTTTCGAATTGTTTTGGCGTGCTCAATAAACTCCTCTTCTCCCTCCTTGAGGCTTATTGAGTTGACGATACCTTTTCCTTGTAGACATTTTAGTCCTTCTTCAATCACGCTCCATTTTGAGGAATCAACCATAATGGGGAGTCGGGCAATATCGGGATCAGAACTCATGAGGTTGATGAACTCTTTCATGACTCTTTCAGAATCAAGCATACCCTCATCAACGTTGACGTCGAGAATCTGTGCACCTCCGTCCACTTGATTTTGAGCAACAGCAAGAGCGGCCTCATAGTCTTCTTCGCGAATGAGTTTGGCGAACCGCTTTGAGCCAGTCACGTTCGTTCGTTCGCCTATGTTCACAAAATTTGAGAGTGAATTGATAACAACAGGCTCGAGTCCGCTCAGGTGAAGTCCGGGCTTAGGCGTTGGGATTTTTCGAGGTTCAAAGTAAGGTATGTGCTCAACAAGGCGTCGTATATGATGAGGGGTCGTTCCACAGCATCCACCAACAATGTTGACGTAGCCACTTTGGATGAAGTCTTTCATCTCTTCACCGAATTCATCTGGTGTTTGATCGTATTCACCAAATTCGTTTGGAAGTCCTGCGTTGGGATATGCAGAAACAAAGGCTGGCGCGACTCGGGAGAGAGCTTGTAGGTGTGGTTTGAGTTGGGCTGCACCGAGAGCACAGTTAAGACCAACGGCAAAAAGATTTGACGCGTGGCTCACAGAGCTCCAAAAAGCCTCCACTGTTTGGCCAGAAAGAGTTCTTCCGCTTGCGTCTGTAATAGTACCGGATATCCAAAGGGGCAGTTCGTTTCCAGTTTCTTGACGGAAAGTTTCTGCTGCAAAAATCGCTGCTTTCGCATTGAGAGTGTCAAAGATCGTTTCTATAAGCAGTATGTCAACACCGCCTTCAACGAGCGCATGAATCTGTTGGAGGTAGGCTGCCGCCATCTCATCGAAGCTTGTTTCACGGTGTCCTGGATCGTTTACGTCAGGAGAGATGCAGCACGTTTTGTTTGTTGGACCGATGCAGCCTGCAACAAGACGAGGTTTTTGAGGGTTGCGTTTAGTAAACTCGTCGGCAATGCGCTTGGCTATAATGGCAGATTCTTTGTTGATTTCATCAACAAGTGATTCTGTCTGGTAGTCGTGCTGAGAAATAACAGTACCATTAAATGTGTTTGTTCCGATAATGTCTGCGTCTGCTACAAGGTAGGCTCGGTAGATATCTTCTAAGAGCTGTGGATTGGTGAGAGAGATGAGCTCGTTATTTCCTTTGAGAGAATGAGGGTGATCAACAAAACGACTTCCGCGAAAGTCTTCTTCTTGTAATTGATGCTCTTGGATAGAAGTGCCAAGAGCCGCGGCATAAACGAGAATACGCTGTTCGAGAATGCTGTGTAGATCTTCAACGGTGAATTTTGACATGGACTAATCTTTTTGAATGAGGAAGAAAACTGTTGGGTTATTCGCCGACTTGAAAAGGAGCACTAAACGGAGAAGCGATACCGTCTTTTTTCGAGGCCATGCTAACGAAGAGCTTCTGTTCGGTGGGTACGTTGCGGAGAACATAGCGGTAGACCTTTCCGTGTGTTGGATCGTTTATCTGTTCAATTGTAGCGGTTTGAACTTCAACTGAGTTTGAAAGATTCTCCGGAGTGGGGCCATATTTAAGGATATAGCCATCAACAGGTGAAGCAGGGATCTCCCATATGACCTCGATCCTCTCTTTTTTAGGGGGAGCGATGCTCGGACGAGGTTCGATAGCAACTTTTGTTGTTTCTTTAGAAGCGTGTCTTGATGAAGCTGCGTGCTGGTAGTTCTGAGACTGGAAGGACTCATGAGGTTGGGCGTTTTGTGTCGGCTCATTCCGCGATAAGAGCCCAAAAGAATTTCGTTCTAAAAAATTACACCCTGGAAGACAAGCCAGGGCTATGCAAAAGACAAGAGCGACTGTGAGGTGGCGGAGTTGCATAGTAAAAATTCCTAAGAGTGAGCACGTGTCAGAGAGTGGAATAGCCTATCATTGTTTGTTCGAATTCCAAACACGCCAAATTACTCATAAATCTTAGTAATATATCAGAAATTTCTACGTTCGTACCTATGCGTAACTATTTGAAATAACTTGTGAGGGAGTAGAGGAGTTCCTTGGGAGCTTTGATAAACCGAATCTAGGGGCCCGTATTTTGCATATTATTCATAGGGTCGAGTTATGTTCTCCATTATTCCTCACGCGTCATTTGTCTTGAAGGCGTAAGGTCTTGAGAATTTTATTTGTTTTTTACTGCCCTTTTTTTGATTGTAGGGCAGAATAAAGAGAGTTGGTTACATTCTATTTAGAGGCTGGTTTTTATGGGCGGTAAATTTGGTCGACACTACCCTGTAGTAGGAAAGTCTCATGACCGAGAGCGACTCCTGTTTATCGCTGCGCTTGGTCTTACGTTTTCCTTACTCATTATTCTGATCGTTGTTTTCAAAGTTCGTGGTACTTCTGAGACTGCTGCGAATGATTACCCTGAAATTGCATCAGAACCTGCTGCTCATGCTGGCGTTGCTACGGTGACTCTCCTTGCTCCAGAGAGAGCGATACGCTCTGGCACGAAGCTTTCAGATGTTCAATTTAAAAAAATGTATTGGCCTCGAAACCAAGTTCCTGAGGGAGCCATTCGCGACGAAGCAGAGGTTCGGGCGTACTTTGCAAAAACAGATCTTCAACCAGGCGTGCCGTTACAACGTCGTCACTTAACTCGTGAAGTTCACTCAGCTATGCTTGCTATTACACCTGGTAATCGAGCTACGGCGATTAGCATTGACGCAGAAAAAGCGATTGAGTATCACGTTATTCCTGGAAGTCATGTTGATGTCGTGTTGACCTATTATCAAGGCGGCGAGTTAACGAGTAAAGTTATCGTACAAAATGCTCGAGTGCTCTCTCTCGGTGGTGATACTTCCGTTGGCAATGAGCAACAACAGAGAAGAGGCTCAGCCCGAAGGCGACTTGCAAGCCAAACGGTAACGCTTGATGTTTCTCCTCAAGATGCCCTTAAGATTGCAACATCAAAACAGCTTGGAAAATTGAGTCTCATGATGCGTTCTGGTGATGATGTAAAACCTTCGCCGGTGAATGAAGTCAATCAGACTGATATTGGAAGCGGAGTTGTCGGTGGTTCGAAACGTAAGAGTCGAACATGTAAGCGAGGCACCATTAAGATTCAAGGTAAGGGAGAGTTCTTGCTCGATTGTGATGGGTCCATGACTCCTATTAACGATAGTTTAGAGCCTTAGAAATACTTCCGACAAAGCTATTCTCTTGGCTTTTTTCATTAATTGACCGATGAAAAATGACAGAAGAGAGTTCGATCATTGAAGCTGGCCGAAAAGACCACAAGACTACCTGCTTGTTGACCCTGGCTTCGACCTAGACCAACAATATTCATGAGTTACTCGAGTCAAAGTCGAGATTAAGGCGCAAGCGATCGAAGTTGTTTTTGGACTAGTTCATTGCATTTGGCTTGTAAGGTGCTTCCAGTTCTTGGTATACCGTCGTTCTACCTTATGTATGTGTAGACACGTTGCTCAATGATAGAAGTATCCCACGTTTCAAAATCCTTTGGTGGCCAAGAAGTCGTACAAGATCTCTCTTTTAAAGCCGAGAGTGGAGGAATCGTTGGCTTTCTAGGCCCAAACGGTTCTGGCAAATCTACAACACTCAAAATGATAGCCACACTGCTTTCGCCTGATCGCGGAACAGTTTCTGTATGTGGTTTTGACACCAAGAAGAATGCCCGAAAGGTTCGTGAGCAAATTGGCTATCTTCCAGAGCATCTTCCTCTTTATCCTGAATTAACAGTGGAGGAGTTTCTCTCTTTTTTTGCCCGTATCCGTGGAGTTCCTGCGCGAGCTGTACGAGCCCAGGTATCTTCTCTTCTACACGTTTGTCACTTAGATGATGCTGCCAAGAAATTGTGTGGCCACCTCTCAAAAGGATTTCGACAACGGCTTGGGATAGCACAGGCTCTTGTGCATGACCCCAAAGTGCTCCTTCTTGATGAGCCAACAAATGGTCTTGATCCCGAGCAAGCACAAGAATTTCGCAAGCTGCTGATCTCTGTCGCACAAGAAAAAACGGTGCTGGTAAGTTCGCACCTCCTTCATGAGATGAGCACACTTTGCTCAAAGATCGTTATGATTCGTGCTGGGAAGCTAGTCTGTGAAAAAGAGGTGCTGGAGCATACCCGTGTTGAGGAGCTAGAGAACCTGTTTGTGTCTGGAGGACAACTCTAATGCGTACTGTCCGTGATGCTTTGTCGGTCACTCGCAAAGAGATTCTTTCTCTTGTCGTATCTCCAGTGGCGTATAGTGTTCTCGCTGGCTTTCTGCTGCTTGCTGGCTATTTCTTTTTTAATCTACTTGGGACGTACAACCTTAAACTTGCTCAGTACGTTGAGCTCCCCGTTAAGAAAGGCTCAAGTATACCCAACCTTCAAGAGTGGGTTGTCGAGCCTTACTTTCAGATTCTGATATTTCTTCTCCTCTTCGCTGCTCCCTTTATTACCATGCGAGTTTTTGCTGAGGAAAAACGACATGGAACCTTTGTGCTTTTGAGCGTCTCTCCTCTTACGACGACCTCTCTTGTTCTTGGAAAGTATCTTGCTGTTTTTTCTCTTGCTGTCTTGATGTGCTTAGGGTCGTTTAGCTTTCCAGCTTTTCTTTGGTTTTATAGTTCGCTAGAGTTTGCCCTCCTTGTTTCTGCTGCTGTTGCCGTGTTGTGCTCTGCGGCTCTTTTTTGTGTCGTCGGGCTCGTTTTCTCTGCTCTTACCGATAGGCAGATACTCGCCGGCGGAGCAACGCTTTGTTTCTCGCTCGTGCTCTATTTTTCACATTCGCTTGCCGACTCAGTTGGACCAACTTTCTCTGTTTTGGTCCAGAATCTCTCTCCTGTAACACAAACTGAAAATCTTGTGCATGGTGCTGTGTCTCTGAGTAATTGCGCGTACTTTGTAAGTATCGTTTTATATGGGCTTCTTGCTTCTGTCTTTGTGGTTTCGTATCAGAGGGAGCAATGAAGCGTTATTCCCGATTCTTTCTTCTCGCCGGTCTCGTATTGCTTGTCTTTGGCGGTGTGGGTCTCCTTCTCTTTGGTGATGTGTCTCGCCCCTTAATGACAGTTCATTTTGGGCTTGGAGTCTGTCTCGTTCTGCTTGGATTTCTTGTTTCATTTCAAGATGGTTCAATTCCCCTGTTCACAAGATCGTCTCGTGACACTTTCTTCTCGCGTCGTTTTGTTTCTCTTTTTGTTACTTTACTTCTTGCTGCGGCTGGGTTGGTTTGGATCAATAGCGCTATCTTTGATCGCAATTATGTCTTTGACCTCACTCCATCTGGCCAAAACAGCTTAGCTCCACAGTCCATTGCCCTTGCTCGTTCGCTTACAAAGGAAGTTCACATTTCGCTCGTCGTTGGACGAGACACGAAGGCGGACAAAGAAAACCTGCGTACGCTCGGGCGCTTTGCGCAGGCCTCTCCCGAGTATGTGTTGCTTGATACGATCGATGCCCTGCTTGAGCCACACCGATTGAAGGGGCTTGGTATTGACCGAGAGCATACGGTGCACCTTCGCTCTGGCAATCAAGAGTTGCGTTTAGCTGATTGTACGGAGATTGCTCTTGCCTCTGCCCTTCATCGTTTGAGTGATTCAGAGCCACAGATTGTTTACTCGCTTACGGGTCACGGGGAGCCTGCTCTTGACGGGAAGAATCCTGGTGAGCTTGGCGAGCTTGCTGCAGCGGCTCAAAAAAGTTTTCTATCGCCGCGTCCTCTCTTACTAGCTGATTTGCCGGAGGTTCCACAAAATGCTGCAGCTCTGCTTGTTGTTGGGCCAACAAGCCCTCTTACAGACAATGAACGGGACAGACTTGCAAGCTATGTAAATCGTGGCGGTACGCTCTTTTTCTTTCTTGATCCCAGAACGAACCACGGTCTCTCCTCTTTTTTAGAAGAATACGGATTGGTACTTGGAAACGATGTCATCGTCGATCAGGTGCAACAGTTACAGGGCGAGGCTCGTCTCGGCACACAACCAATTGTGCGACAGTACGGAGATCATGAAATAGTGCGCCCGTTTGATCAAAGTACAATGAGCCGCTTTCATCTCGCTAGCTCTGTTGGCTTGCTTTCAGGTGCTCAAGGCTCTCTCCTTCTTCAGACCGCACCAACTTCTTGGGCTGAGACAGATCTCGCTCTTCTCTTTGACTCTTCGGCTCCAACAGCCCTCAAAGGATCTCAAGATCTTCCAGGACCTGTATCACTTGCGGCTCTGCGTGAGGGGCTTGGTGAAGGAGGCAACGGACGGATCGTTCTTTTCGGTGATTCTGATTGGATACGAAATGGCTTCGTGGGTTTCTTCTCTAACCGCGCGCTCGTCTTACGAGCTCTTGAGTGGGGTACAAATAGTATTGAGGGTGTTTCGCTTCAGACTGCAGCAAGTGCTCCAACGCTCTCTCCGATTCGACGCTCTACCTATATTCTCATTTTGAGCTCTAGCTTTGTGCTTCCCGAACTACTTCTTCTCTGTGGACTTTTTGTTTGGTGGAGAAGAAGGACTGCATTAAGGACGCCACTCTCGTGTTAGGAAGAAGATCTCTTTTCCCTCTCCTCTTTCTTGCCTTTGTTTTTGGTCTCTGGCAGGCTTCCTCTTTGCTACGTGAGAGAGGAGGTGATGGACCACGACCTCTCGAACGGTCACTTTTTTCTCCAGAGACGATTGAAAGCCTCAAAGAGCTACATGTCTCACACTCTGAAGGAGAGTATACTCTCACTTTTGGATCTGAGCAGGGGGCTGCGCTTGGAGGTTTTCGATGGCGGGTCATGATGCCTGGACAAAAAGCCCTTGATGGTGAACTCCTCTCTCAAACTTTACGTCTTCTTTTTGCCTCTCAAGTGCACCGTGTTTCAACAGAAGATCGTGGAGATCTGTTTGGTGAGCAAGATGGTTTCCTTTCGTTGACGCTTCGTTATTCAGATACGAATCAAAATATAACTTTTGGAAGTTCAAATGAGTACCTCGGAATCCGATACGTAAAACTCTCTGGCGCTCCAGGAGTGTGGTCGGTTCCAGAAACGCTCTATCTTGCGCTTCGTCGGCGAGCGGCTGATTTCTATCAGAAAAAACTCTTCTCCTTTCCCTGGGAGTGGGTAGAAAAGGTAACACTGATCTCTTCTCGTGAGACGGTACGTTTCTCACGTAAAGATACTCATCAGTGGTTCGTTGATGGTGCTGCGGCCGATGTGCTGTTTGTAGAGCAATATTTGAAAACCCTTTTTTCATTACCATTGAAGCACCTCTCTCCAGCGCAACATGTAGATGCTCAAGACACCTTGCGCTCACCACAAGCTCAACTCGTGCTTGGCGCCCGCAACGGGAAAGGCCAGCTTTTTTCTCAAGCTCTCTTTATCGGAGGAGAGGTAGCTCAGCCAGCTTCTTCTGCAGCAAAGTCAGGCACAATGTCCGCGCTAGCGGACTCGCCTCGACTGTACTATGCTTCTCTTCAAGGAGAAGAGGCTCTCTTTGCGCTTTCTGAGCGGAGTGTCAAAAGTATTTTGACTCGTAGAGAAGTATTTCTTCCTGTTGCAACTCGTTAGTTTCTCTTATGCTGAAAAAGCTTCTCTATTTTATTTTTCTCTTATCTATCCCTGTTGTGCTTGCAGGTGCCGGATTTGCATTTTGGGGATATCACTATCTAACCAGAGATCTTCCACGCCTGACTCGCGTAGAGGATTACGATCCGCCAGGAGTCTCTCAGCTTTTCTCTCATGATGGCACTGTGATTGGAGAATTTTATAAAGAGCGGCGTTACGTTGCCGATCTTGATGAGATTCCCCTTTTTGTGAGAAACGCGTTTCTTGCAGCAGAAGATGCGACCTTTTATTCGCATCCAGGTATAGATATTATCAGTATCTTCCGTGCGTTTGTGAAAAATGTTCAAACAGGCTCAACGAGGCAGGGGGGCTCAACGATTACTCAGCAGGTGGTAAAGAACCTTCTGCTCTCTTCTGAGAAAAAGCTCACACGAAAAGCAAAAGAAGCGATCCTTGCCTATCATATCGAGCAAAGTCTCTCGAAAGATGACATTCTTCAGATCTATCTCAATCAGATTTATTTCGGCAATGGGGCGTATGGAATTAAGGCGGCAGTACGAGCTTATTTTCATAAGGAGCTCAGCGAGGTAACTTTGGGTGAAGCTGCTATGCTTGCTGGCCTTCCAAAAGCTCCGTCGCGCTACTCACCAATTGTACATTTCGATCTTGCGAAAGGTCGCCAACATTACGTCCTTGATCAGATGGTTCGAGCTGGTTTTGTTGCTGAGGCCAAGGCAAAAGAAGCGAGAGAGCAAGAGATTCAAGTTTATAAAAAGCGAACGAATACAATCCTTGCGGCTCCTTATTATGTCTCTGAAGTTCGAAGGCGTTTCCACGAACAGTTTCCTGAGCTTGATCTCGATCGTGACGGCCTCAAGGTCTACACGCCGGTTCGGCTCCAAGCGCAAGAGTATGCACGCGAAGCGCTGCGTGAAGGACTACAGACGGTTGATAAGAGACGTGGGTGGCGTGGCCCCTTACATACGTTCAGTGATATTGATAGCAATAAGTATGTTGAGAAGTATGCATCGTCTTTTGATGACGGCCTGATCCCCGGGCGGATTTATCCAGCGCTTCTTACCAAAGTGTTATCCAGTAATGGAACCGTTGAAGCCATTCTCGGAGAAGAGCAAGAAACAGTTACTCTTTCACTTCGTTCATCTGCGTGGGCCAAGAGACGTTTACTCGCAAAAGATGAAGTGCAGTGGGTCGATCCTGCAAAAGTGCTTCGAGTGGGGGATGTCATTGAAGTTTCCTTTCGTCTTGATAAACAAGGCGGAAGAACCTTTATGCTGGATCAAACCCCTGACCTCGAAGGTGCTGTTGTTCTACTCGATCCTACCAGTGGTCGCGTTGTTTCGCTCGTTGGAGGGTACAGCTATCAGCGCAGTCAATTCAATCGGGTAACACAGTCCTACCGGCAGCCAGGTTCTGCCTTTAAACCAATTGTCTACCTCGCAGCGATCGATGGATATCAATATACACCAGCAAGCATTGTTCACGATGTGAAGAGAACCTTTAAAGTTGGTGATGATTACTGGGAACCAGGAAATTTCGATAAGTCCTACCTTGGGGAGATTACGTTACGGAGTGCACTCGAAAAGTCTCGTAACTTGGTCTCTGCCGATATTATCTCGCGCATCGGTGTCGAGGCCGCTATTCAATATGCACGGCGTTTAGGTATTACGAGTCGACTCGGTCGCAATCTTTCGCTTTCGCTTGGAAGTAGTGAAGTGACGATGCTTGAAATCGCTCGATCGTATGGTGTTTTTGCGAATCAGGGAGTGCTTTTTCCGAGTATCTTCATTGACAAGGTTGAGAACAGAAAAGGCGAGCTGCTCTATAATTATGAAGATGAAAAATTTGAAAAAGCTGAGCAGGTTGTTTCACCTGAGAGCGCTTTTCTTATGGCGAACATGATGAAGGGCGTTGTGCAGCGTGGAACTGGCTGGCGCGTAAGAGAGATTCAGCGGCCCGTTGCTGGAAAAACAGGAACCTCCAATGACCTTATGGATGCTTGGTTTGTCGGTTATACTCCCGAATGGGTGTGCGCGGTATGGGCTGGTTTTGATGTAAAGCGCACGATCGGTGATAAAGAGACTGGTGGGAGAGTGGCATCACCTATCTGGCTGTCATTCATGAAGCGCTTTCTCGATCATATTGATGAAGAAAAGTATGCAAAGCTTGTTGAAGAAGCCAAGGAAGAAGCGGATATGCTCGGGATTGAGTACATTGCTCCTGAAAAATTAGAGCCCCTCGACTTTACCCCACCTGAAGGTGTTGATCCTATGTGGATCGATAAAGAAACTGGTCGCCCAAGTACGGCAGATGCCCCAGGAGCGATCTATGAATACTTTCTCAAAGGCACCGAGCCCGCCGCCGTTTCCTCAAAAAAGCAGGCGGTGGATTATCTCAATATGCCGGACCTGTAGCACCGCTTTCAATCTCTCCTACCCATCTCTTGCTCTTGCACTTAATCTTGCTCTTGATCTTTTTTAGAGCAAGAGCAAGAGCAAGAGCAAGAGCAGGAGCAGGAGCAGGAGCAGGAAACGGGAGGGGCCTTATTCTAAATACCCGAGATAATCCCGCTGGGTATAGCACATCACTTCCACCAGCTGGGAGATGTTCTTTGCGGAATGAACTATAGGATCAACCAAGAGCGCTTGAACAACAGCTTGCTTTGATTTTGTTAGTACTGCTTCGGCCGTCATATGGTGAATGGCGACCTGGTTTTGCAGTATGCCGGCATAGGCACGCGGGAGTTGAGGAAGTTTTTCTCCTGTAATTGTTTTGCCGATTCGTGCAGGAACTTCAACCGCGATATCAGAAGGAAGTTCTTCGATGTAGCCTCGGTTTGGAATATTGACTGCAGCTTCAAGCATGCCACTGTTTTCAATGATCGCTTCAATGATTGGAATCACGCGCTCTTTTGTTTTGAGTTTGAGCTCAGGTTCTACCACGCACAACATATGTTTGTAGTAGGTATAAAAATCAAGGATGCCTTGATGATCGACCACATCGTATGCCCACGCGAGGTATTCGCCAAAGTGGCTGTCGGTGGTAATTGGCAGGAGGTCGAACTGCTCGAGAACAAATCGAAAAAGGAGTCGCTCAGTCCATTGACGAGTTGCTTCGATATCCAAGGAGTGAAAATCTTTTTGTCCCTCAGTGTCAAAAACTTTGCCTGTTTCCTGAGAGCGTCGTAAGAAATCGGAGCTTCCAGCGATAGAGGCAAAAAAGGTTGGAGCTTTTGCTCGAATATCACCATAGGCATCCTCGCCGCTGCTTGCGTACTGCGCTTCAAGCAAGCAGCTAAAATGGTTGAGTCCTCCAGCAGTAAGGCGAAGTTGCTCAAAAGGGACATCGAGCATTTGAGGGAGGTAGCGTTCAAGAGATGCTACTTCGTGGCAGAGTCCGATGAATTTCAAATCGGGAAATCGTCTCTGCACCGTTGTACATATTCTGCTCATAGGGTTGCTGTAGTTAAACACATACGCATCTGGACAGATGGCAAGAACGTCCTGGCAGATATCAAGTATGGGAGGAATAATTCTTAGGGAGTGAAACAAACCACCAGGGCCACCGTTTTCTCCGTAGACTTGCCTCATGCCGTACTGCTGAGGGATATTCCAGTCTTGCTCCCAAAGCTCAAATCGGTTTCCAACTTCAATTGAGATAATAACAAAGTCAGCCCCTTGAAGTGCCTTATTTCGATCCGTCGTTGCATGCAAAGGTGTTGGAAGATTGTGTTGTTCTTTAAATGCAAGTGCTGTGTCAGACACTGTTTTGAGTGCTTGCGGGTTAATATCGAGTAACCAAACTTCGCTATCACGAACGATTGGTGATGCGAAGATTTCACCAAGTGTGCCGTAACCAAACTGCGCGCTCCCTGCTCCAATAAGAACGATTTTGCTCATAGGATTCTACTTTCTATTGCGGTTGAATAAAGACTTGCAAGTTCTCAATGATGTCACCCTCTTTGAGATTATCGGCAATAGCAATTCCACGAACCACCTCTCCAAAGACTGTAAAGGCACCATCCATGTTACTATTTGGGGCAAGCAGAATGTGGAACTGGCTTCCGTTTGAACGACGGGCAGGATTAAATGCATCTGCCTTGCGAGACATACCAAGCGTTCCGCGCATATGATTGTGTGCATTAAATTCTGGCGGAAGTGTGTACCCGGGGCCACCATTAGGATCGCTTGAGGGGCTTCCGCCCTGAATAATCTGTTGAGGGCGGTGTAAGTGGAATGTTTTTCCTTTGTAGAACCCCTTATCTGCGAGGTACTTAAAATTGGCAACATGCCAAGGAGCCTCTCTTGGAAAGAGTTTGAGGTAGATTCTTCCCTTTGAGGTGTCGAGGATAGCGCTTTGAATTCTTGCTACTTCCTTGAGAGCAGGGAGTTGAAATGGAGGCTCGGACCACGCGATGGGAGGGAGCAGTGTGCCACAGAGGAGTATGAGCAGGCTTTTCATGAGAAAAATACGTTTCATCTTTCTATGATATGGCGCTCTAGGGAATGAAACAATCGCCTCCTAAGGCAAGTGAACGGGTACTAAGTTGCTATTATTGGAACAAAGAATCTCTGCAACTACCTGAATAGATATAATAAATCTTATAGCTCCTTTGATTCGGGCTGACGAGAGGGTTGAAGGAAGAAGAGGTATTTTTTAAGAATTTTAGGAAGTTGCCTTATTCTTGGTCTTGGCCTTCTTGAAGTCGTGTGAAAAAGTTAACATTGAAACAGATTTTGTCTTACCTGATCGCCATTTCTTTCATGGTGTTGTGGTGAGCTGCCATTGATTCAATGAAGCGAGAACCGTTCTCATTCGTTTTCCTTTTCTTCTTTTTGTGGAACGTATTTGTTCCTCCGATTTCGGCTGCCCAGGAGGAAGAGGATAACCAGCCAGCTTCGACAGAGGAGCTTGAAGAGAATACCCAAGAGTCTGTTGATGCTATTCTTCTCCTCGATGCTTCAGGAAGTATGAAGGTAACTGATCCAGAGCGTCTTCGAGATGAAGGAGCAAAGCTGTTTTATCAGTTTCTCAAAAAGGGAGATCGCTTAGCCATTGTCGAGTTCGATAAGGAAGCGCGTATTTTGCGTGGGCTTGAAGATTATTCTCCCATACAAGCCTTAGAGATTGCGCAAAAAATTAGTTCTACAGGCACAACGGGCCTTTACACCAATATTCTAGCAGCGGTGTTACAAGCAAAAAAACTCTTCGAGGAGGGCTCACGCCCCGATGCAAGGCAGACAGTCATTCTTCTTTCTGACGGGAAAATGGATCCTGATCCAGCTTCGATTCCTGAAGGTGGAAATGCAGATCTTTTAACAGCAGCACTTTTGTACCAAGTTCTTCCGGAAATGAAAGCGGAAGGAATTGTGGTGCATACCCTAGGGTTTAGTGATCAAGCAGATCGAGAATTACTGAAGAATATTGCTGAACTGACAGGAGGATTACACCTCTTCTCGTCTTCTCCAGAAGCCATTCATGAGGCTTTTGCTGATCTCTTTTTGGCCGTAAAAAAGCCTCAAATTGTGCCGATGAGTGCCCAAGGGTTTCGTATCGATGCTGAGGTTCAGGAAGCAACTTTCTATATCGATAAAGAGTTTGCCGATGAGAGTAAAATTCGTTTGCGCTCCCCAACCGGAGAAGATTATGTGGGTGAAGAACTTCCCCGAGGAGCGAAATCGTTTCGTGGACCAAAATTTGAAGTAATCACTGTGTATGATCCTGTGCCGGGTATCTGGCAGCTCGAAGGACTTCCTTCAAGCGAAGGATTTGCCACTGTGCTTACCAACATGAAGTTAGCAATTGGCTGGCCGACAAATGTTCTTGCCGGAAAAAAGTACCTTATCGAAGCACAGCTCTTTGATAATCGTCGTCCTGTTGTACTTCCCCAGATGACAGGGGTAAGCCGATTTGCTTTTCAGATTACTCCTACTGATAAAGTTTCTGAGCCGGTAGTACAGAGGGATCTAAAAGACGACGGAACCGCTGGAGACGTTGAGGCAAATGACGGAGTCTTTTCATCTGAGGTGGAGTTGCCCGATCCTGGTGAATACCGTTTGCAAGTTATTGCTAAAACCCCAACGTTTGATCGAACGCGAGATGTACGCTTTCGTGTAAAGCCTCGTTTAGTAGAGCTTGAGCTTATTACTGTTGAAAATAAAAGGCCCGCGGCTTCGAATGATGAGATCTCAACTTCTGATTTTTTTCGCGTAACGTTAAGTCCTCAAGCTGCAGCTCTTAAGAAAGTGAAAACGAAACTCTACGCATCAGATAGCGCAAAGCGAAAGTATGAATTACCACTCAAGCAGCGAGAGGGTCAGTCATACGAATTTGAAGCCCCGGCAAAAGTGTTGCGTGCTGGTGACTATAAGCTTCATGCAACGATTATGGGCTATGATAAGAAGCGCAATATTGTTGAAGGAGCGAGTCAAAATCTGAACTACACGAGGATCATCCGTAATATTGATGAAGGCTCGGAAGAAGATTTTGTACAAGTGCTTGTCGAAGAAGAAAAAAAGGTCAAGGAACCAGAAAAGCCAGTATCGCCCGTGCTCTGGGCCTTGATTGTGGCTTTGAGCAACCTCGGATGTGGGGGATTTTTCTTTATGAAATTAAAGAAGACCCAAACAAAGATGGCTTTTACCGTTCCAAAATATGAACCCTCTGAGGAGCTCATAGAAGCGCTTGCGACTCTTGAAGAGCTCGCAGAACAAACAGAAATTGACTTTGAGGATCCGAGACTCAAGGATGAGTCGATCCTTGCAGCGCCTGCCTCAACACCTCCAGTGGGTAGTGAGAGTCCTTCTGATGAGTCGGAAGCTTCAGAAGAAGAAGCGGGAGAAAAGGGGGATGGTGATAGCGTGGCTCCGCCTGAAGACGGCCCTGAAGGAGGGGACGATCCTCATGAGGACGAACCGGAAGAGGATGAAGAGGAAAAACAAGAGTAGCTAGATGGCTTACGTTGTAGTTCTCATTGTTGGCATCATCACGGCAGGCGCAGCTGCAGGCCTACTCTTTTTTGCTATTCAGCAAAACCAAGGCGGTATAGTCAAGAACCTTAAACGCCTTGAGGCCGAATACGAGAAGAAGAATGAGTTCAAGGAGCGTATCGAAGGATACTACGCAGAGATGGTTGATCTTGGAACGATCCGTCAACTTATCTCTGAGCTGACATCTGTGGAGGAGGCGCTTAAGGCTGAGCGTGGTCGAATCACTATTACACAGGCCGAACTAGAGACGGTTGAAACCCGCTTGCGTGAGCTCGAAGAGATTGAGCGTGAGTTGGAAGCCAGTGGGATAGAAACGAAAGAAGAGTTTAATATCCTACAAAAGAAGCAGGAAGAGCTCGCTTCGAAAAACCAGCAACTCAAAGAAAAGATTCAGTCATCGCTTGCTGAACTCGACAATCTTATGAAAGAAGTTGAGTTGAGCTCTCAGATGCAAGAGCAGGTGATGTTGATGAAAACCGAGCTGTTGCAAACAGAAGAGAAAATCGATCTTCTCCTCTTACAAATTGAGGAAGGAAACGAGCAGTACTTCATCTTGAAAAAGCGTTACGATGCTCTCGATATTGAATACGCTCAGCTGTATGAAAAATTTGCTGAGGCTGAAGATGAAGACGAGGACTAGTGTTCCGACAAAAAAGTTTTTTCACCTAACGGGGAGGAACACTTTTTCGCCGAATGGCGAAAACCCCCGGAGGGACAATACGGCAGGCTAGTGCTATGACCAGAAAGGGTTTGAACGAAGTGAAAAAACTTTTTGGTCATAGCACTAGTGTCGTTGCAAACCTCTTAAGAAATCGAACATAGCATGCCAAAAGATTGGTTCTCTGTAGCAGCAAGTAAAAGTCTTTTGGATCTTCCAGCTCGTTCCAAGATTCACATTATAGGTGTTTGTGGTGTTGCCATGGGGCAGCTTGCTATCGAACTGAGTGAACAAGGATATCAAGTCACGGGAAGTGATAAAGAGTATTATCATCCCATGGCAGGAATCTTAGAGAGTTCCCAGGTAACTACTTCGAAAGGGTATGATCCACAAAATATCCCTCAAGACGTCGACTTGGTTGTCATAGGAAACTCCGTACCGTATGAAAATGTTGAGGTGCAAGCAGTTGAGAAGAAGGCTCTTGGCTATACTTTTTTCCCTAAGATCCTTTCTGAAAGCATAATTGCCAACAGTACTTCACTCGTAATTACCGGCACCCATGGGAAAAGCACGACGACTGCACTGACTGCTCATCTCCTCCGATCGCTTTCACTTGATCCAACCTACTTTATTGGGGGACAAGTTGGTGGCTTTGAGCGTAGTTTGCATAAAGGAAGTGGAGGGGTAAGCGTCGTTGAGGGAGATGAGTATGACAGTGCCTTTTTTGCAAAGGTGCCAAAGTTCACATTTTATAACCCTTCGCATCTTGTAATTAATGCCATCGAGTATGATCACGCAGATATTTACGCTTCACTTGATGATATAAAAAAAGAGTTCAATGGGCTGGTTGAAGGGCTTCCTGATGGAGCAACAGTTTTCTGTAGCGCCGACGATGAAGGTGTTTGCTCTCTTGTTTCAAAATGGAAAAAGCGTGAAGGCCTCACCATCACGACTTTTGGCTTCTCTCCTCAGGCAGATGTTGTTCTTGCCGCCAAGCCGCTTGAGGGAGCACTCGGGTATCACGTTTCGTGTACTCGAAAAGAGGGAGATTTTGAGTTTGTTCTCCCTCTTCTTGGTGAGTATAACGCAAGAAACGCTGTGGCATCCCTCTTGCTCGTTGAGCTCGTTGGAGGAGATATGAATGGTGCTGTTCAAGCCATTGAAAGCTTTGGTGGAGTTGTTCGTCGTCAGCAAATTCACCTCAATACACCGCAAGTTGTTCTTATTGAAGATTTTGCTCACCACCCTACCGCAGTTCAAGAAACAGTCTCTTCTGTAAAGCGCCATTTTCCTGGACGTCGACTTGTTACTGTTTTTGAGCCACGTTCTAACACGAGCCGACAGGAGATATTTCGCGAGGATTATCTGAGCTCGTTTGGGGAGGCTGATTGTGTTGTTTTACGTCAAGTGGCAGCTCGGCGCGGAGACGAAGATCGAAAACTTATGGACGTTCAAGAGCTGAGTCAAGAGCTGAGCTCACGTGGAACTCCTTCTACGTGTTATGCCGATGCAAATGAAATTGCCGATCACGTACTCAACGAGAAGCAAGATGGTGATGTGATCCTTGTGATGTCGAATGGATCCTTTGAGGGGCTGGTACAGAAACTTTGTACGGCACTCGGTCAAGGTCAAGAGTAAGGTCAGGGCCAGGAGCGCTCTTGACCCTGACCTTACTCTTGATTGACCTATAGCATCTCATAAGGATCAAGATCATATGTAACCCTCACCTTCCTCGTTTTCAACTTCAGCGATCGTAGTTCGCGTAAAAGGTGGTTGAGTTGCTGAATACTTCCTGCCTTAAAGAGCATATGAAATCTCCACTGTGTTTTTACCCGTTCAATTGGAGTTGGAGTTGGTCCAAGCAGCATGATGTGATAGCCGTGCTTTTCAAGGAATGATTCGGAATGTTTTCGAAAAGCTTGCAGAGTTTGAAATGCAATATTTTGATCTTGCGAGGCGCAAACAATTCGCAACATTTTTGAAAATGGTGGGTAGTAAAGTTCTTGGCGTTCGCTGAGCTCTTGTTTCGCAAAACCCAGAAAATTCTTTGTCTTGGTCATGACAATACTGCTGTGTTCAGGTACACGTGTTTGGAGTATGACTTTTCCGGGTTTGTCTCCACGCCCAGCGCGCCCCGCTACCTGAGTAAGAAGTTGAAAGGCGCGTTCGCTGGCTCGAAAATCAGGGAAGTGAAGGCCAACATCACAATCGACGACCCCAACAAAAGTCACACCGGGAAGATCGTGTCCTTTGGCGATCATCTGGGTGCCTACAAGAATATCTGTTTCACCAGCTCGAACGCGATCGAGAACATCGCGGTATTCCTGGAGGTTGTTGGCTGTGTCTCGATCGAGGCGATCGATCTTGGCTTCGGGGAAGAGGGAGCATAATTCGTCAAAGACTTTTTCTGTCCCTGAGCCGCGAGGAGTGAGTTTTCCTGGGGGCTCAATATTTGGATCAAGGTCAAGCGAAAGGCAGGCTGGGCAAAACTCAGGGGGAAGGAGCTGGAGGTTGCAGTAGTGACAGAGGAGTTGGTTACGGTGTTGGTGGAAAGTGAATGTAACACTGCAGTTGGGACAGGTCATGACCTCTTCGCATTTTTCACACTGTAAGTAACTGGCAAATCCCCGTTTATTGTAGAGGATAAAGGCTTGTTCTTTTTTCGTGAGAGTTTTCGTGAGTTCCTCGTGAAGTCTTGGTGAGATGTTTGGTGAGATCATCTCGCTCCGTTTAACCTTGGTGAGATCAACGATCTCAATCTCTGTCTCGGGGCTATCCGTATGGCGTTTGTCGAGGGAGAGGTAGGTGTATTTCTTTTTAAGAGCATTCGAGAGTGTTTCGAGTGACGGTGTGGCCGAGCCAAGGATGACAACCGCATTCTCAAACTTACCTCGCATCACGGCAAGATCGCGAGCATTGTATCGAAGCCCCTCTGACTGCTTAAAGGAGTGATCGTGTTCTTCGTCTACGAGAATAAGTCCGAGGTTTTGTATCGGAGCAAATATACCAGAGCGTGCTCCAATTGCTACGTGACACCGACCTTCTAGTAGTGCTCTCCACGAATCCCAGCGGGCCCGTGTACTCAAGCCGCTGTGGAGAAGAGCTAGCTCGGAACCAAGTCGAGCTCGAAAGCGATCGACAAGCTGAGGTGTTAGGGCGATTTCAGGAACAATGAGAAGTGAGCTTTTCCCAAGTGACTGGGCATGCAAGATAGCATCAAGATACACTTCTGTTTTTCCACTGCCAGTAACCCCGTGAAGGAGGAACGTTGAATGAGCCTGTTGATGAAGAGCAGCATGAAGAGAGGGAACCACTTTGAGTTGTTGGTCGTTGAGTTCGATGGTGCTTTTTGCCCATGAAGGAGCAGGAGAGTTTGAAAGATGGTGATTTTTAATCTCTTCAGTAGAGATTGAAATGATTCCACGTGACTCAAGAGACTTCAGTGTTCCATGCGCTCCCTTAAAGCGTTTTGAGAGCTCTGATGAAGTAACAGGCTCTTTTCGCTCTTGGAGGAGAGAGACGATCTCCTTTTGACGTAGCCCTCGAAGAGAGCTCGTATCGCAGTTATCGACTAAGTGAATAAGCCGTTTGAGTTTTGGTGGAGCGTATTTGGGAATAGCTACATCGAGTACGTTCGAGAGGGAGTCACCATAGTACTCTGCTATCCATTCAAAAAAGGGTAACTGTTTTGGATCAAAAGAGCGGTACTCAAGTGGAAGCTCGGCCAAGCTTTTTACGTCGTATTCATCGTTTGATTGATAGGATGAGAGAGGAAACTTTGAAATAACAAACCCTTGAGCCTGTCGCTTTCCAAGTGGAACTTCTACTTGGTAGCCGGTATCGACCATCTTCTCCCACTCTTCGGGGACAAAGTAGGTGAATGCTTGACGAAGTGGAGGAATAACAACGTTTACAAGGTATTCCATAGGATGCACAGTAGAACGACATTATGCGATGAGTGGGCATGATACTCTGCCAAAAGGGAAAAAACTAGCGTCAGGTATTCTAGTGCACGAGAACATTTGAAAAAAAGGTGTTTGAGCGAACATCTCTTGTTACCTCTTAATTTCCATTGGCATCCTAAGGGAGCACAGCAGAGCTCCGTCAAATGGTCGGGTGTGACTGCGATTATAGGGCTGCATCTATGGACATCATGAAATTACTCGGAAGAAGCGAGTCGCTTGTAGCAGTTGATTTTGGTTCAACAGCTATTAAGCTTGTTGAACTCAACATGCGCTCTTCACGACCAACGTTGACCAATTTTGGGCTTCTTCCACTTGATGAAGATATTTATTCCGGCAATGTGATTACGCATGGGGACTATGCCTCGGAGCAACTTCTTGCTTTGCTTGAAGCAAATTCCGTTGATGATAAGCGGATTGTTACTGCTATGCCTGGACCAAGTGTCTTCACGAAGAAGATCAAGATGGATAAAATGGATCTCGAAGAGCTTCGCACGAATATTCAGTTCGAAGCTGGAAGTTTTATTCCTCATAACATAGATGCCGTTCAGCTTGATTTTCATGTACTTGGGGAGGCTCCAGGGAACCAGCTGGACATTCTTGTTGTTGCTGTGAAAAATGAAATTATTGATGGCGTACTTGATTGTATTGCTTTGGCCGGTCTAGAGACAGCGATTGTAGATGTTGACTACTTTGCGTTGCAAAACATCTTTGAGTTTAACTACCCAGAGCATTTGTCTGAAACGGTTGCGCTCATTGATATTGGCTCTCGGTTCTCAAGTATTTGTATCTGTCGTGACGGAGGTACTCTGTTTACAGGCGATATGAGTATTGGCGGAAATACCATAACAGAGGAGCTTGAAACACAGCTTGGTCTCGGATTTGATGAGGCCGAAGAGCTCAAAAAGCAAGCAAGTGCTGGTGAACAGGTAGAAGAACGTGCGCAGCAAGTTATTCATGAAAATGTCGAGCATGTTGCCTCAGAATTTAATCGACAGTTAAGCTTTTTCTGGAGTGCCTCAGGCGCAGAGGAGGGGATCGATCGAATCTTTCTTACCGGAGGAGGTTCTCTTATGAAGGGGCTCCGTGAACAAATTGCTGAACAAACAGGAATAGAAACCCTCTTTCTTGATCCTCTCAAAGAGATTGACTGTGAAGAGGGGTTTGATGAGAAGTATCTCAAGGAGCTCTCTCCAGTAATGTCTATTGGACTCGGCTTAAGTCTGAGAGAGCCCGGAGATCGTATCTTACCGGAGGGGGTGTAGATCATGATAAAGATAAATCTCCTTGGTGATGATGGTGGCCGCGATAATACGGCCGTCATGTGGATCGGCGGGTTCGCCCTCTCCTTGCTTGTTCTCGTTGTTGGATTCTTCCTTATGCATCAGGGGGTCTCACAAAGCGTGGCTGATGCGACTCTAGAAGTTGACGGACTCAAGAAGCAGCTCGAACAAATTCAGCGTACGACAAAAGAGGTGCGCGATCTTGAAAAGAAACGAAAAGAGCTTAACGAGAAGCTCGCGATCATTGCAAAGTTAAAAAAGAATAAGTTAGGACCTGTTCGCGTTCTTGACGATCTCAATATGGCGATTCCTGAGCGTTCATGGCTCACAGGTGTTAAAGAGTCTAATAATTTATTGCGAATTGATGGATTCGCTCTGGATAACCAGACAATTGCAACTTTTATGAAAGATCTCGAGAAGTCTGATTACTATCTCTCTGTAGATCTCGATGAGTCGAAGACAAAGTCGAAATCTGGAATCAATATCAAGTCATTTGTCCTTCAGTCGAAGATCTCTTACTCCGGAAAAGTTGTGGTTGTTGAGGAAGACTCGAAGAAGAAAAAGAAGAAGAGATCGTAAGAAGGAGAAAATACTATGCACCCGTTTGTTGAGCAAATACTTGAACGACCTACTTCGCATAAAGTTGGAGGATGGATTGGTATCATCCTTTTTCTTACCTTTGTTTTTTGGCAGTATTTTTATTCTGGCCTGAGTGAAGAGCTTACGAAGCTCAACGAAGAGATTGAGAGCCTTGAAGGAAAAATTCTTACGGAAAGACGTATTGCACGTAATCTTGATAAAGTGCGCGAAGAAGTAAAAGAGCTTGATGTGAAGCTGAAGTTCGCTATGCAAGAGCTTCCAGATAAGAAAGAGATACCAGATCTCCTCTCTACAATTTCAGACCTTGCAACCGATGCTGGTCTGGAAATCACACTTTTTAAACCGAGACCTGAGCAGCATCGTGATTTCTATGCTGAGGTTCCTGTCTCTATTTCGGTTGATGGTAGCTATCACCAGGTGGCAACTTTCTTTGATGAAGTAGGACAATTGCCGCGTATCGTAAACATCAATCAGATCGCCCTACGCAATCCAAAGGTTGAAGATACTGGAGTTATGGTAAAGGCAGATTGCTCTGCCACGACGTTTCGATATTTAGAAGAAAGTGAGAGAGTGCAGAAGAAGAAAAAGAAGAAAGGAAGAAGAAGATAGTCCTATTATAAAACGGTGTTAGCAAAGAATCCCCCCCTATTTAGCTAGCATCTCACCTCCTACCAAGGGTCAATACGACCTAAGTGGAAAAAGATCATTGACGATTTGTGTGTGGTTTTCTATTTCAAGAGGTAATCTGTGGGCTTTTGTGCTCGCATATCTGTTTGGTGTTTGGCTAAAGAAAAAACCAAAAACTCCTTAGCACTTGTAAAGTAAGGAGGGTTTTTCAGGAGCTGTTTTTGAAGTTTAGTTACGTTCGTCTAGAGGGAGATATCTCATGAACATTACCGCAAAGGTCAGGCGGGGCATACGCTTTCTCTGTGTTGCATCGGTCCTTGTTGTCCTCCTTGTTGCTCTGTCAGCATGTTCTCGTACAACATCTCCAGCAATGAGCCCGGTGGGTGCAAATGATTCGCTTGCACAAGCAGATGAGTCGATGATGCAAGCTGGTGAGAATGAGTTTGCGAACGCAGAAATATTGAGCTCCATTGAGAAAGACGGAATGGGTATTGAGCTCAATAGTGCTACTGGTAGCTCGCAAATGATCATTCGTACGAATGGGAGCGCCATAGACTATACGGTTACTCGCCTCTCTTCTCCTTCTCGCCTCGTTCTCGATATTCTCAATGGCGAGCAGAAGAACAACGAAGAGTTTGCGGTTGCCGCTGATGAGTTTGTTCAGCGTGTCCGTGTTGGTGCACACCCAGATAAAAGTCGCGTAGTTATTGATCTTAACGAGAAGGAAGGCTTCACCTATGATGCCGAAGCTGTTGGTGGCTCGCTTATCGTTCGCATGACCAGCGAAGATAGTGGCCCAATGGCGCAACCTAAGTTTGAAATGAACGATGCCGCGGAGATGAAGAAGAACGCTCCAGCTGGTCCAATTCTTGAAACCTTTCGCATTGAAGAGATGGGAGGGAGCGAAAACTCTCTCATCGCTGAAATGACCTCAGCTGGTTTCTTTACCCTCGAGCAGACAGCTCCATCTGAGTATGTTCTCCGGCTTGAAGGCGCAAGCTTTAATAAAAATGAGCTTGGTACCCTGCTTGCACCACCGAAAAGCGGTGCTATTCGTTCTGTTCGTGTAACGAGCGAAGGGAGCGATACTCTTTTACGGATCTTTGCTGACCCAGCGAAGAAGTTGGCTGCGAGAACTCGTGGAAGTAACATCATTGTTGAAGAACAACCATTCGCGAAAGGCTCGGATATTCGTGCTCAGGCAGAGATAGAAGAAGTCGCTGATGATGCCGGCGACATCGAGGAAGACCTCGGAGAAGGCACGGATCTGAGTGAGCTCGAGAGCGAAGTAACAACTCTCCTCGATGAGGCTCCGAAGTACACCGGTCGTCAGATCTCCCTCGACCTTCAAGATACAGATATCGATAACGCTCTGCGTATTATTGCTGAGGTGTCAAACCTAAACATTATCGCAAGCGATGATGTGGCAGGAAAAGTTACCCTTCGCCTCATTGATGTTCCTTGGGATCAGGCGCTTGACGTTATCTTAAAGACGAACGGTCTCGACAAAGTTCTCGAAGGGAATGTGATGCGTATCGCTCCTATCGAGAAGCTCCGTCAAGAACGTGAGGCATTAAAGCAGGCGCAAGAAGCCGAAGAAGAGCTTGAGCCTCTCGTAGTGAAGTACGTCCGTGTAAGTTACGCGAAAGCTTCAGAGCTCCGCTCTCTGGTCGAAACAGTTCTCACTGAGCGGGGAACAGTTGCCTACGACGAGCGAACCAACCAGCTTATCATTAAAGATATTCGACGTGGTGTGAAGAATGTTGCTGAGCTTGTTTCACGTCTGGACTTGAGGACTCCTCAGGTCTTGCTCGAAACTCAGATTGTAGAAGCTCAGCGTAGCTTCCTCCGGGAGTTTGGTTCGGAGATCGGGTTTAGCTATATTGCTTCGCCTGAGACAGGAAATGCTACAGGAGATAACTTCCCGAACAGCATTAATTTTGGTGGATCGGTCGACCCGAGTCTTCCAGGGATTGGCTCGTCATTCCCCGCAGCAGTTGATCTGTCAGGTGGTTCTGCGGTGAGTCTCCTCCTTGATAGTGCTGATGGAACTCGTTCTTTGGATATGCGACTCAGTGCGCTTGAGCGGGAAGGTCGTGTTCGAATTGTGAGCCGTCCTGCAGTGGCAACTACAAATAACCAGCAAGCTGTTATTAAGAGTGTAGAGAAGATACGTGTGAAAACACCAAGTGGTGGTCTTTCTGTTGCAACCGGTTCTGGAGCATCTGCTGCAGGAAGTGGTGGAGTAGCGACCGAGACAATCGAAATCGGTATCGTTCTTGAGGTAACTCCTCAGGCATCTCCTGATTACTTTGTCTTGCTCGATATTAACGCTAAGTCCAGTACGCTCGGCTCAACGGTTGTTGATGGTATTCCATCAGAAGTTGAGCGTAGTGCTACTTCGACAGTGCTTGTATCAAGTGGTCAAACATTTGCTATGGGTGGAATTTACAAAATCACGGACCGTGATTCTGTAGACGGAATTCCATTCTTGAAAGATGTTCCTTTCCTCGGGCATCTCTTTAGAACTCAACAGGTCGACAACGCTGATGAAGAGCTTATCTTCTTCATCACTCCTCGGATTGTTGAGGGAAGCTTTGATGATGCTGCAATGAAGCTATCATCGTAACATGTGAGAATAATAAAGGATGAGTGAAATGTTAAAGCAATTCGGACGTCGTAGAACCTTAGTACGGTTCATCCTAGGACTTCTTCTTGTTGCGGGGATGGTCTCGTGTGGTAGCTCTAATGATCAAGGCGTCGTATTTACGCTTCTTGGAGTGTATACCGATGCCGATTGCAACACAGGCGCTACTGGATCATCTCGACCGCTAGGGACAGTTTCTGGTGATGGAGCTTTCGGTGGTGGTGTCGATCTGGCGCTCCAGATTACCAACAACCTTGCGGCACAAGCTATGAGAGTTGAAGCTATAAACATCTCTTATGAAGTGCCAGGTGCAGCTTCTCAGCCACCTTCGACAATACAAGCGTTTCCAGCCAGCCTCCTGGGGCCTGGAGCTCCCGATGGTGAAATTGAATCAAGTTTGCCTGATTCATTTAGCGGTCTAGGGAACACGTCATGTGGAGAGACATCTATTATCCCTGCAGCTGTTGAGCAGTATCTCATTCTGAATAAAACGAGTTTACCAGAGCTTCCGTTTACCTTGATTGCGACAATCACGGCAACTGGAGTAAGTACCTCAGGAGAGCGTTATACAACGAATCCTGTTTACTACCCAGTTGTGTATACGGATCCATCTCTTATTACTCCAACTTCAGGAGAAGAGAGCGAGTAAGTAGTCAGTGTCGTAAGTGAAGTTACGCTTTTCTTATGACGAAGAAGTATTTGAGGGTTTTTGTCCAAAGGCATAAATGAATAGAAGAAGGAAAGGCAACATGCGAGGCAAAATGATAGTTCGAATTGTGGGAGTTGCATCGTTACTTGGAAGCCTTGTGCTTGCTGGCTGCGGTGGTGGCGGAGGTACAGATGGTGGCGGTTCTCCGGATTTTGCCGGCGAAACGTTCGTAGGTGGAGATTCTAATGGGACGCTTACGATCTCTGTTGCGTCTACAAGTATTCCGGTTGCAAGTACCTCAACTTTTAATGTTACGGTAAAAGACGCAAGTGGTGCCCCGGTCCCTCAGATACAGGTTGCCTGTGATAGTGAGAATGGAATTGCGATCATTGAGCCTAGTACTGGTTTTGAGTTAACTGATAGTTTTGGTGGTATGTCAGGCGTTGTCGGTTGCTCGCTTCCGGGAAGCTTCCAAATGGCTTGTCGACTCCCAATTGGAGCCAATAAGCAACAGTATGTTTCGATTCTCTGTACAGGTGGCGCTGTTCCTGCCGGGTTTGATGGCTTTCCTGGTGCTGCTGGTGGTGGCCTGGGTGGTGGTGTGCAAACTCCCGATGATGGTGGCGAGCCTGGTGGTACTGGAACAGATGGGGTTCGAATTGCGTCGATTGAGCTTGTTCAAGGTGTAGGTGAACCTGGTGGTACAGGGATTGATACATTGCAACGCAACTGTGAGATTGATCCGAACGAAGATGCTGATTGTGAAGAATTTGCTGATGACGGCATTAATTTTGTAATCACAAACGACACCAACCAAACATTCCGATTTACAGACTATACCTATACTGTTCCTGAGGCGACTGGTACGGGTGGAGCGTCTTTTACTTCTAAGAGCATTAGTTTAGTGAATTCACCTCTTGAGGTTCAGCCACAAGGGGACGACGCAACAGCTCATGCTGTGTTTGCTGAGATTATTAGTGGTTCCGGAGTGTGTGGAGGCGAAAAGCGATTTGCTGATGCAAGTTTTAGCATTGGGGCTTCAAATGGTGGAGACCTTGGCTTTCGTGCTGTCACCTTCCGGCTTAATGGAACGAATGAGTCGGGTGATTCTGTAACACTTACTGCGTCGGCAACGTTTAGTTTTGATGCGTTTGATAACTGTGGTTAAGATTGTTGAGTCTTAATACGTATTCATAAGAAAAACGGCTCGCATTAGCGGGCCGTTTTTTATGGAGCCTACCTACTATGGGCGATCGTCTCGATTTTATACAAGAGCTCCCCCAAGAGCTTCAGGAGGATCCAGGTGACATCTCCTTTTTGGGCGTTGCTGGAGATTATCGTGAAAAGGGAGAGTTGCTTAAGGCTGTAGTCATTTGTCTACGTGGTTTGAGTGCCAATCCTTCTTATCACCAAGGACGCCTTCTTCTCGCTCGACTCTACTTTGAGTTGGAATGTCTTCCTTTTGCTTTAAAAGAGCTAGAGCTGCTTCACCAAGATATGCCCCATATAGACTCTATTGGTCGACTTCTGGAGCGACTTTCTCCTGGAGCAAGTAATGTAGCAGATGAGCCTTCTTCTGACTCGACGTACGAGCAAGAGGCGCCTAAGGATACGCCTGAGCGCTCAAGACCAGCGCAACAGGAAGAGACTCTGGCTGAGACGGATTTTGATTTTGACGAGCTTGACGACCTCGAGGATCTCGAAGATGACTAGAGGCAGTTGAGTTTGTTTAACCATTTAGTGAACTCTTTCGTTCGAAAAAGTTCACTAAATGGTAAGTCATTTGAGTAGGTTACTATGTTAAAGCCTTCCTGTGAGAGATGCCTACCGACATCTGGAGTTAACCTCAATAATATGGCAAAGTTACTCCCTATTCCCCAGGTCAGGCTTTGATAACGTAACTTGGGGGTTGTTAAGTCAAAGAGATTGTAAGCGATGGATATCAAAGAACTTGAACAGATCATTTCGATCCTCAAAAGTAATGGCGTCACTGAGTTTGAACTGGAGCAAGATGGCACTCACCTCAAACTGAGTCGGGCAACTCTCCAAGCCGCTGCTGCGCCAGTTGCAGTTCAGGGCGAAGCTCCTCAAATATCTCCTCCTCCTCAGGTCGTTGCTCCATCAACCGCTGCGCCTCAAGCTGAGGTGGACGAAGCTGAAGGAATGGAGAAAGTTGAGTCGCCACTGGTTGGGACATTCTACCGTAAGCCTTCCCCGGATGCAGATGCTTTCGTCAAAGTTGATGATATCGTTAAAAAAGGTGACACACTTTGCATCGTTGAGGCGATGAAGTTGATGAATGAGATTGAAGCACCTTGTGACGGAAAGATCGTTAAGATCCTTCTCAATGATGGACAGGTCGTTGAGTTTGGGGAGGCCCTTTTCCTTATCGATCCAAACGTATAAAGGAGCTCGCTGTGTCTCGCCCACCATTTCGAAAAGTCTTGATCGCTAATCGTGGAGAGATCGCTCTACGCATTATTCGTGCTTGCCACGAACTGGGTATTCGTACGGTTGCTATTCACTCTCAAGCTGACGAAGAGGCTCTTCATGTAAAGCTTGCTTCGGAGAGTGTGTGTATCGGGCCAGCATTAGCAACAGATAGTTATCTCAAAATCTCTGCTGTCATGGCGGCCGCTGTTGCCACACAAGCAGATGCTATTCACCCTGGATACGGTTTTTTAAGTGAAAACCCTGCTTTTGCTGAGATCTGTGGAAGTTGTGGAATCACTTTTATCGGCCCAAGTGTTCGTAACATGCGGGTGATGGGAGACAAAGCCCGGGCGCGTCGTGCTGCTGACAAAGCTGGCGTGCCTACCATTCCTGGTGACAGTGAGGGGGTTCTTGAGCCTGCGCGCGCGCTCGAGCTTGCCCACAAAGCTGGCTTTCCTATTCTCCTAAAAGCGTGTGCTGGCGGTGGTGGACGAGGAATGAAGATCCTCCATAGCCCAGAGGACTTTGAATCGCAATTTAACATGGCTCAACGAGAGGTAGAGGCTGCTTTTGGAGATGGTCATCTACTTGTCGAAAAGTATCTCCCGGAAGTGCGCCACGTAGAAGTTCAGATTGCAGGCGATAGACATAAGAACGTGATTCATCTTGGTGTGCGAGACTGTTCTATTCAACGTCGCTATCAAAAAGTGATCGAAGAAGCTCTTTCTCCTGGGCTTCCCGAAGCTCTCCGTGAGAAGATTCAGAACTCTGCTGTAGAGCTTGCTAAGTCTGTTGGTTACTCTAGCGTTGGAACAGTTGAGTATCTCGTGGATCTCAAAGAAGAGAAGTTTTATTTCATTGAGATGAACACAAGGCTTCAAGTCGAGCACCCTGTCACGGAGATGATTACTGATACCGATATCGTTAAAGAGCAGATTCGTATTGCCGCTGGTGAGCCCCTTTCGCACGAGCAGGAAGATATTCAGTTTTCTGGTCATGTGATTGAGGCGCGAATTAATGCTGAGAATCCAAAAACGTTGATTCCTTCGCCAGGAAAGATCCTTAGTTACCACCCTCCAGGAGGTCACGGAGTCCGGGTTGATTCAGCTATGTACAGTGGTTACACCGTGCAACCATACTACGACTCGATGGTCGCAAAGCTTATCGTGAAAGCGCGAAATCGAGAGGCTTGTATTCAAAAGCTCCTTGTCGCCCTCAATGAGTTTATTGTGGAAGGTATTGAGACAAACATTGAGCTACACAAGCGAATTCTCTCTCATCCAGACTTTGTTGAAGGGCGTTTTCACACGAAGTTTCTTGATACTGTAGATGTCTTTGCTGAGGATGAAAAAGAATGTTCCGACGAGTTATCACCTTCTCAAGCTGCCTAGCTCTTCTTTTTTTCTTTACCTCTTTTGCTTCGGCTCAAGAGAAAGAAAAACTCCGCTATGCAAAGCTTCTCATTCCGAGTTCAACCTATGATTTTGGCGCAGTGAGTCAGGGTTCCAAAGTTTCGCACGAGTTTGTTATTGAAAATAAAGGCGAGGGAGCATTACATATACAAAGAGTTGTTCCCGCTTGCGGTTGCACAGCTTCTACCGTTGACAAAGATTTTATCCAACCTGGCGAAAGCGGAAAGGTGCATGTTGAGTTTGATACCACCGGTTTTTCTGGTGAGAAAATAAAGACAGTTCGCCTCTATACGAATGATCCTGACAATCTCTCAGCTATTCTTTCACTTCGAGGAACCATTGAGCCTGATGTGCTTGTGCAGCCCAAGCGACTTTATTTTGGTGAAATCCTGCAAGGGGGAATTGAAGCTAAGCGCACAAAGACGGTGACGGTAACGGCGAGGGAAGGCTCTCAAGTAAAGCTTGGTGAGGTAAGTACGCGCTCTAAGCATGTCGATATTAAGTTGCTTGAATCGAACTCTAAAGAGAAGCGCTTCCAGGTTACCCTTGGCCCTGATATGAAGTTAGGAGAGTTCCGAGATCGAATAGTTGTGCGTGTCAGCGGAACCAAGCAGCGGGCAGTCAATATTCCTCTTTTTGCCTCACTGAAAGGCCCCCTTCGTATAAGGCCCGCTGCGGCATCTTTCGGTGTTCTTGAAGGCCAAGCTCCCCTGCAAAAAACTATCAAAATTGAGAATTTAGGTGCTACACCGCTACTTCTCAAGAATCTGAAGTCCCATCACCCTTCTGTGAAGGCTACTCAAAAAGTGGTACAAGAAGGAAAGGTGTATGTAGTGAATATAACGGTCGATCCCCGCTTGGTGAAAAAAGAGCTTCGTAGCTCAGTAGAAATTTTTACGAACGTAGAAGAACAACCGAGTATAAAATTGAGCGTTTACGGCATACTTCCTCCACCTTCTGGATCGAAGTGAGCATATGGTGACTCCTCTCTTAATTGTTCGTGTGGCCCGCCTTGTATCGAGCTTCACTCGGTTTTGTGTTGTCTGCGGGGGGTTTGTCTCTTTTCTCTTCCTCTTTGCTCCTTATGCTTCTGCTGAGAACCTCACTCTTGGCGGCCTTAATTTTCATGTAGATGAGATTGCTGAGGTTGACTCTCAAGCTGTCAGGGTCACCTTGTTTGGAGATTCTCGAGTTATTCCGAAAAAGAGGCTTGAGTTTTATGTTGTCGAGAAATACTTCCAGCGCTCTGATACTGCTGTTCGCTTTCCCGTCGATAGTGTTATTGCGTTCTTCTTTGATGCTCTTAAGCGCTTTCGAGCTGAGGAAGCGAAGCTTGCGTATCTTTCGTTGCTGACAAGAAAAGACTATTCCTTAGAAAACGATCGAGGAGTGTCGCTGAAGCTCCGTGGTTCGACCGAGTTTATCGAAGAATATAAATCAATTTTAACGACCGATCTGACAACCGCCCAACTTCGAGAATCTCTTTATTCTTTAGTCTATGTTATTGGCGTTCACGATTTTGCCTGGCTTAAAGCAAATGGAAGCCGTTACGTTTACTCGGAGTATTCTAAGTTTGGTGAGTATCTTCAGGAGTGGTTTTCATCCGCGCTTGAAGATCAGGACTTCTCGAGTGCTGCTGAAAAACTGGCATTAGCTGAAAATTTATACGAGAAAGATGATCGGCGAATCGAGAGAATGAGGCTCTTATATTCTCGTGCGGAAAATGCCCAGCAAGCTGTAAAAGAACAGAAGCTTGAGGAGTTGTATCCTCTTGTGGAGCTTGGAAAAAAGGATCCTCTCCTTGCTCGAATTTTGCGCCCCCTAGCGCTCCAAGCAATTCACGAAGCTGCTGAGGAGGAGATCGAAGGTGAGCGTCCAGCCAAAGCGCTGCTCATCCTTTCACGTATTGATGTAGAAGAGCGAACCCCAAAGACTCATGATTTAGTTTATGCTGCAATATCGAAGCTTCCTGCTCAAGAAGTTCAACTTATTGAAGATGTGCAGGTGGAGTTTCTTATTCGTATTGTTGCAAAAAATGATGCACGAGTTCAGCAAGCTTACGGCTCTTACCTTGACCGGCGAATACGTTTTTTGCTCTCTTCTGGGAATGTACGTCGAGCAGAGGAAGCATTTCAAAAACTTCTTGAAGTGCGTCCCGATGATAAGAAAGCCAATGAAGTGCTGCGAAAAGAACTCGCGCTCTCATTTGTTAGTCGAGGTTACTATCAGAAAGGAGAGCGCCTTTTAAAGCACCATAGCGATAGTTTGGGCATGTGGGATCGCTTTCGTCTTTTTCAAGAAGGGTATTATGTGGATGAGAATAGCTCTTTTCTCATTCTTTCATTGATCGTTATTATTTGCGGTCTTGTTGCTTATCGTATTCGAGCGCTTATCCGGAGTATTCAGCAGTGGGACGAAGAACAAGACGGGGAGCAGCCTTGGATAGAGCCGAAGCAAACACTTTCTGAGCAAGAAGTTGACGAAAATGGGGGATTTTCTTTTGCGCAAATGCGCAAGGGGCTGAATCCTCGTATGCACGAGTATGTAGCGTTGTTGAGAAAATTTGGTCTTACTCCAACTTCGCAATTACGTGACATTAAAGCGGCCTACCGTACTGCGATTAAAGAGGTGCACCCAGATCTCTACAGCGAAGAAGAGTACGATGAAGACAAGCAAGAAAAGTTCTTAAAAATGACTACAGCTTATGAACGCCTCTTGGAGTTGCGTAGCCTTTTAAAGATTGAAGATTCTACTTCCGGTGAAATCGGCGATTAGCTAGTGTTCCGACAAAAAACTTTTTTGAAGTGACACGAGCTTTCATGACTCCCTAGCCACAGATTAAAGGAATGCTGAGACGTATCCTCCCCCTCTCATGTCAAAAACATCCTTGTCGCTGGACTAATGAACAGCTCCCCTTGTTCTCAGAGGTTCTCTTCTTGCAGTATTTGATTTTCTTGAAGATACGCTGAGTGCGCGACTGTATCCAGTGCTTGCTTGTTGTCGTCTCATCTCTCGTCGGCGTTGAAAGAGAGCTTCTTGTGGTACAAACATTTTCGTATGAGTAGGTTTCTCGTTTACTTCTGTAATCGTTGCGCGTTCACTCTCAGAGAGCTCCGAAAAGCATGCTCCATGATTGAGGATTTTAGTCATGAGCGCAGTGTAGAGATAGTAGAGACCATTTTCCTCGAGTTTGAGCTTCGCTTTTTTAGCAAGGGCTGTCCGTAGTGGATGAGATGTTTCGAGATACTCGTTTGCCCGGAGCATTCCCCAGATAGGTCGCGTACCACAGACGTCTTGGCTGATCTGCTGAAATTCTTTGTGTGATATTGGTAGAGACATGACAACTTTCCTCCTGTTGCTCTGTTAAAAAGCAAGGAGGGTGCCAATCTGGACCACTCTCTAACCATCTGAATATACTAGATCTAGGCGGATTTCCTAGGTGTTCCAGTGTGGTATTTCACCTCACTGGTGATGCATTTTGCTTCATATTCTATTGTATCTGTGATCCCTAGCGGGCGGAGAGTTGCCTACGAAGTATGCGGAGAGCGTAAGCATCAAAGATGCTTCAAAAACCTGGTGTTTCAAAACAAGGCAAGTATACTGTCATACAGCGGCTGGGCGCGCGAGAAAGTAAAGCGAACCCGGTCAGGCCCGGAAGGGAGCAGCCGTAGCTTCTCCTTTCTGTGTTGTGCCCGCCGCGCTTTTTTCTCCCCTTTTTCCCGGCCACATATATTGGCCACCTCACTGGAAGTGCCGTTTCCAGTGAACAGACCCGCTGAAGGGGCCTGGAAAAAGGGGAGAATGCATTTTGATTATACACCTCCTTACTCTATGTCCTACCTCGTTTTCGCCCGAAAGTACCGACCAGACTCCTTTGCCACGGTGAGTGGTCAAGAGCACGTTACGAAGACGTTGGCGAATGCTATTACACGAGATTGCGTGGCCCACGCCTATGTTTTTGCTGGTCCCCGTGGGGTTGGAAAAACTTCGATAGCGCGAATCTTTGCCAAAGCGCTTAATTGTGAACACGGTCCAACAGCAACCCCGTGTCTTGAGTGTCAAAACTGTAAGGAGATCTCACAAGGCACAAGCCTTGCAGTACGTGAGATTGATGGAGCCTCTCACAACAGTGTTGATAACGTTCGAGAGTTAATCGACTCGTTTCGTTCTCTACCTGCCCCCGGTACGAGGTACAAGGTCTATATCATTGATGAGGTGCATATGCTGAGTCTTTCAGCGTTTAATGCTCTTCTCAAAAGCCTCGAAGAACCACCCCCCAATACCGTGTTTATTCTTGCAACGACTGAGCTACATAAAATCCCCGAGACAGTTCTCTCTCGGTGCCAGCGACACGACTTTCGTTCGCTGAATCTTGAATCTATTCAGGGGCGTCTTGCCGATATTGCCAAGCAAGAATCTCTTACGATCGATCGCGAGTCGCTCCAAATTATAAGCCGACTCGCTGATGGTTCTATGCGTGATGCGCAAACCCTCCTCGATCGCGTTCGTTCGTTTTGTGATGGAGACATTACGGCGGAGGAAACAAGCAAAGCTCTTGGTACGGTAGAGCGCCGTGTGCTCTTTGAGCTGACAAAAGCGATCTTTTCACGAGATCCCGGAACCGCTCTTCAACTCATAGAGCAAACATTCGCTACTGGGATTGATACAGGTCTTTTCTTGCAGGAATTTGTCTCCCACTTCCGTGAGCTTCTCATTGCTCGTTTTGGAAAGCCGTCTGATCTTGAGCTATTTGGGATGAGTGAGGATGATGTTGCTGAGCTGTGTCAGCAGGCAGAGAATATGGATGCACATGATCTTCAAGATCTCGTTCATCTTGCGCGAAGTGGTGCTGATGCTGCGCTTCGCAGCTCATACCCTAAGTACGCACTCGAAGCGCTTGTCGTGCGACTTGCTACACGTGAGAAATCAAAAGATCTCGGAGAGGTTTTGGCAAAAATGCGTTCAGTGCTCAAAGAGCAGCGAGGAGCAAAGGGGGCTGCACCAACACGTCCTGCAGCGTTACGTAAGGAAGCGCCCAAGCCGTCTCCGCAGACACCTTCTGAGCCATCTCGTGGTGATTTTGACTGGAGTAACTTTGTTGAGTTTGTTGGCACTTCTGTTTCACAACTCCTTGCGGAGCATCTCCGTCGTGTCTCTCTTGAATCTGCAACTGGGGGAAAGCTTATTTGCCGTGGCCCTGAATTTCATGTTGCCTGTCTCTCTGAGGTTGAGAACAAAAAGAAGCTCGCCATAGCACTAAAAGAACTTTGCCGTTCTGAAACGGGCTGGAGTGTTGATTTTCATGCTGATTCTGATATCTCACAAGCTGCGCCTGGCAGCCTGCTTCACGGCGAAAAATCTCAGAAAGAGAAAGTTCGCGAAGAGAAAACCCAGGAACTCATTCAACATCCCAGTGTGCAATCCCTAAAAAAGCAGTTTCCTGGGAGCAAGATAGAGAGTATCCGTTTAAAACGTTTTAAATGACTATATACGTAAAAGAGGAAGAGTAATGGGAAAAGGAAAGGGTGGATTTGGCGGAATGCCAGGAAACATGCAGCAAATGATGCAGCAGGCCCAGAAGATGCAAGAGAATCTTGTAAAAGTACAAGAAGAGGCGCAGTCGCTCACTGCTGAAGGAAGCGCTGGTGGTGGAATGGTTAAGGTTGTTGCAACTGGCGGCCAACAGATCGAGTCGATTGTTATTGATGCTGAAGTCGTTAATCCAGATGACATCGATATGTTACAGGATCTTGTGTGTGCTGCTGTCAATGATGGCCTCAACAATGTTCAGGCGAAAGTAAAAGAAAAGATGTCTGAAGCAACTGGCGGTATGCAGATTCCAGGATTGTCTCTCTAAGGTAGTCCATTGGCCGTTGTTACTTTTCCAAGACCTTTGCAGAAACTTATCCGTGAGCTCTCCAAGCTCCCCACGGTAGGCGAAAAAACGGCTACTCGTTTAGCCTATCATCTTGTGCAAAATGATCCTGCACTCGTCGACACCCTTGCGCGGGCGCTTCATGAAGCCAAGGAAGGCATCTCTTTTTGTCAGAGATGTTTTTTCTTTGCTGAGGATGATGAGTGTACGATCTGTCAGGATCACTCTCGTGATCGCTCTGTAGTGTGTGTGCTTGAAAAGCCCATGGACCTCATCTCGATCGAGCGAATGGGAGAGTACAAAGGAATCTACCACATTCTCCACGGACTCTGGGCGCCTCTTCGAGGGAAAGGTCCCGAGAGTATGAAGCTCCAGGAGCTCGTTGATCGGGTCAAGGAAGGGGAGATATCAGAGGTCATTCTTGCAACTTCTGCTACCGTTGAAGGAGACGCAACGGCGCTCTATATCGCTCGAACCCTCGAAGAGCTTGGAGTGAGCACGACAAGGCTTGCTCAGGGCATGCCTAAGGGCGGTGAACTAGAGTATGCCGATGAGGTAACCCTCTCAAAAGCGTTTAGTGGTAGAAATCGCCTTTCTGCCTAAATTTCCTGCCCCAACTTCTTGACACCACTAGCCTCTTTATAACATCTTACTAGCCTACTATTGGTGTTCCCCGGTAGCTCAGTTGGTCGTGGCGATGTGAGCCGCAGGCGAACAAGAGGCGCCGCGAAACATTGCGAACGCGAGCTAGCGCAGCGTTCGAACAGGAGCCCAAGTGGGCTCTAGCAACTGAGCGGACTTAGTTAATTAGGTCTCTTAGTATCGCGCTAGAGGTTTTGAAAGTTATAATATTTAGTGTTCCCCGGTAGCTCAGTTGGTAGAGCAGCTGACTGTTAATCAGCTTGTCACTGGTTCGAGTCCAGTCCGGGGAGCCATTTTTTCCGCTCGGCGCTCAGCCCAGGGGGTTCCCCCCTCTCCTCGCAAAGCTCGGTTCACCCCCGCTCCCCGGAGTGGACTCGAACCATGCCCCGCAGGGACAAAGCTGCGAGTCCATCCAGCATGTAGTGCTGGAGTCCAGTCCGGGGAGCCATTTTTTCCGCTCGGCGCTCAGCCCAGGGGGTTCCCCCCTCTCCTCGCAAAGCTCAGTTCATCACTACATAGGAAAGACTTCTAAGATATCTTCGGGCTCAAGGCGGTACGATGTGCCTTTGCCTTCGTAGAAACCGTATCGTTCAATCATCTCTGGAAGCAGAAAAGAGAATTGAATACTAGAGCCGTTTGATGTGTTCGTTACTCTCATGTCGCTGCTGGCATAGGTGTTATCGCTAAATGGCGATTGTTGAAGCCCCCTCCAGCTTGTCACATCCATCTTGTATGATTGACCGTTGTACTCAAAAGTATCCCCCATCTGTTTGCAGTACAGAGCAATGGCGTATTTCAGAGGTGTTGCTAGTTGTTGATGGGTATTTCCCCGCGACAAAACAAAATCATTATCGACAGTGAGAATATCAATGAGAGATTCCTCAGGTCCGAGGAAACCCGCCATAGACATGGCGTTGGGTCTCATACGTGCTTCGAGCTCTTCCAGAGAAACTCCATTTATCTCAGAAAGGCCCCGAAGAATATCAGTGGTATTTAATCCGCCTACGGTAAAGCCGCTTTCTTCCGTGTAAGGTTTAAACGTGGTGACACCAGCTTCTTCTGGAGAAATACTACGTAAGAGTCTTTGGCTGCCAGGAATAATCGAACCACCGTATTGAGGAGTCAGGGAGAACTCCATGAGCTCATTTTGAAGGATTAAACTTGTAAATGTTTCGGTTGTGCTTCGAAAAGAATAAAGCTCTGCGGCTTCGCCAGTGCCAATGATCATTGTGTTTTTGTCGATATGAGTCGCGGCGCTTCCCTTGAGAGGCTTAAGAATTCGAGAGAGTTTTCCGTTCTTAACAAGAGCTACGATCTTTATCGATTCAGGAGGTTCTTGAGCCGTGAGTGTAAAAACGCCAGGAGCACTCTCAGAAAATCCAGCTTCCCGTAGCTGTTGATCAAATGTTTTGCCTTCAAATTCTTGGAGGGAGGGCGCACCTTTACGCATTTCTCCACATGACCCATCTGGCGTTGTTTCTCTGACAGAGATATGACCATCCTCATTATGGAGAGTAACTAAACTAAATCCGCCATGGCCCCTAAACTGACCGGTTTTGATTCCTCTTATGGTATTAACATTGAGGAACGAATCGTAATCAACGAGAATGGAGAACCGATCTTCAGGGTGTAATTCAATTATCCAATCTCCCTTTGCATACAGAGGTGAGTCTCCTATCTGTTGAAACCCATAGCTTTGAAGCTGTGATTCTGTCGTCTCTCTGGATTCTTGGTTTGTTGTTCTTGATTTGGCAGACTGGTTCTTGTCCAACATCCTGTGCTACTCCTAAAATGCGCCTGCTTGGTGTGCTACCTCGATACCCTGCCCCTACGCTGTTATGGTCTGCTGTCTTTCCTTGGACGCATTTGGAGTTGTGTGCTCGTTGTCAGGATTTGCCGCCTAGAAAAGACTATATTTTCAAGCACCTACTAGGACAGTGCTCAAGGTGATTTTATCCAGCCCTCTCGCTTCAATTTCCTTGCTAGGGTATACTCTCGCCGGTGGCCAGTCTTGTATTTTTCAGCCTGGGTTGATAGAGATACTCAGTCTGCTCGGCCTGCCGAGATGTTTCTCGGTATAGCAAGGAGAATTTGATAGCTATGAATTCCAAAACTCAAGAATCAGTTATGCAACCAAAGCAGAAGCTGAGCGTGCTTATTACCATTTTGGTTGTTCTCTCAGTGCATGTTGTTGCTTTTGCTGGAGCGTACTACACCGGCTTTAGCTGGGCTGCGCTTATCACCTGTATTGTTCTCTATCAAATTCGTGGCTTTGGGATTACTGGTGCGTATCACCGTTACTTCTCGCATAAGTCCTATAAGACAAGCCGTCTTTTTCAATTTATTCTTGCGCTTTGGGGTTGTTCAGCACTTCAAGGGACCCCTCTTGAGTGGTCGCGTAATCATCGCCACCACCATCGCTACTCAGACCAAGAGGAAGATATTCACTCTCCACGACAGGGTGGGTTTTGGTGGGCTCACGTTGGATGGATGATGTCGATGAATGCAGCTCCTGTAGAGCAACGCATTCGCGATCTTGAAAAATACGCTGAGCTTCGTTGGACAGGGATTCTTCAGATTCCTGTTATTGCTGGTGTCGGTTACTTTACGTACTGGTTTGGTGAGTTTCTTGGACCTGAGTACGGTACAAATGGTTGGCAGATGCTGATTTGGGGATTTTTCTTGAGCACCGTGATCTTGTGGCATGTTACATACTCAATAAACTCTCTTACTCATATTTGGGGTCAGCAGCGTTATCAGACCGGCGATGATAGTAAGAATAGTTTTCTTATTGCTCTCTTTGCGCTTGGTGAGGGGTGGCACAATAATCACCATAAATTTCCTTCCGCAGCTCGAAATGGCTTCTTTTGGTGGGAAATTGATACGACCTACTATGTGCTCAAGTTGTTTAATGCACTTGGATTAATCTGGGATTTACGATCTCCTCCAGCGAAAGCGTACGCTTAATGTGCTTGCTGCTTGCAAAACGCGAGAGCCTGTTTTGCTCGCAAATCTTGAGGTCTCCTCTCTAGGGTTGTTTCGAGATACTTTGCTGCCTCCTTGTAAAGCTGCTGTCGTCCAAGCAAAAGCCCAAGAGAGAGGTTGAGATCGGGATCGTCGACTTCGTACTTGAGTCCCTCAAGCAGGACTCTCTTTGCTTCTCTCTCCTTCTTTTGAATCCTTAAGATGTCTGCCCAATTGATATAAGCAGCCACGGTGTGTTTATTCAGCTCGAGTGCTCGTTTGTAGTGCTCAATAGCGTGATTGGTGTTGTTGAGTTTTGTTTCTAATATTCCAAGGCTGACTTGACTAGATGGTAGTTCAGCCAGAGCCAAGAGGCTTGCTCTGTACTCTTCGATTCGAGAGAGAACGAGGTCCTGCTTGGCCTCTGGAATCTCTGTTCCAGCAAGCTCTCTCGCTGCAAGAACTCGCACGGCGCGCAGCTTGTCTTGTATGAGAAGTAAACCAAGGCGTGTTCGTTCTGGTTGTTCAAGGTAGCTTAAGACTTGGGCTGCCGCATATCGAATGAGATCATGGGAGCTGTGGGCAGCCTGCTCAACAAGTGTTTCGGCACTCTCCTTGAGGAAAGGGAGAGCTCGAACGAGGTATGAACCTCTAAGAATAGGGGGCGTAGTTTCGTTCCGAATGTCTAACGCGAGGTTCATGAGATCATTTTGGGGTTGATTATGTCGGAGCGCTTGTGGGAAACGAAAGGAATGATCTCTTCGGTCATCAATGCCCATAAAGGTGTTGAGTGGCATATGACACTCAACGCAGGTTTTTCCTTCTTCTTGGTAGTGAGATGGCGTATCGAATACTTCTGTATTATGGCATTGAGCACACAAGGAATTTCCTTTCGCTCTCAACTGTAGGGTATGGGGGTTGTGACAATCTGAGCACGTGACCCCTGCTAAGTACATTTTACTTTGAAGATACGAACCGTACACAAATGTTTCTTCACGTACTCTACCGCTTTCTTCATAAAAAGGTGGAGTGACAAGCGTGGGTGCAAATGCATCGAGGAAGTGTTGACCATGTGTAAAGCGTTTATCTAATGGAAGTCTCCGAGAATGACAGGTTGCACAAGTTTCAATCTCTCTATGCTCGAGTTTGGAGTTCTTTCTTGTCGCAATTGAAGAATTTTTCTGAAACTTCCATTCTTGTGGTTGCCAGGAAGATGAGAGCGAGTTGATAAAGCCTTTGTGAATTGACCATTGTTGTGACTTTGCTTCCTTCATGTGTCTTTTTGCTGAGCCATGACAAGCTTCACACCCGACAGAAAGCTCACTCCAGCTCGATGTGTAAGAGGACTGCTGCGTAGAATAATTCTTTTTATATCCAGTAGTATGACACTCTATGCACATGGTGTTTGCGTTTGAGGTTATTTGAGTCCAGTGGAGAGGATCGGAAGCTCGAGCTGTGTTTCCTGAAGGAAGCATAAACCACCTTTGTCCTCCTTGCTCTTTCGGGCGGGAATCCCAGGCTAGAGGGAGTGCGTGAAGAGCTCCCCCTTTCATTTTTACAAGGTACTGTTGGAGTGGGAAAAACCCGAAGGTGAAGAGAAGCGTATAGCGTTGGTCATCGATTGAAATAGCGTATGTGCCTTGATTGACATGAAACTTTATAGCTTTTCCAGCTATTACTCGTTGAGACTGTGAGAAGTCACCAAGTATATTCTCAAGCGATGCTTCTTGCATTGCATGCTGGTGATGAGATTGCTTCCATTCACGATACTCTTTTGCGTGGCACTGTTGACATGTGCCTGAGCCGAGATACTCATCGGGAGCAGAGAGTGCCGGAGAGGTGCACACAAGAAGAAAGAAGAGGATGGAGTTAATCCAGACTGGCAGTTTCATCGGTGTGTATTGTATATAGAAGTGAGCGCCTCGTCAGTTGTTAATACTTCATTACGAAGAAGTTTTTTATTTGTATGGAAGCTCGTACCTCTCCTTCTTGGCTCACTGTTGTGCACCGTGTGGTAGTTTTTGGCCTTATGTGCGGGTTGGCCCTGTCGGTTCCCTTGTGGGTGGGAAAACGATTTTTTCCGAAAGTTCCTCTTCTCGTTGAATTAGCCCTCCCTGGAAGTCTTGAGTGGGTACTATTTGCACTTCTCTGGATAGCTCTCTTTTGCTGCTCTCTATGGCCATATTCTCGAAAGTTCCTCTTTAGCGTTCCTGTTGTGCTTGCTGTCTTTTTTTTAACAGATCAAAATAGACTGAATGCTTCACTCTATTTCTACTTTGCGCTCTTTCTCTTATTTGGAGCTGCCTCTTTACTTGAAAAAACAGAAGAACAAGAGAGACGAATTCGCAATACGCTTCGAATCTGTATTATTGGTCTCTATTTTTGGAGTGGCGCCCATAAGATAAGTATTGCCTTTGTTTCTTCGACTATTCCTTGGCTCCTGCAACCACTGCTAACAGAAGAGATTGTGAATGATTTTCTTGCCCTAGGTCTATGTGTTCCGTTTATTGAAGCAATGATTGCTCTTTTTCTTTGGACACACCGATTTAGAAAAGTAGGAGTTGTTCTCGCAGTCGGTATGCATGTCTTTATTCTCTTATCGCTGGGACCTCTTGGGCATAATTATAATGAGATGATATGGCCTTGGAACATAGTGATGTGTCTCCTCGTCCTCCTTCTCTTCTGGAAGAGCGAAGATTCTGATGGTATGCGGGCAGTGTTTCAGAATGGAATACGTCGAATTCACACGGTTGCCATTCTCTTTTTTCTCATATTACCAAGCTTTCATCTCGTTGGCCTTTGGGACACTTACCCCAGTTTTAGTCTCTATACTCCAAACCCTTTTGGAACGCTCCGTATGAGTAAAGATGTTCGTTCTGAATTTCCTGATAGTCTTTCCTCGCTCATAGAGGAAGAGCCGTCCTTTTCTACTATCTCACTTCTTCATTGGTCTGAGCATGAACTTGGAACGCCGATTTATCCGGAGAAACGAATGTACATTGGTGTGTTTCGCAAGTTGTGTCAAAGGTGGCCGAGAGCGAAGATGCTCGATCTTGTTTTGATAGATCGCCCCAAGCGTTGGACCGGGAAGAGAGAAAGAGAGGTTTTCTCTTGTATAGATGTTCTCTCTTCATTTTTCCCTGTCCAAACGGAGAAGAAAATCGGACTATAGTTGCGTTCGTTTCACGTTAGGAGAATGAGGACATAAACATCTGATTCTTTTGATGCAGGTGAGCAGCTTGATTGTGACCTACAAGTTCGAAATGAGAGTGATTCAGCAGGGAGCGATAATGCTGCTGTGAATCTTTGCTTTCGCCGTAATACATAAGGAGACTTATGAATAGTATGACACTTCTGTTTCTTCTCCTTGCGTTGTGTCTTGGAATCTTTGTCTATTTTTACAATAGATTAGTTGCTCAAAAAAATATGGTTGAAGAGGCTTGGAGTGGTATTGATGTGCAATTAAAACGTCGCCACGATCTCATACCAAACCTTGTTCGAATTGTTCAGGGATATGCATCGTATGAGGAGGATACATTAACGAGCGTGATTCAAGCTCGAACAAGCTCTGTTTCCAATCAAGCCACTGCTGAGACCGAAGTCAGTCGAAAGTTGGGCAAACTCTTTGCTCTTGTTGAGCAATACCCCGATCTCAAAGCGGATAGTTCTTTTCGTAAATTACACGAATCACTCATTGAGATAGAAGACTCGCTTCAGTATGCTCGACGTTACTATAATGGCTCTGTACGCGATTTGAATATCCTTGTAGAGTCATTCCCTTCGCGCCTCGTTGCAAGCCTTGCTAAGATTTCATCTGCGGAGTTTTTTGAGATTGAACTTGTTACTGAAAGGGGGCTCCCTGATATCACTCTATAGATTTCTCTTTCTCCTTCTTCTCGGCGTATCTGCTGGGAGAGCCTATGCTCAGTACGAAGAGATTACTCATTTCGAAAGCAATATTACTGTACAATCCGATAGTATTCTTGTCGTTGAAGAGCGTATTCGAGTGCACGTACTCGGCTCAAAGATTAAGCGGGGGATTTTTCGCGATTTTCCAACTACGGTACGTGACTCATGGGGATTTCGATACAAGGTAAAGTTCGACGTCCTTGAAGTTTTACGTGATGGGGTGCCTGAGCACTATTCTATTGAAGACATCACAGGCATCTCTCTTTCTGGATCAACAGAGGGAAAGCGTGTTCGAATTGGTCGAGCCGACGTTTTCTTGCCTCCAGGTGACTACGAGTACACTATAAAGTATGAGACATTTCCACAGATTCGATATTTTGGTGGCTACGATGAGCTCTACTGGGAGGTTACGGGGCACGGTTGGGAATTTCCAATCAAAAATGTAATCGCTCGAGTGAACTTGCCTCGAAACATCCCTTCTTCTGCAGTAAAGCTCTTTGGATACACAGGAAAATATGGAGATCAAGGAGAGCGGTACAAAGCATATCGGCTCGGTGCTGACCAGTCGATCTATATGTTTGAGACGACAGAGCCTCTTGGGCACAAAGAGGGCTTAACGCTCTCGGTGGCTTTTCCAAAAGGATTTGTTTGGGAACCAACGTCGCTCCAAAAGCGTAATTGGTGGGTTGAGTCCAACCAAGGGCAGCTCTATGCCCTTGGTGGATTAGTACTTGTTGCATTTTATTATTTAGCCATTTGGTTGCTTGTTGGCCGAGACCCTGAAGGTGGGGCGATCATCCCCAGGTATCGCCCACCAGAAGGTCTCTCTGCAGGGGAGAGTCGCTACCTTTGGAAAATGGGATATGACAAAGAGGTTTTTACTTCTGAGGTTCTGTATCTCGCTACAAAGGGGGTTTTAGAGATCTCTCAAGAGGGAGACACTTACACGCTGACCAAGCTCTCCTCATATCAAGGAGAGCTCTCGACAAGCCACAAGAGACTTCTTGAAGCGCTCTTTGGTAGCGCAGAGAGCGCTTCTTTGACGGTCAAGCAATCGAACCATAAAACATTTCAAAAAGCAGAGAAGCTCTTTAAGAAAACCTTACAAGCCAAACACCTCACTAATCATTTTAAAAAAAATACCAAATTTTTTCTTGTTGGCATCTTTCTTTCCGTCGCGACTCTTTGGATCAGTGCCTGGAAAGAGTCCTATGAGTCACTTGGGATCGTGATATTTATGAGTTTTTGGCTCTCGATCTGGTCACTCGGTGTTCTTGCCATCTGGTCGCAAGTATTCTCTCTTTGGAAGAAAGCTCTTTCGGGGGAGGAGCCTTTTCAATCGGTGCCAGCTTTTTTTCTGACTCTTTTTGGTTTGCCCTTTCTTGGTGGCTTAGGTTTGGGGCTTTTCATGCTCTATCAAGGCACCTCTCTTCTCTTTGTTCTTGTTACAGCACTGCTTGGAGTTTGTGGATACTATTTCCATCACCTTCTTAAGCAACCCACTATGCGTGGGCAGAAATTGATGGATCAGGTTGATGGTCTCCGGCTTTACCTTGGAGTAGCAGAGGAAGATCGAATGCGGCGTGTGTCAGATCCAGAGCTTACCTTAGAGCTTTTTGAAAAATTTCTTCCTTATGCATTAGCACTTGATGTTGATCAGGCTTGGGCAGAGCGTTTTTCAAAAATTTTGAGCGAAGCTGGTGAAGGGCAAGAAGCGCGATATACTCCGTCGTTCTATAGAGGAAGCTCTCACTCTCGTCTTTCAAGCTTTTCGAGTGGATTTGGCACTTCGTTTTCTTCTGCTATCTCCGGCGCTTCAAGATCTCCTTCCTCGAGTGGCTCTGGAGGGGGAGGTTTCTCTGGAGGCGGCGGCGGTGGAGGCGGTGGCGGCGGCTGGTAGGTCTCGCTTTTCCCGTTTTAAGCTCTACTATTCTTCGAGCGTAAGTGTGCACGAGCACGTGATTGTATTGGTCGTCGTCAATCGTCTTTATGCGAGAGAGGCTCTGTCCATCTTCTTTTTTGAACGAGGGTACGTAGCGGGTGTAGGGGATTCCTTAGAGAGAAGAAGCACAGAGCGAATCTCCTCTTTGCCAGGAAGGGTATATGCACGAGAGTCTTCTAAGGTGCCTCCGAGAAGATGTATTCCTTCGAGAATAGACTTCTCTGTTTCTTGTTTATCGTCTGTTCGTAACAATGCCGCTTTGCCATTGAGAGAAACGAAGGGCAGTACAAGTTCTATCAGCTTTGGTAGGGGAGCAAGAGCTCGAGCAGTAACAAGAGGAAATGATTCGCGCAGACTCACTTGGTGAGCGAGTTCCTCGGCTCTTCCGTGATGAAGGGTAATGTTTGAAAGACCGAGCTGTCGAGAAGCGTATTCAATAAAATCAAGTCTTCGCTCGGAGGCATCAAGTATATGCACAACAAGTTCTGGGTACGTAAGAGCAAGTGGGAGGGCTGGAAAGCCGGCGCCACTTCCGATATCGAGCATTGAGTCAGTCTGGGAGAGGGAAAGCTCAACTCCGATACGGAGTGAGTCGAGAAAATGCAGAGATTCAACCTGTTCGAGCTCGACTCGAGTAAGATTGACTCTCTCATTTGCTTCAATCAGTAGCTTTTGAAATCGTATGAAGGATTCGATTTGCTCTGGATGCAGGTCGATTCCCCACGTAAGAGCAGTAGATACAAAAAGAGACTGTCCCATGAAGAAGTTCTTACTGAAGAAGGCCGAGCACGAAGTGTGTTCCTTGCGCTACCAAGCCATCAACAACTCGTAGTTGAAAAATTGGATTTCCTGTATAGAGCATGATAGCTCGAATAAAGAGAACGAGGAAGATGATAGGGATGTAAACGCAGAAAATCATGAAGAAGGGGCCGTGGTCGGGTTCCCTCTTTGAGTCACGGTGAGGATTAGAGTCGTGTTCGGTATTGAGTCTGTAGGTTGTCATAGTCGTACGCCCTCATGAAGCTGAGGTAGCTCTGTGCTCTTGAACGAACTGCCTCTCTTGGGTGTGTGTCTTGGTGATTCTTGAAATCTCTAAAGCAAGGGATCGGGAGTCGCGAAAAACTACAGTCAGTCGAAACTTCTCCCACGAGTTAAGCGGTCGTTGGAGGCTCTTCGAAGTGAGGTGAGTTTTTTCTCGTTGGAGCTGACTCAACTCTCGCTGAAGCAATTTCAATTCCCAGGCCCTGTCTCGTGTTGATGATTGATCGTCTCTCATGCTGTTACAACCTCACTCTTGCACCGCTATGGAGAGGAGATGCAAGGTGTGTACCAAGCATACGCAGGAGAGGTTACGGAAAAGCTTCTTGGGCTACATTAACTATTTGAAACCACAGTATTTATAGATTTGCAGCCAGTTTCTGCGCTTCACGAGCAAGCGCACCAGCTTTATACTCTGCGTGCTCAATAATCGAGTGAGCTACGTCTACTCCTGTAATCTGGCAGATTTTAAAACCTGGCCGTGGATTGACCTCACAGATGATAGGCCCCTTATCCTCTGAAATAAGAATATCTACCCCAGAGATATCAAGATCAAGACAGCGAGCAGATTCAATGGCGAGTTGTTGAACCTCGAGTGGGAGATCTGTTTTTTTACCAGCACCGCCACCAGAGAGGTTTGCTCGAAAATCTTCACCTGGTGCACTTCGTTCCATCTGGGCAATAACTTTGTCTCCAACAACAAAGAGTCGGTAGTCCTTGTTGTTTGCCTTAACGAATTCTTGCAGCAGAATGGTTTCGGTCGCGACATTGTTATCGAGCATAAGCTCTAAGCCTGAAAGAAGGGAGCGCTTTGATTCGAAAATGGCAACTCCTTTTCCGTCATTTCCATAGACTGTTTTTGCAACTACAGGAAATCCCCCAAGTTGCTCAAGTCCAAAATCAAGCGATGTAAGATCTTGCAAGAGTACTGTTTTGATAACTGGCAAGCCTACCGATGAGAGGATTTGCATTGTTTGGAACTTATTTCGGGTCCGAATAACTGGAAGACGCTTGTTCAGGACTGGAATTCCTCGAAGTTCAATCTCTTGAAGAACCGCTGTACGTTCAGCTACTCCATTGAGCATACCAACCCACGCAATAGCAAGATCGGGTTCAACAAACGGCTGACCTTTATAGTGTAAGGAAGTGGAATTTCCATTAAAGACAAAAGAGAAATGACTAGCATCCATCACGGACACCGAATGTCCACGAAGCTTTGCTGCTGAAGCCATTTGTTCAGCTTCGCCAAAAATTGGGCTGTTATCGCGTCTCTTTGACGGAAAAACTAAAATAGCAATATTCATTATTACACAACCTCCCCTACGATGTAGGAATCAATGACAATAAAAAAAGAACAAGGTGTCGTGGTCTTCCTCTAGACAGTGGGTGATTGTGTGTCTAAGTGCTCTTCCCTCGCCCGCTTCATGTCCCCCTTGACCGTATTATGGTCGCTACGATGCAGATGTGTATCAACGGGAGAGAAGAACCCAAAAATTTTGGGTTCGGAAGACCTGCAGCTGAGAATATGATAGTTTCCGGGGGCATGCTAAGCAAACCATTCTCGTAACAGACTGATTATACTATTAGTTTATGTCTAAGAACTTCTGGAAATCCCTTCCTCGCCCCTTCTCGGTCTTGGCCCCAATGGAAGATGTCACTGATGTTGTTTTCCGGTCTCTCGTTCGTGAGTGTGGGGCTCCAGATGTCTTTTTTAGTGAATTCACGAGTACTGATGGGATGTTTTCTCCCGGTGAGCACAAAGTTGTCCACCGACTTGAGCGTCGCCCAGATGAGTCACCTCTCGTGGCTCAAATCTGGGGAAGAAACCCTGAAAACTACTTTAAAGCCTCCCAAAAGCTCGCATCACTTGGCTTTGATGGAATTGATATTAATATGGGGTGCCCGGTTGAGAAGATTATCCGTTCGGGCAACTGCTCTGCTCTTATTGAGGAGCCAGATCTTGCCGCTGAGCTCATCGCGGCTGCAAAAGAGGGGGCAGCAGGGCTTCCTGTGAGTGTCAAAACTCGTATCGGATTTAAAGTTCAGAAAACAGAAGAGTGGGCCGGGTTTCTGCTTGAGCAGGGAATTGCGGCTTTGACTGTACATGGACGGATTGCCAAACACCTTTCAAAGTACTCAGCGAAGTGGGAAGAGATAGGAAAAGTTGTTGCCCTTCGGGACTCCCTCAAGGTGAATACCACAATTATTGGTAATGGAGATGTGCTCACTCTTGAGGAGATAAATGAAAAACACCAGGAGTACGGGGTTGATGGCGTGATGATCGGCCGTGGCATTTTTGAAAATCTCTTTCTGTTTGATCCAGACAAGACACCTCTTCGTGAGAGAAGTATTGATGAAAAGCTATCACTTCTCATGAGGCACGTTGAGCTCTTTGAGGAGTTTTGGAAAGAGCGAAAGCCGTATCGTGTCTTAAAGAAATTCTTTAAGATTTACGCAACTCATTTTGCTGGAGCCTCTGATCTTCGTATGAAGCTTGTTGAGACGGAAACAAGTGATGACGCGCGAGTCGTTATTGAGGAATGGAAAACTTCCATGAATGCCTATGAGTAATGGAACTCAGGAAGACTCGTACCGAAATGTTTTTCTTTTCTTGGGCGTTGGACTTCTTTTGGCGCACTATCCCATGTTTTTCAGTGGCTTTGCAGCCGTTCAAAATGATCCTGGTGACTCACGTTTTAATAATTTTCTTCTTGAGTATTCCTATCAATTCTTAGTCGGAAACCCGTATGCAGCAAGATTTTGGGATATGCCGATTTTTTATCCCTTTTCCAACGTAACAGCATTTAGTGACTTACTTCTTGGCATTGCCCCTCCGTACTGGCTCTTTCGCTTCGTTGGCTTTGAGCCTCTTTCGAGCTTCCAAGGGTGGCTTCTTATACTTTCTCTTCTTAACTACTGGGTGAGTTACCAATTTCTCCGTAGTGTCTTTTCTTTCTCACGGCGTGGAGCCTCCTTTGGGGCCTTTCTTTTTGCATTTGGCGGGCCTCGATTAGCACGCATTGCACACCAGCAAATGTACGCGCAGTTTCTTCCCCTCCTTTCGCTTTGGGGGGCGATCATGATGGTAAAGCTTGCGCTTGATCGGAGGAAAAATGAGGTGCGAGGGTGGTGTATCCTCGTCTTTGTCTCCTTCATTGTTCAGCTCTACTCCGGATTCTATCACGGATGGTTTGTCGGGGTTCTCTGTGCACTCTCGTTTTTTCTCTTGCTCCTCTCATCTGAAGGGCGAAAACGTGTCTGGGCTCTCTTGAGAGGACACATGCTCTTTTTTGTCTGTTGCCTTGGCCTGACAGGGGCTCTTCTTTATCCGCTGGCATCGCACTACTTACAAACAGCATCTCTCGTTGGGATGCGTGATATTGACGCTGTACTTGTTTACCTCCCTAAACTGTTGAATTGGTTTTATATGGGAGAAGAGCATCTCCTCTATGGTTGGGCGCACCGTTATTTTGATTTGCAGCATTCTGCTGTGCAGCACGAGCAGGTACTTTTTTTAGGGTTTGGTACGTCATTTGTTGCGTTCTCTGGACTTTGGATCCTCCGAGGGAGTTCTCTTGTTCGTTTCATTTTGGTGTTATCTCTTCTCATTGTCGTATTGCTGTCAGCGCTACCAGGGGGCATTCACCTCTGGGCATGGGTGTATTGGTATGTTCCTGGAGCTGAAGCCATTCGTGCAGTATCACGATTAGCACTTTATCTTCTTATTCCTGTAGCCATCGGAGGTGCGGCTTGGGTTGATTCATCTCATCGAGGGATGGCAAAGAAGTATTTTGTTCCACTGCTTCTCTTTGTTGTGCTTGAGCAAGCCCGTGTTTTAGAGAGTTTTACAAAAGAAGCTACGTTAAGAAACGAGGACAAGCTTGTTGTGGCTCTCCTAGGAAAAGAGAAGAAGTGTGACGCTTTTTATTTCTCCCAGGTCATGGGACGTTTTCCAGCGTGGCGGTATCACCTCGATGCTATGTGGGCGAGCATTCGGACAGGTATTCCGACAATCAATGGACACTCAGGAAATGTCCCTCCGCACTGGAAGCTGACGGAAGCACGTATTGGATCTAAGGCTCAAGATCGTCTCCTTGCTCATGCCCTTCTCGATTGGAGTACCCACCACGAGCTTTCTCCCAAACAACTTTGTTGGGTGAAGCGGTATCGCCGCACGAGTGAAAATACGAGCTTTCAGGCAAAGCCGTGCTGTAGAGCTACGACGTATTTTGATGGAGAAAAAGAGCTGTATTCTCTAGAGGATACGAAAGCCGAACGAGGAGCAAAGGATGAGCCGACCGGGATCGGTAGCTCGAAGTTAGAGTAGATTCCAGAAATCCTTTATAATGAGTCTCATTGCTGTAGGTAGTGGACGAGCAAATCAGCGAACAGCCTCAACAAAGCGCCCGGTATAGAGTCGCTTTGTAAGAGGGGGTAGTGAAGAGTCTTACGTAACGAGTTGCGTGTGGCCTTCTCCATGCATTCTTAACCCCTTTTTTACTTTGAGGTCGCATGCTAAACGTCTCCTCTCGAACCGAAGCTCTTGGTTCAGGCATATCTGCCGATAGTTTTGTTACTTTGCAAGACAACCCACTTCTTTTTTCCTCCGACGCTCCGATTGATTTTGAAGCGATTCAGCCAGAGCATGTAGAGCCTGGTATCGAATATCTTTTGCAACAGTCGTATCGTGCGCTGGCAAAGGTGGTGAATTCTGAAAAATTGCGTACATTCCATAATACCGTAGAAGCTATTGATCGTATAGAGATACCTCTTGATCGGGCCTGGTATGTCGTATCGCACCTAGCGAAGGTTAACCACTCTCCAGAGCTTCAAGATATAGTCCGAAAAATGGCCCCGAAAGTCTCGGCTTTTTACTCCGAAGCATGTCGTGGAGAAGGAGTGTGGAGAGCGCTCGTTTCGTACTCTCATACTTTAGATGCAAAGGGGCTCTCGCCACGAAAGAAAAGACTTCTTGATCTTATGATAAAACGGTGTCGTCAGTTGGGAGCCGACTTGCCACCTGAAAAACGAGAGACTCTCGCTCGATACGATACACAGCTTAGTGAGTTAAGAAAGCTTTTTGAGAATGCTATTGTCCAGTCGAGAGCAGGGTTCTCCCTTCTTCTTACAGATGAGGAACGGCTCAAGGGGTTACCTCCGTCAGCGATTGATGCGGCAAAACAAGAAGCGGTAGCTTCCGGGCATAGGCAGGGTTGGATGTTTACCTTACAACCCTCAAGCGTATTGCCTGTTCTTCGTTACGCACAAGATTCAGAGCTAAGACGAGAGATATATACAGCAAGTCGTACCATCGCCTCACAAGGTGAACACGACAACGTTCCACTTGCACAACGTTTTATAGAGCTACGAAAAATGCAAGCAGATCTTCTTGGAAAAGCTTCTTTTGCTGATCTCGCTCTTGAGGACCGCATGGCTCGATCTCCAAGAGCCGTCTTCTCGTTTCTTACCTCGCTCCATCAAGCTTCGTTTGAAAGTTTCCAAAGCGAAATTGAAATGCTTCGTAGAGCAAAGTGTGAGCATATCAATGATCCTCATGCAATGATTCATGCATGGGATACGATGTACTACGCCAATATGGTACTTGCTCAATCGTATAGTTTTTCCAAGGAGGAGGTGCGACCGTATTTTGAGGTAAATCAAACGCTTCAAGGAGTGATAGGTCTTTCACAACGGCTCTACGGCTTTCAAATTGAAGAGCGCTCAGACCTTCCTGTATGGCATTCAAGTGTACGTGCATATGAGATACGAGAATCAAACGGGAGTAGTCTTGGTGTCTTTTATGCAGATCTCTATGCTCGTCCTGAGAAAGCCTCTGGTGCTTGGCATTCGGTGATCCGAAGGCATAGTACGAAAGGAATACATTACGGTGAGTATGTTGGTTGTGTGAGTGCAAACTTTTCTGAGCCAACAGAAGGCGAACGGCTCCTCCTTACACATGATCAGGTGCGAACACTCTTTCATGAGTTCGGGCATCTTATGCACAAAGTAATGATTGACGTGCCTGAGATTTTACTCCGTGAAGTTCCTTGGGACTATATTGAACTTCCATCTCAGTTGATGGAAAACTTTTGTTGGAGTAAGCCTGTACTTGATACGTTTGCGAAGCACATTGAGACAGGGGAGCCTCTCCCATCCGATCTCTTTTCTCGTCTTGTTGAAACAAGAGGTTTTCGAACCATGACTTACCATCAGGAGAGAATTGCGCGAAGCGTGCTCGATCTTCAACTTCATACCACCTACGATCCCTTAAAGGATGGGGATCTCCTCGACTTTAGCCGCAGGCAGCTTGAGCCCCACGCGCAAGCGGAATTGATTGCTGATGATGCTTTTGTGGCATCTTTTCGCCACATCTTTTCTGGAGGATATCCTGCTGGATACTATGCCTATCTCTGGGGGGACGTGCTCCAAGCGGAAGTCTTTGATGCCATTTTTTCGCCTAATGAGCTCCCAGCAAGAGTTCAAGGAGATCTCTTACGCAAAGTCTTTTTTGCTCCAGGAAATTCACACGATCCTTTAGAGACCTTAAATACCTTTATGGGAAGATCGCCTGATGCCGTGCCCAATCCGTTAGCGCTTGTCGGTAAACAGAGATAATAAGTCCGGTATTTTTAGCTCTCTTGCCTCTTCACGTCCTTTGCGACTTTCACGTTATGCCCCTTCTACGGAATTACTTAAAAATGTATGAGCATGCAACGGTGAAGAATCGTTTGAAAACAACTCTACTCGGTGAATGTGTCTTGGAGATCCGATGTTACGGGGTATATGTGTCTTCGCCAGGGAAATAAGCAGCTAACGCAGCGTGTTTCCCGTGCGGCGTCCCCGAGGGCGCCTTGAAAAGTTTTATACTCAAACCTCAGCTTTGTCTGTGACAAGCCTGATCTCATTGAGCATATCGTTCGCCTTCAGGTCTGCGAAAGCGTCTCGTCCCTCGAATAGTAACGAGCAGGTTGTCGAGGCGAGAGCGCAAATCGTTTTGAATATCTGTGTATGATTCATCGCGATTGAGATTACTCATCTGATAAGGATCGCTTCCAAGATCGTACAGCTCCGTTCGATTTCGATCCATCTTTGTTCCTAACCTCTTTGTTTTTGCATAGACCGTATCGCCGGTATGGACGGTCGAGAAAGGAACTCGGCCGGAGCCCGTTCGAAAGCCTTCAAGAAGGAGCTCTTCTCGTGATGCATCATCTGTATCAAAAAGGGGTGTAAGAGATGTTCCCGCAGGGGCGTTCTTTGCTTCAATACCTGTGAGCTCAAAGATGGTTGGAGCAATATCGATATTTGCTACAAGAGCTGAGCTACTACGTGGCGTGACATTGCTTCCATAGCGGATAGCAAAAGGGACTCTCACGGCTTCTTCGTAGAGAGCATCTTTGCCAAGTATCCAGTGTTCACCTGAGAGGATGCCATTATCCGAAAGAAAGAGAATAAACGTATCATCGAGCATCCCTTGCCCCTCAAGTTTATCGAGGATGGCGTCAATTGCCCTGTCAACGGAAGCGAGTGTTTCCCGTGCACGTTTACGAAAGATGCCTTGCGCGCCTTTTGCCCCTTTCTTTTTCTTTGAGAGTTTGCGAATCCACCGTGGTTTATCAGAGAGGTCTTCCTCGCGAAAGTTAGGATTTCTCTCTTGAGCATTGTCATCATAGATGCCGAAATCTTCATCTGGGCTTGTCCACTGTCTGTGAGGAGCGTTAAAGGCGAGAGTGAGCAGAAAGGGCTTTTCTTGCTGAGCGGCCTGATCAATGAAGAGAAGTGCGTGATCGCGAAAAATGTCAGTTATGTACCCCTGTTCTTTGTTCCAAGTCCCATTGACGTTGAGGAGTGGTGAGAAATATTTCGAACTACCTCTTGCAAAAGAGACCCAGTAGTCGAACTCAGGACGAGCTGATCCATCCCAGCCGTTGATATACTTTCCAACATGCCCTAAAAAATATGTCCCTTCTTTTGCAATTTTCTCAGCGAAGGTTTGTTTATTGAGTACATAGTCGTTTGTACTGACGGCATGCTGAGATGCGTAAAGCCCCGTGAAGATACTCGCTCTGCTTGGTGCGCAAGCTGGTGTTGTCACGTACGCCCTATCAAATTGAATTCCCTGATCGAAAATTCGCTCTTGAGTTTTCGGCATGTAAGGGCCAACCTCGTCGTAGCGCTGATCGTCGGTAATAATGAGGAGAATGTTGGGCTTAGGCGGAGCCTCTTGTATCTCTTCTTCTTGTGCATATGAAGCAGAGCAGCAGAGGAAAAAGAGAAGAAGGGCTATAAGTGTCCTCTGTGTTGGGAGCATGCTAGGGCTAGAGGCAAGGTCAGGGGCAGGAAAGAAGTGTGTCATGATAGTGTAGAATTAGGTTTTTGTAGGTACCCCTTGAGATGAATTCTGAGCTTCGATAGTCTCACCCCATAGAGATTCACACAACTTGGTAAAGGGAGCTCATAATGACAACAAAAGTGTACCAGTACGGAAAATGTAGCACTTGTCGAAAAGCACTTCGTTTTCTCGAGGAGCAGGGGGTTTCATATCAAGCTATTGATATTACTGAGCGCCCTCCTTCCAAAGCTGAGCTGGGAGCGATGCTCCGTGCGCAAGATGGAGAGCTTAAAAAGTTGTTTAATACCTCTGGACAACAGTACCGAGAGCTCAAGATGAAAGACAAGCTTCCAACGTTATCAGACAAAGAAGCCCTCGAGCTCTTGTCTCAAAATGGCAAGCTCGTAAAGCGCCCATTTGTGCTCTGTGGCAAAAATGGAGCGGTTGGTTTCAAGCAACAGGAGTGGGAGGAGCTGTTTGCGGTATGAGGAGCGCCCAATCCCAAACCAAGCAAATGGTACAACTACTCATTCTTCTTGCGGTAGCAACGATCGTAGCTGTTGTGTTTCGTGCGCCTCTTGAAGAGAAAGAGGTGCAGTCTCCAACGCAAGAAACTCAAAACGATTTTCATGGTGAGCTTCTCCGATATGATCGGACAAAAGCTTCTCCTGGATATACTCTTTATCCAGTGGTTGGCACGGCACAGGTTCTCCTTCTTGATATGCAAGGTCAAGTTGTTCACTCTTGGCCAGTTGATGCACAACGGGCACGCTTACTTCCGAATGGTAATCTTCTTGTTGTGCACGGCTCAAAGTGGGGGACGCGAGTAGAGCCATGGAAAACATATAAGTTTAGTGTCCGAGAATACGACTGGGAAGGATCGCTTTTCTGGCACTACGATGCGCCAGGACGGGTGCATCATGATGTGATCCGGCTTTCAAATGGTAACACTCTCTTTCCATATAGAACGGTTCTCTCTGATGATGTAAAAGCAAAGATAGTCTCAAAACGCCGAAGACGCTTAAAAGACATCCGTTCGGATTCGATTATCGAAATAACTCCTTCAGGAGAGATCATGTGGCAGTGGGACGCCGAAGACCATCTTGATCTCAACTCGTGTGGTAAGCCTTCGTGTAACGAGGAAAATCCTGCAGATTGGACTCACGTAAATACCATTTCTCCTTTACCTCAAAATCGTCACTTTGATGGAGGCGACGAACGTTTTCGTCCTGGAAATCTTCTCATTTTGCTCCGCAACTGGTGGACGGCCATGATTCTCGATCGCCAGACGGGTCAGCCCGTCTGGGAGTATACTGGTGACTACAAAGGAGGTTTGAGCGGAGGCCATGAGGCTCGAATGATCGAGCCTGGGCTTCCTGGTGCTGGTAACATCTTAATCTTTGATAATGGAAGAAAAATTCACCAAGGTGAGTCGTATGCCCTCGAAGTAAACCCCCAAACAAATCATACCGTTTGGGTGTATGACGATGGAAAAAACTTTTTTTCTAACTCCGCTGGTTCGCTTCAGCGCCTTCCTAACGGAAATACACTGATATCAGAGGATCTCTCGGGTCGTGTCTTTGAAGTGACTCCCGACAAAGAAATTGTTTGGGAATATAAAGGTAGTCACCGTATTGCACGAGCAAAACGCTACGCTCTTGATCATGTTTCCCAGGCTGTATTCAAAAGATGAAGCACCGCTCGATTCTTATACTTGAACTTCTTGGGTTGCTCTTTCTTGCTTCACTCTTTGTGTACTTTTCAGACAATAGTTCGCAAGAGCAGGGCGATCAGAATTCGATTGCGCTTGTACCAGCTACAGTCTCTGTCTCAAGGCCCGTGCCTGTCGATCCACCAGTTCAAAAATTTACGAAGTACGAAGCTGAAAGAAGCTTTGCTGGATATACGGTAGTTCCTGAGTCTGGAACAGAAAAGATCGGTCTCTGGTCTCCTTCAGGTAAGCGTGTGCATGAATGGAATATTGATGCAGCTCGTGCGCGTTTGTTACCTAATGGGAATTTGCTTGTCATTCATGGCTCAAAGTGGGGGTGGTCTCAAGAGTATTGGCGTAAAATGAGACGTTTAGTGCGTGAATACTCTTGGGAGGGTGAAGTCGTTTGGGAGTATCAAGCTCCTGGCGCTGCGCATCACGATGTGCGTCGTTTTGAGAACGGGAACACCCTCTTCTTATACCGTTTGGAAGTCCCTGAGACGCACAAGCATTCTATTGGGAATTCCCATAAGCAAGAAAGTCGCATTAAATCTGACGCTATCCTTGAAGTTACTCGGGAAGGCGAGGTTGTCTGGGAGTGGTTGAGTTATGAACATCTTGACCTTAATTCGTGTGGTTGGAAGAAGTGTGCGCCACTTGGTGAGGCGCAGCGCTCTGGAAGACGGGGCTTTGATTGGACGCATATAAACACTTCCTTTCCTTTGCTGGAGAACCGTTGGTTCGAGAAAGGAGATAAGCGCTTTCGTCCTGGTAATATCCTGCTGCTTCCACGTAATTGGTCAGAAGTACTCTTACTTGATAAGGAGAGCGGCAAGGTCGTATGGCGTTATCACGGTAGTGGTGATGACACTCTCTCGGGAGGGCACGAAGCACAGCTCATACCCCCAGGACTTCCAGGAGCAGGAAACCTACTTGTCTTTAATAATGGAAGAGATAGGCTCCGCTCTGTTGTACTTGAAGTTCGACCTGACACAGAAGAGATTGTTTGGAAATTTGAGCGTGGTAAGAGGTTCTTTAGTCATGCTGCGGGTTCGGTGCAACGGCTTCCAAATGGAAATACTCTTATCTCTGAAGATGTTCCGGGGCGAGTCTTTGAAGTAACAAGTGAGGGAGAGGTTGTCTGGAAGCTTGAAGCTGGAATCCGCACTGAGAGAGCGCACCGTTACGCAGTAGATTATTGTCCTCAGTTTGCCACACTTGAGCGGTGAAACAGTCGCCCTCGTATGCCTTTCGTTGCCTCTGGAATACTCCTGTATTCTCTTTGAAACCACGGTTCGCGCACAAATGCTTCACGAATCTTGCGGTACGGTTTGTCAGTCAAAATATAATCAGGCTTCGTTTGCTTGATAAACTCAGAGATCTTCCTCTCTCTTACAAATGGAACAGCCTCAGGAGTAACAAGCCCAAGGGTATCGATGATGAGGCCTTTCTCATAGTAGTAGCGAAGGATACCTATCTCGGGGCTTGCCAGTGATGAGTTTGGCTCAGCGTGTTGGTTCATCCACTGAGCAACCTGTTTGTAGCGAAACCATTTGGTGCGGTGTACGTCCTGCTTGTGAGGAAGCCCGAGTATGGCATAAGTAAATAAGAGTCCAAGCAGAGCGATGCAGATAGTTGTGTGTATATATTTATTCTCTTGAACCGTGTTGATCAGAAACTCAAGCCCTAACGAGAGCAATATACCTAAAGGAAGAAGAAGAGGGGTGTAGTACCACTTGTACCCGGGTGCATTGAGAAAAAAAGCATAGCTTGCCACATAGAGTATTCCCCAGAGCACCATAAGCGAAGCAAGTCGATTCTTACGAGCCGGGATACATCCGAGCAGAAGTATACCAAGAAAAGTCGCATTGAGTGGCAGAGACTCAAAAGGGGTTAGCCGCCCGAGAGCACGTGAGAGAAAGAGTTCTCCGCGAAACGCATCTTTAGCCTCGCTTTGCGCAAGTTTGGCTGCGAGTGTTTGTGGAAAAACCTCTCCATACGTAAGCCAGTGAGAGAAATACCAAGGGCTCAGTACAGCAAGAAAGAGTAGGGGATACTTCCATGGCGGTAGCTTCCGCTCACGGTAGAGGTAGTCTAAGCCGAGTAGTCCAATGAGTACGAGTGAATCTGGGCGTACGAGGACCGCAAGAGCAGCAAGGATAGTTGCGAGTGTAAGTTTGTTGCTCAAGTACGTTACGGTAGTGAGGAGTAGGACAAGAAGGAGCAAGAAGGTTTCCATGCCTACGCCAGCATAAATTAAGCGGTGAGAGAGAAGGATAAATGGAAAGAGGAGAATAGCTATGGTGTGCTTGGGGTGCCGTTGGGAGAGAAAGAGACACAAAAAAAGAACAAGAAGCAAAGCGCTCATTCCTACCCAGTGCCCCACGAGCGGAATGCTTTCTATTGAGAAAGGAAAACTAAAGAGTGCAACGGTAAGCGGATAAAGAGTTGATGAGCAAGCATTTACAGGTGGTCCATCTTGAAAGACAAGACCACTACCAAGGTGGATATTCTTGATATAGCTGTAATAAATAAACGCATCATCGGGACGAATCGAGAGGGTTGTTTGTGTGAAAAGCCACCACAGGACAACGAGCAAAAGAGTAGCAAGGAGATGTAAGAGAGATAAAGAGCGGAGTGAACTCATCGTTTCTAGAATGCAAAGTTAGTAGCCGAATCATATCGACTCTTATTGCATTTGGCGAGAGCTGCTCTCCTGGAGCGGCCGCTAATCGTTTCTCTTATGAGGATTTATTTTCCAACAGAGGACAGTTTTTCCTTCGTAGGTATCTTCGATTGCTTTTACATACAAGCTTGAAGCGTAGTGAGAACCGTGGTGATTCGCTCGAAAGGTAGGGCGATAACCATTTGAACGACCCGTATACTCTAACTTCTCTATTTTCTTTCCTTTGAGATTGATAAGAAAAGCCACACTGGCATTGACCGACGATGGAAGAAGGGTAACGAGCTTTCCGGTGTGGTCAGAAGCAGGTTTAGCAAGAAAGCCGAGTGGACCATCTGTGCCGTCACGTACTTTGTCACACCCCGCAACATTTTTGCTTAAATCTTTTCCAGAATAGATTGGAACACTGAGGATAGTTCCATAAATTGAGGAGCGTGAAAGGCTAAAGGGGTTCGTATTGAAGATATCTGAGAGGATGCCTTGTACCTCAAAAGCAGTATTCACACAGAATTCGTTCCAGTGAAGACTGTTTACAAGCAGAGTGACGAGATTGAGATTTGCAGCGTTCCAGGCTATCTCAATTTGGTCTATCAGATCCTGAGGAACCTCGTCATTACAGGTATTACTCGGTGGAGGGTTAAAACCACCGCTTCCCCCGTCACTGCCGCTACCATCGCTACCACCTGAAGAAGATGAAGCATCACCTACTTGTACGAGGAGCTCAGATGAGCTGAGATCGTAAATTGAACCAGTGGCATCATTTGACACCAGTACCTCCATTCCAGAGCCACCGCCGATATAGGTGCCTGGAGTAAGAGAGGTCTCTGGATCGCTATAAATTTCGTTCGTTGCACCAGAATAGATATCCGTATGGAGAGATTTGGTAAAATTCTTATTCTGCTTAATGATGTTGAGGAACTCGCCAGGAACAAAGTTACCGTTTTTCATTACAGGAATAGGTGGCTGTCCAACTTTTCCTTTAAAAGAGAGGTTTTCTTTCGCGCCACTCTCGAGCCCAACGAGGGTAACTTGGTTCTTAGTCTTTTTCTTCTTCTTTTTCTTTGATTTTCCTTTGAGAGTAAAGATCGCTGCTGCTGGCTCATTGTTATGGTTGGTAACCGTCACAATATCTCGTTTTTTAGCAGGCAGTGAGAGCGATTGAGTGTTTGCTTGAGAAGTAAACGGATTTCTATAGATGAGAGTCTTTCCTTTTTTATCAACAACCATCACATCTGAAGTCTTGTGATCTCCATCAAGTTCGTAACCAATAAATGTTCCATGCTTGAGTGAGCCAAGATCCAGTGATCCGAGATGTCCGGCAGCAGTGAGTACGTGCAGAGTCCCTTGGAGGCTTTTTTTCTTTGTTACAAGCGAGTAGACCGCAGCAACACCGTTGTGGGTTGCTGGATAGAGAGTTGCGGGATTGTCACGTAAGTTTTCAGGAACAGATATTTCAGTAATGATGTCACCATCAACGGTGCTTACTTCGACCTTATCTGAGATCTCGATAAAGGAAAAAACGTCTGATGAGCCATCGCCGTTGACATCAAGAGCGAAGAGCTGGTGTGGAACACACAAGAGGAGAAAAACAACAAAAAACCGTAACATCGTATACATGCAAGCCCTATCGCGCAGAAATACCTTTAAAACCTTCAGTCTATAATGATATGGGGTGGTTAGAGCTATTTGACGCATAATTTCTACGAGTTTTTGTCAGTTCTTCCTCTTTATCGAGCAGTTAGCTCAATAGTTTCCTTCTCCTTCTTCTTTCCGCTTGGACGTGAACAAGGTTACAAGGTGGACGTTCAAGGGGGCTAAGCCAAGAATCTGTCTGAAAAGTAAGTGTAGCTCACTGTTTCTCGGTGATTATTTTCGACTTGAAATGAACCAGCGAGCTTACCGAGATCACCGAGAGTTTTCGGATAACTTCTCAGTATTTGGCCATGGGAGCCTCTTCTCATCTTGAAATCAGCCCCCGTATATAAAGTAATCGACCTTTTCAGACGTTACTTTTTGTATAACGGAGAAGCAGTCTATTTGCTTCTCAATGTAAATTCTCCCCATGCACCTTCGGGATAGGTGCGGGGTGTGCCAAAGGAGGTAAGTAGTATGGCAGATGGGAAGAATAGCGCCCCGGAAAGTGGGCGAAAGCGTAGTCTCACTTCTCTCACTCTTCAGTGGTTATCGGAAAAGATCCGTCGAACTGAAAAAATCAAAGAGGAAATCACAAGTGGTCACTATGAGGTAGATTCTGAAAAGATTGCTGCTTCTCTTATGGGAGGAAAAGAAGGGTAGCTCTGAATGAGTTACCTCTCGATAGTGGCGGCCCGCTGAGCATACGTGCGGGCCTCCTCTTCTCTTCCAAGTTTACTTTGCACTGTTACGAGCTGTTCGAGCACTGGAATAAGATCTGAATGTTCTGTGCCTAATTGTCTTTCAAGGACGTGCAGGATCTTTTCGAGCAGAGCGTGTGCCTCACGAAAATTTTGCTCATTCATGAGCAAGAGTGCTGTGTTAAACTCTGCTGCGGTATGTGATATTGAATATGCTGCGCTCGTTGTTGAGGACTGAGAAGCTTGCTCTTGCTTTGGTTCTTTGATTCTTGCAATAGCTTCTGAGGCTTGTTTGGTTAGTGGATGTGTGTCTCCCAATGCCGATAGCCGCGCCGTATGACACTCTTGTAAATGAGAAAGAGCTTTGTGAGCTTCTCCCATCATTTTCTCTACCGTACCGAGAGCATAGAGCGAGTATGCTCGAGCTACCATTGCTTGAGAATCATCAGAAGCATGTAGCGTTACAGTCTCTTGAAAGCATTGCTCCGCGTCTTTGAGTCGGTTGGTGGCAACGTATGCTGTCCCGAGGTTGTGCAAGATCTCAGCTCGCTTTTCGTTGGAGAGGTGCGTGTTTTCTTGCAGGACCTTCAGTGCGCTCTCAAGAACTGTTTGTGCTTGTTCGTATTCGCCAGCGAGATAGCAACATTCGCCAAGGGCAGCAAGCGTATCGACATGCTCACGAGAACCAGGGGAAACAGAGGATTCAATGGAGTGAAATGCTTCGGTAATATCTTGCAAGCAGAGTGAAAGACCTCTTCCCTCCTGGTAGTGGTGCACGACAGCGTAGTATAGCTCGAGGCTGAGATCATCTGAGGTTTTTTGTGCAGTCATCTCCTGTAGTGCGACTCTGAGCGATCGTTCTCGTTGCTCCCAATCTTCCATTTCACCGTACAGCTCTGCGAGTTTCAGAGAACATTCAATGCTTTTTGAGCGATCTGTGTCTTCCAAAGAGTGAAGTTTTTGGAGGGTCAGTTCAAAGCAGCGTATACTTTCTGTAACCATGTTGGATTCTTGATAGGACATTCCAAGTCGTAGTGCGAGATCGACAATCCGTGTGGGTGGAAATCCTGGATCATGATTCACGAGCTCTAAGGCGTTTCGGAGTTGCACTTGATGTTCCTCGTCATCTCCACTTTCTTTATAAACGGTGGCAAGAAGATCGAATGCGTCAACAAGGGATTCATTGGTTCGCTCTGAAATGTGCTTTCTGAGTTCTATTTCTTTTTTGAGGATAAGGGATGCCTCGAAAAAGAGTTCTTGGGCTTGATAGATCAAGGCGATTATTCGGTACGATTGAGGTAAAAGAGGGTGGTGCTCGGTGAGTGCACGTTCAATCGATTCCTTTGTTTGAATTGTAAGCTCGAGCGCTTCTTTGAACATTGACTCATCGTAGAGTAAGCGAGCGTAGGCGAGAGAGTCGCTTAGGGTTTGGGGATGGAATGGACCATATTCTTTTATGAGTAGACTCAGAGCATCTTCTTTTGCGCGCAAGCTCTCTGTAAGGCGACTTTGTCCTCGTAGCGCCTCAGCGAGGGCGCACAGCTCCTCATATGAGCGACCGTTGGCATCACGCATAGTCGAAAATCACAAAAAAAGGAATTACCTCAATAGATTAAGCGGCAATACTCTTCGATAACTTAACCTCAATCTTTCCTCTGTATTTCCAGCGTTCTCCTGGACTTCATTTTTTCAATGATTCTGCCGATTTTATGTCTTAGGGAGGAGTGCGCCCACTGTTTGGGCGTACGGTATGTATGCATTGTATTGCCGGAAAATATGAAGTGATCACTGAGCTTGGTACAGGCGGGACGGGAGTGGTTTACCTTGTGCGCCATACTGACCTCGGGGTGAGTTATGCACTCAAAGTTCTCAATAGAGAGCTCTCTGAAGACGAGCACTTTATTGAAAGCTTTAAACGAGAAGCCGAAGTGCTTCTGAGATTCTCTCACCCTGGAACAACTCAGCTCCGTGATTTTGGACGTACAGAAGATGGCCACTACTATTTTGCCATGGACTACTGCGATGGCGTGTCTCTGAAAGAAATTTTAGATCGAGATGGTCCATATCCTATTAAGCGAGCGCTCAATATTACATTGGAAATTCTCGATGTGCTTCGTGCTGCACACGAACAAGGGATCGTGCACCGTGATATTAAGCCAGCAAATACAATGATTCGTGAACAAGAAGATGGTCTTGAGATTGTTCAGGTTCTTGATTTTGGAACAGCACTTATAAAAAAACAGCTCGAGAGTGATGAATCACATGCTGTAGTTGGAACGCCCTGCTATATGTCTCCTGAACAAGCAAGTGGCGAGCGCGATCTCGATAGCCGCTCAGATCTCTACTCTGTTGGAATTCTCTTGTATGAACTCTTAACAGGAGACGTGCCTTTTGAAGGAGAAACAGTTGTACAAACGCTTTTGATGCAGGTCACTCAACCACCTGCACCATTTGCTGCTCTCTATGGAATTCCAGAAGAAGTTGAGCAGTTAGTGCTTAAAGCACTTGAAAAGTCACCAGAGAAGCGTTTTCAATCCGCAATTCAATTTACCAAAGCTTGCAAAGAAGTGCTCAAAAGCGCTGAACAGTGGGGAAGAGCAAAGAGAGTTGAAGCAAAAGAAGAAACCGCCGTAGCATCTCCTTCAACTGAGCAGAGCGGTGCAGCACCAGAAGAGTTAAGAATTCTCTGTCTCGACGACAATGAGATGATTTTGCATATCCTGCAACACATCTTAGAGCGAGAAGGGTACACTGTTTTTACTGCAATTGATTGCTCGAGTATTCACAACTATCTTTTTAATGAACAGATTGACCTGTTGATCAGTGATATCAATATGCCTGGAATGCCAGGGACAAAAATCTGTAAAATGCTCAAGTCTGAGATGGATGAGCTCAAGATTATTCTCTTCTCAAATATTGCTGACAGGGATTTAAAAAAGCAGTCTCAGGAAAGTAACGCCGACGGCTGGATCTCTAAGAATACAAAGCCAGAGGAATGGCTTACGGAGATTAAGCGAATTATTAAGCAACAGAACGAGTCAGCCCCGTCATAATGGTTGTGTAAGGGGCCGGGTGGATAGTTTTTTTGAAGAATCGTCCACTATGCATATAAAGCTACAGTCATTTCAAGTACCACTTCGCAAAGGCTTTTCCAAAATAGAGAAAGAAGCACAAGCTTGGTTCGAAGAACATCAATATATTACTCTGCAAGAAACCAAGCTCTCAGTCCTCGGCGATACGATTGTCTATGTTATTCTCTATACAGAAGAAGAGAGCTACTCTTACCAGGGTACTGCTACACACTATGAGCAAGCCACACGTGAGAGCCTTCACACACCTGAAGAGGCACAAGAGTCCCCTCGCCATTATGATGAAGAGCGGCAATTGCAAGAAAAGAAGCCGTTTAAGCTTGGTGAGCAAGCTAGCTTTCGTAAAGGGCTCTCGATTAATCATCTCTTTAAAGATTGATGCTTAAGCCTAGCCTTACCTAACTTCAGACACTTAGTTTCTGATCCTTTTCTTCAAGTACAAACCACGACCGAAAAAAACACTGATTTTTAAATCTCACACTTTTTTATCGTGACCTTTGTCCTTCTTCCTTGTTACACGGTGCCTACATTCTACTCTTTTGGAGGTAGCTATGCGGCATTTTGCATTAGTTATTCTATCGCTTCTTCTCTTTCCTCTTGTCTCTCAAGGGGAAAACCCCTCAGTAGTGTTCGAAGTACAATCTGATGAAGCCTACGGCCCCTTCCCCGAGTGGACTCTTTCGCCAGATTCATGGGACCACCCCTCTGGTCCACCAGAAGCATATAGTCAATGGTCTGGCTCATCGTCTGATGGAACTATTACTCTAGGAAACGGCAGCTACATCTCAGGAAGCGCTGGTGGCTCTGGTTCTACAAACCGTGGTGCACATACAAAAGTAAAAATCTTAGTTGATTCCGGTGGGACCTGGACAATTGTGTCTGATGGTTCGGGAACAGTGAATATTAATGCTGGCAGTGCCTCGAGTGGTAATTTCAGATTAGATATAGATGGTAGTGGAACATTTGTTTCAGCAGATAGCTCAAATCCCTCAGGATCGGGGAGTTACCTGAGTTCACAGAGGCTTGATTTGGGATGTACCCTTGGAAGTGGCGTAACGTATGACGAGTATCCAGAAAGTTCGTACCATGAAATTTATGCGACACCTATCTCCGGTAGTGGCACTGGTTCTGAGCTTTCGGTCTCTCATCCTTACACGGGCTCAGCATCATCGTCAGGTAGTGTCGAAATTACGGTAACAAAAGGAGCACTGTCTCCAATTGCAATAATTAATGGCCCTTCAAGCGATCCCGTACCTCCTGGAAGTACCGTCACACTGTTTAACCTCTCGTACGATCCAGATGATGCTGACGTAACCACTCCACCTGAGGGGTTGTGTGAAGCGACTTGGATTGTTGAATCTCCAGATGGCACCATTACGCCTTATTCAAATCTAGATTACATTAGCTTTCCTGCCTCACAACAAGGGCCTTACAAGGTGCTCTTAACTGTTACCGACAATGAAGGTGATCAGGGCATCTTTCCTCTTGAGTTTATGGTTGGAGTCGCACGTGACCCTGAAGCTGGCGACAACGGCGATAGCTGTATGAACGACTCAAATGTCACCCTTACCTCAGACCCAATCTCCGGAAACATCCACATCGGGCTTGGTGAAACCTACCAGACAGAGACTGCCTCGCCACTTCTTAACACCATGTCTATCAACACCCAAACTGACAGAGCCTCCGTGCCTCTGGGCCCGATGGGAAACGCCAGCTTCTCTTATGATATTAAAGTAGTCAAAGCGAATAACCGCTCTGGTAGCCTACGCTACTGGCTCATTGATGGAGATGGAGCTGAGTTCGATTACGGGCCTGGTGCCGCCTTCTCACCAACCACACCACCCCCAGGGGCGTATGCAACGTTGTTGAGAAACCTTATTCCTGCCGAACTCTTTTTCGCTCCAGCCGCCATCGGCCCGAGAGATCCGGTACAAATTCCAACCTACACACTCTCCAATGGACAAGCCCCCCACAATATTGAAAAAGCAGGCAATTATACCTACGACTTTAACGCCTCTGGAAAACTTACTCGAGTCCATACACCGACAGGTTCCAAACAGATGCTTACCTACTCAGGCGGAGACTTAGTAAAGGTAACTGATATAGCATCGAAGAAATTCATAACATACGAGTACGATACGCCAGGACGTATAGCTCGAGTCGTTGAAGGTGGCGGAGCACGAGTGACTCACTTCGGGTACACCGCTGAAGGATTTCTCACCTCAATCTCTCTAAAGGACAGTCAAGGGGTGGAGATTCGTTCCCTTGATATTAGCTATAACTCAGACGATCTTCCAGATTCTGTTACTCGAGACGGTGACCCGCTAAGTACTGTAACGATTGATTACACTGATAGCGGTGATGGTGTTTGGGTCGGAAACATCAATAACCCTATTGGATGCACAAACTATGATTTCCACACCCTCCCATCAGCACCAAACGCCGTGTGGAGTACCACACACACGAACTCCCAAGGTGGAGAAACCCACTATGAGTACGATGCAAATAGTGACTTGATCCGTGTTACGCGCCCAGTCCCCTCTGGCGCAACTGCTCATCCAACATACGACATCACCTATGACGGAGACCACAATCCACTAACGTTCAGTGATGGTGCTACCACGTACACCATGACCTATAACTCAAAAGGTAAGGTTACTCGCGTGGAAGACCAAACTGGAGAATTCGTCTCCTACGGCTACGAAGCAAACGGGATAGACCTCAACCAGGTACAAAACAACGCTGGTGTGCTCTATACGCTTTCTTATACAGATTCGAACAACCCTCACCACCCAACCATTATTACCGATGTACTCGGAAACGCCTGGAACTACTCGTACAATGCTCGTGGGCAGCTTACGACCATTACCCCACCAGCTCCTCAGAGCCCACTGGTAATTACCTATGAAGAGAACTCTCAAAGCTCCGAGTTTGCTTACAGGCGTTCGGTGACAAACGGGGAAGGAGACGTAACGACTTTTGACTCCTACTCTCCACTTGGTGATGTCACAAGCGTAACAACGAGTCCTTACGTTGGCTTTACAAACACAACGCTCTATGACTATGACCCGCTTTCGCGCTTAGAGACTATTACCTATCCAAACACTGAAACCTACTCGTATGAGTACACAGGCAAAGCGTTATCAAAAACGACAGATGAGATGAATAGAGATACTCTCTATGATTTTTGCCCAATCTGCGCTCAAGTCCTTCAGATTGATTACCAAGAGGGCAAGACTGTTTCGTTCTCGGTTGATACTGATTTTTTACTTGATACCTACGTTGACCCAAATCCTGCTAGCACGAACTTCACCTATGGTTTGGCAAAAGAATTAACGGGGATTACTTTTGGTGATGGAGAGTCTATAGGCTTTACGTATGACAATTTTGGAAGACTGAAGACAAAAGATGCAGGAGATGGCAGTGGTTTTGTCCCAGGAACGTATGCCTACACCCCATCAGGAAGAGTACAAGGGATTACCTACAATCAGTCAAATAATGACCTCTCGTATACGTACTATCCAGATGGAAAGCTCGAATCGACAACAAGCAGGCTTGGTACCGTCACTTATACCTACGACAGCGCACAGAGGATTGAAACAGTAGAATATGATTACAGCGCTTACAGTATCCCTGTACCCACCGTGCACACGCTTACCTACGCGTATTATCCAGACTCAAGCCTTCATACCGTAACTTGGGACAACGACGGCACCCAAGTAGCCGTTTGGACGTACACCTATGATGGAGCTGGGAGAGTTGAGTCAGTAACGAACTCACTTGGCCACTCTGCTACGTACACATATGACGCCGAGGGAAAGCTAAGTACGAGAACACTCGATAATATGTGTGTTACAGAATACGACTATGTAGAAGAACGGGGATGGGTTGATGAGATTCGTCACCTTGATACTCTCGGTACTCCTTTTGAGTCGTACTCACTTGTATATGACAACGGAAATGATTCTGTTGGGAACATTACGCAGGTAACAGAGCTTGATACCTCAACTGTTACTTACACGTATGACAACTTAAACCGACTCCTCTCTGAGACAAGAACAACAACTGTTCCTTTCTCTCGTAGTTATCATTACGACGTGGCAGGCAATGTTACTCATGTGGATGGCTCCCAGTTTGCTACCTACGACAACGGAAACAAGGTATCTTCTATTACTGGTGGTAGTATTGGGTATCATGGGACTTCCAGCGGATATCCATTTGAAGTCAACCCAGGGGGAGGCGCGCCGTGTGGGAGATTTAACTACAGCGCACGTGGTGAGCTTGGACAACAAAAAGATTGCTCGAACCAGAATACGATTAGCACGATTTACGACGGACATGGACGTCGTGCGTATAGCTCCGGCGTATTTTATCTCTTCTTAGGAGACATCGTTATCGGAGAGTTTGACCGGGATACGGGAAATCCACTTAGAGCGTATTCGTGGGGAGCAGACGGGCTTGCAGCTCAGTACGACTTTGCAACTGCTGTGAATTCCTACTACCATTTTGGCCCCCAGGGAGAAACTCGTCATCTCACTAATGACAGTGGCGTAGTGACAGACTCTTACTATTTTACTGCGTATGGGGTACCACTTTCCACAACTGGTACTACCGATAACCGCCATAGGTACGGTGGAAAGTATGGATATTACACAGAAGGGGTAACCGGTATTATTCTTGCTGGTGCAAGAGCGTACCATCCGTATATCATGCGGTGGTTGCAGAGGGACCCGATTCTGCTCGATGGAGGCGATAACTTCTATGAGTATGTGATGGGGAATCCGGTGCGGTTTGTGGATCCGACGGGGAAAGCTGCTGCTGCCGTCTCAGTACTGGATGCATTGGCTGCTGCGATAGCACAGGCTGCTGGTGAAGTTAGCGCAGGGGCGGTCGCTGGAGCAGCTTCTGCGGGAACAGTTGTTGGTGTTGGAGCAGGTGTTGTCGCAGGAGGAATTAGTTTAGCATGCTTGTTGGATTTAGATGGTTGCAGGGCCGCTTGGGATGGGTTTTGTGAGGAGCAGGGGATCGATCCGAATATCCTCTCAAGTACTAGCTCGGAAGAAGTCGGTGAAATTATTACAACTGAGCAGGAGTGCTTGGATTATATTTGTTCTGAAAGTGATATTCGCAAGAAAAAAGCAAAGTGCCATAAGCTCAAAGGAGAATATAGACGAGATAGATGTAGAGAGACTGTTCATATCCCTGGTGAGTGTGAAAAGATTTGTGGCGAATTAAGGAAGTAATCTAATGGAAAAGATCGTGATGGACTCTCCCTGGTTTTGCGAAAGGACTCTCCTTGTTGACGGGGCTCACGCGTTTGACATAAAAATTAGCATTCCCTATGAGGTAAGTAATGCGCACTCGGGTCGCTCGTGGACGTGTGATATTAGCTTTTCAGGCTATGAGTTTGATTTTGAAACGTGCTCTTCAATGAAAGGACGCTTCGAATCGTTTGTCTTCGAACAAAGGCCGTTCGCGGCATTCTTAGGTGCTCTTTCTACTATATCAGGATTTTTACATCCTTATGCGGATCGAATAACCTGGTTGTCGGGAAGCTCCTTTGAAGCCGCTTTTCCAAAGACGATCCCTAGTCCCTATTCACTAGAAAAGTATACTGTTGTTGTTGATGAATGTGCTTCTATGCTTCGTGGTGAGTCCTGTGACTTTCCCACCCTAGGAGTTGATTCTTCAATTCATTTCACCCCGAGTGTTGAGCCCCCCTCTTCTCACATTAAGGAAACTATCAAGACTCGGACTGGCCCTGATATTGTAGTGACTATTGAGAAACCATTAGAAATTAGCCCCCATTCTTGGGGGTGTGTCATGCACATAGAGGGATTGGGCTATAGTTCATATTTACATCGCTTAAATGAAAGGCCCTGTGGCTATGACTCCATTGATGCTGTAATAGCACGTATGGACTTGCTTGCAGAGCTCTTGGAGCCTCATCTTCTCAGAATTGCTAAAGATGATGAGGTTTCCCCAGCTTCATACTTTCGTAGGCATTGCCCCTCGTTTCTTTCGAGAGATACTCTAAGGGCGTTAGTGACTCAGTTAGAAGCTCTACGCGAAAATCTGATCAGACAAGATTTTTAATAGAATACTCCTCCTGAGTCTCCTGAGTCTGGTGGGTGGCAACTCAGGCTTGGCAACTCAGGCTTGCTTTAAGAAAGTTGGATGAAGAGAGAGTTGGAGAACACCAGTAACCACAGCTGATAAAAATGCTTTTTGTCAGAAATTTAAAGGGGGATGGCGTGAGAAGTGTCTCTCTGAGGTCTTTGATGCCGAGTCGTGCAAGGCACGCCTTTGCCTGCCTTACTATGGTCCCGCAAGCTAATTTTAGTGGTGAATACTTATGAGTAATCTTATTGCCTATCGTGTTTTTCGCTCGTCCTCAGTTGGCAAGTTAGTTGTGGGTATAGCCAAGCCAGAACAGTGCTTAGATGGTGTAAGTGAAGGAAACTGGAGATGTCTCACTAATCTTACAGGTATCAGGGATACTGATATTATTGCAGAAGATGGGGATGAGTATACTCATGCAGCTTTTGACTCCGTTAGTGCGTTCGAGAATGTTTTCCCTGTAAATATTAAGGCGTCCTTAGCCGATTATTGGGATGACTTGTCATGGCAAGAAGGCATCTCTATAGACTCCTTCTTCCCTACCAAATTATCGTGTCTTGGATATGAACTTCCTTATCGCGTTTTCAAAGAGGTTGAACCTCTTATCGTTCCTTCTCTATCCCTTCCTCGTACTTTGGATTTTGAAGTTAAGAGAGAACTTTGCTCCTATGAACCTATACTAAAGCGTCTGTTTCGATACAGGCAGTCTGATGGGATATTCGATGTAGAAGTTCTTTTTTTTACACCTCAAGAAATTGCTCCTGATGCCTGGAGGTGTGATATTGAAGTTGTCGGTTGGCCTTATCCTTTGGGGCTAAGGATGCTTAATGATAAGATTTGTGGTTATGATCCTATAGATGCGATTTTTTTAAAGATAGATCTTATGCGAATAATATTTGAGCCCTATCGCGACAATCTCACTTGGATTAATTCAGAGGGAGAATCTTGGGGGCAGAGAGGGCTTCCTCGATATCTTCCGAACTTTCTTTCTTCGGAACAAATTAAGGCTGTTCTTTCCATGTCTCGCGAACTCGAAGGTAGAGCAGTTGAAGAACATTATGAAAAGAATCCAGATAGACCACTTGGCAGGGAAGAGAATGAGAGACTTCTCTAAATTCCCCCTGAATCTCCTGGGAGTCTGGTGGGTGCCCTGGGAGTCTGGTGGGTGCCCCCTGGGAGTCTGGTGGGTGCCCCCTGGGAGTCTGGTGGGTGCCAACTCAGGCTTGCTTTAAGAAAGTTGAATGAAGAGAGAGTTGGGGCACACCCCAATAGAGGCTATATGGCTCTAATGATTGTAGTTATTATGACGAACGATGTATTCAAGATGGTGGAAGATATTATTGTGAAACAGCCCCTGCGTGGTGTAATAGATTTCCTCGGTACAAGGATCCTGACCCATCGAGGGATGACGACTTTGAAGGGTGGCCTCGATGCATCCGTCAGTGTTTGCAAGATTGTGACCAAACCTTCTCGCTACTGCCAGGAATGGAAGAATACGATCCAAGTAGCTGCGATGACTTTTGGGACATGCAACATTTTTCCTGTCACGGTTCATGTTATTCAAGCTGTTTAAGGCAACAAGCATTTCACCCATTAACACCCTGGAGATAGGAAAGTTCGATGAAAATTTTATGGGTTATGTTAGCATGCTTCTGCTTTGGGGAGACGATGTCTTTATGGTTAGACTCCTCCCTTCCTTCTCTACTTTTTGTTACTTTTCGATTTATCATAACTCCGATTGTCAGTATTCTTGCACTACTTTCCGTATTTTTTAAGTGTCTTACTGCCACTGGCCTACCTCAGTTGATTTACCTTGTAGGAGGAGTTGCAGCTCTTGAGATTTTATATATATCACTTTTCTCACATGCTCTTTTGTTTTAAGGCGGCTGGAGTCTGGTGGGTGGCCCTGGAGCCTGGTGGGTGGCAACTCAGGCTTGCTTTAAGAAAGTTGAATGAAGAGAGAGTTGGGGCACACCAGTAACCGGGCAGCGAGCGCGCAGGCGGCCTATCAGGCCACCGAGCACTCGTGACGAGGATGATGAAGTAGATTGTTTTTCAGTGCTCGTCGAGTAGAAGATCTTTTCTAGAGTGATTCTTCTACTTATTCAGCCTATGGGGTACCACTTTCCACAACTGGTACTACCGATAACCGCCACCGGTACGGTGGAAAGTATGGATATTACACAGAAGGTGTAACCGGTATTATTCTTGCTGGCGTGAGAGCGTACCATCCGTATATCATGCGGTGGTTGCAGAGGGACCCGATTCTGCTCGATGGAGGCGAGAGCTTCTATGAGTATGTGATGGGGAATCCGGTGAGGTTTGTGGATCCGACGGGGAAAGCTGCTGCTGCAATCTCTGTACTGGATGCATTGGCTGCTGCGATAGCACAGGCTGCTGGTGAAGTTAGCGCAGGGGCGGTCGCTGGAGCAGCTTCTGCGGGAACAGTTGTTGGTGTTGGAGCCCCCTGGAGTCTGGTGGGTGCCCCTGGAGTCTGGTGGGTGCCAACTCAGGCTTGCTTTAAGAAAGTTGAATGAAGAGAGAGTTGGAGCACACCAGTAACCCAGGTGCTACAAAATGTCATAATAGCGCTAACATTATACCTATTAAACAACCTAAGCGATTATAAGTGAGAAGGTAGTGAAGATGATGGAGATCTCGGCTTAACACCAATGGGAACAATTGCGTTGGGGGTTGATTTTGTTAAAGAACAGCAAGGAGTGAGGAGTTTTTTTCTATGTTGTATTCAGCAAGTGTATTGTTTCGTACTGAACTTTCATCTAAATCCAGCGAATCAGTAGATGAAGGGACATGGGAAGAGCGGATATATCTAATCAAAGCTAGTGGTAAAGGTGAAGCAAATGATAGTGCTTGTACGCTTTCGCAAAACTACGAGCACTCCTACATAGGGGGAACGGGAGAGGAGGTAAAAGTCATCTTTGACTCAGTTATCTACTTGGATGAGCTTGAAGATCAGGTTTCCGGAGGGCAGCTTGTTGATAGAGTAGTTTTTTCTCGTTATCTAAGTAAAGCTCAAGCAGAGAGCTTGAGCGATCCAAATCCTTTTTGATTAGGTGCCCTGGAGTCTGGTGGGTGCCAACTCAGGCTTGCTTTAAGAAAGTTGAATGAAGAGAGAGTTGGGGCACACCAGTAACCAGGGGAATGAAGAGAGAGTTGGAGCACACCAGTAATCCAGCGGGAACTTAGTTCCTGATCGTCTCCTTCGATAACGTAATGTTTGTGAAAAAAACACTGATTTTTTGATTGAGTACAACATATTGGTAATATTTATTCTCCTCTCTTGCTACGCGGTGCATCTAGCAGTGTATGGAGATATGTCTATGTTTGACTCTCCCTAGATTTCCTCGTTCATCGTGTGGAGTTATTATGAAATTTATACTTTTCCTCTGTGGTTTATTCTTTGCCGTTACAGTGCATGCTGAAACGAGCTCTTCTCCGACCTCTGAAGAACTGATTTCCCGCCTTGAAGAAGCGATGCAGCTATCAGAGATGCTCGATCAAACATTGACACAAAATAAAAGTGCCACAAAGCAGCAATTAGAGGATCTCGTTGAAAAAAAACTATCCTCAATTCCTCCTC
>JAUIBK010000011.1 GCA_030428205.1 bacterium
GCACACCAGTAACCAGTGGGTATTATTCTTGCTGGTGCAAGAGCGTACCATCCGTATATCATGCGGTGGTTGCAGAGGGACCCGATTCTGCTCGATGGAGGCGAGAACTTCTATGAGTATGTGATGGGGAATCCGGTGAGGTTTGTGGATCCGACGGGGCTTGCATCCTTGGAAAACTTTTCTCCAAGGCCAATTCCTTTTAAACCTGAGAACGAAGAAGCTGGACCGCTCGACTACTGTCCTCCGGGGCAGTCATGTGATGTTGATGGTGTGTTTAGCCCCAATGAGGATCCTGGACGCTGTATTAAAATCCCCAATAATTGTGAAGGGACTATCAACTCTACAGGAGAGCTATCCATAATATGTGACTTAAGACGAATCACTCCCATTAATCCACTGAACTTTTCACTACTTCCGGGCAGACCCAAGGAGGTTCCATTAAGTGAAATTGGTAAACCGGGTAGTGAGTTTGAGAATTGGCAGTCCCCCTATAAAACTCAATAGATATAAAGGAGATGGTTATGTCGTTTTCAATAAAATCTAGCAATCTACTTAAATTGCTTGTACTTGGATTCAGTATTTTAATTTTTGGTCCTATGTGGACAGCTTTCTATGAAGATCGACCATTCATCGATCCGATCACTTACTACCTTACTTGGGAAGAGACAATTTACTCTCAGAATTTTAAGGAAGGAAACTTCAAGAAAGTTGAGCCTGGGATGCCTAAAGCGGAAGTTGAGCAGCTCTTAGGCAAGCCATTATTGATTCGATATCGATGCAACTCCAACATCGTAAAAATCGAATCCTATATGACTAAAAATCACAGAACATCTTATGATGTTACTTCAAATCCAAATTGCGTTCCTGACTCGTATATTTGGGACTATTCTGTAGCTGGCTTTAGGTCGAATTATTATTTTGCTCATGAAGTTTACTTTGATAATCAAGTCAATGTTACTCATATCCGAGAACAGTTTCAGGACTGATGTGCTCACCAAGTCTGATGTTCCCACCCGGAGTCTGGTGGGTGCCCCCCTGGAGTCTGGTGGGTGCCAACTCAGGCTTGCTTTAAGAAAGTTGAATGAAGAGAGAGTTGGGGCACACCAGTAACCACGGGTGGCGGTTGGTAACAAAGCAACTTAACTATATTTTAGGAGTACACTTGGCGAAGTTCCTTAGCTCTATATTCTTCATTGTTCTACCTGCAGCAACTTTAGTATTAGCTTCGCCTGCGGCGATTGGATTGACTCTAGGTGCCTTTATGCAGAGTGGGCCTCTACAACAGAGGCTCCTGGTTTTTCTAATTGTCTTGCCCTTTTATGGGGGCGTGTTGTCTGCGCCAGGATATATATTTTATTGGTGGAAACGCCCTTTTGCGGCAGCACCCACTCCTAAAACACTAACCTGGATTCACTTAAGCTTGCTTTTCGCTTTCGTGTGTAGCCTTATTGGGATTGGTTATGGATATTGGGTAATTTTCTTTTCTCCCTTATCACTAATCTGTGCCCTCTGCTGCGGAAGATTGTTGTTTGAATTTAAGAGAGAGTTTCGAAATGCTCGAAGACAAAATCCCCCTCTCTGACTGGCGTATTATTCAAGCAATTTGTACAAAACTGACAGAGTGTTACTCTAGCTTGAATAACTCCAGCAATACACAAGTCTCTGCTCTAATTAACCTCTTAGACCAGGCGTTGAGTTACCTTTTTATTGAGTATGGAGAAACGTCAAGTATTTTGTCTACTCGAGCTGAGTTCATTTCTCAGTCTATTGAAGAAAGGGTGGGATTACTTTCAAAAGCTATCCAGCTTGCTGAAGAAAACCGTGAGTATAAAAATCTAGTTTTAGCCTCTTCCGCTTTATGTGAGTTGTTTTTTGAAGAAGTTGAGAACGTAGCAGAGGGGCGAAAAGGGTTACAAGTCTTGCGAGAGGCATTAAAAAAACACCCAGACCGGTACTATTTGCAGCAAAGTAAAAATTGGTCAAAGCAGTTTATGAAAAGCTCGAAATGATAATCTGGTACGGGGTCACGGCCATGAAGTTAAGGGATATCGTGGGAGAAGCATAAGAGCCCCCCTGAGTCTGGTGGGTGGCAACTCAGGCTTGCTTTAAGAAAGTTGAATGAAGAGAGAGTTGGAGCACACCAGTAACCCAGGCTTTAAAACTCATTGAGTATTTAAATAGATAAATAGCCAATGCAAATCATCTTTGATCAAAATAATGGTGGCAAACAGTATGTTTTAAGTGTAAAGGAAACCAAGCAAGCAATTGGTGCACTAGATAGAAGTCTTATTGACCGCATTCGTCAAGTTCGCTTTGGCTGCAATGCTAAAACTATCCAGGAGGCAAGACTAGTTACTCGTGGATCTAGGTTTGACATCCGATTCAATTTTTTTCTCTCTAAGAACAAGAGCCAAATGTTAAATAGTTCTAGTAGATACCTGAAATATATTCGGACTCTCGGGGGAGTGCCATTACCGAAAGAAAAACTTGTCGAGTGGTCTCTTCAAAATGCACAACGGTACTGTCTCTTTCTCTTATTTCATGAACTGGCTCATATCATATACTCAGAAGAGAAAACTGGTGGCAGAATTGTTGGTAGCTCATCAGCCACCGAAGAGAAGTGGTGTGATGATTATGCTCTAGAAGCTACGATCAGATTAGCTGATAGGATTCTATAGCCTCTAGCGAGTCTGGTGGGTGCCTCTAGCGAGTCTGGTGGGTGCCAACTCAGGCTTGCTTTAAAAAAGTTGAATAAAGAGAGAGTTGGAGCACACCAGTAACCACAGCGTGGCGGTCGTAACTTGTGCTGCCCTGAGGGGGTGAGCCTGGGGCAGCACGTAAGCATAGAGTTTCCTTTGGTAGGAGAGATACTCTAGTTCGCAGGTCCCACCGGAAAATTTTTCGGGAGGAGTTTTGCGATGGACTGGGCTTCCGGGGAGCATGACGGATGTCCCCAGCCGCTGACGCTCTTTTTGTTTGCTCCGAGAGACATGTCGTTAACGATGTTGTCGTCTCCAGTAGCACTAACTCCCTTTGGAACATTGTCGAGATTGAGATTATGACGAAGTTTCCAAGCAATGTTGTGATCGGCGCATGAGCTGTCTCCGCTCACACCGATGGCACCTAGGAGCTTGCCCTGCTTGTCGTAGAGCGGAAGCCCGCCTCCAAAGACATTTACGCCACCGATTTTTTTCCCAACGAGAGGATCGCTTTTTGTACCGATCTTTTCTACGGAACCACCATAAGCTGCGTCAGTATCTACGGGGTTACTCTCCTGTAAGCCGTAGAGGCTTCCTCCTGGTTGTACTGCGGCAAAGAGATTTGCCGTGGAAAGGGAAAATTTGGGAAGGGCAAATGCGTTTGCTGTATTCGCTTTCTGGGCAGAGATGACTCTACTTCCCGGCCACTGCGCTCCACGATCTTCTCCAGAGAATACTACTGCTTGAACAACTCCATCTCGATCTACAATAGTTGCCCACATGTCGAACCCAAAACCACCATTTTTTTCTGTAACAACTTTTTTGAGCTCTGCTTTCAGTGTGTCGTGAGAAGGGATTCCTTCTGCAAAAAGTGTTGAAGGTGATAGGAAGAGAAGAAAAAGGAATAGGGCGTTTTTGGATATTGAAAATAATTTCACTGTTGTCTCCGTATGATAAAAAACTCCAGAGAGGGTAGTCACGGTTTTCTCATATTGCAAGACTAAATTCGTAGGTGGCTGAGTGGTCACTCAGATTTGCTTTGAGGACGTTTTGTATCAGGTAGGTTGAGGAGCATCAGTAGTTTTGGCTTTTCTCTTTCTCTTACTCTCCAAGCCCCTGAAGGCGTTCCTTGAGGAGCTCAAAAAGTCCTTGTGTCGCTTCAGAGATGGCTTCCTCTCTACTTGAGCATTCGGCAGAGATTTTCATCGTCCCTGTGGGACGATGGATAATGCGGGCAGCCCAAAGACCATCAGAGTCCTGCTCTACCATGATATCAACATCATCTTCTGGCATATGTTCTTTTACTTCAGTTAGAGATGACTATTCTTGAATAATCTCTAGCTTATCAATAAGCCCCTTGGCTTCACGGATAAGGTCTTCTTGTACTTGGCCGTGGACCTCTCTGACGAGCTGCTCGTAAAAAAGCCCCATCAGGTAGTTTCTACGGTTCCAGTAGTAGTCGTATTGTTCGCCTTCGAGGCTCTGTTTTGCAAGTGAATCAATTGCTGAAATTTTATTAAGTGCCGAAGAAGCGCCTTCTTCAGAGCGCTGAGCCACACTGGCAAAGAATGCACCGTACTGTTTGAGCGCCTTTCGGACATGTTCGCGAGTTTGCTCTTGAGGAGTAATGTTCATCTTGAAAACCCTTATCAATCCTTTGTCTAAGACTTAAGATTCGAGAACTTTCAAGATGGATTCAGAGGCAGGTAGCCTCTATTTCGCTAGCTGATTCAAGAGCTTAGAATGGTCGTTTTAGCTTCACAGCTCCACCTGAGAGCCCGCCGAGGCCCCCGTTCTTTTGGGTCGCTCTTTTTGCCATCTCTTGTTGTCGTTCTTGTAGTTTTTGTAGGTGCTCCGGGAGGTGTTTCGAAGCATGATTGGCTGTCAGAGACTTTACGTCGTGGTACTGCTTTCCTCCAAAAGCTCCACCTCGGCTTAGGCTTGGAGTTGCCTCTTCTTGAGTACAAGCAGGAGCTTCAGTGGCTCCTCCGAGAAAGGCGTTCCCTTGCTCTTCCATAGCCTTAGCCGCATCTCGCCGCCTTTTGCTCCAAAGCTCTCGATTTTCTTGCTTTTTCTTCTTTTCTTTTAGTGCTCGGTCGCGTTTTTGTTGATCTTCGCGTTTGCGCTTCGCAGTGGCTTCTCGTTGTCGTTTTACGCGCTCTTCATGCTCACGTCTGCGACGAACGTCGTCATCGTTCATATGGTCAAACCCTTAATGCGAACACCCTGTATATAAGTTATGCTCTCTTTAGAAGCCTATGCTGCTTTATTTCTTTATTCACTTGCTATGATTTTACGCCTCTTTCTTGTCTCTGTAGCACTTTTGGTTCTCTCGCCATCTGTCCAAGCTGAGCGAGTGCTCCTTGCAGGAAGTGGCGTGAGCGTAGAGCCTGTTGTGCTCGGTCAGAAAGTTTCATTTCTTATTCGTGGGCTTAAAGAAAAGGGGTATAGTTACCGAGAGCTTTCTTCTGAAATGAAGCTCGTACTCACTCTTCCTCACGTTACTCTTCGTAACGGTCTCCAGATACCTCTGCGCAAGCAGGAACTCTTTTCGCGAGTAGATGTCCGTCAAAAAGACAAAGACGCTTCGATAGTATTTTCGTTTACTTCACCGGATATTGTGCGTCCTCAGGTTCGTGAAGTACATGATGGGCTCGAGTTAATATTCGAGAGTGAGACCCCTCGAGCTCAGTATGTAGCCCAAAAACAGCCCTCAAATCGCTTTGCCTTAGCTACTTGGAAAAATGAAGTTACAGAGCGGCCACTGAGAAGGCCTCAAGAAAAACAAGTCCAAATGAAGAAGAAGTCTCAGGACGAAAAAATAGCAGCTAAGATTTTCCCTCCACCTTTAGAAGAGGAGACTGCGCTTCCGGAGGTAACGGTTAGCAAGCAAGAGAAGAAGCTTTCTGAGCTAAAAGAGATTCCACGAGATATAACACTCCCTGATGCTCCAGGAGTCTTTCGCCAAGATAAAAAAGACGTTATTCAAAGTAAGCTTGCAGCCCTCTTTCAGGAAGGAAAGCTTCCTTTTCGAGTCAGTGTTGATGTCTTGTACCTTGAACAGAATAAAGAGTCAGTTCTCACGCTAACAAACACAACAGATTCGCCTTTAACACTTCGCTCTGTTGTAAAAGAAATTGTCTCTCCAGGAACCAAGGAGGAGCACAGAAGGCTGGCTCAGGATCTCAAAGTATATCCACGCGAGACGACACTTGTGCCCAATGCGAGCCAGGAAATACTCTTTCTCTATAGGGGAAACCTTAAGAAGAGCGAAAAGGTGCTGGAAGTTAGCTTTTTACCAAAAGAGTCTCTTATTGGTGGTAATCCGAACTTTCCTAAAGTAGGAGCAGCTTTGCTTGCTCTCGTTCAGCCCCGTCCTCGTAGTGCCAAAATTCGGTGGGAGAGAGACGAAGAAGTTTTAAGCTTTGTAAATGAGGGAAACATTAGTGCGTATTTTCATTCTGGAAAATACTGCGTAGCCTCTGATGACTGTTACTCTATTCCCGCGTTTCGAATTTATCCAGGAAGAAGTGTCGGTATTCCTGTTTCAGGAGAATATGAGGTGAAAATTACGGAACAACTCGAGACGGCTTCACACGAATTTACGTTGCCGCCGGTATCTTAAATCTCTCGAGCCCCTTTCTTCTCGCACTCTTGCTCTAGAGCCTCGATGTAAGAGATCTCTAAACTTGTTTTTTTAGAGCAAGATGAAGACTCGATGCGGGAGTAAGTGAGGGCTAAGGTGTTGCCAGCAAGGAGATGTTAGGGCGCGATATATTGATTTCCACGCTCATCTTGGCGTACTTGTGTAACGACCTGAACGCAAACATCACTTCCAGTTGGAGCTGCTTTGTAAGTCCCTCCACAGTTCCAGACCTCTTCTGTTGATGAATGTTTTACTGAGGTGTATTCAAGGGGCTGCAAGTATCTTGGACCTGTAGGAAGTTCGAAGGTCAGAAAATCTCGTGAGGAATCAACGGTACTCGAGATATATCTCTCAACAGAATCAAAAGATGGATCGGTAACGGTAAGATACGTAAAACCGCTTAATGTTCCGATAAATCCAAAAAAGAAGAAAAAAAGAAGAGGAAGAGTGAGTCTTCGACGGAAAACAACTTCTTCTAAGCGGTGTACCTGTTGAGGTACGAGCTCAAGTCCTTCTGAGGAGAGAACTTCTTTCTTTACGAGAAAATCACTAAACTTAAAATTCACTACGTGTCCCACCCGATATACTGCCTAGTTGATGGTGACTCTCCCATCAGAACCACACTCATCTGCCCCTACATCTGAGATATGACGCAGAACGCTTCTGTTAAAAATAGAAAGCTAGTCGTTATAGGAGGTTATGGTGATTGGAGTGCAGATCGAGCAAAAGCTGAACGCTCCCTCTACAGTGTTGTAGCTGAGGCTCTATTGCGCCACTGTAAGCGTTCAGATTTTGTTGGAGGTCGAGGAAGGAGGAGTTTTTTGCGCGGAGGTGACCCGTGTGGTCAGCGAGCACAAAAAACTCCTCCTGACGAAGCCCTTAGCGTAGCATTTCTAAAAAGAAATGCGGCAAGCTAAGGGGCACAGAAAGCGCCGAACGAAGTTCGGTGATTGGAGTGCAGATCGAGCAAAAGCTGAACGCTTACCCTTTTACGCCGGTTTTGTAGAATACATTCGGTACTTTTTTCTTTATTACTTGTAACAGTGCGAGCGTCTTTTGTACTGCACGAATTTGCGAGGACCCCTCTTCGTATCGTTTTGTAAATGGTGGTGTTCCTTCAGGGTATTTTTTTCGAACGAGGTCGATCGTGTTTCGACACTTGATAAACTTTGGTCGTGCTTTTTTATTAAATGCTTGTCGCTTTGCAAATTGACCGACTTGAAGTTTGTACTCAAGCCGTCTCTCCATATCTCCTTCAATCCACTTTTTCCAAAAACGAGTGAGGTTTGGGCAGCTACTCTTTTGGTTGAGGCTTGAATTGATAAAATCAACTTCAAAAAGTGTTTGGAGCACCCGTGGACAAACTCCAGTTTGCATTGAGCAGTAGAGATAGACAGTCGCTAGGAAGTTGAGCTCATAGTCGTCAAAGGCTTTGATCGTTGACTTGGAGCCGGCAGCGAGGTTGAGCATCTGTTTTTCAAGATCTGCGATCTTGGCAATCGTACGATCTTGTACGACACGGTACGTATTAATATTTTTTCGCTCACCAAGTTCGAGTTGAATTTCACCAGATTGTACACCTGATGGTGGTTGTGCCCAGGAGGAAATTGGAAGGATGAGAAGAAGAACAGCAAAGAAAAGTGACTTAACGGCGTACATAAAATATCCCATGAGAGAAGGAGGTAAGCTCTTCGTATGCTAACAGAGAAAGGGTGAGAGCAACAGACTACTCCCTGATCACAAAGTGACGAGACCTTCGTTGCGTTCTATCGTCAGGTTCGAGAAGGCTCTTTAGTGGTGTACGGGGTGATTTCCATTTAACGAAGGGTCTTTAACAGATGACTGGTGATTGTCACTCTCTTTGCCTGTTTGCTCTTCGGTGTAAGCAGTATCCTCTGTAGAAGGATGAGGGAGTAGCTCTTGGCTTGTTTCCTCGGTTCCTTCGAAGCTACTCTCGTCTTCAGAGAGGCCATGAGATGGCTGAAAATCGATCTGCTTTGGCTCGCCACTTTTCTCGAAAGTGAGGCTGAGCTGCTCGAGCGTTCCGGGACGAAGCTTGTCATCTACCACTTGAAGGGCTCCTTGGTAAGCTTCAAAGGTATGTAGGAGATTGTCTCGCATGACAGAGAGTTGAACTCCAAGCTCTTCAGTAGCAGCTGCCGTTTGTTCTTCTGCTTCGCGCTTTCCTTCAGCAGTGCCATCTTCGAACGATTGCTTCAGCTTTGCGCGAAAGGTGGTACGAGTAGCAAAAATTCCGATAAAAAGGCCGAGCAGGTAGCAGACTATTCCAGTGATAATGAGGGACGTATTCATGGTAGATCCTGTCTAATGAAAGAGGCTCATTGATCGTAGAGAAGTTCGCTCAAGAACTCAAGAAAAGATGATCGTATTTCTGTCATTTGTCCGTTAGAATGTAAGCAACTCAAAGGAGGCCCTATGTACCAAGATAACACCCTATCCGGAAAACATATTTTAGTGACTGGTGGTGGAAGTGGTATTGGATTTGCCATCACAAAACGCTTTCTTGAACTTGGCGCAACAGTTTCCATCTGTGGGAGAACGGATAAAAAGCTAGAGAGAGCCAAGGAGTCTCTCGGGGAACTCTCTTCAGGACTTTCTACTTTTCAGTGCGATGTTCGTGAGCATGAAGCGGTCGGAGAGATGATAGAGAAGATCTCAAAAGATCACTCAGGGTTTTGCGGCTTAGTGAATAATGCTGCCGGGAATTTCTACTGTGCCTCAGAAGACCTTTCTCCGAACGGCTTTCGCACGGTTGTTGATATCGTCCTTCACGGTACTTTTAACTGTACGCAGCATTTTGGAAAGAGGCTGATAGATGAGAAGAAGCCAGGCAATATCCTCAATATTGTCACCACCTATACTGAGACGGGTTCTGCTTTTGTCCTTCCTTCGGCGTGTTCAAAAGCTGGGGTGTATGCCTTAACGACTTCCCTCGCGCTGGAGTGGGCAACGTATGGAATCCGGGTGAACTGTGTCGCGCCAGGGCCATTTCCGACCGAGGGTGCTTGGGGCAGGCTTATCCCCGATGAGAATGTCGAAGAGATGTATAAAAGTATCCTCCCTACAAAACGATTTGGGGATAAAGAGGAACTTGCAAACTTGGCGGTGTTTCTTATGTCAGATCTCGCGCCGTATATTACAGGGGAGTGTGTCGCTATTGATGGGGCAGAGCGCTTGCGTGGGAGTGGCTTTAACTTTTTAAATGATCTTATGCCGCGTGAGCAGCTCAAGGGTATCTTTCAGGCTATGAGGCCGGCGAAGTAAGGCGGGGGCTGATGCCAAGAATAAGGCCAAAGCCAAGATATAGACTAAGACTGAGATTAAGGCTAAGGCGGAGGAATAGATCCCGTGGCTCCCTATCTCAGCGTCTGCCTTTGCCTAAATCTTGGCTTTGGCCTTATTCTTGGCATCAGCCCCCGCCTATGAGCACCAACGGCATGGCTAGAGCTAAGAGCTGAGAGGATGTTAAACACCAACAAATTCCTTTAAATCATCAAACAACTCGGTCCGAGATATAATCCTCGGCACTTTATTTTGCCCCCCAAGCTTCCCTCGCTTTTTCATCCAAGCAGCAAATGTGCCTTGAGGGACGCTTATCGCTTGCGGTGCTTTGAGGCCAAAGCCTTCTGCTCGGTGGGCTTCATAGTCTTCGTTTCTTTTACAGAGATCTTGGTCAATACGGTTGAGAAATGTTTGCATCTTTTCTCTGCTGATCTCACCGTCTGTGAACTCAACCACATACAGGTGTCCGCCAAGATCTCCTGGATTTTGTGGGAAGAGTGCTCCAACAGAGTAATCGCTTACTGTTTCACCTATTTCATGGGCTGCGTTACTTACCGCATATTCAACTTCTTCTGCTATAACATGCTCACCAAAAGCAGAGAGCATGTACGATGTTCTTCCTGTGATGAGCAGCCGTGGTGTCTCGGTGTCAATAAAGCGAACGGTATCGCCAAGGATATACGACCAGATGCCGGCGCAGGTGGTAAGCACAATGGCGTAGTTAACATCTTTTTCCACGGTCTTGATCCAGTGGCGTGTCGGGTTTGGGGAAGAAAGCTCGTCTACGGGAACAAATTCATAAAAAATGCCGTGGTCGAGTACCATGCGTAACCCTTCACCTGAGCCTCTATCCGCTGAGGCAATAAAGCCCTCACTTGCAGGGTAGACCTCTCGAAGCTCGGCGTGGCTTCCCTCGAGGAGCTCTTGAAACTGTTCGAAATATGGAGCGAAGTTCACCCCACCGTGCACAAGAAGTTCAAGGTTTGGAAAGAGCTCGCAAGCACGAGGTGTGTCGTGCCCAAGGGCGTCGGCCAGTTTGTCGAAAAAAATGAGGAGCCAGGAAGGAACCCCGCTAATCATCCTGATGTCAGCTTTGAGAGCTTCAGTGCCGAGCACATCAATTTTCTCTTCCCAATCGCTGATGAGTGCTAGGTCTTGAGGAGGAAAGTAGCGAGGGCGTATCCACCAAGGGAGCTCTTTGACAGAGATGCCGCTCAGGTCACCACTCCAGACCCCAGGGGCTTCCTTAACGAAGTCAGTACTGCCTCCGAGCATAAAGTTTTTCCCGCCCATAATACGGCTCTGTGGTTTATTGCTGACATGGTGCACGAGGAGATCCATTCCAGCTTTCGTATTGGAGTTTTTCATCTCGTTTGTATAGGGGATGTACTTTGTTGTGCCTGAGCTTGTGCCTGAGCTGACTGGAAAATAGGGGATTAGTCCAGGCCAAGTGACGTCTCGAAGGTTTGGAAAAGGTCCCTTCCAGTACTGCTCCCAAAAGTCTTCATACGTTCGTAAGGGGACTCTTGATTGGTATTCATCGACGGTACTGATGTTGTGAAACGAATAATCTTTTCCAAACTGGGTGAGCCTTGCCTTGTGCAGCAAGCTACGTAACGTTTGCGCCTGCACGTTGGTAGGATCTTGAGCCAGGAGCTGAGAGTTTCGAAATGTAGCGTAAAGACGAAGGAGGGGGGTAAGGTTCAGCATGGTGCTCTATTGCCTAGTGTCAAGAGCTGCATCACGCGCTAGCTCATCACTGCTTGAGAGGTGGGGAGTTTCATTAATAGAAAAAGCGAGTCGTGTTCTTGATTCAGGGCAGTATTCAACTATTGAGAGAGAGGTGTTGTCGATGCGGTTTTGAAGCATCTCTTCAAGGGGGCGTTCGAGAAGCAGCGAAAGTGCTGCACGGATAGTTCCACCATGTGTACAGAGGAGCACATTTTCTCCAAGATGCGAGTCGGAGAGTTCTTGCAAGAAAGGGCGAAGCCTCTCTTGCATATCAACATAGCTTTCCCCTTCTTCGGGGCGGTGAGAGAGCCGACAGAGCCCATGTGTTGCAACATAGGAAAGGTAGTCTTTTGCGACAGAGCCTTCAAAGGTGCCAAACGAACGCTCACGAATAGTTGGAGTATACGAGACTTCTGCTGTGTGGTGAGTCAGTATTGGAGCGAGAGTGTCTCGAGTGCGTTGAAGATCGCTGCAATAGATTTTGTGAAAAGAGAATGACTTGAGGTAATCGGCAACTCGCTTTGCCTGCTCGATACCTCGCGAGCTTAAGTTCCCAGGTTGCTGCCCCTGTAAAATTCCATCTCGATTTTGGATGGTTTCGCCGTGTCGAAGAAGGTAGAGTTTCATAGAGGAAAAAAGTAGCCTAACACCCTCAGAAGAGCAAATTTTATGGAGCCCCTCTCTCACATAGTCCTTATTCTCTGGATGTTTCTCAGTGTTCCTCTTCATATAAGTCTGGGAAGGGTTGTGTTTTGGAGGATTGAGAGGGAGCAAGACGAGACGCCTCTAGCACTCTTTTATGTGACAGGGCTCCTGACATACCTTGTTGCCGTCTTGGTCCTACTTCTTTTACAAGCTCCTTGGTTTGCTGTGACATTTGCCCCTTTTCTCTTTCTGCTCTTTGAGAGCAAGAGGTTCCACCAGCTCTTTTCTTATCCTCTTCCTCACATTGCGCCACATACTGCTCTTTGGTTCGTTGTTATCCTTTGTTTGAGTCTTACTCTCTTTGAGGTGCATACTTCATTAATAACCCCTTGGAAGAATAATTACGGGGATCTGGCTTTTCATCTAGGAATGATCTCTTCGTTTCTCTGGGGAGGAGGTTTTCCTGCGGAATATCACCTTTTTCCTGGAGAGACTCTCAGCTACCCTTTCTTCATAAACCTGTGGTCTGTGACGTATTGGTGGTTAGCACCGACCTGGGAGAATCTCTCTACCATCTTTGCGTTTCAGTGGTGTGTGCTCTGGACTCTTCTCTATTTTTCACTCTCTGGAGTGCGATACCCTCTTCTCCCTTATGCGCTTCTGCTCGGAGGCGGCAGTTATGCTGTCCTCGGGAGTAACTCTGGTCAGATGATAGCTGAAGGCTATGGGTGGACTTCTTTTCTTTCTACGATTTGGGTTACTCAACGCAGTGCATTGCTTGGTGCTGCTGTTTCTGCGGTGATTGTTCAGCGTTTTTTTCTCTGGAGAGAAAACGAACTCTGCTCACGTGAACTTCTGCTTATCGGTCTTCTTCTTGGTGCTATGCCGCTTGTGCATACCCATATTGGTCTTGTGACGGGCCTATCTCTTTTGATGTTTGTTTGTTTCGATGCATTAACAGAAAAGAAGATCGAACAGGTCTGGATGTACTTACTGGGGGCGAGTCTATCATTTTTGTTTTTACCCCTTTTGTTAGGCAAGGCTGGAACTGTGTCGCTCATGAGCGGTTGGACAACAATTGCATCAAAAGGTTGGCTAGAGAATTGTTGGCATGTTTTCTTAAGCTTTGCACTCCTCTGGGCCGTTCTTCGTGCCAAGTCGCACATTATCTTCCTGTCTCTTGGAGCAATCTTTCTCTTAGGAAATTTTGTTCAATTGTCTGTCTGGGACTGGGATCAGATAAAGATTTTTCTTGCGCTCTATCTTCTCGTACTTGTGTATTGGGGGACTCGTACGAAACAGTCGTGTTGGAACCTACACTGGCTTCTTCCGCTTATTTTCTTTCCTGGATTGTATGAGGGATATATTCTTTTTCGTGACGCAAAGCAGTTCACTGTCTACGACGCCAAAGCCCTTGAAGCAGCGCAGCTCTTACGTGAGAACACGAACGCCGATGATGTGATTGCAGCTCCGTCGGATCACAACTCTCCTGTTACACTAACTGGCCGGCCACTTTTTTTCGGATATGAGGGAACACTGCGATCGCATGGCATTGACTATCTGAGCCGAAGAAAACTGCAGAAAAATTTGAGTCGTCTTGCGAAGTGCCAAGAATCTAAGACCGATATTTGTCCTGATTACATCTACTACCCACCTCATCAAAAACGTAAGGAGTGGCGCAAGAAGGATGTTGAAGCGAATTTTACGCCGACACGGGTGTCTGGCTTGTGGATGCGGGGAGGACAAGCGGAGGCTGATACCAATGAATAAGGCCAAAACGAAGATAGAGACCAAGACAGAGGCTGATGCGTAGGCAAGAAGTGCCTCTGTCTATCGAAGCTAGGCATTTTCATTTGCGGGGGAGGGGTATAAAACCACTTAGTCCTCACTTCCGACACAAAACAAACGCCTGTCTCGCCAAAAGATCTTCGTCTGTCAGATAATCAAAATCTTTATCAATCATCTCTCTTGTCACAGTGGTCGGTTGTTCATCGATACGTTGTCCGAGGATATGAAATCCAGCTTGTGAAAGAGCTTTTTTCTGGTCACTGAGGCTCTTGCGATTGATAGAGTAAGGACGTTTGCCACGTATAATTTTCCACAGCGGCTTTGAGATTGTCCAGTGTCCGTTCCAGGACTTCGCTGTACCATGAGAACTAAAATCAATACGGTGCAGGACGTGTCCTCCCGGTGCGAGCCATTTGTATGCACAAGTGTGAAGCGCATCGAGGTCTTCAACGTGCTCAAGCACAGCGTTTGAGAAGATAAAATCTACTGACTCAGGTTCGATAATATCTTTGCTCATCCACGGGGCGTGGTACCTTACGAGAGAGCCTGTATTATTGAGCGGGTGATCGAGCTGGTAGAGGGCTTCTCTTATCTCTTGCTTTCTGTTGGGAGAGATCCCCATCCCAAGAACGTCATCAAGTCGCTCAAGAGGAAGTTGTGGGAAATCTGGAAGCGTCTCGAAGTTTGCTCCGCGCTCAAATGCCTCAACAAGCTTTTCAAAGATTCTCACGTTTTCATCTGCCGTAGAGTAAGGGATGATATCGAGAGCACGAAAAGATTCTGCTCCACAAAGCAGCCCACACAGTCCTGTTCCAAGAGTCATTCCTGGGCCGATTTCAGCGATATGTTTTGGAGGTGTTGGGAGACCGAGATCGAATGCCACAAGCGCATGTGTCAGCCACCCTTCAAGGCAATATTTGGGGTCCTTTGTCCCTCCACCTCCGCCACCTGTTGCGGTATAGAGCCAGGAGTAGGCTTTGGGGATGTACGAAACAAGTCCTGTAAGGATAGAGCGAGGGGTGGCTTCCATGTGATCTGATTAGCATAGGAGGTGCAGGAGGCCAATGAAAATCCCTACCTTCTTAGAGATCTGAATTTTGGAGTCCCTGCCCTCGCCCAGGTTCCCACAGCTCATCGTCTGGTGATCGCTTCCAACTCTCTCCTGATATATTCTTTGTCTTTATTCCTTCTCATCTTCCTCCTTCTCTTGCGCCTGCACCGGCTTTCTCCTCTTCCTCACGATGGATGAGGTAGAGGATCTTGGTGCAGGTGCAAGAGAAGGAGGAAGATGAGGAGAAAGATAAGGAGGTTGATGAGGAGTTGCACTGTCAAGCTTGATGACCATCAAACACCTAGTCTATAGTCTTTCCCATGGCAAAATTAACAAACATTTCCGGCTTTCCCGAGTGGCTCCCTGAGCAAAAGCTTCTTGAAAACGCGCTTATTGAGAAGATTAAAGAGGTTTATGAGAGCCACGGGTTCGTACCGATTGAAACACCCTCTGTTGAGCTTATGTCAACGCTTGCTTCTCAAGGTGTTGTAGATAAGGAGCTCTATACATTACACCGCGCAGGAAGCGAGCAAGACAAAGAGGCAGAGCTTGGACTTCACTTCGATCTCACTGTTCCGTTTGCACGCTACGTTGCGCAGCACTTAAACGATCTTGTTTTTCCATTTAAACGGTATCAGCTCCAACGGGTGTGGAGAGGGGAGCGCCCTCAAAAAGGACGTTTTCGTGAATTTTACCAGTTCGATGTTGATATTGTTGCGCGAGAGCATCTCCCTGTTTCCTGTGATGCAGAGGTGCTCACCATACTTGATAAGGCTTATACCGCTATAAACATTTCGCCACACCTTTTGAAAGTAAATAACCGTAAGCTTCTCCATGGTATTTATGCTGGATATGGATTATCTGAGGAAGCTCGAAAGAAGGCGATCACAGCGATTGATAAACTCGATAAGATCAGCGAAGAAGGAGTTTTAGGGGAGCTCTCTCAGATCGAGGGCGTATCTCAAGAGACAGGTCAAAGTATTCTTAATGCGTGTAACCTGATCTGTCCCGCAACTGAAGCCATCTCTCGCCTCGAAGCGCTCGGGATCGAAGGAGAGCTCTTTGCTGCTGGCATTGGTGAGATGAAAGAGATTCTCTCATTACTTCCTGTGACGACATTAGAACGAATGGAGCTTAATTTAAGTCTCGCTCGTGGATTGCACTATTACACTGGAATTATCGTTGAAGTGCATATGCCCGAGTATCCAGAGTACGGCTCTGTTGGCGGAGGTGGGCGTTATGAAGGGCTCGTCTCTCAGTTTATGAAAAAAGAGATTCCTGGAGTAGGGGTTTCTATCGGGCTTACCCGCTTAATGGATCTTATCCTTTCAAACAACCTCCTTCAAGACACGGCACCTCCGGCAGCTCAAGTTCTTGTAGCTGTCTTGAATGAAGAGCAGCGGGTGACATGTAATGCACACGCAGAAACGCTTCGTCAAGCAGGAGTGTCTACGGAAGTCTTCTTTAAGTCTCCTAAGCTTGGAAAGCAGATTGATTTTGCTGCAAAGAAAAATATTCCCTACGTACTTTTCGTAGATGGGGAATCAGGTGCGCTTGAGATAAAAGATCTGCTCTCAGGTGAGCAGGAGAATGTTAGCGACCTCGAGAGTTGGGCGGAGCTCCTTTCTTAGAGAAGGAATTATCGAATAAAATCGTAAGAGTAGCTTGTCGCTAGACTTTTTATGTACGTATAGTACATTTTTAACGTCCAGGAACCCATAATAAGCTTGAGACCTCACTTCGGGCAAAGGATTGCGCGATCCAGTTGTCATCTCTCTTTGTTTTTTAAAGGTTCTAGTTATGAAACACTTGTTGTATCGTTCGCGTACGTATCCTTCACTCCTTTTCTCACTTCTTATGCTTTGCTTCACTGTAGGGCAAAGAAATGTTTCCGCTGATACCTCTGTTGAAGCTCTGCCCTCGTCATTGTCTTTTGCCTTTACGAATGAAGCTGGAGACTATGCTGGTCTGACAGGTTCACTCGCCTCGGTGCTCTTGAAACAGAATAAAAACGGTTCTCTTTCAGAGATTTCATTACCATTTGCCCCTTTCCTAGATTCTCCAACAGACATGAAAGGAAAAAGTATCCTCTCACTCCACGGGAAGATTTACGATATTGAAACCGAAACGTATAGGCAGATCGAAGGGAGTGTTGGAGGCGCCTATGGAATACTTGATGACGGAAGTATTATCGGACAGCTGAGTCGTGACGGTCAGGGACAGTTTAGCTATGAAACTGATGTCGCGCTTTGGAATGCGGATGGTGAGCTCGAACTCGTGCTTCCAAGGGACGTTGATGGCGACGGGATTGAGGAGCTCGATCGTACTCATTATCCTTTTGCAACCAAGCTTCGTAACGGTTCTGTTTTTATTGCGGCGAATGCCAATCGACCCGTTGTAACGGGTGATGTCACTGAGAGTAGAAGTCGATTACTTCTTCATTATGGTGAGACGGGAGAAACGCAGGTTCATTTACCAGAGATCGATGGAGAGCAAGTTGCTGAAATCGAAGTTTCAGGAGTTGACGCAGCCTTTGGAGGCTTGGTCATTGGTCGTTACCGAAGAGAGTTTGGTCAAGCAGCGCACGCTTATTTGCTCGCCCCCCGTGCAAATAATGGACAAGGAAAGTACTTTTCTCTTGCTGATTCCGATTGGGAGAGTAGTCGCGCGGATCATGTTTTTGTAAACGGAAGGACGGTTACGGTATTTGGTACGGTTGATTCTCCACAAGCAGGAACGAGCCCTCAAGATCGAGCCGGACACGCTGCTATATGGGTACTGGACTTTCAAAATGGTCGAACCTCGGTACAAACACGATTCCTTCTTGGAGATATTCTTGGCGAACTCAACCCGCTGAATCATCTTCTTGATGTGGATCAGGTTCTTGTCGGAGCCGAGTCGCTTACTCTTATGGTAGGAGGAGTACTTGGGATAGTAGAAGATACTCCGGAAGAGCAGGGGTACCTCTTTGGAAAGCGAATGATTAAAGTTATCCTCGGCAGGTAGTCGGGGGCGGATTACTCGAGTAGTTTTTTTCTCGCTCGAGAGCTCACTCGTTCCACGAGAATGACTAACGCAAAAATGCAGAGGATGATCATTGCTGCCTCTGAGTAGCGAAACATATCCATTGCAACTTTTAGCTCGATACCGATGCCTCCTGCGCCAACAAGCCCAAGGACCACGGAAGACCGGACTGCTTTCTCTAGGCTAAACAGGGATGAGGTAATAAACGAAGGCAGGGACGCCGGAACGATAAAGGAAAAGAAGATGCCCGTACGACTAGCTCCCAGAGCAGTGAGTGCTTCACGAGGGCCTTTCTCGACTTCTTCCATCCCTTCAGCGAAAAAACGCCCACAAAATCCAATGGTATCAACAGCCAGAGTGAGTGTTCCTGCAAAAGGCCCAAGGCCAACGGTAGCCACAAAAAAGAGGGCCCAGACGAGATCTGGTACCGTACGAAAGAGGGAAACGATGGCTCGTGCAAGTTGGTAAACCACTGGGTGTGGAGAAGTGGCCCGCGATGCTAATGCTGCGAGTGGAAAGCTCACAATGATACCGATAACAGTTCCAACGAGCGCCATCTGAAATGTTTCAAGGAGGCTCCAACCAATACGTGGAAGTCGCGATGTGTCTGGAGGAAGCATCTGAGAGAGGAGGCTGATCATCTCAGGAAATCCAGTTGCCAGCTCAGAGAGTGAAATGCCTGCGCCTTGAAAAGAATAAGCGACAAACCAGACCGTAATGAGGGTCAAGAAGAGTGAGAGAATCCCCGGCCGTTCGAATCGGCTCGGAAGGTTACTCGGATTCGTTGCTAACACGGCTTGGTTCATAGAAAGACCTTAAGTCAGAAGTTGTCAGTTCTGTATTGGGTTTATCGAGCTCCAAGACTCCCTTGCGAAGCCCGATCACACGCTCAGAGTATTCAATGGCGTGTTCTAAGTGATGAGTAGAGAAAATAAGAGAAATGCCATTATCCCGTGCCAGCCGTGCGAGCAGCTCCATGATTTGCTCTCCAGCTTCAGGATCGAGGCTTGCTACAGGTTCGTCAGCGAGGATGATTTCAGGCTCTTGCATCAGAGCTCTTGCAATAGCGACACGTTGAGATTGTCCACCGGAGAGTCTATCAACAGGGCGGGAGGCAAAATCAGCGAGTCCCACTTCATTCAAACAAGCAAGCGCCCGCTCGCGCAAGTGCTGTGGAGCGAGGCCTTGAAACCAAACTCGAGGAGAAGGCACTTTTCCCTGAGCGCCGTGAAGCACGTTGGTTAGAGCTGAAAGTCGGGGTACAAGGTTGTGTTTCTGAAAGACAAAGCCTACTCGGCTACGAAGTCTTTTGAGAGCCGCCCTGTTGAGGGAAAGTACGTCATCACCCAGCAGAGAAATTGAGCCACTATCAGGTTCAATGAGTCTTACAAGGCACCGTAGCAAAGTGCTCTTGCCAGAGCCATTTGAGCCAACAAGAGCTACCGCGCTACCTGCAGTTACCGAGAGGGTCACATCAGTGAGGATAACATTGGGTCCAAAAGACTTTCGTAGCCCATCAATGATGATGGGGGTGCTCTTTTGAGTGGGTTCGGGGGAGCTTGTTGGTGATTGCATAGAAGCTACAGCGGACACGATTGGCTAGCCTGTTTTGACAGAAGAAGTAAACTCTGCAAATCCGGCTGTTTTATACAGTTGGCGAATATAATCGTAATCAGAGTCTTGAATTGAGGTAAGAAACTTCATCGATTTGTATTTATTGTTTCGTGGGCCAACGAGGATAGCTTCCAGAATTTCGTCGCCGTGTTCGCCAAATGCTACTCGGACCTTTTCGATAACATCTGTTGGAACATGAGGTGCTGCCATAATGAGATCGTTTGGAAGATCGGGGCTTCGTCCGAGAATTTGGAAGTCATCTTCTGAGACTCCTACTTCTTTTTCGCTAAAGAGATGGAAGCGATCTTGATTGAGTCCGATCGCATCAACCTTGCCTCTTACTAGTGATTTCCAGGCAACGAGCTTACCAACATTAATGGCTTTCATGTCAGTTGAGGCATCAATTCCTGCGTTAGCAAGAACCTGTAATGGTGCGAGATGGTACGCGGTCGATCCGTGATCACCAAAGGCGATCTTTTTTCCTTTCAGATCGGAGAGAGAATGAATTCCACTGTCTTTACGGGTAACTACTACAGAATAGTATCCTGGCCGAGAGAGACCAATAACCGGAAGAGCATCGCTCCGGTGCTTAATCATGACGTATTCAGACGGGCCACTGAGAGCAAAATCGAGTTTTCCAGAACGAAACGTTTCTGCAACGACCGTTCTCCCGGTTACTGGGAAGAGTTTAAATGTGAGTCCTGTTTTCTCTGAGAGGATTTTTTGAAAAGCACCAAATTCTCGCTGAAGTTCTTCAAGACCAACAACGTCTGTTACGGCAAAACGGTAGACTCGCTGTTCGTTTTCCGTAGCGAAGGAAGAGACAAAAGGAAGGAGCACGAATCCGAAAGCAAAGAGAGTGAAAAGTGTAGCTCGCACAATCATACAGTGTCTCCAGGGGGTAGTTTTCAAACTGGTTCAAAGATACCTGATATGCTGAGAGAAGCAAATGTTTAGGGAATTAAATACGTTATGGTTTTGTTAGGGAGGGTTTTTCTCGATCAAACGACCCTCTCTGAGAGGAACATAGCTGTTTTTTAGCTGTAAAATTATCGGAAATAGATAGAGATTTCTTGTGCTTGCATGTGACTATACCCCGTGAGATTGGGGCTGTCGCGTCTCTCTGAATGTTTGTGCCACGTATGGTGGTGTGAATGCTAATCGCTTTCACACGTTTTTCCGCACGGGGTATATTTATCTTCCCTAGGGAAGTACGCTGCTTTCAGTAGCATATTTCCCGTGCGGCGTCTCCGAAGACGCCTTGAAAAGCGTGACTGATAATCTTTGGAGTTAAATCAAAAACAACCTTAGAGAACCACTATGAATGTAAGAGATAAGATTACAGCCCACCGCTCCGCTACCCTCTCTACTATCTCCCAAAAACACGATGGATACCCATTTGGGTCCATTGTGCCATACGACGTGGATAAAGAGGGAAGGCCCGTCATCTATATTTCTACCCTTGCTGAGCACTACAAAAATCTCACTGTTTGCCCGAAAGCATCCCTTACCGTCTTGGATCCATTTGGCCACCGTTCTCCTCAAGCTCACTGGAGAATCACGCTGCTTTGTTCTTTTGCTGAAGTGAACAAGAAAGAGCAAGTTGCCTACCGAGAGAGTTATCTCTCACGCTTTCCATCAGCAAAAAGTTATGGTGAAGCGCATGATTTTTTCTTTTTTCGTGGTGAAGTTCAAGGTGTCAGGTGGATTGAAGGTTTTGGCTCTATGGGGTGGTGCTCGGCGCAAGACTACGAAACGGAGTCGCTTGACTCTCTTTCATATCATTCTCCTGGCATTGTGGCACATATGAATGCTGACCACAGTGACGCTCTTGAGAAGTATGTTCGGCTCTATGCTTCAGAGTGCGCACCGCTTTTGAGCGAGAAGAGCTCTGTGGTTATGACGGGGATTTCAGATAGCTCTCTTCACCTACGCATCTTTGCTCCGAATGAAGAGAGGGACCTCGTACTTCCATTATCTCAAAAAATTTCAACACCTACCGAAGCTCGAAAAGTTCTCATCGAGATGCTTTCTGATGAGCGAACCACAGTTTAGCGCACGACAGTACGTGGAATGTTCTCGGAAAGTCGAACAAGTGACTCATAGTTAAGAGCGTGTACGAGATCGCTAAAGGAGGTGACGACCGTTCGCTCCTGCCCTTGGCTTCCGATAATAACAACCTCATCATGAAGCTTTACTCCTTTGATGTCAGTAATATCGACCGTGCACATATTCATATTGACGATTCCTACTACAGGAGCACGCTTTCCACGAATAAGAACATAGCCAAGATTACTGAGAGAGCGACTTATGCCGTCCGCGTATCCGACGGGAATAACAGCAAGCTTCAATGGACGAGTGCTAAGGTAGCTTTGGCCGTATCCTACGTATGAGTGCTTGGGAACTGATCGGATAGAATGCACGTAGGTCTTCCAAGTGAGAACCTGTCGGAGTGGGTCTTTTATTTTTCTCTCTTGCTGGGAAATATATCGTCCTTTGATCTCTGATGTCGGCCAAAACCCATATTGCATAACTCCAACACGAGCAAGATCGAGCATCATCTCTGGACAAGCGATGAGCACGGAAGAGCAAGCAACGTGTTGTGGAACAATTCTTTTTAGCTTTCGGCAAATAGCTTTCACCAATTTATGGAATAAATTGATTTGAGCAGAGATCCGTTCTGTATTCGAGTACTTCTCTGCTCCTGCTAAATGTGTGCAGACTCCAACCAGAGAGAGTGTTTCGGGATGAGAAGCGACATACTCGCTGACCTTTGTTAGGTGAGCTTCTGTTATTCCAGTACGGTACATTCCAGTTTCAAGTTCGAAATGAATTTTTGCTGAAGTATTCAGTTTTTTGGCGACTGCCTCAATTTTATTGAGTCTTGTTGAAGAATCGACGTAGAACTCAATATCGTGCTCGATCAGCCAATGCAGTGCATCCTCAGGGGGAGCTGTCATGACAATGATACGACTCTCCTTGTTGGGGAGGTGGTGAAAGAGGATGTATGCCTCTTCTGCATGAGCTACGGCGAAACATTCAACGCCAGCTGCTTGCGCTAGCGAAGGATAAATTTCAATCCCATGTCCATAGGCATTGCCCTTTACAACAGAACAAAAAGTTGTGTGAGACGGAAGAAGAGACCGAATGAACTCAATATTTCTTCGGACTTGGCTTTTACTAATTTCAATAACAGAGCGTTCAAACATATCTAGGGCGCAGTGAGTTTCCTCGCAATGGACTCAAAGAGTTTTATTCCAGGCGATAGCAGCTCGTCTGGAAAATCGTAATCAGGGTTGTGTAGTTGTGGTTGAGCCTCCCCAGACCCTAAGCCTATTAATGCGCCAGGCCAACGAGTAGTAAACTTACCAAAATCTTCTGACCAACGAAAAGGTTCATTTCTCTCAAAAGTTGATAGGCCGCTTTCTGACGCCACCTCTTGAATCTTTTGAACGAGGCCTTCGTCATTCACCGTCTCTGTAAATGGTTCTACGCGATCAACCTTCAGTAGAATTCCAGATGCCTTACAAGTTGATCGGCAGCGTTCTTGTAGTTGATTGAAGCAGTCATCGAGAAGAGAGGATGTACTTGCTCGAAGGGTCAGATACACCTGAGCAGAGCCAGGAGCTGTACCAAAAGCTTTTTCTCCGCATTCGATACCGACAAGAGTGGCTAGGGCTCCCTGTACTGAGGTGGTAATGGCTTGAGTAACCTCGATAAGTGTTTTAATTGCTTCGACAGGCGAAGCACCGTCTTCAGGTTGGGCGGCATGGGAGGTTCTGCCCTCAAGCGTAAAGATAAGTCCAGTTGAGGCCATGCACATAGGGCCTGGGCGCACCACAATTTGGCCAAGAGGGTAGCCTGGTACGTTATGAAGAGCAAAAACACCATCAAGTTCAAGTCTCTCTATTCGAGTATCATTGAGTACGAGCTCTGCTCCTTCACCAGTCTCCTCTGCTGGTTGAAAAAGGAGATGGACGGCTCCTCTCTCTAGTGGCTTTGCGAAAAGAACCGAAGCGAGTCCACACAAAATAGTCATATGACCATCGTGTCCACAGACATGTGCTACGCCTGATGTTTGCGATGCGTAGGAGAGTGTTGAAATTTCTTGAATAGGAAGCGCATCGAGTTCCGCTCGAAAGAGAAGAGAAGGGCCAGGCTCAGAAAATACGAGTGAGGCAAGTAGCCCATTTCCTCCGATGTTTTTCTCAATGAGAATCTCTGGATGTAGCTCTTTGAGAAAAGACGATACAATATTTGCCGTTTGTTCTTCTTGATGGGCGAGCTCCGGAAATTGATGAAGTGTATGGCGTAATTCGATAAGGGACTGATCCGTAGGAGGAGAGTAGTGAGAAGTCATAGCTTAAGAGATTAGCCTGAAAATCTCGAGAAAGGCACTATAAAAGAGAGAACGTTTCAAATCGCTCTGAAAGAGCTTTTTGTCGGTAAGAGAAGATTTTCCCAAGTTGACGCTTCACCATCAGGGAGTGGGCAATTTTTCCGAGTAGCCCAAAGGGCATGAGATACGACACACAGTCTTCAACTACAACACCTTTGTCGTGTTCGTGAATAATGTGTTCATGGTGCCACATTGTATAGGGGCCTTTGCGTTGTTCATCGACAAAATATCTTGGAGCATCTACCTGAGTTATTTCAGTTACCCACTCAAGTGGAATGTGTAGGATGGGGCGAACGGTATAGCTAATGATGAGACCTGGATAGATACTCTCAGGCGGATCTGAGGTAATGTCAAATCCGAGATGGGGTGGGGTAATGACTTTAAGATTTGCCGGCGACGAGAAGAAATCCCAAGCTTCTTGGATAGAGGTTGCTAGTCCTATGGTGTCTCGTAGTTGATACATATCTTCTCCTCAAGCTGGCTCTTAGGAAGATAGTAAATTGTCTGTGTAGAATTGAGAAGGGTTAGGCAAGCTCTTCTTGAGCCATTTTTTCTAGAAGATCGTCTGCCATGGCGTCCAGGATTCTTGAGATTCGAGCCTCTCGTGCTTGATGGTAAGTTTGTTCGGTATGCTGAGCTACTCGGATGCCCGGAATAGCTTGCCGCATTTCTTGAGGGGATGGATCTGAGAGAGCTTCAGCAAGAGTGGAGCCGTAAGCTTCTTCTATACTGATAGCCTCTCGATCTTGCATCGCTTCTGAAAGAGACGCTCCGGCTGGCTCTTTCTCTCGATCGGTCTCAGTGGAAGAAGTTGCATTGGAAGCACCTAATGCGATGTCTTCTCCGTATGCCTCTTCAATGGAAATGGCTTCTCGCAACGGTTCTCGTTCTGGCTCGGGTATCTCAATATCCTCAGCAAGTGAACCAGCTTCTTCTGGTTGTTGTTCTCTTGCTTGCTGGTGTTCGCTAGCCTCAAAGGTGCTATCTTCACCACTGCTACGGTGTTTTACCTCATCTCGCGCTTTTAAGATCTCTTCTTCTGACACTCCCATGGAACGGAGCTCGTCTTCAATTGCATCGGCATTTGCTGCTGCTTTGTCGTGTATGCCTAACCCGGACTTTGATTGTAGGGAAGCAGACTCTGTTGAGATTTCCTCCATGAGTCCAGAAGGGGTGCTATCAATATTTCTTAGGAAATCTGCTGCGACCACATCTCTCATTGCTCCTGCGTGATCGAGAGAGCTCAGTGGGGCTGTGGAAAAGTCTGTTTTGGTGCTTTGTTGGCTTAATCCCGTGACAAGTGAGGTGTCGTCGGCTGATGGTCCATTATCTTGATCGAGAGTAAGTGACATATATCTATAACCAGCAAAAACCTGCCCCAATAGAGATGAAGCGCCTTTATGGCCATGGAAAGGCCCTATAGATATTATACGAAGTTTTCCTATCTAAGTGACTTATCTTTTCTCTTATGAAGTCAGATGGTTAGAGAACTCCGCGGTAATCTTTGGAAGTGATTCGTGCATAAGCTGAGTCACAAATTGCTTGGTTGGGCGTTTGTCTGAGAGTGCATCAGAGATAACCTTTACGGATTGGATTCTTTTCTGTGGAAGAAATTGTAATGCAGCGCTTATGCAGAAAAATGCCTCCATGTCGACGAGTGAGTCTTGGTGGACAAGCAGGTCTAAAGAACCAACAGGGGCAAGGTGAGTTTCTAGAATGCCTTGGTGGAGTTCTGTATCATGCGGAGCCTTAAGCAAGAGCTGCTCCTTTGTTTCTGCATTTACTACAGCTGTACAAAGTACCGGAGTACCAACGGGGTGTGTCTGAGAGCCAGCAATTCCGATATTTGCAAAGAGGTCAACAGATGATGGCTGAACGTGAGTAAAGATCCACTCTGTTGCAGCCTTTGATTTCTTATGTCCAACACCGCTAATAAGAAGAGCCGTATTGTCTCCCCGAAAGAATGTATATGGACGCATGGTATCGTCTTTGACGAGGTGGTAATGTTGAATAAATGGCTCAGCTTCGCAGCGTAGGGCGGTTTGAATGAGAAGCATGAATTATCTAGACCTTCAAAAGGAATGAACTAAAAACTCTACCGTGATACCGCTTTAAATTCCATGCCTTCTGCCCTCACATCGATATTTCTCGCTCACCTAGAGGCTGTAAGCCGAAAAATATCGCTCAGCGACCTCAAACAAAGGTAGTACTGCTACGGCAAGCAAGCTCTCTTGTCCCACGCTCCGCAAATGTGCTTAGGCGATATCACGATACGTTACTTTGTTATTGTACAATACGATCGTTTTCGTGGAGCACTTATTGAACTACAATGAGAAGAATTTTTAAACCGCGAAGACACAAAGGCACAAAGATCATTTGAGCAAATTTCTTAGCGCCTTTGCGACTTAGCGGTTAAACCCGAATGAGATTTTAAAGCACTGAGATCCTCAGTGCAGCGTTTACACTATGTCTCCTCTCGTTTCTGTCATCATTCCAGCGTACAACCGCCCCGAGATGCTCAAGCGAGCCGTCGAGTCCGTACTCTCTCAAGACTATTCACCCTTTGAACTCCTGGTTATCAACGACGGTTCAACCGAACCACTCAACGAAATTCAATCTCTTATCGAATCTACTGATCACCGACTTCTTTTCCAAAATCATAAAGGGGTAAGCGCAGCGAGAAATCACGGAGTAAGAGAGGCCAAAGGCGAGTGGATCGCGTTTCTCGATTCTGATGATATGTGGGATCCTAAGAAGCTGAGTACGCAAGTACGTTTTCACATTGAACATTCTCAGTTTCAACTCTCTCAGTGTGAAGAGATCTGGATACGAAACGGCAAGCGAGTCAACAAACGAAATATTCACGCAATGGCTCGCGGGTATGCCTTTGAAGATTCTCTTCGTCACTGTTGTATCAGCCCCTCGTCAGTGATGCTCTCACGAAAGCTCTTTGAGTCTGTGGGCGGTTTTGATGAGCAAATGCCTGTGTGTGAAGACTATGATCTGTGGCTTCGAATAACACCTCACTATGACGTTGGCTATATTGAATTACCGTTTGTGACAAAGCATGGGGGGCACGATGACCAACTTTCGAAAAGCCAACCAGCAATGGATCGGTTCCGAATCTATGCAATAGCAAAGCTTCTTCTCTATGGCGAACTCTCTGAGGAGCAATGGGGAGCTGCCTGTCGTGAGATGAATGAGAAAGCTCAAATCTTATTTGTAGGGGCACAGAAACGACAGAACGGTGAAGTAGAGTTTTATCGCACTCTCTTTGAAGTATCTCAACAGTTAGTAGGAGTATCGAATAAAGAAGCTGCTACAGGATTACTGCAGATGCTTGCCGAGAGAAACACTTTTTTGCTGCAAGCTGCTCAGTCTTCATAGGTCTATTATTGAACGAGGAGCAGGAGAGCCGAGAGAGAAAAAATAAGTATCGGAAGAGAGATTAAGCCACCAGCAAATCCAAGAACGGTTTGCACATAAAAGCCAAAGAAGGTGGCACTAAAGATTGTGCAAGGGATTTCCATTTATCCCTGGGCCTTCAGAGCCTTCTGCTTCTTTGGGGCATTGTTTTTTTCTTCTTCTGTTTTTTGAATGAGCTTCACACGCACTTCGCCTTCAGCTACGCTCCTCTCTTCTTCAAGGAAAATGCGAATCAAGTCTGCTGATAGCACGCTTCCTTCTCGGACAAGCTCAGGATTTTCGGTCAGCGTAACTGTCTCGTCAGCTTGAGTGTATACGGCCTTTTCGCTACGGGCCTGAACGTTTGGACCGTTTTTGATGAAAACATTATCAAACGCTACGATCTGCTGGATTTCGTTCTTTTCATTATACGTAGCTTCCATCCGATCGCAGGTCAGATCCATTTGTTGGTGAATGACGTGCACTTTTCCAGTGTACTGAAGGAGTCTTTGCCCGGAAAGGAGAGTCAGCTTGTTTGATGTGATGTACGTTGGAGCTTTATTAAAATCAGCTTGAAGCACACTCTCTTGTTCTGTTTGTGTTGGCGCTTGTGTTTCTTGAGAGGAAGCAACAAGAGGAAGGGCAACAAGGCCACAAATGGTTAGAATCTTTTTCATCAGGCTCTCCTTTCGGGGTGGATTTGACTGTGAACGTCGGTCTGTAGGGTAACCGTTTCTGTTTCGAGATCGGCGTGGAGTCCTGTGCCTTCAAAGGAGTACCAATCTCCCGAAATGGTTACAAACTTATCTGAGGTTACAAGGTCTTTTGCCTTATCGAAGTCTGCTTCTGTTGTTTTAACTGTAATATCTCCATTGTAAACAAGCACAACGTTATCGCGAAGCTCCGCGCGCTCAAGCTTGACGCCACTTAAAAAGATCAGAGCCGTGCCTGAGGTCAGATCGATCTGTTTATTGTCTTCCGTGTAGTACATGAGCTTACAGTTATCAATGGCAACAGAATTTTTCTCGGGTATGTAACGTGCGTTCGTGCCGTATATCTCCCAAATAAGCTTGCCGTCTTTCGTCTCGCTCCGACGGAATTCTTCTAGAGCAAACTGAGAGGCTGGGGCTTTCGGTTTCTCTTCTTCTGTTTGGGATTGAGCGGGTACTGGTGGTTCTGTCTGAGCGACGAGAGGTTGTTCCACTTGAGTGCTTGAGCTCGTCGTAGCTGGCGATGCGGGGGGGGGAGTGTTTTCTGTGGACTGAGAGTTCGATACAGAGCTTGGAGCAAGAGTAGGTTTTTGGGTAAACCATGCCCCGATAAGAAAGAAGAGAATAAGTGTGCCTACTGCTATAATGCGACTTTGTCGGCGGCTGATATACAAAAGTAAGAAGCTCCTTCAATTGTTTCCCTGAAAGTACCTGTTTTGGACGAAGGTGGCAAAGAACCTTCTAAAGCACTGCGTAGTCTCTCTTTTCGTTCTCATTTTCTTGAACTTTTTTCTCCGTGGCACGGTTCTTTGGCGTTATGCTGGACGCTTTGTCACGGAGAAAATAGTTCAAGAAAATGGCTGTTCAAGTCTCCGTGACTCTGAGGTTGGCCCCATCTTAGGAAGCCAGTGTCACGAGCTCTCGTATCTGACAGACCACCTCCAAAACCGAACGAAGTTCGTTTACTGGCAGCATGTTCGTTCCGTCCGATGGTGCTCGAGCGGGCTCTTCGTGGACCTCGAGAAAAAGTCCGTCAATACCAACAGCTGCAGCTGCTCTCGTGAGGGCCGGAATATATTCTCTTGCGCCTCCTGAACTTCCACCAGCTCCGCCCATGCTCTGTACACTGTGTGTGCCATCAAAAATTACAGGGTATCCAAGCTCTCGCATCATTGGAAAACTTCTTGGGTCCACAACAAGGTCACGGTAACCAAAGCATGTTCCACGTTCGCAGAGTGCTACTTGGGAAGCCCCGCCAGCTTTCGCCTTATCAGCTGCGTATTTCATATCCTGAGGGTGAAGAAACTGTCCTTTTTTAATGTTCAGAGGCTTTTTCGTTTTTCCAGCGGCAACAAGGAGGTCAGTCTGGCGGCATAAAAAAGCAGGGATTTGGAGAATGTCTACTGCTTGTGCTGCGGCTTGTGCTTGTTCTGGAGCGTGAATATCTGTGACGGTGGGGAGCGCTGTCTTTTCGTTTACTTGTTGTAAGACGGAAAGTCCTTCATCAATTCCTATTCCACGTGTTCCTTCAATGCTTGTTCTGTTGGCTTTATCAAAAGACGATTTAAAAACAACTTCGATCGGGAGATCTTGCGTCGCGTTTTGAATCTGCTCGGCGAGCATCAGGCAGTGATCAAGGGATTCGATCTGACACGGACCGGCAAGGAGAAGGAGCCTTCGGTCTTTTGGTGCAATGGCTGAGTTGAAAAGATCGAATGTCTCCATCTTACTTTTTGTTTTTTACAACGCGTAGCCGTTGTTCTTCACTGTTTTCATCATCAGAGAGTCGCTTCTTGCGATGCCCAAGGGAGGCTTCCACAAAAGAGGTGAAAAGCGGGTGAGGATCGCGAGGTGTTGAAGAAAACTCGGGATGAAACTGCACACCGATAAACCAAGGGTGATCGGGGAGTTCAATGATTTCAACAAGTTCGTTATTTGGAGAAGTTCCAGCGATAGTGAGCCCAGCTTTTTCTAATTTTTCCCGAAAGTCGTTATTGAATTCAAAGCGGTGACGGTGCCGTTCGCTAATATCGGTCTTTTTATAGATAGAGTGGGTCAGGGTGTCTTTCGTGACGACACAGGGGTATGCGCCAAGTCTCATAGAGCCCCCCTTGTCCCTGACTTTTCGCTGGCTCTCCATGAGGTCGATCACTGCTTCTTTTGAGTCAGGGTCAAACTCTCCACTTGTTGCGTTTTTGATGCCAGCGATATTTCGTGCAAATTCAATCACAGCCATCTGGAGGCCGAGACAAATGCCAAAATAGGGAATGTTGTGCTCTCGAGCATACCGAGCTGCAGTTACTTTTCCTTCACTGCCGCGACTTCCAAACCCGCCCGGGATGAGGATAGCATCAATTCCATATCCATCAGTTTCACGAGCAATGAGCTGTTCGAACCCTTGCTTTTCGATCTCCTCACTATCAATGTAAACAATGTTGACGTTGCAATCGTTTGCAAAGCCACCGTGGTGGAGAGCTTCGCTTAAACTCTTATAGCTTTCTGTAAGATCGACATATTTGCCAACCATAGCAAGTGTTACAGATCCATTCTTTGGTTCGGCAATGGTCTCAACAATTCGGTGCCACGGTTTTAAGTTTGGTGTCCCAGTCCAAATGTTAAGTTTTTCAACGATGCGTTGATCGAGCCCCTCCGAGTGTAAGATGAGAGGGAGCTCATAAATGGTTGAAACATCTACGGCGTTAATGACGCAATCTTGATCTACGTTACAGAAGAGACTTATCTTTTTCTTCAGGGGCTGATCCATCTTCTGCTCAGAGCGGCAGATAATAATACTTGGTAAGATTCCGTAGCCCGTCAGCTCTTTAACTGAGTGTTGCGTAGGTTTCGTCTTAAATTCGTTTGCAGCCGTGATGTAGGGAACGAGTGTGACGTGGATATAGAGTACGTTTTCAGATCCGACTTCAGCACGCATCTGCCGAATAGCTTCCAGGAAAGGTAAACTTTCGATATCACCAACTGTTCCGCCGATTTCGACGAGGCAAATATCGAAACCTTGAGCAGCGAGGAGGATCCTTCGTTTTATTTCGTCAGTGATGTGAGGAATGACCTGTACGGTGCCGCCGAGGTAGTCACCGCGACGCTCGTTGGCAATAACCGTCTCGTACACTTTACCAGAAGTAAAGTTATTCAGCTTTGACATTTTGGTGCCGATGAACCGTGCGTAGTGACCAAGATCGAGATCGGTTTCTGCGCCATCATCCGTTACGAAAACTTCACCGTGCTGAAAGGGGCTCATCGTTCCAGGATCAACGTTAATGTATGGATCGAGCTTGACGGCGGTAACCTTGAGTCCACGAGCTTCAAGGAGCGAACCGATAATGGCAGTGGAGAGACCTTTGCCAATTGAGGAGACCACGCCCCCGGTAACAAAAATATACTTCGTTGGTCGTGATTGCATGAATGTTCTCCCCATTGAGGTAGTCCGTAACATTGTACACGATCTCCTCGCTAATTCCATCCCTTCTCGATGAAAAGCTCCTCGCAACACCTCCTTTCTCTAACCATTTCCTTGAACATATTTCTCCGTGGCGAAAATCGTGGCATAACGCCAAAGAACGGTGCCACGGAGAAAAATGTTCAAGGAAATGGCTGTTCAAAGAGTAGTCTCGCCAAATCTTTAGGCTAGGATCCCATCTTCGCTCGAAATGCTCGACTTCTTCGTGTTCCAGATTCCAGTGCGAGGTAGAGGTACCCGCGAAAGAGCATGTACCAGTTGGCGAGAACGAGAGAGAGGATGGTAAGTACCCATCCAAGAATCTCTGATCCAGATTGCCACGAGTATTGGATAATAAAGGGCTTCCAAGCGGTTATCACGGTGAGCGGGGGAAGAAGTGGCTCCGATTGAGAGAGGAGCACCACTGCGCCACCTGGTGAGAGGAGTACTACTGGAAGAAGAACAAGAATGAAGGGGAGAAACCACTCAACAGAATTTTCACGAAGGAACGTAAACGAGGTTCCAAGTGCGCCGAGCCCATCGATTCTTCGTAAGTAAATCACCTCAGGAACGGCGTTAAAAGCGAACACGAGGGAGAGTTGGAGAAAGAGCGGAAAGAGAGAGGCCTGCGCAATGCCCTGAAAAAGGGATCCCAGGAAGTATTCTATCAGAAAGAATATAAAGGCAACGCTTATGGTTTGGTAGAAGAGTGGGCCATCAAAGATGATAAGATCCTTCAAAGAGAGGCCATGCCGTTCTCGTGCCTCTGAAAGCCAACGATAGTACATGGACAGGAGCCCAATCTGGATAAACCCAAGCACAAATCCTATGGCCACCTGAGCTCCTGCATTAATACTAAACGTGCTCAAGATCTCATAGAGAAAGAGGAAGAGAAGGTAGGCTCCAAACGAGCCAGGAATAAGAGTCCAGCTTTTACGTAGCGCATGAAAAGCATCAACAGCACTATCCTTGTAGATCAGGAGGGTTGCTTGAATCATCTCTCTCGAACTCATAGCTAGGTGCCTCTTAAGAGGAGTCAGAAGGCTTTCTCTTTGAACGAGAGCGAGATCTGCGATCCTCTCCTCTCTGGTGGTTACTTGTGTTTTTTCTTCCCCTTCTCCCGTTGGACTCAGATCTATTTGATGAAGAGCGTCTTCGTTTTTGTTGTGAGCCGGAGGCCCTCCTTTGTATGGCTTTTTCAACGACAGAAAGGAGCTCGTCTTCTTCTGGGTTATCAGAGAGCCAACGGAGTAGGTACGAGAGCTCTGGGAGACACCTTCTTCTTTCGAGGTTTGTTTTCTTTACTTTTTCAACGGGCATGTTCTTGAGGCGGTGCCAGAGGATCAGGACATCTTCAATGCGCTCACGTTCTTTACGAGGAACGGCGAGCTTGATGAAACAGCTTGAGAGGTGATCTGATATCTCTTCCCGATCCTCAAAGTAGACATGGAGTTCTTCGACGGATTCTGGGTAGCAGCTCAAAAAGAGAGCCATGATGCCGAGTACTGGAGTGATAGTAAAGTCCTCGTGTGCCGTTGCTGATTCCTCGATACGGGTGAAGACCTGAGCAAAGTAACTGCCCTCTTTGAGTAGCACGCTATCATTGAGGAGAAGCTCTGGAATGAGGTGTTGGAGGAGGTTTGATTGAGCGAGGAGTCGGGTAATCGAGAGCCCGGCCTGCGAACAGAGATCCTTGCGTACCTCTTCATAGATGCGGACCTGTGAGGCCGATTCGATGAGGTCGTGATTGTTTTGTATAGAATCCCAGCAAGCAGCTTCGATACTAAACTCAGCACGAGCAGCGTGTCGTACAGCTCGAATCATCCGTACAGGATCTTCCTGGAAGCGTACATCGGGATCCCCAATAATGCGAATAATTTGGTTCTCATGGTCTTCCATTCCACCGACGTAATCAATGATGGAGAAAGTTGAGAGATCGTAGAACAAGCCATTAATAGTAAGATCGCGACGGGTTGCGTCAGTAGCAGCGGTACCAAAGGTATTGTTATGCTTTTTCTTTAAATCTTCTTCTGTTGCATTTGGATCGATCGGTTCATCAATATCTCGAAACGTCGAGACTTCAATAATCTTATTTCCGCGGAAATAAATGTGAGCAAGCTTAAAGCGGCGACCGATAATTCGACAATTACGAAAGAGGTTTTTAATTCTTCGTGGGGTAGCGTCGGTTGCAATGTCAAAGTCTTTGGGCTTTTTCTTTAGGAGGAGATCTCTTACCCCTCCACCAACGAGATACGCTTTATAGCCATGCCGTATTAAGCGGTACATGATCTTTAAGGCATCGGGATCAATATTGCTGCGGGAAAGACAATGGTCGTTCCGTGAATAGATGACAGGCTCAATCTCTGTCTTGTTGTCCTCAGGGGCATTCATAATACTTCTAGTGTGGTGATAATAAAGTTGTTTCACCCAAGACGAAAGCCTCGCGTATTCGCCGAAGCGCGAAAAGTCCCGAAGGGAGTAAGACGGTGGGCTTGGGTTATTCTTCGGCTTCCATTGTGCCTGCCTTGCTCGGACACGGCAACATTTGCCTAAAATACTAGTAATTCTATGTATTTTTGTACCTGCAAATGTATTTCCGTGAATCTCGTAGGGGTTTTCTCTTAAGTTCTCTGTTCTCGTCGTCGAATTTCTATTTGTGTGCAGTGCTTTGCAACATGTGAAGTTGTTGTGCTTCCCGCCCCATAGATGTCGTGTGTTAATAACTGTGAATATGCTTGCGTACAACGAGCGCCCCTGAACTGTTACGCTCAAGGAGGAGAGTGGCATGGGAAGGCCAATATACCCATACGAAATGGTGGATCCGGATTTCTCTTGGTTGATTTCGAACTTCCAGGAGAACCATCCACATTATATAGCTGTTGAAGACGGCTGTCTCCCAGTTGTTTTTATTGGGAACAGAGACTCTTTAACGGAAGAGCAGTTTGTTCAAGACGATACACCTCCTGCACTTCCACAGCATCCTGCAGATGTTGATGGAGAATGTGTAGAGGGATAGTACGTTGAGACAGTAGTTGAAGAAGTACAGTTCCCCAGGAACCATTTCTCCAGGGAGCTGACGGAGGCGTCGGAGAGAATGTTGAAGTTCTCTCCGACGTTTGTTTTTTTAGGGATACTTACCCCCTTAAGCTGCCTCGTTCACTATCTTTGTGAAAAATCTGAGGTTGTTATCTCATGCCAGTTCTGGTTCAAATGAGCTCGATTATTGATATTCAATGCAAAGGATGGTGATGCTTCAAATGAGTTCATCGACGCTTTGGCCCTTTACCGAGGTGTTTGAGAATTTTTCTTTCACACAGCTCGGGGGCATCCTCATCCATTGCATCTGCCCAATACTGAGATGATTGCCAAGGAATAACCCCGTTGATTTCAGAGCCTTGCGCGGTGTGCTGCTTGCTTCAAAGAGCAAGGGTATGCGAAAATCTACTATTTTGTAAAATTATTACAACTTTTGAGGTTTTTCTGGTATAATAGCCTTAGTAGAGGTTTTTTTATAGAAGGTTTGAATATCATGAAACGATATCTAGTAGCTTTTCTTTGCGTTTTTGCTCTCTCTTCAACATCGTTCGCAGATGAAAGAGTGCATCGTATAAAGAAAGAGGGGGCGTGTCTCTCTCATCCATTAGCCGAACAGGCTGCTGACCAAGTGGAAACCTCTCTTCCTAACTGTCAGTCTCGTGGTTTTCAATATGGTACACCACCCAAAGGGGGCGACAGGCGCTCTCCTACTTTTACCTGTAATGATCCAGTTGCTAAAGCTCAAGCTATTCAAACCCTCGCTGGTAAGTTGGGTTTGGCGGGTAAGCTTTGTTTGGACCTGTGGTGCTGGTCGGGAAGCTGTGGGCCAGATAGCTTATATTCAGCTCCAGACAGTTATTGGAAGCTCCGTCTTGTAAAAGATTGTGGTGAAGACATAAATGAGCCAGAAAGATTTCATGAAGAATCAGCAGGTTTAGATGATACTGAGGAGTGTCAGTGCTATTATGAGTTATATCTTCACTCCCAGGAGCATCGAGCAGAACCTCCTATTCTCCAAGCTGGGAGCTGTAGCTGTAATTAATACTATACTCTAAACTCAGGTTTGTCGCAGACAAAACTGATTGAGTATAAAATGCGAAGCATTTTCGAGGCCCTCTCGGGGAGGCTGAACGGCTCATTTATGGGCCTGGGGAAGACAACTATACCCCGTGCAGATAAACGCGTGAAAGCGATCAGCTTTCACGCCACCATGCGCGACACAAAGATTCAGAGAGCACGACAACCCTGATCTCACGGGGCATATACTCCCCGTACTTGAAATTCCCCGTTCAATGAGCGGGGATGTGTCCCCAGCCTCCTATGCCCATAGTAGCAGGTTCGTCCACCGTAGCTTTCGCGAAGGAGGGAGGTATATCTGAGCTACGTGAGAGAGGCTCTGATCTCCTCTATGCGGTCTACGACGATCTTTCGATATTTCTCAAGGAGTTCTTCTGTTTCAGCTTCGAACCTCATCACGAGAACTGGTTGCGTGTTAGAGGCGCGAACAAGAGCCCAGCCCTTCTCGAATTCGATTCGAACACCATCGATAGTGTTTACGGTGTACTCGCGAAAAGCTTCTACTGCTTTCTTAGGGATTTCGAACTTGATCTCCTCAGGGCAGTCAACGCGTATTTCTGGAGTGTTTACCACGTGTGGGAGGTCTGCGAGGAGTTCAGAAGCTTTCTGATCTGTTTCGCTCAGTATCTCAGCGAGACGACACGAAGAGTAGAGCGCGTCGTCAAAGCCAAAGAAGCGGTGCTTGAAGAAGATATGGCCGCTCATTTCCCCGCCGAGTTCTCCGCCTGTTTCTTTGAGCTTGTTTTTGATGAGAGAGTGGCCTGTTTTCCACATGATGGCATTGGCACCACGGGCCTCGAGATCACTAAAGAGCCTTGAAGAGCACTTCACGTCTCCAATAATGGTGGCGTTTGGGATTTCCTTTAGAATTTCACGGCCAAAGAGGAGGAGAAGCATGTCACCGAAAATGACATCACCATTTTCATCAACAGCTCCAATGCGATCGGCATCACCGTCCCACCCGATTCCAAGATCGGCCCCTGTTTCTCGCACTTTATTTTGCAGATCGACGATGTTTTTTAACTCGGTTGGATCTGGATGGTGGTTAGGAAATGTACCGTCTGGTTCGCAGTAGAGTTCAATAACTTCAATGCCGAGTCCACGTAACACTTCGGGGCCAACAAGACCACCAACGCCGTTTCCAGCATCAACGACGATCTTCAGCTTTCTGTCGCCCATATGGGGTTTTGTGTTTTCAATGAGGTATGAAATGTATTCAGGCTGAATGGCAGCATCTGTGATTGTTCCCGCAGATGTGCTTGAGTTGCTCCCAGAGAGTTTCTGCATGCGAGAGAGGATCTCTTGAATCTGCTCCCCGGAGAGGGTGCGCTGCCCAAGGCAGATTTTAAAACCGTTCATGTCTGATGGGTTGTGGCTCCCGGTAACCTGAATGCCCCCACCGTAGTTTCTATGAAAAATGGAAAAGTAGAGTTGAGGAGTTGGACCCATTCCAGTGTGAAAAACGTTGAGTCCTTCAGCGGCAATGCCTTCCCCAAGTGCTTTAGCGTAGGTAGGAGATGTCTGCCGGCAATCGTGGCCGATGGCAATGTCCGTCTTGCCTTCGTCTCTTGCGAGTGTTGCGTAAGCACGGCCGAGGAGGTGAGCGAATGCCTCGCTGAGATCAACGTCAACGGTGCCACGAATATCGTATTCACGAAAAATTTGAGGGTTAAGTTTCATATCTAGATTTCCTGTTTTGATAGAGAACACTAAAGCTTTCGCTCTACGGCATGAAGCTTATAAAGCTCACTAGAAAAATATGATTGCATCTTGCTCTGAAGTTTCTGTTGTTCGAGCGTTTTTCGGATTTCAGCTCTAAGATGTTCTTGCTGTTCGTCGTCGTCGTCACTATAGCGCTCTTCGACATGGAAGAGGTGGAAACCCGCGTCTGTTTGCACGATTTCGCTTGTTTCGTCTTCTTCAAGCGAGAAGACAGCATCGAAGATTTGGCTGCTTAAATCTTCTTCAGCAATAACACCAAGGAGTCCTCCATCGGCTCGTTCCGAGCTCTCGGAGTGTTTTCTTGCAAGTGTTGGAAAGTCGTCGTCTTCGAGCTCTAGCTGAATAGCCTCAATAAGCTCTTTGGCGTCTGTTTCTGTACGATCCTCTCGGGAAATAAAAATCTGTCGGAGTTTGAGTTTATTTCCGCTATGAGAAAGTTCTGGGTGCTCTTCAAGGTGTCGATCGATCTCTTCCTCGGAGATACTTATTCCTTTTCTCATCATTGAAGAGGCAAGCTTTGACCGCAAGATGTCAAATTTCACTTGATGTTGGTACTTATCTTTGGAGATTCCTTCTTTCTCAAGCGCTTTCTGAAAATCTTCTGGCGAGAGGCCGTTTCGGGTTGCTATCTCTGAGATGTAACCTGATATCTCGTTGTTTGTTACAGACAGCTTTTGGGAGAGTGCTTCTTCCTCGATAAGTTTCTCAAGAATGAGAGCATCAAGCACATAGCGCACTTCTGGATTACGTGATGCCTCAGAGAGTGTCATTGACTCGTTCTTGGGCATACGGCTGGTAACCTCACGTAATGTGATAGGTTTGCCATTGACACTCGCGATAATAGCATCAACAAGCTGTCGCTTTGACGGGGCGGCAGAAAGAGGTGTAGAGCAGATGAGGAAAGAAGTTGTGATGGCAGTGAAAAGAGCGAAATAGCGAGTCATACAGAAACCCTTATAAGATGACATTTGTGCCGAAAACTGTAGCATGATCCGGCTGAAGTGCAAGAGTGGAGCGCTCAGAACATAAAATAGGATCACAGAGGCGTACAGAGGAAGAGAGGGGGCCTAGGAGTCCTCGATGAAGAGGCTCTTGGAGCAGTCCCAAATGTTTTGAGCTAAGATATGCACTATCTATGATGACAGCTGCTCAAGGAGTTGAATGAGTTGTCGGTAGAGCTTTGGAGGGGTAGTAGACGTGTAAGATTCGCTCAGTACTGTTAAGCGGTGAGGACCGCTCGAGCGAAAACCTTCTGGTTCTTTCTCAAGAAGTTTGAGGTACTTATCAGCATCAATAGGCGCCTTGGGTGAGAACGAAAACGAAATAGAGTTTTCAGTAATATCAGCTTTGAGCACTCCAAATCGGCGGAGCATTCCACGAAAGGTCATCAAGTCAAAGAGAGCTTCAACTACATCAGGCAGCGGACCGAATCTATCTTCTGTCTCCTTGAGGAGATCGAAAGAAGCCTCCTCAGAAGAGATTCCTGAGAGTCGTTGATAGAGGATAAGCCTCTCAGAGATGTCGGGTATGTAGTACTCAGGAACGAAAGCACTCGCTTCGATTTTTACTTCAGGCTCAATAAACTCTTCAACGCTTAGTTCATCACCACTTAAATGATGAATCGCCTCTTTGAGAATTTTCATATAGAGCTCAAAGCCAACAGCGAGGACGCTCCCAGATTGTTCTTTTCCAAGTAGGTTTCCTGCGCCACGAATCTCTAAGTCACGAATAGCAAGATTAAACCCAAGACCGAGATCGTCAAGAGACTGGAGGGCACGAAGGCGCTCTTGGGCATCAGCAGTGAGTTTCTTTTTCTTCGGAACGAGGAAATAACAGTATGCTTGTCGAGAGCTGCGACCTACCCGACCACGGAGTTGGTAAAGCTGAGCAAGGCCAAAAGCATCGGCACGGTTGATGAGCATCGTATTGGCGTTTGGAATATCAATTCCAGATTCGATGATCGTTGTTGCCACAAGCACATCGATTTCATGATTCAAGAAACGGAGCATTATTTTCTCAAGCTGATGTTCCGGCATCTGTCCGTGTGCATACTCAAAGCGAGCTTCGGGAATAAGCTCTTTGAGTTCAGAGGTTACAAGATCGATGCTCTGAACCCTGTTATGGACGAAAAAGCACTGACCACTTCGTTGTAGCTCACGCATGATGGCATCACGGATAAGTGTTTCATCTTTGGCTGCAACATATGTGCGAACGGTGCGCCTATCGATTGGGGGGGTGCTGATAATACTAATGTCTCTGAGATCTAAGAGTGACATGTGGAGCGTGCGGGGAATCGGTGTGGCGGTGAGTGTCAGGACGTCGATGTCTTTGCGTAACTGTTTCAGCTTTTCTTTTTGCTTAACGCCAAAGCGGTGTTCTTCATCAACAATGAGCAGACCGAGGTCTCGAAAGGTTACATCCCTCTGTAGGAGTTTGTGAGTCCCAAGAATAACATCTATTTTTCCCTCAGCGACCTCTTGGAGAACAAGTTTGTTTTTTTTAGGAGGATAGAAGCGGCTTACAGCACCAACACGAATGGGAAAGTCACGAAAACGCTTCTGGAAAGTTTCTTTGTGTTGTTCAACGAGGATAGTTGTAGGCGCAAGCACGGCAACCTGCTTCCCATCTTGAGTGGCTTTGTAGGCAGCGCGTAGTGCGATTTCTGTTTTTCCAAAGCCAACATCACCACATACAAGTCGGTCCATCGGGCGTTCGGTGGACATATCTGCAAGTGTTTCTTCGATTGCTTTGAATTGATCTTCTGTTTCTGAGTACGGAAATCCGTCGGCAAAAATCTCATCGTCGGCATTTGGTGCGGGATATTGCCAACCTTTCGTGATAGAACGGGCTGCATAGAGACGAATGAGTTCTCCAGCTAAGGTTGCAACTGATTCTCGAACTTTTTGTTTCGTCTTTTTCCACTTTTGTGAGCTGAGTTTATCAAGGACGGGGGCTTGCCCCTCTGCGCCAGAAAAACGTTGGAGGATGCTAATGTTTGTTAGGGGGAGATAGAGAAGGCTATCAGCGTACTCTATTTGCAGGAGATCACTTCCAACTCCCTCTACTTCCATGTGAGTAAAGCCGCGATAAATACCGATACCGTAGTCTGCGTGGACTACATAATCATTCTCTTTGAGCTGAGAGAGTGAGCCGAGTAGCTTCTTGATGTTTGTTTCGGCTTTTATGGAGCGGCGGTAAGATCGTTCCCCGAAGATTTCTGCTTCAGCAACAAGTGAGAGTCTTTCAGAGGGAATTTGTGTGCCAGACGACAAGTGACCGAGCAAGATTATAAGCGGTGCTCGTTTGAGTCCATTGGCCCAAGCTTCTCCACTGAGCTCTGGCTCAAATGGGGCGTCATACCCGAGATCGAGGAGGATGCGCTCGAGCCGTCGGGCTCGCTGCTCGGAGCCAACAACAAAACCTATGCGGTAGTTTTTTTCTCTCCATTTCTCAATTTTCTGTTTGAGAGGAGCAAAGGCATCCCCGGTGCCAACGCTTGTTTTTAAGCGAGTAGAGAGTTCGGTCTGGTGAAAGCTGATAATTTTATGTTGCTCATCTTCTTGGTTCGATTTTGTTGAGGTCAGAAGCTCTAGTTCGTCGAGCGCGATAAGACAGCGCTTTTTGCATTCATGAAGCAGTGTTGTGCTATCTACAAAAACATCCTCTTTTTTGGGAATGAGGTAGTGCTCCTGTGTAAGTCGTTCTTCCCTCTCTGTTATCTGCTCCCACGCGGTATCGATGGTTTGCGTAATACCAAATTCGTCAACAAGAACAACGGGCGTTTCTCTCCTGCAGTAATCAAAGAAATTCCCGAGCGGAAGATAGAGGGACTGAAGAACTTCAGCGCCTGCGGGGCGAGTTGCATTGCGAAGTTCGTGAATATACTGAGCAACTTCGCGTGGTGGACTTTCGAGAAGTTTTGCGCGATCTTTGATTTTTGCTATGGCGCCGTCGACTTGTTGTTTGAGTCGTTGGTAAAATGGATAAAAGATAAATTCACTGACAGGAAGCACTTCAGCTTTTGTGAGAGCCTTCATACTTCGTTGCGATTCTGAGTGGAAAATACGAAGTTGGTGTACGTGCTCACCGAGAAATTCGCATCGTACAGGATGCTCAACAAGCCCCGGATGAAAATCTAGAACACCTCCACGAACAGCATACTCTCCAACTTCTTCAACAAGTGACACTTTTTCGTATCCAAGAATGCAGAGTCTCTTTTCGAGTTCTTCTTTGGAGAGCTTCATTGCCGTCGTCAGTGTGAGTGTTGGCGAGAGCAGAAGTTCTGGAGTTGGGACTTTACTGAGAAGCGAGTGTACGTGAGTGATGACGACAACACGTTCTTGTCGGAGTAGTTTGTGAAGGCAAGCAATACGTTGAGCGCAGAGGTAGCTACCTGGGGAAACAGGCTCGAAAGGGAGCGTCTCCCAATCTGGAAAATCATAGCAGGGGATGTCTCGACAGAAGAACTGAAGATCTTCTTTGAGTTCAAGCGCTTGGTTCTTGTCTCTCGTTACAACGACACAAGGGCCACGTTTGGGGAGGTTTTGGGCTATAAACCAAGCTTTCGCCGCTCCTGTTAAGCCTCTAAATCGCACGAGATTTGCCTTGAAAGAGAATGAGAATGAGAACTTGTAAGGTACCCACAATTGTTCTCCTTTTCAATTGCAGCAAGTAGTGAGATTGACTAGAATACTATGAGCTTTCTCAACCCTTTAGTTTTTTTAGTAAATCTGGATATATCATTGGCAGGGGATTCTATTATGGCGGCTTATCATGACCAGTTTAATACTTTGCCAACTCCTCGTACACGTTTAGGAGATGGGGAGCTAGAAAGAGGCGCGACCATGGTTGAGTACGCCATCCTTATCATGCTTATCGTCCTCGTTGCTATTGCGGCTTTGCAAGCTCTTGGTGGTCAAGTGAGCGCTCAGTATAGTGGTATAGCCTCTTCTGTGGTTGATGCGAGCTCGAATAACTAGCGCGCTGTATCATAAGGTTATGAGAATACTGTTTTATTTCTCATAATTCGCGCCTCAATCCTTCATTTTCCTACGATCACTGCCGATATCTCTTAGTGAATTGCAGTTCTGTGCACGAGATTACAGGCCATGGATATTACTCAACTTCTTCAGTTTGCCGTACAGCAAGATGCATCCGACTTACACGTGAGTGCAGGGGAGCCCCCGATGGTGCGTGTTCACGGTTCGATGAAAAAAATTAAAGTGCCTCCCCTCACAGCTGAAGACACTCACGCCATGATCTACGACATCATGAATGACGCACAGCGTAAGAACTTTGAGGAATATAGCGAACTCGATTTTTCAATGCAGCTAGGTGAGATTGCCCGATTTCGTGTGAACGTATTCCGTCAAAATAGAGGGCTAGGAGGAGTTTTCCGTCAAATCCCGACAAAAATCCTCTCGCTTGAGCAGCTTGGAATGCCACCTGTGCTCCGCGAGCTCTCTGTGCGTGAAAAAGGGCTTGTACTCGTTACTGGTCCAACAGGTTCAGGTAAGTCGACAACGCTTGCTGCCATGCTCAATTTTATTAATGAGACTTTTGAGAAACATATTCTCACCGTTGAGGATCCGATCGAATTTGTGCATACCTCAAAAAAGAGTCTCTTTAACCAGAGAGAAGTTGGTCCTCATACGCATTCGTTTGCTAATGCGCTTAAATCAGCTCTCCGTGAAGACCCGGATATTATTCTTGTTGGTGAGATGCGAGACTTGGAAACCATTCAGCTTGCACTGACAGCAGCTGAAACAGGGCACCTCGTTTTTGGAACGCTCCATACATCGAGTGCCCCCAAAACAGTAGACCGGATTATCGATGTATTTCCTGCAGAACAACAAGCGCAGGTACGTGCGATGTTTGCTGAGTCGATTCAAGCTGTCGTTACTCAAACACTCTGCAAGAAAGTAGGTGGTGGCCGTGTCGCGGGTCTTGAGATCCTTCTTGGCTCAACAGCGGTACGAAACTTGATTCGTGAAGGAAAGATCCACCAGATTCCGAGTGCTATGCAAACTTCCCAAGGCCAGGGAATGCAGACAATGCAGATGCATCTCATGGAACTTGTAGATCGAAACCTCATAACTCGTGAGACAGCTATTGAGAAAACAGGTAATCCCGATCTCTTCAAAGAGCTCGATGAGGGAATTGGAAGATAAGTAAAGGAATAGAGAATGCTTGATATTAGTAAGCTCCTTACTGTGATGACAGAACATGAGGCATCAGATCTCTACCTCACCGTCGACAGCCCGCCGATGTATAGAATTAACGGTGTTGTGCGGCCAGCTGGAAATAGATGTCTCCAACCTGACGATACTCGAGCACTGGCGTATAGCGTCATGACAGACAAGCAACAGCGAGAATTTGATGAAGAGAGTGAGCTGAATCTAGCTCTATACTATCCAGCTCTTGGTCGTTTTCGTGTAAATGTTTTTATTCAACGTGCTTGTGTTGGAATGGTTATCCGACAAATTCGCTCTGATATTCTCACTATTGATGATCTCGATCTCCCACAGGTCATGAAAGATGTGGCGATGACAAAGCGTGGGCTTGTGCTCGTTGTTGGTGCTACGGGCTCAGGGAAGTCAACGACACTTGCTGGAATGATCGATTATCGTAATACAAATAGTGCTGGACACATTATTACGATTGAAGATCCCATCGAATTTATCCACGGACACAAGAAATGCATCGTCACACAACGAGAAGTTGGTGTTGATACACAAAATTTCCAAATTGCTCTTAAAAATACTCTTCGCCAGGCTCCTGATGTCATTCTTATTGGTGAGATTCGTGATCAAGAAACAATGGAGGCGGCAATTACGTTTGCTGAAACAGGCCACCTCTGTCTTGCTACACTTCATAGTAATAATGCGAATCAGGCTATGGAGCGGGTGATGAACTTTTTTCCTCCCGAAAGACATGCCCAAATTTATCTTCAGCTAAGCTTGAACCTTCGGAGTATTATCAGTCAGCGACTTGTTCGTAGAAACGATGGTGGACGTATCGCTGCTATTGAAGTCTTGCTGGATAGTCCACGTGTAAAAGATCTCATCCATAAGGCTCAAATTGCTGAGCTCAAAGAGGCCATGGAAAAGAGCACGAATATTGGTATGCAAACATTTGATCAAGCACTCTATGACCACTATAAGTCGGGGGTGATTAGCTTGGACGAGGCGCTCAAGAACGCCGATAGCGCCAATAACTTACGACTACGAGTTAAACTCTCCGAAGAGGGAGATTCGTTTGCAAAGGGTGATAAAGCAAAGAAGAAAGAAAAGAAAGAGTCTGTTCCGGCACCAGCGCCTGTAGAAGAAACGCCTCGTGAAGAAAACACCGTTGCTTCAGTCGACGATGAAGTAAAACTAACTCTTGATATGTAACCCCCCCCCGGGCGCCAGCCCGTCTTGACCTTGACCTTGACCTTGACCTTGCTGACGAATCTCTAACGAGATCAGATCTCTTCCTTAAAGATTTATAACGCGAAGTACGCGAAGGGGAATCGTCACGTGCTTCGCGTTCCATTTCATTTGTGAAAGCGTGACCAATAAGGAGCTCTAAGCCGACATCCCCGGCTCTCTCCCACGCTCACCGCCATTATCAAGCCCACTGAGATCTGGCCCACGCAGTAGTCGTGGAGTTGTTGGGTGTTCCACCTCAAAATATCGATCCCGAAATCGTCCTTTGTCACGGATATCTCGAGCCAGAGGTGGTGCTTGTTCAAATGCTCGTTCCAAGCCCCTTTGAAGTTCTTCTATGGAGTCAACAACTTGGATCTGATCACGGATATGCTTGAGTCCCCTCTCTGACAGGTACTCAAGGACAGGGGTGTAAATCCCACTTTCATTAACAAGGAAGAGGGGCTTAGGTGCACGTCCTCCTTCAGCAGTTTGATATGTCACGACTGGGTGATTTTTTGAGAGGAGCTCCGCGATAACGTATACCTCTTGCAGGCTTCCAATTCCTCCGTCAAGTGAAACGAAGGCTTCTGAATGTCCTGCATATGTCTCAATGCGGTGAAGCATATCTTTAGATTCCACAAAGTGATCGATGTCTTCGGGGCGTCCAGTACCGAGCTCACGTTCGAATGTGATAACAGGTGCTCCAGAACCATCAACAGAAATTCCAAGAACATATGCTTTGGCTCTTGAGCCACTCACGCTGAGCTCCTTCATGACTCCACCACCCCCACCGCCGTGCAGGATATTCCAGTTTTTTCTTGCGCACATGCGAGCGGCTTTACTCGCTTGTTGGATATGCTTTTCTGCTTTCGTACTTGCTGAGCCAAAAAAGGAAATAGTAATGTCAGCTGGTGGGCGAACATCCTCGGCGACATCAAGCGAGAGATCAGATCGCTTCTTTGTGTGTGCGTAGTAGTGCAAGCGAGTAGATGGTATTTCATGAGGTAAGTGTTCATGAAGGTAGTTTTCGAGATCTGCAGGAGAGTGGCAGTAGTGAACGTGACGATCGAAGCTTTGACGGGTAAGTCCCTGTGCTTCCATTTCGGCGAGTTGGTTTCGGAAACTTTGCCACTCCTCATGTGTTCCGTAGAAGATGATAGGCTTTCGCTCGATATCAGCATCGGAAGTGATAATCTCAGCTTGTGACTGCAGGATGAGGGGGTGTCCGACCTCTGCCTCAGCCAGAAGAGTTAAGAGGTGAACGGGGTGAGCATTAGGAAACGCAACAATGGCATCAGCTCGCCCAAAGTTCTCATAGATTGTAAAGACAACATCTCGTGCATGGCCATTGTCTGACACGATGCCCCAGTTCTCGCTATTGAGGATTTCCTCATAAAAGGAGGGATCTTTAGGGGTACCGTAGAGGAGTAGAGTCGGTGCTTGCTCGGACATGTGCGTCTTCTCCTAGGAAGTGAAGAGTATACGAATAAGATGCAGTAATAACTTGAAATGAATTAATTTTTATTTCAATCCAGTTAAAATCAGCACAATGTAGCCCCAGACTCGAACAGTATTCTACCAGATTCTGCTGAGAATGAAACTTATGGTCAGAATGCATAGCTAGCTGTTCCTCCCTTTGACATAAGCCAGCGCTCTCTTAAATTTTTTAAAAACTGACTGTTGGGACGGAACATTGCTTCCATACGGTTGGATGAGAGAGGCAAAGAGGACATCGGCGCTTCTTGCAACTATGAGGATGCTCTTCTCGTAAGGTGTCCCTTTGAGGAGCTCTTGTCTCCTTTCACGATAACGTTGCAGCAGTTGATTCTCTGTTGCTTCAACAAAGTCACGGACTTCTTGTGAACCTTTTTCAAACTCATCTTGAAGATCATTTTTTTTGTCGCGAAAACTTAAAGCTTCCTCAAAGGAATCAAAATCTCCATGTTGCCCCTGCTTGTTTTTATAGAAGAGACGTATGGGATGCCACTCTACAAGGAGATCGTACTCAGGAATATAAAAATCGATATATCCTCCTGAGAGAGGAATTTGCCAGGTAACTTCAGGTTCGATGTTCCACTGAAAATACTCGTGGAGTATCTTTGCTACGGCAGCTTCCTCGTATGAATGAAAGCGAAACTCATTATAGTAAATCCCTATTTTTTGCTCTCCAGGAGCTTCCGCTTCGACCTGCTCTGCTTTAATTCGTTTGGAATGTTCAAGTATTCGCTCTTTATTGTACTGCGTGTGCCAGAGACGTAATGCTTTACTTGCTGGGTCTTGAGGGGAAAGAAGGGCAAGAGCGAACTCTCTTTTTTTATATTCATCAGTAGTAAGACCGCCTCCAATTGGACTTAAGGAATCGTAGAGAGACTGAGCATCAACATGAAACATATCAGCGAGTTCTTGATCTGTGCTGACTTTTTCGAGTTGCCCTGCCTCAAACGCTTCAATCTCTGCCCTGACGAAAGACGTTGGTGAGACGAGAAAAAGTTCCCGTCGATTATCCGATTCGAGAAGGAGTTTTCGCTTGTTCCATTCATCCCGATCGAGTTTTTGATTGAGTATGTGATACACGGTAGCGGGGGAGAGAGAAAAACGCTCAGCCAGTTGAGTATTTGATGACAACGGGTCCTCGGGACTTTGTAGCTCGTCTCGTACGATATCAAGGAGAGCTTTTTTGAGTTTTTTCAGATCGATTCTTCCAAGAGTATGTTCACGATAGAGAAGATCTTCGTGATGAAGGTAGCGCACATAGCGGCTCATCTTCTCACGACTCACACTAAAGAGTTGTCGGAGCTGTTCGCGGTTTGAGAGCTTGTCTATTACTCCACTTCTATGCATTTCATTTTCAAGTGCGACAAAGCTTCGTACAGCCTTGAGCAGTGCTGTAGAGAGAGCTTCTTTTCCGCTTTCGCCGGTAAGAATCTGCTTTTCTTCTCTATAGCGGTGTTCATCTGGAAGGAGCCCGTTGTCAGGATCCTCGAGAGTATTCCTTACTACCGCAGCAGATAGGCCAAAGAAGACCGAGAGTTGTTCATGTGTTGAGACGACCTGGACAGGTGAATAAATCTCATCTCGTACAAATCTGAGCAGTTCACTCTTTCGTTTCGAAGAGCTTACTGCCGTGTTTTGAAACGGAGCGAGTCGCTTGTTGAGCCTTTGCTCAAGAGCCTCTGCGTCTTCTGAGTTATCTGGGTAGGCACAAGCCGCAAACAGAGTGATACGTTCTTTGAATGAACACAGTTTTGGGGTTGTGTGAACCTTTCGTACGAGTTCAGCTGCTCGTTTATTTTGAGGAAATTGTGCCTTTGCAAGAAGCTGGTGTTGCTTCTTCTTTGTTAACTTTGAGTTACGAACTTTTTCTGCGTAGAGTTTTGCACCGAGGGGATCGTGAGGGAATGTAAGTCGACCGGCGAGCTCTCTTGTTTCTTTTGCGTTAGTCTCTCCTTGAAAAAACTTTGCGAGGAGTTCTTGGGTGCGTTCTGGATAGCGGGCAAGTGGACTAATATGTGCGATTCGAGGACGCTCTTGATAGAGGCCTTTCGAGGACTGTGAGAGAGATGGTGGAGATGTGCAATGAGAAACGGCAGGAGCAGTGCTTCGTCTCGTTCTGTTTTGAGAGGCTGAGCCTCTTCGTGAGGCATGTATGTCAAAAGGAGGATTGTCGGAGCATCCTGGTTGTCGCAAACCGGAGCTCCATTGACTAGTATTGCTTTTCGCTGAAGTGAATCCACTCTGTGGTTGATTCTTATTGAGGTAAACCATGGCTTCTCCCACATGTATTTACGAGGTGAGAGATGGGTAGTGTATGGTGGGCACTGTAGAGAAATTCGAGCTAAGAAATGTCACATTCTTGTACCATCTCTATGTATTTTTAATGAGGAAGGTATAAGCGGTAGTATTATCTACGAAACTCGTACATCATAGGTCTATGAAAAACGATTTGAATCCATGGAAAACTGTTGGTACTCGGCTTGTCTATCAAAATGAATGGATATCTGTTCGTGAGGACTCAGTGCTCCGACCTGATGGTTCACCAGGAATTTATGGAGTTGTTGATACACGAATTGCAACTGGGGTGATTGCTCTGACCACGAAGCAAGAAGTCTACCTCATCGGACAATGGCGTTACCCTTTAGAGCGGTATTCTTGGGAGATTGTAGAGGGGGGCACTGACGAAGGTGAGCTGCCACTTGATGCGATAAAGCGAGAGCTCAAGGAAGAAGCGGGGCTTGTTGCCAAAGAGTGGCAACAGCTAGGAGGTGAAGTTCATTTAAGCAACTGCTTTTCCTCTGAACGCGCACTCCTCTATGTTGCAAGCGATCTACAAAAGGTTCCATCAGAGCCCGACGCAACAGAAGTTCTTCAGGTAAAAAAAGTTCCACTCTCTGAGTGTCTCGCTATGATCGACAGCGGCGAGATAACCGATGCGATGAGTGTCATTGGATTGCTCAGATTGCAGCAATGTATGGGAAAGATCCCTGTTGAGTAAAAGAGGCGAGCTCTTTGAAGGCTGATATGAGCAATTCGTCCCGAGTGAGTTGCGGTTCCGTTAGTGCTCAAACGCTCCGATGTCTACTCCTGTGCCAAGCTCACGATTGTTTCCATCGAAATCTATGTGGACATCTACTGTGACACCAGCATCGATAGCTGGACTATCTTCAGCAAGACGGTAGTCTACTGCGAAGTTTGCTTGGTTTTCCTTCCAGAGGCAGATAAAAGTGAGATCGTTCATTGGCCCTTCAAGGGGATGAGATAGGGTGATGTAGTCACCTATGGCGTCGCTGCCACGACTTTCAATGACGTAAGGAGTTTGTCCGTAACGCTCTGTAATGATCTTTCCTGGTGCATAAGTGAGACCTGGATGCATATTCAGATAGAGCTTCGTCCTGGTGCTCGGTGAAACTGTTATATCGAAATCGAGTGTGCCTTCAGAACCTGATAGTATATCGCCTGCAAGAAGAAAGGTTTCTCCGGAAGCGCTGATAGCGTCTTTATTATGACAGTTAGTGTAATCTGTATCGCCGAGATCGTCTAAGTTACAGTCAAGAGTCGAGGGGCCTCCTTGTGCCGAAGTGATAGAGATGTGCGATCCTCCATACACTCCAAGTTGCGAGAAGTTTGTGCCGGGTGCCGTTATGCGTGTATGAGGACCTTCTCTCTCAGCCGTGCTGTTTGAAATAGAATATTTTATAAGTAGCAACGTATCGCAGGTTTCAGGCGCATTTTGAAACTGTGGATCTTCGAGAAGAGATTCGTTATCGAGATTGTTCGCCTGCCATTGAGCGAGAGTCAAGGGAGCTCCATTGAGCGTTGCATATCGAGAAACCTGCCCGTAGTAAAGGTTGTTCGCGCTTTGAAGGCGAGTATCGAGAGGTGTATTCCAGTCGATGACTCCCGATATCTCATTTTCGTCTTCCAAAAACGGCGAATAGACGAGATTGTTCTCAACCACAACATTTGGTGGTCCGTTCTCACTGGCTCGAAAAAATACAAGACGACTTCTTGGGCTGTCATCGAAATTGATAACGGTATTATTGTAGATATAACTTATTGCGTTTCGATTTTCATCGGTTTGATTTTCAACGTAGTCGAGGTATACCGCCGTTGCGATTCCAGCGCTTCCGAGGCTTCCTATTTCGGTTCGATTTCCATCTCCTTGTTTTATAAAGAGATTGTTTCGAATCACCGTGCCACCAAGCTGACTTGAGAGAAAACCTTGAGCGTGTCGATTCGCGTGGTATTCGTTTCGCTCGTAAATGGCCTCACCTTTTTGTGCAACCATACTGCTATTTTGCAGGCTCATACTTGAGTTGCCAAAGCCTCCTTCAAATCTATTGTCTGAGACAACTGATTTTTCAACATAACCAGATGTTCCAAGCCTGAGTGAGCTTTGATGTCCATGACCAGCACTCGACCAGCCACCGAAGGTTCGTGAAGAGTTTTTATGAATGAGAACACGAGAAGCGTTTGGAATACGCATGGTGTGACCGTGATCGGGAAAGTTAACTGTACAATCCCCACACTTTCCGTCATCTCCTGATATAGCTTCGAGGGTTTGGTGTGTTTTGTTGCCGATAATTGCTGCCTGATTGAGTTGTCCAAAATGAGTGTAGTTTTGAAGTTCTGAAAAAGCATTGTCTGCGTATATCACTTGACGTACATCAAACTCTGCTCTTGCAAGAAGTGCAAATCCTAGGTTTGAGAATTTGCAGCGATACACCAAAATGTTTTTCATTTCTCCAAAAAAATCAAAACCTGTCGGGTGCCTTCCGAGTCCTGTTCTCGGGTTATAGTCAGACTGAAAGTGGATATGAGAAATAGTAATATTTGAAGTGCGACGAAGAAAGAAGTGTTCTCCCGCAAGAAAAATGACTGGATCATCTCCCGTTCCATATGCACCAAGGTGGTAGGGGCCACTTTGGCGAGCACCAACGAAGTTGCCAGGAAGGTCGGTAACATAGGTTTCGCCTCGCCGTAGGAGGAGCCTCCGTGGTGAAGTAGATTGAAGAAGAAATTGGATTCGCTCTTGATTGAATTCTCCTTGAATATGATTTGCAGGATCTGAACTTGGGCAACCAGTAAAGTTTCCGGTTGCCGAGAGGCAGTACGTTTCATCTGCATATTCATAGAGCGGATTCTTTATCGTGACAGTGATCTCCTCTTGTGCCTCCGCACCAAAAGGGCTTTGCACGGTAAGAACGGTTGTAAACTGACGGCTTCTTTCTCCTGCGCTGAAATTGGGATCGAATACATGTGCACCGAGAGGTCCTCGAGTCGTGTTTGCATCTTTCTCACGTTGGTTCAAAAATACACTTAGTGTATCGCCATAATCCCAGTGATAGTCGAGTTGATGAAATGGCTCATCGACGTCTGTACTTGTCGTGTCGCTTGCATCAAAGAGAACTCCGCAAGGAGCGATGCATTCTTGCTGAGAAACATGTACTGAAAGTTGAATCCTCCCTTCATATTGCTCTGAGTCTTCGCTCGTATCAAACTCTGAAAGACATCCTGGGTCTTCAGGGTAGTCAATCGCTCCATCAGAATCGTTGTCAATTCCATCGCTACATGCTGAGAGTCCCGGGAGAGGTGTGTCTGGGGGGGGCGGTAGGTCGTCCTGAGGAGAGTCGTCCTCAGTGTCCTCGTTTGCGGGCGGGCGAGGTTCGTCTGAGAGACAGCCTGTACCGATGGCTCCAAGCAGAAGGGTGGTGTCGGAGAGGTTGACCTTTCTGTCCCCATTAAAATCCCCAAAACAGACAGGCTCGTCTGTGCAGAGTCCGAAAGTATTTTGGAGAATCTGCAAGTCAGCCAAATCGACACACGAACTCCCGTCGAGATCAGCATCAATTGGAGTCTCTGTGTCGTAGTCGCTGTTGGCGGGATCTCGCTGCTGACAGAAAGCCGCGATTTCTTCAAGTCGCTCGAGGTTTTCTTTCTGCTGCCCAGCACTCAGAAGATGGGTTATTGCCTGACCACTTCGACACGATCTTTTGCAAGTACGTCGTTTCGAAAGTTTACGGTACGCCCGATTCAGTTTTCTGAGTTTTCGCTCTGGTCTGTGACATCGAATTCTGCTTTCAAGGCATGTTGTAAGCCGTTCTTGGGCGCGATTCATTCGAGAGAGAAGGTTTACTCTTTTTGCTTCACAACGTAGAGCCTTGCGCTCGAGGTGATTGGATTGGGCGTGCGCAGCAGATACCCAAACGAGAAACAATACGCCACGAAATACGGATCTAAGAAATAGCCTTAGGAACATCAACCCTGCCCGAAACATCTTACGCTTACCTTCTGTATTGGCCCCCAGCGTTGCTGATGTTTTATGCAATTTGCAGACCAGCAAATTTTTGGTCAGACTCGCGCATCGTCCTCTGTTGATTTGGCGCATAAGACATTGTTATTGCTAGCTTATTGGCGTGTTAGTGGTGGAAGGGGAGACCTAGGTTTGTCAGAGTGTGGTAAAGATCATGGGAGCGGGCGTGAGAGTGTTCTGAAAAAGCTGCGTGATTTCTAATGAGCCAAGAGATTGTTTGGTTCTCTATAATGCATGAAGGAGTTCACGCTCTAAGCTCTTGTTCTTTTTGATGATATTGGTACGATACCGCCGTGTCAAAGAGTGAATTGAACCAAACACCTCCGATCTCTGCCCAGCAAGAGACGTTTACTACCGATAAGCGCTCATCGCTTGACGTGTACCGTGAGCTGACGGTTGGAAACTCCTCGTTAGGATTTCTCACGTACTATGAACTGCTCACATTGCTCTTTGGTGGTCTGCCGGGTCTTATTGGAATGGGTTTGCGTTCACTGCTTTATCCAACACTGCTGAAACAATCAGGTCGTCGGCCAGCTTTTGGTCGAGGTGTCCTTTTGAGAAACCCGGCGGCCCTTTCGGTTGGAAACAAAGCCCTCATTGATGATTTTGTCACTCTTGATGCACGCAAAGAATCAAGCATTACCTTAGGTGACTTTGTGAGTATAGGTCGCTTTAGTATCCTCGCTGCTAAAGGAGGAGACATCTCACTTGCACCTGGGGTTAACATAGGTACCTCTTGTAGACTTGCTACTCAAACTAAGCTTGAAGTGGGCGAGAGTACACTTATTGCCGCATACTGTTATCTGGGTCCCGGAAACCATGAGAAAAATCCCAATGATGGTACCTATATCTCTGGTGAGATGGATCTTCGTGGTGGAGTTACGATCGGAAAAAATGTTTGGATTGGGGCTCGCTCTACTATCGTTGATGGCGTTACTATTGGTGATGGCGCAGTTGTTGGTGCCCACTCGTTTGTAAAGAGTGATGTTCCTGCAGGTGCTACTGTTGCTGGAACACCTGCAAAGATTATTGGGGAATCTGCTCCGTGAGCGAAGCTACCGTAAAAACAACAGAGAAAAATAGCTCGCGTTCTTTTCCGCATCTCCTTGCCATTTTTTTTCTCCTCCTTCTTATTCTTGTCTCCGCACTTTTTTGGCTTGAGATTCACCGTCGTTTTCCGAGACTTCCGGCGGGTGAGTATATCGGCTCGCTGTATGGAGTTTTAGGCTCAGATAAAGCCGATACTACACATTTCTATGTGCGTAGTAGCTCTGATGCTATTGAGTTTGTTGTCCTTCGAGACGGTTGGAAGCCATTTCGACTCAGTACATCTGCCGATGCATCAACAGGGGACTCGCTTTACCCTATACAACTTGAGGGCTCCGATGGCTCGCTTTCATTTATCGGAGAAAATATATCAGCAGGGCGTTTTAAGGGGTTTGTCACAGATCTTCAATCAAGCTCTGAGGGAACATGGGAGCTCGTGCAGATCAACACGGCCGAAAAACTCAATCTTCCTGCAGAGTCCGATCTCCTACACTGGGCACGTATGTTTGATGAGCTTGAGCGGATACAAGGCTCTCGCATCGCAGCAGAAACAAGGCTTCCACAATTAAAAAGAGAGGTGGCTCGTCTTGAGAGTTTTATTACAGAGGGAGAAAAGCTCAAAGAACAAGGAGCCGAGAAGTTTCAAAACACACAAGCCGAACTGGTTCACCTCGAAGAAGAGCTAAGAAACGAACAGAATAACGCACGCGTACTCTTAGAGAAGCTCCGTGTGGCTCAAAGAGTCACTCCTATGGGGACACTTGTTTCGCTTGCACGTGAAGCTGCTGAGCGTGATGCCCGTTGGATAGCTTCTCAGTTACGAAGCGATAGCTCTTCCTCTCTCCCGAGAGGATTTCAAGCTGAGTATGAACGGGCTCAAGAAGTCTTAGAGCTACTCGAGGCGATTCGACAAGAGCGAAAAATGATAGAGGCTCTCTCTCAAGGAAAACGCTTCAAGCGTGTTCCTTTTGGCGCTGAGCAAGATTTTGAGCAAGGAGGGGCATGAAGTCCTTTTTGCGTTTTATACTGTGCTGCCTCTCTTTGGTCTCTATAGCTACAGCCCAAGATGAAGGTGGCGAGCATACCCCTGCGATTGTTCTTCATAGAGAGGCTTCTCTCTCTTTTGCTCCAGAGGCAGTTCTTTTTTTCATAGAGTGGGACTCTGGAAAGGTTGATGTTGAGCGTGGCTACCTGATTGAGCCGCTGACTTCGAAAGAAGATGAGACCACTACTCGAGGCATATGGCGAGGTATTGTACGTGTCCCTTGGAAGCTTTCTGAGAGTGCTTTAAAGTTGAGTGCTTTATTTCTCCATAAAGGCGGACAGCATTTTTTGCTCGGACCAGAGTACTGGTTGCTTCGTGAACGTGTCGAGACTCGAGCATACCCAGATGAGCTTCGAGAGTATCTTATCGAAGAAAAAGAAGAGCTCGGTGAGTTGAGCAAGATGCTTGAGAAAGAAGAGGGGCAGGTCAAGCGACTCAAAAGTGATGCAGAGATCATTGGTAGCTTTTCTCATGCTGGGCAAAGCTCCAAACGCAAGGAGTTGATAGAAGATGAGCTCATTGGAGTCCGAGAGCAGGTCAAAAGGCTCCGTGGCTTTTTAAAACACGCTTCAAGAGAGCCAAAGCCTCAACACTTCTCTGTCCGAAAGCGTGAGCTCTCACAGCAGGTGCGTGAATTGGCGGAGAAAGCCAAGCAAGCAGAGTCGACAGAAAAAGCGAGAGGTGAAGAGAGCAAACTTGATCTCATCCGAAAACAAGACCTGATTGAAGAAATGCGGTATGAAGATGTTGTCTTTTTGCGCGAAGAGCTCAGGCGACTTGAGGAAAAGCGTGAGAGACTTCAGATTGAGCAATTACCTGTTCGTGCTGTGCCAACGCCTCTAAGGACGCCTTAGACCTTTCTCTTCTTTGCGTTACAATTCATTTCCAAAGGGATCGATTCTCTTCTTGCGCCATAGGGATGAAATCAGATATTTTTCTTGAGTCATCGGCTATTTACTGGCACTAACTTCATGAACACTCTAGGTCCCACATCTCTCACTCACGACGAGCGAATGGAGTGCATTGAATCTCTCGCATCAATCGTCTGTGCCCGCGGGTTTGAGGCCCCAGCTGTTTTTGTGCTCGAGATGTACCGCCCACTGACACGCACACTCTACGCTGTCTCAATTGCGTGTATGCCGCTCTTTGTTCCGATTTTTGGAATGAAGCTCGCAAAAATGGCTATTGCTGTTTTGGAGTCTCCTGAACACGTACAGATGCTTATCGATCAGATTGAGCAGCAGTCAAATGCTCAGCGAAAGGTCAAGGGGGCGGTGTGACCGGAATAGAGCACTCAACCCCTGGTATTCTTGTCCTCTTAGTCCTCTTTATTGGACCGGTGCTCTATTATATTCGACGGGCACGGGAGGGGCGTAAGATTTTCGTGCGACGTATTGCTGGTGTAGACGCTGTGGATGAGGCCATAGGGCGTTCTGCAGAACTCGGACGACCTGTTGCTTTTAGTACAGGCCTTACCTCAGTAAGCCCAGTGCTCTATGCCTGTCTCGGTGTGCTTTCATATGTTTCCGCTAAAGCTGCTCGGTATAAATCAAAGCTCATCGTCCCACAGAATAATCCTGAAGCCATGGCGATTGTTGAAGATGTGGTGCGTGATGCCTATCGTTCGGTGGGAAAGCTCTCAACGTTTGATCCTCAAAGTATCGTGTATCTTTCACAGAGCCAGTTTGCTTTTGCCTCTGGATATATGGGGATTGTGCACCGTGAGAAGGTAGCAACTGCATTTCTCTTTGGGTACTTTGCAGCAGAATCACTTATTTTGGCTGAAGCTGGACAACAAGTTGGTGCGATGCAAGTTGGTGCGAGTGTGAGCCCTGAGCAGGTTCCATTTTTTATATGCACCTGTGATTTTACTCTTATCGGAGAAGAGCTGTACGCCTCTTCAGCATACTTAAGCCGTGAAGCCGTACAACTTGGCAGTCTTGCCGGACAAGACCGCGCCAAGCTTCTCTTCTTTCTCCTTATTGTCATTGGTGTTTGTATTGCAACGTGGAACTCGGTTTTTCCTGAAGCAGCGATAAGTAATATCGATAGTTGGATCCGTGCTGGTTACGGTGATTGGTTTGGTGGCATGTAAGGTATGGAAGAGAATTATCGAAAAACGCTTATTAAGATTCTGACGTTCCTCGGTGGGATATATTTCTTTGTTGAATTTATTCTTCCCAAAGCAGTCTTAGAAAAAATAGGTGTTGCTGAGCACCATAGCTTTATCTCGTACGGTTTTATCGTTGTCGGCTCGATGGCCGTTGGACTCGGAATTATAAATCTCTTTATGGTTCACGGTTCGCGAATAATTTTTCGCCGTAAAGACTGGTTTTCAAGTGTTGTACTGCTCGTTGGCTTGCTCGTCATGATGTTTGCAACGGTCTCTGACTGGCGCTCTGGTTTGCGTATCACATCTGAAACGAGAAAGTGGACTCTCTTAGGTGAATTCACCGAGGTTATAGAGAAGGATTTTAACGAGAAAAAAGAAGGAGTGCCGTCACTCGATGTGCGTGTGAATGCGCTTCTTGAGTCTATAGATCAAAATGCACAGCAAACCAGCAAGCTCCTTAAAAGCAAACAAGGTGCCTCGCGTATTCCTAAGCAAGAGCCGAAGTTTGTGCTTGCTCAAAGCTACGCAAAGCAAATTGCTAACATGCAGCAAGCAGTCCTGAGCGACTCCAAAGAGCTTGAGGCTTCATTTGACACAGAAACCCCCGACTTTGCTCCTTTTGCTCCACTTCGCCAGTCACTTGATCAGCTCGGTGTGACTGTTGGGAAGTTTTTGCAGCTTCACTATGAGTATTCTGGTGTGCGTCAAACGTATAACTTCCTCTTTCATGGACTGTTTGTGTCGCTTGGTTCAGCGATGTTCTCACTGCTAGGGGTGTATATCGCCGCAGCTGCTTTTCGAGCATTTCGAGTTAAAACACTGGAATCTTCTCTGATGATGATTGCTGCTGTGATTGTTATGCTGGGACAGATTCCTTTTTATGTATACATCTATGATGGACTTCCGCTCTGGAGACAGTGGCTGCTTGAGGTGCCAAATAGTGCAGCTTTTCGTGCCATTAAAATTGGCGCGAGCGTCGCTGGTCTTGTGATGGCTTTTCGTATGTGGTTTTCCATCGAATCAGAGTCGTTTGCTGATGACACACCGGGAGAGAGCGCATGAAAGCTACCCTTGGTCGTCGTTTGATTTATCTTTTTATGATGCTTGTCGTGAGTGTGCCGTTGATTACGAACTACACAGTGCGACCTGCTGAGATGAAAGCCGCCAACCAGTTTTACTCGTTGGTCGAGAACCTTTCGGTAGGCCCCAATGATATAGCTTTTGTTGCTTTTGATTTCGGGCCGAACACAAAAGCTGAGAACGAGCCTCAAGCTGAAGTCATCGTTGAGCATTTGATGCGTAAACGAATACCGCTTGCTGTGTTCACCCAATACGCTCAGGCCGAAGGGTTTCTGACCTCTATTCCCGAGCGTGTAGCCGAGCGGCTTATGAAAGAGATGCCGGGAGAAAAGTGGGAGTATGGGCAAGACTGGGTAAATTTAGGTTTTCGTCCTGGTGGCGCGCTCTTTGTACAGGCCGTTGCAAAGTCTACGAATATTGCCAAAGAGCTTGATAAAGATGCCTTTGGAGCGTCTCTCTTGCAGATTCCTGCAATTCAAAATGTTCGTACATTAGAAAACGTTAAACTTCTCACGCAGTTTACGGGACTCGTTGGTGTTTTTGATACATACATTCAGTTTTTTCAAAACGAAAACTATGTACCAAGCTTTGGCCACGGTTGTACCTCAATTACGATTCCTGAAGCTTATATTTATCTTGATTCAGGTCAACTCAGTGGGTTGCTTGAGGGGATTGCTGGAGCCGCTTGGTACTCAGAGCTCTTACTTCAAAATAATCCTCAACGAGCACCAGACGCAGCGCTTGTGATTAATACTGCCCTTGGTGTAGCGCACCTTGCTGTCATAGCACTTATTATCTTAGGAAATCTTGTTGCCTTTGTCGGTTCGCAAAGGAGGCCCTCATGAACATCTCCTGGGAAGCAGCAACGGTACTGATTGGTGGAGTAGCCACTTTAGCAATCTACAGTTTTTTGATTAAAGAGAATCCATTCTACCGATTTTTTGAGCACCTCTTTATTGGGATCGCCGCTGGATTTCTCCCCGTGTATACCATTAAGAGCTTTTTTTGGCCTCGCGTGCTTGAACCGATGCTCGGATATCATATTCAAGTATATCCTGATGGAACGCCAACGGCTGAGTACGATACAAAGATTCTCTTTTATATTTTGCCGATGCTTTTTGGCCTCCTCTACTATTTTATTTACTCGACACGCTTCTCGTGGCTTTCAAAGTTAGTTATCGGTTTTTCACTTGGGTACAGTGGGGGGCTTGCCTTTAAGGGATTCTTTGCTGAAATGGTTCCTCAGCTCACAAGTAGCTTTAAGCCTCTGCTTGTGCCCGGAGAGTCTGGAATGGACTGGGCCATGAGTTTCCAAAATATGTTTTTCGTTTTTACACTCTTGGCGGTGATGTATTACTTTTTCTTCACCTTTCAACGAAAGAGTGTCGCGGGAGACGGAGTTGCGGCCTCTGGGCGTTGGCTGATGATGGTATGTTTTGGAGCATTTTTTGGTTCAACGGTTATGGCGCGTATGGCACTGCTTGTTGAACGACTTCAGTTCCTCTTGCACGACTGGTTCAATGAGATTTCGGGGATCATCTAAGAGTGAAGAAAACGAAAGAAGAGCTTCGTACCGTCCTTGTTACTGATTGTGGTTCCACCACAACGAAGGCGCTTCTCTTTGAAAAGACAGAAAAGGGGTGGCGCCAAACCTCTCGTGGAGAAGCTCCCACTACCGTTGAAAAGCCTGTTGCTGATGTGACCGTTGGAGCACTTAACGCTTTTACGGAAATTCAAGAGCTTACAGGACGATCGATCCTTAAAGATTCAACCGAAGAGCATCCTTTTGTTGTTACCGAGGGCGATCCGTCTTCTGGGATTGATCTCTACCTCTCAACAAGTTCAGCCGGCGGTGGTTTGCAAATGATGGTAAGTGGCGTTGTGCGCCAGATGACAACAGAGTCAGCAGAGCGCGCTGCGCTTGGTGCAGGTGCTATTGTGCTTGAAGCTATCTCTGCGGACGACGAGCGAGAAGAGCACGAACGTGTCGAGCGTATTCGTCACTTACGACCAGATATCGTGTTGCTCACTGGTGGAGTTGACGGTGGCTCAGAGGTGCATGTGGTAGAAGCTGCTGAAACTCTGCTTGCTGCAGCACCGAGGCCTCGCTTTGGAGACACCCTACAGCTCCCAGTTATTTATGCCGGAAACGCAGAGGCAGCAGAGGAAGTAAAAGAAATCCTCTCTCCAATTGCACAGATTTCTGTGGTTGAAAATATTCGCCCGACTCTTGAACGAGAGAATCTTGGACCCGCAAGAGAAGCCATTCATGAGTTCTTTCTCACTCATGTGATGAGCCACTCTCCAGGCTACGATAAGCTTCTCAGTTGGACTCCACTTCCTGTCATGCCAACCCCGGCAGCTGTTGGTGATATGGTCTCAAGCTTTGCAAAACGGAGAGGACTCCAAGTCCTCTGTGCTGATATCGGAGGTGCTACGACCGACGTTTTTAGTGTCTTTCACAACGAAGAGGGCGCGCCCATTTTTAACCGGACGGTGAGTGCGAATTTAGGAATGAGCTACTCTATCGCCAACGTGCTTATTGAAGCAGGAAGCGAGGCGATTGCTCGCTGGTTAAATTTCGAGCTCGAATTTTCAGAGCTCCGTGATCGACTTCGCAATAAGATGATTCGCCCAACCTCCATTCCACAAACCAAAGAAGATCTTTGGCTTGAACAAGCCGTCTGTCGTGAAGCTTTGCGGCTTTCACTCGTACACCATAGAGAGCTTGCCGTTGGATTAAGTGGTGGGCAAAAACAGCGTGGTATTTCAGATATCTTTTCCCAGCAGTCAAACCGATATGAGCTCGTCAATATGATGAAGCTTGACCTCGTGATTGGCTCAGGGGGAGTGCTCAGCCACGCGCCACAAAGACTTGAAGCCGCGATGATGATGCTCGATGGTTTCGGACTTCAAGGAGTAACGGAGATAGCCGTTGATTCTATTTTTATGATGCCACATCTCGGGGTTTTAGCCTCGCTTCACCCCGAAGCGGCCGAAGAGATCTTTGTTCATGATTGTATCGTACATATTGCTCACGCCATTGTGCCGGTATACTCGCTTACTCGCCTAAAACCTGGAACACCTTTGGCACGTGTGTCGTTCGGAGGAAAGAAAGCAGGAGAAGTCCTTGCTGGTGAGGTAACGCATATTCCCCTAGAGCAGGGAGCAAGTGGGGAGTTAGTGGTCACTCCTTCTTCATCAAAGATTGATGTCGGCGCTGGCAGAGGAAAGAAGGTCATCAAAGAGGTAACGCTTGGGCTCCACGGCCTACTCCTTGACGGAAGAAACCGCCCTCATGAATGGCCTGAGAGCGAGCAAGAGCGGCTCACAATGCAACAACGTGTACTGCAAAGCGTGGGGATAGCGTAATGTCTCGAGCATTTACTCCAGGATTACACGTTACTGCATCGACGCTTATCCGAAGACGGCGAGAGCTTCCACTGCTCGGTGAAGTCCTCGTAGAAATGGGGGATGCTGTTCCGGTGGGTGTTGATGTTGCCAAAGGCGAGCTCCCGGGCGAGCTCTATGTTCTTCGCTTGCCAGAGCGAATGGGCCTTGAGGTCTTTGAAGTACTCGGAGGACTCAAGAAGAAGGCAGGTGAGAGGGTCAACAAAGGAGAGCTCTTGTGTGAACACGCTGGTCTCTTTGGCCTTCTTAAAACCCGTTACGCTTCTCCTGATACTGGAGTCATCGAATTTATCACCGAAAAATCAGGCCATGTAGCCCTGCGCCTTCCATCAAAACCGATCTCTGTTGATTCGTTTATGGGTGGATGTGTGGTTGAGATTGAAGAGGGAAAAGCTGTTGTATTGGAAACTGAAGCTGCCTTTGTTCAAGGTATTTTTGGTGTTGGCGGAGAACGAGCTGGCGTTATCCGCATGCTCGATATTGAGCCAGATAAAGAAATTACCCCTAGTGATCTTCCAGAGGATATTTCAGGTTCTATTCTCGTAGGAGGAGCACGTCCTCAACTTGAGGCACTACAACTTGCAGCAGAACGGGGAGCCGTTGGTTGTATTACCGGTTCAATTGACGATCAGGTATTAGCTGCCTATCTTGGATATGATCTTGGGATAGCCCTTACCGGCGATGAAGACGTTCCGCTGACTTTGATTATGACGGAAGGCTTTGGAAACATGCGCATGTCTCGTCGCTCGTTAGAAGTTCTCTCAAAACACGATGAGGCAACAGCAGTTATGAACGGAATGACACAAGTTCGCGCTGGTGCTGTTCGACCAGAAGTCATTATTCCTCTTGAGAGCAAAAGTGATCATTCCATTGTTGATGAGCAGCAGTTAGCTAAAGGGCTTGATATAGGCTCTGAGGTACGTCTCATTCGGGTTCCGTATTTTGGACAACGTGCTGTTATCACAAAACTCCCAAAAGAAGAGTATCAAATCGAAACAGGTGCTCATACTCGTGTACTTCATGCAAAGCTTGAGAGTACGGGGGAAGAAGTGATTGTTCCTCGGGCTAATGTTGAGTTGTTGTAAGGCGCGTGCTTAGCCTAAATACTCTTTTCGTTGCCATTTTCTTGAACTTCTTACTCCGTGGCGAAAGAAGTATTGTAACGCTGAGAATTGTGACACGGAGTAAAAAGTTCAAGAAAATGGTTGTTCACTCTAAATCTGTGGTTAGAACCCAAAAGATTTTAGTACCGAATCAACATCATCCTGGTCCAGCGGTCCATCGGAAGCTTCTTCTGGTTGCTCTTCTACCTCAACAATATTGGTCTCACCGTCTTCAACTCCAAAGACTTGGACGAGAGAAACGAGATTTGTTTCAAGCTCTGTAACAAGACGAATAACTTTTCTTAAGACTTGACCTGAGAGATCTTGAAAGCCTTGAGCCATGATCAGCTCACTATTAGCATGAAGAGACTCCTCGATACTTTTCTTTTCTTCTTGAATATAAGTCAGGAGTGATGATTTATCTTCTTCTGCAAAAGCGCTCTTTGATGAGATAAGCTGCTCAAGCTCTTCCATCCGTGTCTTGTTATGTTGAAGTCGCTGTTCTTCTCCTTCTGCAAGTTCGAGAGTTTGATGAGCTGCTTCAAAAGTCATGTTAATAACGGCTTCAAGCTTACTTGCCGCATCTGGAAGTGTGGTGGAGCTCATGTCTGTTCCACCGACAATAAGGTTCTTTTGGAAATCTTTTAAGGACTCATGAAGTGTTCGTGCGAGGGAGCCTACTTTTGAAAAGAGTTCGCTTTCTCGATTGGCTCCAAGTTCAAGAAGGGCTTCTTCGATTTGTTGCTCATCTCCACTTCCAAGCGATTCGATCAGATTTTGGAGAGAAGTATCGTTGAGTTTTTGAGAGGACATGCTCCTTCCCCTTATTTAAAGATTGCTTCCATCTTTTCTGTGAGAAGGTCGGCAGTAAAAGGCTTGATGATATAGTTTGAAACACCAGCCTTCGCTGCTTCAAGGATATTTTCCTTCTGAGCTTCTGCCGTCACCATGAGAAATGGAATGTGCTTGAGATCGTCTGAAGCACGTACTGCTTTAAGCAAATCGATTCCCATCATATTTGGCATATTCCAGTCCGAGACGATAAATTTGAACTCGCCAACATTAAGCTTTTCAAGAGCGACTGCTCCATCTTCGGCCTCGGTGATGTTGTTAAAACCAAGTTGCTTCAAGCAGTTTTTGACAATTCGTCTCATCGTTGAAAAGTCATCAACAACAAGTATTGGCATGTTTTTATCGAGCTTATTCAGCGATGACATGTCACATTTCCTTTATGAAATGAAAAGTTAAAATGTTTAAGCTACACAGAATTCAACAGTACAGTTTTGTCCTTCGGCAATGTCCTTCCAAACGTCTTCGTCTCGCACCGATTTTCCGCTACTCTCTTTATGACTCCAGTATTTTGGTGATCCGGTCTCGTTTCGTGGGTGAGCTGGTGTCTGATACAATGCGTCGCCTGGTTGAGCAATGTAGCTTAACCAGTACTTGGCTTTCTTTAGATCTTCAGCAACAAAAACAGCCTCAATCTTTCCATTTTCAACGATACGATAGACTACAAATGGCCCTGTCCACTCCATACGATCCTCTTTATTCAAGTTGAGCTACTCAGATGATTAATCGGTAGGGGGGGAGAAAAAATTAAGAGATTCTCTCAGGTAACTGAGGGGCTCGATAGGAAGTGAAGGTGTTGTAGTTAACTACCTGATAATATTGAAGGGGAGGTGGGTTTATCGAGAAGAACGTGGGTGTGTCGGAGTAAAATCGACTGTGTCACGCTCAGAGACAATCACACCATCGCCCCATTCGTGGTCAACGACAGGGGAGTTATAGGCAAATCGACCCTCATCATCAGGATTGTAGGTCTTACTCGTAATATAAAAGAGGTGAGCAAATTCAGATAGCACTTTGCCGCCATGGAGTACGCCAGGTGGAATACAAACAGTAGCAGATGAGTCTCCAGTTTCTCCGAGTTGAAAAACAAGTTTTGTTTGGTACGTGGGGCTTTCTTCACGGTTGTCAAAGAGTACAACCTCAAGCAACCCGAGACCAACATACCACCAGTCTGTTTGTATGTGATGATAGTGCCAAGCTTTTACGACATTTTTTTCCATTTTACTGTGGCTCCACTGTGCAAAAGAACCATCAGGGAAAAAAGTATCGGTTGAACGGATAACTTCTCGAAAGAAGCCGCGAGAATCTGGATGAGTTGTCAGTGGTTTGAATGTTACGCCGAGAATCGAGTCGTTTTCAGGTAGTTGTGCCATAGAAGAATTAAGAGGCTGAGGCTCGTTCGAGTCTGTCCATTATTGCTCGCCCAATACCGTCTCTCTCACATGTGTCAACGATAATAGCGTCGAGTCCCTTGGTATCAAGAGAACGTAAGGCAGCATATAACTTTCGAGCAACATCATTCAAGTTCTTCGAGTCGCTTAAAGTCGTTATCGAGGCATAATCAGTGTTTTCTTCTTGTGTTGTAGCTGAGAATGAAATGAGTGCCGTGTGAGAAGGCGAGTGGTTGCTCGGAGCGTCTTCTCTTAGATAAATAGGGGTATGGGGGCTGTAGTGCAGGGCGAGTTGACCAGGGGCAGATGGAGTCTCTTGTTCGCTTTGGGGCTTGGCAAGTGTTAGCTCGGGGATAAGTTCTTTGAGCTCCTCGTACGTAAGAGCTCCTGGTCGAAGGAGGCAGGCGTTCCTTTCTCCAATTGAAACAATTGTCGACTCTAGGCCAAATTGTGTTTCTCCGCTATCGAGGATGAGTTCGAGATCTTCGCCGAGATCGTCTGCGACGTGCTGTGCTGTGGTTGGACTAACGTAGGAAGAGCGGTTAGCGCTCGGAGCAGCAATTGGAGTATGAACAGCTTGAAGGAACTTGAGAGCCGCTTGAGATTGTGGAACACGTAAAGCGACTGTTGGTAAGCCAGCTGTAACGGTTTTGGGAAAAAGAGAGGCTGCTGGAACAACAAGTGTGAGGGGAGCAGGCCAAAGCTTACCAAGCGTTACAAAAGCATCATGTTGCCATGTGTTTGGTGTAAGCGAAGTAAGCGAAAGAGCATTCTTGAATGAGTCGGTATGAACGATCAGTGGATTGTTGCTCGGCCTTCCTTTCGTCTTATAGATTTTCTTACATGCGTCTTCTTGTAGAGCATCAGCCCCGAGACCGTAAACAGTCTCTGTTGGAAAAGCTACAAGTCCACCAGAGGCAATAATAGCCTTTGCCCTCTGGAGGGAGTCAGGAGAAATGGGGCAAATCTGTGCCATATTTGAGGTCTAAAATAGGCTGCGAACTAAGGCCTTGTCAGTTGGTGAGAAATCTCTTTTGTACAGCTGTTAAGAGAGTCGTTGAGGGTAGGAATGCTTGCACTCAGTGTCTCAGGTTGAATGAGTTTACTCAGCAAAGTGCTATCGAAATTTGAGAGGCAATTTTGATCGACGAGTTGTGGTCCAAGAAATCCAGGAGCTGACTCTTCGCCAGATGGGCGCACAGGAGACATCATCCAACGGCGGTATGTGAGTTTGCCTAACTCTGTTCCTTCACAGAAAGGGTGCTTGGCTGAAGAAAAAAGGCAATTTGAACGCTCTGTTCCTTCGGACGTAAAACATTCCTTAAGAAGTTGAGCGCACTGAGGAGAAGCTTCATGAATAGTGCTCGTAGTTGTTGTTGGAGCAGCAAAGGCTTCACAAGAAACGAAAATAAGTAGTCCAAATACTGCAAGTGACAAAGGCTTCATCTGTCATGTCCTCCAAATTGAGCATGTATGCTAAACCGCTGGCTCGAGAGTATTGTACCACCACGGAAAAACTTACGCCAAAATATCGTACCTCATGCTAGATATCTTCAGGGTAAAGGGGAACGAGCTTAACTTGCTGATAATATAACTGGTTTATGGGCTGGAAGAGGGAGCTAAGAGCTTCCCCCATGCCTCTTCTGTGCCGTGTGGCGTTCTCTTGAGAAGAAGGAGCATTCTTTTATGAGAATTGAAAGAAGAAAGAGGGACGAGAATTGGTGCGTACTCTGAGGTAATGGCACGGTGCGCGTGCCACTCGCGAGCGATACGTTTAGCCGAAGCTTTCAGTCTTTTTCCTGAGAGGAGCTTCGCGTCGAGGTAGGTTGGTTGGTATTTGAGGAAAAATTCGATAGGGGCTTCTTTGTCGTGGCCGGGTGAGCGAGGAGTGTGAGATTCGGGGAGGTGTGCGACTTCTTTGCTCACCAGGCCAAACTGATCGTAGATAGTCAGCTCAGAAAAGTAGCCAACGTTTCCTATTGCTTTTGCTACTAGCGAGTCACCAGTTTGTGTCACTGCTTTAAGAGTAAGCCCTTTCTCTTTCCAGCTTACAGAGCGCTGTTTCATGGCTTGCCACTGCTCTGTTTCGCTGCGGAACTGTTTTGTATTCTCTCGAAAGTGAAGTTGACTTCGAATGTTTTCAGGAACGATATGAATATTCCAAGCAGGAAGAACGGATGAAACGAGAAGAAAAAGGAGAAAGGAGAGAGTGCTATTCCTTGTGATTTTTTGGGAAGACTCAAAAAAGTGTCGACAAGAAGCTACAAGAAGTATCGCTTGAAAAACGAAAGCGGGAACAAGGAAGCGACCCATCGCCATAAAATCACCCCCGCTAAGAACTGCATAAATCACGAAAGCAAGAAAACAACAGGCGGGGAGAAACAGTTGGTGCTTGGGGCGGACCAGAGAGGCAAAAGAGAAGAGAAGCGCAGCGAGAAACGATGGAAATGTTAAGGCAAAAACAGCAACGTATTTCCACCCTCGTTCGAGTCGCAGAAGAGTTACCTCGCCTTTCGCAAGCACGGTGTTTGGGAAGAACTCACCGTAGTATGAATGCCTCCAAATTGTAAGAAGAGCGATGGAAAAAATAATGGTGAGAAGATAGAGCAATGTGCGTCTTCGTGACAGAAGAGGAGAGAAGAGCAGGGAGAGTCCCCCAAGTCCAATCGCAACTATGGCTCCTTCCGCACGTATGAGAACGAGGAGTATTCCAAAGAGTATGGAATAACGAAGCGAAGTCCAGTCAAAGAGCGCTCGGTAACAGAGAAAGACGAGTAGCGCATAGGGGGCGGTCGCTAATCCACCAGATGACCAGAGGGCAAGGGGAGGAAAGAGTGCGCACAACAATACTCCAAAGGTAGAGATACGTAGCGAGAGTTTTAGAGAAGTAGAGAGGTGGTCGCTGAGTTGATAGAGAAGCACGAGCGAGCAAAGAGTTGAAAGGAGTGGTGCAAAGAGTTCGCTCGAGATGTTTAGCCGCTCATAGAAAGCGCAGATCAAGACCCACAGAAGATTGCTATATCCCTCTACCGGAGCATGTGGTCCAAGGTTGTAGCGGAGGCCTTCTCCCATTGCAAAGTGCTTTGCATAACGAAATGAAATAAAGGCGTCGTCACAGACGAACCAAAAAGTATAGACAAGAGGTAGATAACAGAGACAAGAGAAGAGAAAGAGGCTTCTCGCTTGTCGGGTTTCGAGAGTAGATGACATAGGGTATGGATACTATGAATTCTTCGAGCTGCCAACGGAAAGGGGGGCCGGGGTGTATGCCTCGTTCAGAAGCGATGTTGTGCGTGCGTAGAGTTCGTACTTTTCACTATCTGAAGTCGAGATGATGCCAATACTGAGATCAACGCCTCCGTCTGGTTTTCTCATAGGTGGACTGAGAAAAACGATTCCATAGGGAGAATCTTCGGATACAAGTGGTATGTCGTGAGATGACAGGTAATCAGCTAGAAATTCTGTTCCGAGAAGTACATTTATTGCAGATCGCTGGTTGTGCGCTGCTTCAAAGAGAGAAGGCGAGAGGTGCATGTGATCGTCTGCGAGGTAAGAAAGTTCCCCTCGAGCGAATTGTTCTGAGAGTGTACCGTGACGAGCAATAACTGAGAGGAGAAAGGTTGGTGCATCTCTTCTGAGGTTTGTTTCGGCATATGATACGCACTGTTCCCCTTGAGGGTTAATGTATTCATAGGCATCGAGATCGAAGTGTCCTCTATAGCCTTGCTCTCGTAAGTGTTGGGTAAGCTTCACAACGGTTTCTAGTTCTTGTGCGGTTTCGGATCGGTTTTGTCTGTGATCGTTCATATCACCAACACCCGCTCGAAAACTGTTGTTCTCATGATCGAGGAGCTGGGTGCGTCGCACGAATGCATCTTCTGGTCCATGCTCTCCATCGACAATCATAATGCCATATGTTGTCGCATGTGTGAGGGAAAGATAAGGCGTTACTTCAAGATCAAGTGAGAGAGATTGAAGATGTTGAGCAAGTTTTTCATATTGATCAGTGCTTGGTGGAAGAAGGAGTTCTGCTTCTCCAAAACCGGAAAAAAAGAGAGAACCGTCTTCTTGACGTTTGACTATTGCGTTGCCACACCCACCTGCTCCGCGTACTACTTGTACGAAGAGTAGTTTATTCTCAGGAGAGAAATCTGAGTCTTGGTAGAAACGCGAAGCTTCTTCGAGTTTTGTCGCAAGATAGGTGTCGTTTGGATGTGATGAAGAGATTCGGATACGTGGAAAGGCAAACGCTTGCTCACCGCAGAGCTGTGTAATGATATCTCTGAGATTTGACTTGTCAGAAAGGTGATCGATCACAGACTCTGCGACCATTCGCCCGGCTCCTTCTACGTTAATTCCTGCATCCACAGCAAGTTCGTGAGCTTTGCCGGTTTCGTGATAAAAGAGCACTCTTGGTGAATCTGTTTGTGTCTCTTCAAAGAGAGTCGCGAGCATGGAGAAGACTTGCATGACTTGTGTTGCGTCTTTGACAAAGATGACGTGCTCAAGCGCATCAGGGCTGACAAGCCTGTTTTTTGAAGCATAGGCGGCATAGTGCGTGAGGGCATCTCGCACCTCTTCTGACATGATGCAGTAGCCGTCACTTGCTATGAATCCTTTTGAGCTCAGCAAGTTAGCTGTTGCAAGCATATCTGCCGTAGGTTCGAGATCATATAAGGTAGTAGCAGCTCCCTCTGTGGCTGTATTTGGAGTTGCAAAGTTCAGGTAAAAAAATGTGTTTCCTACCTCAAAAGGAGTGTTTAGTGCCTGAAACGCACGCTTGGCGGCTTGCACCTCTAAGTGATCTTGCGGCGGTGCTGCTGTCGGAGGGAGTGACGGTGAGGAGTGTGAAATAAAGTACATGGCGTTACTGCAAAAGTGTTCTTATGTACTAGCACGCTGATACAAGAAAAGCAATAATCTACGACGGTAAGATAGCATTTAGGGAGAGGGTGGCCCTTGAGGCTGGGTGTGGGGTGTTGGTTGCCAGTAGGCCGCATTTTTAATGAATCACAGAGGAGGCGCACGGAGTGGCGAAGGGCGAAGAAAACGAGATCCTCAGTGTTCCCCCGTTCGCCTCTGTGAATAAAGTCGTACTTTAGATTGTACTCATGTTTGGAAGTCATCAAAGACCACGCCCAAGGAGCTTAAAGGTCTCAACGCTTTCAATCCCATCGGTAAAAACTTCAATCATAGCAGGCTTTTCATCTCGATAGGCCTGGCGAAGAGCTTCCTCAGCTTTGGTGAGTGTTGTTGCACTGTAGTAACGGAGGTTGTTGTGCTTTGCAAGGAGCGAGAAGTTCTCTACCTTGTGGGGATTTTCCATGGTCTGCTGAGCAGCACTATCCATGGGAATGAAATGGAAAATAGCCCCTCCACCGTTGTTGATGACAATAAGATAGAGGGGGTGCTCGTGATCTGCTACGAGAGAGAGAGCTCCACTATCGTGTAACAGTGCTTGGTCGCCACAAATGAGAGTGCAGGGTTTTTGTGTTCCTTGAGAGAACCCAAGTGCGGAAGAAATAATACCATCAATACCAGCCGTTCCTCTGTTTGCTCCGGAGACAATGTTTTTCCCCGGAGCAAAAGTACACTGTTCAGCTTCTCGCACAACAAGGCTTGGTGAGTGAAAAAGCGCTGAATCTTCTGGAATGATTTTTCCCAGAATATGAAAGAAGTGTGGTTCGTTCACAATAGGGTCGTCTTTATGCTCAGCTATCATGTCAAGGAGGCGTTCGGTGGCACGTTCTTGGTGTCCTTGCCAAGAGTGGAGGAACTCGTTATCGACTTTTGGCGAGATGCGCTGAATCAAGCTAGTAGCAACAGTACAAGGATCCGCTACATATCTCTCATCAAATTTTATCCATTCGTTTTCGACCGCGTCTTGTCTTCCGTCGTGGTGAGCGATTTGAATCAGTGGACAGTCGAGTGACTCGAGATACTCCCGTAAGCTCTCAGACATGATTCGTTCGCCGAGATAGAGAACGAGATCAGGGGCTTCTAGCTGATCTCGCTGAGAGTTCAAAAAGAGGTTATAAGCGCCTATGGAGCAATCACTCTCTGAGAATCGACAATTTGAATCGATATCAGCCAAGAGTGGCCCACGTACATGCTCAGCCAATTTGACCAGAGCGTTAGCATTTTCATGCGCGTGAAGAGGGCCCGCCACGAGTAACACTGAGTTTGCTTTGTTTATAGTTTGCTCTAAACGAGCAAGTTCTGGCTCAGAAGGTAAACAGGTGTGGCCATGAAACGCAGTATAGGCCTTACCACTGTCACTCCATCCCTGGATAACATGCTTCTCTTCTTGGGGGAGTGTTAGAGAGGCTTCGCCAAAAAAAGGTTTTCGAAAACCTATATTGAGTTGCACGGGAGTTTGATGCTGAGTGGCTTTGTAAGCGAGTTGATCGATATTCGATAGAAGCGAGTGGGGATAGAGCCTCGTCTCGGGAGCTGGGAGATTGATTTGGCACGAAACGTAGTCTCGTAAGAATGAGAGTTGATCGATGGTTTGATTGGCGTGTGCGTAGAGAAGCTCGGCAGGCCTATCGCATGTGACAAGTATCATCGGAATGCGAGAGGTGTGAGCTTCTATAGTAGCTGGTAGGTAGTTGGCAACAGCTGTTCCTGACGTGGACAACAAGACAGCGGGTTTTCCTGTAGCCTTTCCGTATCCTTGAGCCCAAAACGCAGCATCTCGCTCATCATTAAAGAGTTTTTGGTTGAGCCTTTGATCCCCTTCGAGTACTTGGAGAAACGCAACAGAGCGACCGCCAGGAGAGAGACAATAGGTATCAATACCGTTACGGTACAGTTCTTCCACGATCATTTTTGCCGTTAGCTCGTTAATGCCAGCCGAAGGAGAGAGACCGAGATCGCGTAAGAATGGTGCTATGTGTTTTGAAGATGCCATTATGCCTCTATTGTTTCAGGCAAGATCATTCTTCAAACAGTCACTTGGAGTCAAGTTTTAGAGCCTTAAATCTCCCACTTTTAATCTCTTTTGCGCCCCGAGTGACAGTGGCAATGCCAACGCCGAGCTGAGCTGCGATTTCGCGCTGGGAAGCTCCTTCTTTGAGGAGTTTTACAATCTGCAACCTTGTTGGGATTTCGCCAAGCTCTTTGTCTGTGAGAAGGCCTTGAAGAAAGGAGCGAACCTCTCCAGCTGTGTCTAGTTGAGCGAGGAGCTCGCAAAGTTCGTTGAGGTGTCGCTTTGTCATAACAGTCTCCGCTAGCTGGGATATTGGCAAAACTCCGTGAGTACTCCACCTGTGTCTTTGGGGTGAACGAATGCAATTTCTGAGTGGTGGGCACCAGGCCGAGGGGTTTCGTCAATCAGCCGGTGTCCAAGAGACTTCATACGCGCAAGCTCTGCACGAATATCTTCAACCTCGTAGCATACGTGATGAAGCCCCTCCCCTCGAGTCTCGAGGAACTTGTGAATACTACTTGCGGTAGAAGTTGGAGTGAGGAGCTCAATGAGCGTGTTTGGCAGAGAAAGGAAGGCGAGCTCAACATTTGAAGTCTCTATTGTTTCCCGGGAGTGAAGTGTGAAGCCAAAGTTGCGTTCGTATTGAGCTATTGATTTATCAAGGTTTTTTACAGCTATCCCAATGTGGTCAAGGGCATAGTGGCTTTGCTTCATGAGGTTACCTTGTGGAATAATACTGCTTCATATTGTTACTTTCTTTGGCTATAGTAACTGACGTCTTTAAAGAATACTACGCTCTTAAGTGGTGAATTATGGAAAATATGAATCTCTATTATGACGAAGCTATGAAACTAGTGATTGGATACGCACCAAAGCTGGTCTTAGCTCTTCTTACTCTTATTATTGGGCTCTGGATCATCAAGCTCCTCGCTCGTGGTGTAGCAAAGATGCTTGATCGCTCTAACGTTGATGCCTCGCTCCAGGGGTTTCTCTCAAGTCTTACCTCTATGGTTCTCAAGGTTCTCCTTGTTATTTCTGTGGCAGGAATGGTCGGTATAGAGATGACCTCATTTATCGCTATTCTTGGTGCTGCTGGTCTTGCTGTTGGTATGGCGCTCTCTGGCACACTACAAAACTTCGCAGGTGGGGTGATGATTCTTGTTTTCCGTCCCTATAAAGTTGGTGACTTCGTTGAGATGCAAGGATTTTCAGGGGTTATTCAAGAGATACAGATCTTCAATACTATTCTTACCACGGGTGATAATAAGACTATCATTTTACCTAATGCACCGATTGCATCTGGTTCTGTGGTGAACTATTCAACGCAACCTCGTCGAAGAGTCGATTTTACTTTTGGTATCGGATACCAAGATGACATCGACAGAGCCAAAAAGGTTATTCTCTCTACAATTGCTTCTGATGAGAGAGTCCTTCAAGATCCCGAGCCTTTTATCGCTGTGAGCGAGCTCGCTGATAGCTCTGTAAACTTTGTTGTGCGTGTTTGGGCAAAGAGCGGAGACTACTGGGGCGTCTATTTTAGTGGCCTAGAGAACGTCAAGAAGGCTCTTGATCGCGAGCGCATCTCCATTCCGTACCCACAACAAGACCTGCACCTTGTTTCAGGATTGGAAAAGCTTAAGGCTGTTGCAAATTCATAACCTGTTTCTTGGAAGGGCCCGTGAGTTTTGCTGGAAGCCGCTTTTCTTTCGGTAAGCTTACCATCTGGCTCCCTCGAAGGTCTTGTAGCTTTTTGACGAGTTGAGATTTGAGCCGAGCAACGTCACTCCCTACATGAGTGTCGTGTATTCGATTTGAAAGCTGATACGGATCGATAGGAAGTTCGTAGAACTCAAAGTCGCTGGGCTCTTTCCCTATGTAATGTTGTGTGACAAAAACCGTCTTACCATCATGCAGAGCAGAAAAGGCACTTCGAGGGCCTGCTCTTCGAAATCCCTCAATGAATAACGTCCTTGAGGTTGCTTGCGAAGTGTCGCCATCGAGTAGGGGTTTAAGGCTTCTGCCATCCATTTTCCATGGTTTTGCAATGCCAGCATAATCAAAGATAGTAGGACCGATATCTATGTTGGCAACAAGTGATTCGTTTATCACTCCTTGCTTCTCGCCTGGCGCTCGAATAGCAAATGGCACTTTGATGGCTTCTTCATACACAGCATCTTTTGATTGAAGTCGGTGTTCTCCAAAAAAGAGACCATTATCTGAGAGAAAGAAAATAAGCGTATCGGCAAAAGAGCCCCTTCGTTTGAGTTCTAAGAAGATACGCTCAAGACTTTGGTCAACAAGCTGAAGAGCTTTTCTCTGTTCTTTGCGTTGTTGCACAAACGATTCTTTCTTTCTTGCAGAAAAAGGCTTTTTGTCCTTGAGCCAAGCCGGTGAGGGGTGAGGAAGGTTGTTGTAGTTTTTTCGAAGGGAGGGGAGGTGTGGCTCTGGGGGCTTTGCCGTTTCTGCCTCTGGTAACGATAGCGGAAGATGGGGAGCGTTATACGGAAGGGCAAGAAACCATGGTTTTTTTTCTCTATGAGCAACCTCAAAAAAGTGTAGTGCATGCTCCTCAAGGAGCGTTGTCATGTAGCCTTTCGTTAGCTGCCATTTGCCGTTCACATTTAAGATAGGATTTTTATACTTCGAGCTTCCACCACCAAAAGATACCCAGTAATCAAACTCCTCTCTTGGCGTTCCGTCCCAAGTGTTCATGAATTTTCCAACAAGCCCAGTAAAGTAATCTCCTTCATTTTTAAGGCGAGTAACAAAGGTATCTGATTCAAGGGGGAAGCGGTTGGTGTACGCCTTATGACGCGAGGTGTATTGACCAGTAAAGATCGACGCACGGCTCGGATTGCACGCTGGTGTTGTTACGTATCCACGAGTAAAGCGCACCCCTTGGTCGAAGATCTCCTCTTTTGTTTGGGGCATCACGCCATCAAGATCGTCAAAGCGTTGATCGTCGGTAATAATAAGGAGGATGTTCGGTTTTGTTTGCTCTGCTCTTGCTGCGCCATTGAACAAGAGGCTTTGAAAGATAAGCGCAACAAGCAGGAGGAAAGGTGTCGATCGTGAAGAGTTCATTGTGGGTGACTATAGCATATCAGATAGGGGAGAGGAGCCCGGGAGAAGACACAGAGTCCCATTTCCCACTACAGTCTCGACACACCCACCTCTCTCAGTTCTATTTCCCAGTCCCATTCCCAGTCCTAGAACTTGTCCGAAAAGTAAGTGTAGCTCACTCATTCTCGGTGACCTCGGTGTACTCGGTGGTTATACTCGACTTGAAATTCACCACCGAGCACACCGAGGTCACCGAGCGTTTTCGGACAGCTTCCAAATTCTTGCCTCTGGTCCCAGTCTGGCTCCACAACTTAACGGATTGCGGACTACGGCCGAGACCAGGAAAACGGACTAGGACAGAGGAAGTTGGGCCGGCGCTGAAGTCACTGGGTTCTGGAATTTTAAAACGAGATACTGGAGAGTGGTCTTTGGAGCTGGATGACCAGTTGAACCACACAGCATAAAAAAAGGGAGCCATCACTGGCTCCCTTTTCGTTTGGATGAACTAAGAATAGTTCGGAGATGAAATTACATCATTCCGCCCATTCCGCCCATTCCGCCCATGCCACCCATTCCTGGCATTCCGCCGCCGTGAGCGTGGCCGTGACCATCGTCATCACTTGGCTTGTCAGCGATAACGGCTTCAGTAGTGAGCATGAGCCCAGCAACAGAAGCAGCGTTTTGAAGTGCTGAACGAACTACCTTCGTTGGGTCAATAACGCCAGCTTTGAAGAGGTCTTCAAAAACCCCTGTTGCCGCGTTGTAGCCGATAGCGCCTTTCTCTTTTGAAACACGCTCTACAACAACTGCAGGCTCAACACCGGCGTTGAATGAGATGGTGCGAAGAGGAGCTTGGAGAGCTTTTCGGATGATAGTAACACCGAAGTTTTGCTCTTCATCTTCAAGTGTGAAGTTTTCTAGCTCTTTTGTTGAACGAAGGAGGGCAACTCCACCGCCAGGTACGATACCTTCTTCTACCGCAGCGCGAGTAGCGTGAAGAGCATCTTCAACACGAGCTTTCTTCTCTTTCATCTCAACTTCTGTAGCCGCGCCAACGTTAATCACCGCAACACCACCAACAAGCTTTGCAAGACGCTCTTGGAGCTTCTCACGGTCGTAGTCAGAAGATGTTTCGTTGATCTGTGAACGAATCTGCTTTACGCGAGCGTCGATGTCTTCAGTTGAACCAGCACCACCGATAACAGTTGTGTTGTCCTTGTTGATTACAAGACGCTTAGCGTTACCAAGCTCGTTGAGAGTGATGTTGTCGAGAGACATGCCGAGATCTTCGCTGATGCACTTTCCACCAGTAAGAGTAGCAATATCATCGAGCATTGCTTTACGACGGTCACCGAATCCAGGAGCTTTTACTGCACATGCATTGAGTGTTCCGCGAATCTTGTTCACTACGAGAGTAGCAAGAGCCTCGCCTTCGATATCTTCAGCGATGATGAGAAGTGGACGTCCAGACTTTGCAACCTGCTCAAGAACAGGAAGGAGGTCTTTCATGTTTGTGATCTTCTTCTCGTGGATGAGAATAAGAGCATCTTCGAGTTCCGCTTCCATGCGATCTGGATCAGTGACGAAGTATGGAGAGAGGTATCCACGGTCAAATTGCATCCCTTCAACAACATCAAGTGTTGTATCAAGACCTTTTGCTTCTTCAACAGTGATAACACCTTCTTTTCCAACTCGGTCCATTGCTTCAGCAATGATGTTTCCGATTTCAGCATCGCCGTTTGCTGAGATAGTTCCAACTTTTGCGATGTCTTCTTTTCCGCTTGTCTCTTTGCTAAGAGAAGTGAGGAATTCAACAACTTTCTTCACGGCTGAATCAATACCACGCTTGATGCTCATCGGATCGTGACCAGCAGTAACAAGCTTGTGTCCCTCGCGGTAAATAGCGTCAGCAAGAACAGTTGCTGTTGTTGTTCCGTCACCAGCTACGTCAGAAGTCTTAGAAGCAACTTCTTTGACCATCTGAGCGCCCATGTTTTCGAACTTGCTTTCAAGTTCTACTTCTTTAGCAACAGTAACTCCGTCTTTTGTTACTGTTGGAGCACCAAAGCTCTTCTCAATAACAACATTACGTCCGCGTGGTCCCATAGTGACCTTCACTGCGTCCGCAAGTGTGCGCACACCACGAAGGATCTCTTCGCGTGCTTCTAGTCCAAATTCAAGAATTTTAGCCATTATTATTTTCCTTTATGTACTCAAAAATGAAGTTTGGTAGGTATGTTTCTGAGCGTTATGCTTCAACTACACCGTAAACATCGTCTTCACGCATGATGAGAACATCTTCGCCATCAACCTTGATCTCCTGACCAGAGTACTTTCCAAAAAGAACAGTATCTCCAACACTGAGATCTATCGGCGTAAGTGTTCCATCTTCTTTTACTTTACCTTTACCAACAGCAATAACTTTTCCTTGCTGAGGCTTTTCTTTTGCAGAGTCAGGGATGTAGAGCCCAGACGCTGTTTTTTCTTCCTCGTCGAGACGCTTTACGATTAAGCGATCTTGAAGTGGTCGAATTTTGCTAGTGCAGTCACTCATTACTCTTATTCCTCCTTGTGCTCCGTTAATTAAGGTGTTTGTTACGTAGCCAGTGAGGGGAGCACGTTTCGGTACTCAAAAGGTAACGAATCCCGCTGGCTGGGAAGCCTGTGGTGTTTGTTTGATGGGTAGAGAGACACTCCTTCCTCAATACAAACGCTACAGACGCTTCCTCTTATGGGCATGCATTTGTGTATTTTCAAGGGCTGCCTGAAAAAAAACACAAGAAAGTTTCTGGGCAGTCAGCTTGGGTGCTGTCATGGCCAGAAAAAACCCAAGAGAGGGAGGTCGACTCTGGACGCAATTTACAGGGTATTTTGAAAGAAATCAAATAGATGCCCTTGTTTTCCACAGCTGCTCTGCATCTCGTCCTCTAGCCGTTCAAGATGCTTGAACTTTTTGACCTGGAGCGTCACTATAGGGGCCGCAATTCCTACTCTATTTATAGAAGAAGTATCTTTATGGCTGAACCTGCCCCTCAAATTACTGATCCCGCTCCAGACTCGCCTTTTCGTGAGCTCGGAGATCTGCTCCAAGTTGGAATAGAGCAAGAGCTCTTTCCGTGTGCTGTCTGCGAACTTCGTCATAAGGGAGAGCTTGTTTGGAGTGGAGCAAGGGGAGATCTCGGCAAGTTGGAGGAGGGAGAACCCGCAGCTGAGGCATCAGAGGGGACGGTGTTTGATATCGATCGCCTGTGCAGCTCTTTGGTAACCACAACTTTAGTAATGCACTTTGTGTCTCAGGGGCGATTGAGGTTAGACGACCTTGTCGCTCGCCACGTTCACGGATTTGGTGTGCATGGAAAATCTCCGATATCCCTACGCCAAGTACTCGCGCATTCAGCGGGTTTACCAGCGACGTATTCTTTTCGTGAAGAGCTTGAGAAAACACACGGGGTAGCAAGCCTTGCGATGAGTGGAGGGCGTGGCGCCACGCAGCATGTTGCAAATGTGATTAATCGCTCAAAGTTAAGAGCGAAACCTGGCTCAAGTCAGCAAAAATCAGATCTCAGTTTTTTTCTCTTAGGCCATCTGCTTGAAACAGTTACAGGCATGTCGCTGAGCAAAGCAGCAGAGAAGTATATCTTTGCGCCACTTGGTCTTCGAGCAATTGGTTACATTAATCTCCAGCAATTACGACGTGGGCACGTTTCGATTGATCCGACGCTTGTGGCTCCTACCGGCGAGTGTGATTGGCGTTTACGCATGATGCAGGGTGAAGTTTTTGATGAGACGACCTGGATGATGGGTGGACACTCTGGTGTCGCGGGGGTGTTTTCTACATCAAGAGATGTTAGTTTTCTTTGTCATCTGCTTATAGAGTGTTTTTACGGACGTTCTGATTTTATCTCTCAAGAGGTTCTCTCTGAATTTTGGGGGATTTCTAGCGGTGGAAGTGAAGAGCTCCGTCTCGGCTGGGATGGTGCAAGAGAGCTCGTGGGATCAAAGCGAGAAACGGTGCTCCCTTATGAAGTCTCAGCAGTAGGAAGGACAGGTTGTGCCGTGTGGCTTCGACCCGAAAAGGAGTGGACAGTGACATTTCTCAGCAACCGCTTCGATCCCGCCTCGAGCATGAAGAAGATGAATGCGTATTGGTTGAAATTCTTTGAGCGTACTGGTGAGCTCATGGAGCAAGCTGCCGGATAGATAGACGACAATGTGGGATAAACTAAACGAAGTAGAAAAACGGTTCGAAGAACTGGGGCGTGAGCTCTCCTCTCCAGAGGTGCATAGTGACCGAGCGCGCGTAACGAAGCTTACCAAAGAACATAAAGAGCTATCTGAGGTGGTTGCAACGTACCGTGCCTATAAGAAGGCAAAAGAAGAGTATGAAGGCTCAAAAGAGATCATCGAAGCAGGATCGGACCCAGAGATGATCGAAATGGCCAAGGAGGAAGTTGGTCTGCTCGAAAAAGAGCTTGAGGTACTCCAGGGGCAACTTCGAATCTTGTTGTTACCGAAAGATCCAAACGACGAGAAGAATATTATCTTAGAGATTCGAGCTGGTGCTGGTGGGGACGAAGCGGGCATTTTTGCTGGCGATCTCTTTCGTATGTATACCCGATATGCTGAGGGGCTGAACTGGAAAGTTGACCTCATGGGGGCAAGCGAAGCTTCTTCTGGGGGCTATAAAGAGGTTATCGCCATGATTAATGGCGCTGGAGCTTATAGCCGTCTCAAATTTGAAAGTGGAGTGCACCGCGTGCAACGTGTCCCTGATACGGAAACACAGGGACGTATTCACACCTCGACCGTTACTGTCGCCGTTCTTCCTGAAGCTGAAGACGTTGAGATTGATATTAATGAAAACGAACTCCGTATCGACGTTTACCGTTCAAGTGGTCCTGGTGGGCAAAGCGTAAACACAACGGACTCAGCCGTACGCATTACACACGTTCCAACTGGTATTGTTGTGGCTATGCAAGATGAGAAGTCGCAGATAAAAAACAAAGCCAAAGCGATGAAGGTTCTCCAGGCAAGGCTCCTTGAGCGAAAGCAAGCAGAAGCTGACGCCGAGCGCCAAGCCGATAGGCGGAGTCAGGTTGGCTCAGGCGACCGGTCTGAAAAAGTGCGAACGTATAATTACCCGCAATCACGAATCACAGACCACAGAATTGGCCTCACCCTCCATTCCTTAGACCAGGTGGTTAATGGTGATCTCGATCAAGTAATCGATCCACTCATTGCACACTATCAAGCTGAAGCCTTAAAAGGCGAAGGGCTCGACTGATTCCTTCTTTTGATGGCTGTGTGTGTGCCTACTAACTACCTGAAAGAAATGTTTAATGCGAAGTACACGAAGAGCGCGAAGAAAGTAAGCCTTCGCTCGCTTCGTGTACTCTGCGTTACTTCTTTTCGTATTCTCTTCTCGGAGTAAAATCTATGCCCACACTCCAAGAAACCCTTCGCAATGCTGCAAGAGAGCTCCGTGATATAAGCAGCACCCCACAACTTGACGCTGAAGTTCTCCTTGCACATGTATGTCAGATCCGCCGCATCGATTGTATTTCACGTGGTTTAGAAGAGCTTGAATCTGAGCACTATCGTCAGTTTCAAGAGCTGATCTCTCGAAGATTAAAGCATGAACCAGTCGCTTACCTTGTTGGACAACAAGAGTTTTTTGGTAGGCCATTTTCCGTTGATTCACGTGTTCTTATTCCACGCCCTGAAACGGAGCTGCTTGTTGAGCGTGCCATTGAGATCCTTCGGAAAGGAGGCGCCGGTCAGCGCGTACTTGATCTTGGAACGGGCTCAGGGTGCATTGCCATTACACTCGCTCTTGAGTGCTCAGGAGTTATGGTTGATGCTGTGGATGTTAGCCCAGAGGCGCTCGAGGTCGCTCGTCACAACGCGCAGTCGTTGTCGTGTACAAATGTAACATTCATTGAGAGTAACTGGTTTTCTCAGGTTGATTTCTCTGATTACGATTTGCTGGTGAGTAATCCGCCGTATGTTATTCGTGGAGATACGCAGTGTGGGCCAGAGATAGCGTTTGAGCCAGAGCTTGCACTGTATGCTGAAGAAGATGGAACACAAGCATTAAAGTTCCTCTACGAGCAAGCTCCTAAGTATTTGCGTTCTGGAGGGACTCTTTTGTGTGAAATTGGATCTGACCAGGGAGAGATCAGCATGAAATTAGCGCGGGAGGTTCTCGGAGGGGTTCGACAAGACATGCATTATGACTTAGCGAACCTCCCGCGCTGCCAAGAGATCTTATGCTCTGATGTTGCGGATAGCTGACATGAGCAGTTGGTGCATCATGTCTGCTACACGGGTAGCTGATTGGAAGACACGAGCTGCTGCTTTCATTTTGTTTTCTGCTTTAGCGATTTTTACCTGGTCTCCAGTTTCCATGGCTTTGAGGTAGTTGTTTTCCGCTGTCACCAGAGATTTTGTTGCCTTCGTATAGGCTTGTTCTGCAGAATTTGGTTTTGGTAGTGAAAAATTTTGATTTGATACTCCTTGCATGTTCATTCTCCTTAGTGAAATGAGTTAAAGTGGCCAAGCAGCCAGTTTCTACTCTCTATTCGTTTATTTGGCTCAGGAGTTGCTTCTCGTGGCGAAATATTTGGAGAAAACCCTTAAATATTGATTTTTTTGAGGAACCTCGGTAGGTTGTCGTTTGATTTTGACCCCCTTGATTGGAGCGAAAGCAATAGTATGAGTCAGAGACGAGTTGTAGTAACCGGCCTAGGAACACTCTCGCCGCTTGCCCTAGATACACCAGGCACATGGGATGCCATTCTCGCTGGAAAGTCAGGAGTAGGAGAGATTACCCGTTTTGACGCCAGTGATTTTTCAACCAAGATAGCAGCTGAAGTTAGTGGCTTTGATCCTGAAGGCATCATCGACAAGAAAGAAGTCAAAAAGCTCGATCTCTTTTCGCAGTACGCGCTCTATGCTGGTCAAGAGGCTTGGGATAATGCTGGTCTCTCAGCAGATGCTATTGATGCGCACCGTACTGGATGTATTCTCGGTGTTGGGCTTGGTGGGCTCTTTCAGATTGAAAAATACCACGAAGCTTACATGAAGAGTGGCCCCAGAAGAATCTCACCATTTTTCATCCCAGCTATGATCAGTAACCTCGGGCCCGGCAACCTCGCCATCCGCTTTGGGCTTAAAGGGGTGAATTATACGACGACGAGCGCATGTGCCTCTGCTACTCACGCCATCGGTGAGTCTTTGCGTATGATTCGTGATGGCATCCAAGATGTTATGATAACTGGAGGCTCTGAGAGTACGGTCACACCACTAGGGATTGGTGGTTTCTGTTCAATGAAAGCGCTTTCAACCCGAAATGATGATCCTACCAAAGCTTCTCGTCCATTTGATAAGGATCGAGATGGATTTGTCTTGGGTGAAGGAGCAGCCATACTCGTGCTGGAATCACTTGAGCATGCCGAAGCTCGTGGCGCTAACATTCTTGCTGAAGTCGCTGGTTACGGTTTTTCTTGTGACGCCTACCATATAACGGCTCCAAGTGCTGACGGTGAGGGAGCGATTAACTGTATGAAGATGGCTCTCGAGGATGCTTCATTAAGTCCTGAAGATGTAACTTACGTAAACGCACACGGAACTTCGACTGAGGCGAATGACCAGACGGAAACACTTGCTATTAAGCAAGTGTTTGGGCCTTGGGCAAATGAGGGGCTTCTTGTGAGTTCGACAAAATCTATGACCGGACACCTCCTTGGTGCCGCAGGTGCTCTCGAAGGAGCGCTTGTAGTCAAAGCGATAGAGACAGGTGTTGTCCCACCTACGATCAACCTCGACACTCCTGATGATGGTCTCGATCTTGATTATGTTCCGCACACAGCGCGTGAGACGGAAGTAAAGGCTGCGATCTCCAACTCCTTTGGATTTGGTGGAACAAACGCCACTGTCGCATTTAAGAAATTTTCATAACTTCTATGGGAGACGATTTTCTCGAAGAACGAACAAGAGCTGAGGATATCATTCTTGGTGGCTTGGGGTTCGGTGAGGACGCCACCCTACTTACAATTGTTCAAACAGAAAATGGATTTGAGGGTACTGGTCGTTGGCCTGATGGCGATGAGTTTTCCTTTGAGTGTGATGACGAAGACGAGCTCTCTGAGCTTGAGAAGTGGGCCCTTCAAATTTTACTGTCTGAGCAAATAAGCAATACAACCGAGCAGTGTGAGCATAGGCGCGCCAAGGCCAATGGCTAATAGGAGTCGATTGGTGTATTGCGCACGTTTGACTATCATCTCGTGAATAGATGCTTCTGTATATATTGCTGTAAAATCAGTCTTTATTCCTCGCACGTTCGAGAGTTGTTTGTCGTGTTGTGAGCGTCCTCTGCGTCCGTGGTACTGTGAAAGATAGTCTTGCTCTTCTTTACTTTGGTGCACAGTGGCTCCAAAACCACCCATTCGTGAAAAATTAGGGTGAAGGGCCTGTTTGCTTAGATTTCCTTGAGTGGCTTTACGACTATCAGGTGCAAAGTCAGCGAGCTGCTTTGAGAGATCGATGTAGTCATCAAAGGAGTCAGGTTCGTTTTCGACTACAACCTCATTGACCTGATGGTAGGCAAGTTCGGTGGTTTCTTCACTATCTTGAGATTGAGTGTCGCTCCAGTCAAAAGCTTGAGTAGCCTCGAAGTAATAAATTCCTTTGGGAAGCGACTCGTCGTAACTCTTGCGCTCTTCTGGTTTTGAGAGAGTTTGGTAGGCGCGATCGAGAGCTTGGCGATCTTCGTCTAGAAGGTTCTGCATTCTGCTCTGATATGCTTCGTTGATCTCTTCTACTGAGGCGTTTCGAGGAACCCCGAGAAGTGCATAGAAATTGTTTTGAACGTGTTGCTGCTCCATACCCTTACTTCCAGTATGCGTTAACTACCCCGCCGCGCACACAATAGCCCCCACAGCCTATACACTCGTTATGTAGCTCTTTGAGAGCAGTGTGTTGTAATGGTGGGTCTTGTGGAGTTCTTGTGATTTTCGATTGTGATTGATATGTCTAAAGAGTTAAATTTCGTTTTGTTATAAGGGCTTATGGCGTCACGACTCAAAATGCTATTTTTAGCTTTTGCACTTCTTGGGGGGCTGTATGGTCTTTCAGCCTGGAGTTCTTATCAGGCTAAGAAAAGAGAGCTTGTAAAGCATGGAGTGCTCCACCTCTCAGAGCAGGCAGTTCAACCAGGTCTCAATCTCTTCTGCTCAATGAATCAGCCGCGTGCTTTTCTCGTTGATATGCAGGGGCGCCCAGTACATTCCTGGCGAGGGCGTGGAAATGATCCACGTGGATGGCACTACGTTAGGCTCGGTGAGGGGGGAAACCTCTACTCCGTGATGACAGATACCGATGTTCGACTCACTGACTGGAACTCAAAAATCATATGGCGCAGGCAAGGCCGTTTTCACCACGATGTTGATGTTTCTCAAAGTGGTCGGGTGTATACGCTTGCAAGAAAAGATGAGCGCGTCCTTTTTCAAGGCAGAGAGGTTCGGATCTTAAACGACTATATTACAGTTCTTGATGCTCATGGGAAGATTGCTCAGGAAATCTCTCTCTACTCGCTTGTACAAGATCTTATTCCTGAAGAGCTGATGCTTGCCGCAGAGCAATATGCCGTAGAAAAAGCTCCGCGTTACTTACAAAACGATACCCCAGCCGACATCTTTCACGCCAATACCTTGCAATATATCGGCTCTCAGTACACTGGGGAGGTTTTTCAACCCGGCCAAGTTCTTGTTGGTATTCGAGAGCTGCATAGGGCTGTCGTAGTCGATCTCGAACAGGAGAAGAGAGTCTGGGAATGGGGTAACGGAGAACTTCAAAAACCTCACCACCCAAATCTTCTTGCAAATGGCAATCTGCTTGTTTTTGACAACGGAGTCTCGAGAGGTTACTCGCGTGTGCTAGAGCTTGATCCTGCTACAAAAGAAATTGTTTGGAGTTACGGCGAACGAGAAAGCGAGCGTTTTTACTCTGCCTATCGTGGTGGGGCACAGAGGCTCGCGAACGGAAATACGCTTATTGCGATTGGTGAGGCAGGAGAAGCTATCGAGGTTACTCCCACTGGTGAAAAGGTTTGGCATTTCCGTACGACCCGTTGGAAAAACAAGAAGAAAGAGCGCAGAGAGACGTTGTACCGGATTACTCGGATAGAGGATGTTGCTCGTCTTCTTGAGTTTAAACAGCCAATTTCTTGAACTTTTTTCTCCGTGACAGATCTCTTTGGTGACAGGCTCGAACCTTTGTCACGGAGAAAAAAGTTCAAGAAATTGGTAACGAAAACAAAGAATTCTCACTACCTTATGGTTGTAATGTTGCAACTCTCTCCATCTCTCCTCCATCTAACTTCACACCGGAGGAATGATCATGAAAAAGCTCATACCATCACTATTTTTGTCTGTGCTCTGCCTTTGTACCTCACAAACGGCAATGGCAGAAAGTCGTTTCGATCAGATGATTACTCCTGTCTCGAATCCCTCAACCTTTGAAGATCCACGTCCTCAAAGCGAGGTTCGGGCGCTCTTTATGTGGCACGAGATTAATGATGGATTCTTCACTGCCGGCGGTGACACACAAGTCTATGGTGTGCAGTTGCGACTCGCTTTAAACGAGCGTCTCACCTTTGTCGTCAATCGAGCTTCCCTTTACGACTACAACCCGGAGCTTTTCTCGCAATCTGGTAGCGGATTCGGCGACATTGAGCTTGGAGTAAAATACACCTTTCATATGAATGAACAAGCAGGAACGGCTGCGGCCTGGGGGCTTGGTTGGCAGATGCCAACGGGAAATCGTGACGTGCTTCAGGGGAGAGGTGATGGGTTTATTCACCCGTACGTATCAGGAGCTGTAGCTTTTAATGACTACAACGTGATCGGCTCTACAGGATTTCGTGTTCCGTTTAGTAGCGATGACTCTACGTTTTGGGATGCAAATCTCCACGTCGATACACCGATGGGAGATTTTTATCCACTTATGGAGCTCAATCTCATTCAGGTCATTGATGATGGTAATCGTATTGCTATTGATGGTGAAGGCGCCGACCTTTTTAGCTTTGGAGCAAGCGAAGCGCGAGGAGATACACTGATCACCTCTACCGTCGGCGCGCGTTACCGTCTTGGGCAGGGCGTTGATTTTGGAATTGGATATCAGGTGCCACTCACGAAGGGGGACAGCTCGGACTTTATGAAGTACCGGATTACAACGGATCTGAGTTTCACACTTCCGAGTTACTGAATCGGCTCTTCCTCTGCTCTGATAAGATCTCGAATGAAAGCAGCCGCCTCTTGTGAGCTTGATGGATCGAGGTACAGCTGAAATTCGCGTGCGATTGCGTGAGAAACTTGTACTTGGAGGTTGGCGTAGTGTCCTAGTACGGTGATTCCTTCGTTAGGAAGGCGTACATCATCAACCACGCAGATAGTACCTGAGTCATCGACTCCAAGACCCTCCTTCCACATCCAGAGATACTTTTCGATAAATCCTGAGGCATACATGCGGTCTTTGGGGGTAAGAAAAGCAGTGACGGGCTCTTGCCCTTCTTTTTGAGGTGTACTTGTAAAAGTCATATCGTCGGCAAGATGCACAATCTTTTCTGCTATCATATCGCGAGTGATCCCTGTCACCCCACCTTCTCCGAGGGCAAGAAAGTCTTTGAGGCTATTGTGCCCAGTTTCTTTGCCGGCATGAACAAGATAAGAAACCATCTCTTCAGATACACCTAATTCAAGCAGAAGTGGTTCGAGTTTGTCATATGCTGAAGCGGAGTAGACTTCTTCTGGAACATCCATTCCCTTTGCTTTGCGTCGTATGATTTCATACGGCTTGTTGAGATCGTGTACAAGTGCACGTTCGATAACGTAGTCAGCATCACTCTGCTCAGCAACGCCAGCTCTTACAAGCGCATCCATAATTTTTGAAGCAGCGTATCCAACAGCGATGCAGTGCTCTCCAATATTTCTGAAGTCTTCTGTTTCTTGTTTGCCTGTATATGGATTATGAATCCCCAAGGATTTTGTCGGGTGAATACCTACCCGTGCAAAGAGTTCAAAGACTTTCGGAAAACGCGCTTCAAAATCTGCAAGAACGTCTTTTGGAGAAAAGAGCTGAACGCTGATGTCGGTTTCTTGATGACCTGGAGCTCCAAACTCAAGAGCTTTCGCATCGAGGGGGGTGCTTGGGGAAAGATGGATCTCTCTCATGATACCTCAAAAATAAGTACAATAAGAGCAACCCCATGTAAGAGATACGTGAGTAGTGTATCTTAGTCAAATTTCTCCTTTCTGCAGGGTGTTATGTATCAATTGTAGTTTTCCTAAGCTTATTGATGAGATGTTTTTCTAGGGCGCTTTGAGAGTTCATGTTTTTAGGCGGAGGCTGAGGCCAAGAATAAGACCAAAACGAAGATATAGGCAAAGGCTGAGACTAAGAAGAAGGAGAATAAGGACAATCCTTGCCTACGCATCAGCCTCAGTTCTCTTTCTTGGTCTATATCTTCGTTTTGGTCTTATTCTTGGCCTCAGCCTCCGCCTATGAGTCATAAACACAGAGCTTCAAAAGAGCACACTCCTCACACAACGGCCGCTGTGCTTTGCACACTCTTCTTCCATGAAAAATAAGCCAGTGGTGAAGTTCTCGCCATGTTTCAGGAGCAAAGGCTGCTTTGATTTCCTCTTCTACTTCATCACGTTTCTCAGAGAAGGCGAGCTCAAGCCGCCGAGCAACTCGAAAGACGTGTGTATCAACCGGAAATGCTGGCTCGATGCCGCGCTCAGAGAGAACGACACTTGCTGTCTTTCTTCCTACTCCAGCTAAAGACTCTAGCTTTTTACGGTCACGAGGAAGTTTCCCAGAGAACTCCTCGGTGACCTTCTTCGCCATGGCGATAATATTTTTTGATTTTGATTTGTAGTAATTTACTTGACGAATAATCCTTTCGACATCTGACTGCCGAGCTTTTGCAAGAGCCGAAAAATCAGGATACGTCTCAAAAAGAGCCGGTGTGACTTCGTTCACCTTCTTATCAGTGCACTGTGCAGAGAGGGCCACGGAGACGACGAGCTGATAGTTCCCACGAAAGTTGAGCTCAGAACGAGGATTGGGGTAAAGCTCCCTAAAAAGAGACAAGAGGCGTCGTTTTCGTTGAGGAGTCCAGTATGTGTGTCTCTTCACCATGTGTTCGAATCATATTAGGAAGAAAAAAAGAGTCAAGAAGGGTTGCATAAAATCGCTGAGGTGGCAGAATCTGTGGCTTCGGGGTTTGTGGATTGTGTGTATGGAGCACGATCTCTTTGTTGTGAAGCTCATGCCTTTAAGTAGTCAATCGTATCCTCTGCCGGATGAAAACCCAGCCCGTTCTGGTCCCTCCCCCACGCTCGAAGAGACCTTAGCCGTACCGGCTGCAGAAGTTCCCCTGCTGAGTGTCTCAGTGCATGAGCTTGATACACGCTCTGAACGTAACCGTTTTGTTATGCTCAGAGAGATGCTCCCAGAAAGGCACAGACTGATGCTTACTCCATATGCTGTTGCGGACTATGAGCGCGAAGGTGCTCGCCTCTTTCTTACTGATAATAATACAGGCGGGTTTGGCATCTTACCGAGCAAGGAAATCGTCTCTGTCTTTTCACTGCCTGGAACTCGAGTCGGTCGCTATTTAATTGAAGATGCTATTTTGCGGGGTGGACGGCGCGTAGAGTGTTTTGACATTGGTAATAAGCTTCCAAAACTCTACGCACAGTTTGGCTTTAGCGAAGTTGATAGGATTCCTTGGGACGATAATCATTCACCGCAGAGCTGGGATTTTGATCGTTACGGCACCCCAGACGTCGTCGTCCTTGATTTACTAACTCAGTAATGAAAGCACGACCTGGCCCTTATCAGATTGCTCAAGAAGAGTACCTAGAGGAATTTTCTCTTGCCCAGTGTGAAACATGTGCACACTACCAGTCTCAAGACAGATGTCTTGCTTTTCCCGAAGGGGGTATTCCTGCCTCTTTTATGAGTAACCGGATCTCTCACGATTTTGTGCATCCTGCACAGTGTGGTGATTTCCTCTATACTTGTAACATGCCTCAAGACGTCTTTCCCTATACTCTTAGTTCATCTGAAGTTACTGTTCCTCTCTTTGGAAACATCCCTCATAGCTCAGATTTTTTTCCGTCAACGTACTATTCGCAACTTGTTCTTACTGGGGAAGAGCTTGCAAATGAGCACCGGCTTATTGTCGATTGGTTTACTGATGAACTTTTTGCTCCTATTGAGTCGCTTGGCGGACGGTGGCTACGTGCAAATTTTAGCCGCCTTTTACTTGACACTGAGCGGTATGAGTCTGACGAAGATGAACCAATGGCAGCTCGTGGTGTAGGTGTGATCTATGAAAAGACCTGTCACCAAGAACCTCTTCGTCGAAAACTTTCAGAAGAAGAGCGAGAAAAACTCCTCCGGACATATTACCGTCCGTACCATCAGGCAATGCTTGTTGGTGTTGAAGCAATACTTGAAGCATTTGGTCAGTGCCTAATCGTTGATTGCCACTCTTTTCCTGAGCATGTCCTTCCGTACGAGCCCAGTCAAACACTCTCTCGTCCAGATATATGTCTTGGTACTCTACAAGAGCACACACCTCGCGAGCTTGTTGATGAAGTGGCTTCTCTTGTTGAAGGTAGAGGGCTTACCTTTTCTGAGAATGAGCCGTTTGCTGGAAGCATGGTGCCGTTAAAGCTTTATGGCGATACACGTGTCTCCTCAGTAATGATTGAGCTCAATCGTAAGCTCTATATGGACGAGTCTACAGGCGAACAAAGCTCTAACTTTCGCCAGACTCAGGATCTTGTTGCTGAGATGCTTTCACTTCTTTCGCAGTACGTACAACACGCTTGAGGAGTGTTGCGTATTTCATCCGCTGGATGTGAGACCAGTGGGATTGTCTGGGTGTCAGGGCCTCAAAAACCTCTCTATGATCTTGAATCGGAAAGGTACTTTGTTCGCAGAGTGATTGTCGTAGCTCTTCAAGTGGGAGAGTTTCTTGAGAAAAAGCTCTCCATGAATCTTTCAGGGGGCGGTACTTAGCTTGTGAGTGAAGGAGTAGGACTTCATCAGGGGCACTCTCTCGTAGTGGAGCTGCAAGCTCTCCTATTCGATTTCTTAATCTTGGAGTTTCTGTTGGGTCTTCTCGATCTCTTGTTAACCTGTAGCAATATCCCCCAACGATTCCACCACGGAGCAGTTTGTTAATAAACAAGCTTGTACGACTCGTTGGATCAGGAAAATCTCCATAGAGTGCAGCATCAAATGCCTCTTCGATTCTCTGTCGCTGTACCTGCTCTGAAGCCTCTCCATTTCTGTGATCTCCCAGTGCAAATGCGGCAAGAGCCATATAACGAGCAAGCTCACGTACTGTTACTTGAGAGATTTCCTCTGGCGAAGAGCCTGTCAGGTGAAGACTAAAGGAACTTAGTGCCCGTGTGCGTTGCTCGGGTGTTTGAGCTGTCAGTACTAGCTCGGCTTTGAGTGCGCCATGAAGTTTGTGTTGAAAGACACGTAACTGAGTAAGAGAGCATTGTTTGAGAAGCGATCTGTCGCCACTTGAGGGAAGTTTGAGCTCTTCATTTGCAAAATCCCAATCGTTTTCATGGAGGCCGTGCTCGGTAAAAAGGAGGTCAAAAATCGCATCTTGTTTTTGTCGCTGTTCCATTCCTGTAAGCGAGCGGAGGAGCGGAGCGTGCTGTTTGATGCTCAAATCGGCAGATTCAAAAATTTCTCTGAGCCGATCAACGATCTGGATAACTCTACCAATTTCCGTGTTTGCATCAAAAGCTTCAATGAGATCTCCGGACTCAAGAATAGTCCGTAGGAATTCGGCCCCAAAATCTCTTGGAGGATGAAGTTGCTCGGATCCAGACGAAGATATGGTTTTGGTGTCAGTCTTTACCATGAAGCGCGCGTACATGTACTACCTTTTCAGTGACAAATATAAAGGAATTGAGAAGCTTACGCGAATTTATCTTTCTCTGTCTTTCATTGTTGTGGCTACCATGTAACTGCTATGGCGTCTCTCAGGACCAGTGTATACCTCCCGCAAATGAAAATGTCTGACTTCAACAAGCCTAGGCACTTCTTATAGAAAGGCCCTGATCGGGCCTTATCGCTATCTAGTGCTATGGCCCAAAAGGGTTTGAACGAAGTGAAAAAACTTTATTGAAGTGACACTAGTGGTCCATCCGGTAAATTTTTTCACCCTTTGCGCACATCTTCAGCCCATCTTGCTCCTCTCCTCCTTCCCGAAATCCTCGAAATACTGGGAGTATTCCTCCGGTTTCGCTCAGTCCGGGGAGGAGCAGTCTGGACTAAATCTGCGCACCCTTGATGAAAAAATTTACCGGATGGACCACTAGCGGGAGGTATGTGTTGTCCCTCGACTCGGCTGAGACTTCGGCGTGAGACTTCGGCGTGAGACTTCGGCGTGAGCTCAGTCGAACGCTCGTCGCAGGTTGGGGGATACTCCCCGCCCTCGGTGCTGATTGAACCGGAAATTTCAAGTGCGGGGAATATAGATAACCGAATGCCTTGATATGCCAACAGGAGTCTTTGAGCTGGGACTGAACTTATACGTGTGAGAGAATGTCGACGGTAGAATTTGTGAATTAATTACACTTTATGGTAGGTTGTTCTTTGGATTGGGGCATGAAGGACTTGAATCATGATGCACCCTGAAAGAACTCCAGTCGAGAGAGACCCAGATTTTGCTGCTCGGATCGTAAAGCAGTACTTTGCTGCATTGAACAATAATGATTTTGAAACATTAGTTGCTCTCTTTGAGGTAGATGCACACGTATTTCCTAGCTCGAGTAATTATACGCCTCAAAACCCGAGAGATTTCTATACCAGGGTGTTTGATCTTACAGAACGAAAAGATATCACGCTCCATACAATTGCAACGAATCCACGAGACCCAAATCGAGTGATTGTCCACTTTGGATATAAATGGACACAGGTCGACGGAACGAGAAAAAACTTTCCACATGCATTTGATGAGTTTGTCATCGATCCCACGAGCTCAAAGATTCGTTCAATAACAATAAATCTTGGTTGTGATACTTTTGAAGTCGCCCCTCCAGCTCAGCACGTTTCTTGGAGCCGCACGTATGAGAGCTTACTAGAAAAAACACGAGAACTACCAACTTTTCCTGAGGTGGGTGCGCTGTTTCCATGGGGAACGAAGGCTTTTGCAACGGCTCTTCAAAATGGTTGTAAGGCCGTAAGTGACCTAGCACCTGCTTCGGGTGGTAGGGTAAGTGCTGCTGTCATTGGGTATCTAGAGCCACGCCTTGATGCTATGGTTCGAAGTGTTGTGACGGAAGTTGTTTGCGAAGCACTTGCTCTCGATGTTGAAGAGTGTGTTGATGATTTGATCCTCATCTCGGAGATTCAGAGAAGCAATCAAATCATTGATGAGTTCGATATACGCAATCGATTAGAACTCTCCTTTAAAAGAACATTTCCAGAAAGGCTTCGCCCATTTTCGGAAGGCGCAGATAGGGAGGATAATGCTGTTCAGACCTTTGGTGAGCTGGTCGAATGGGTGAAGTGTTGGCTCAGGAGCCCTCTAGAGGTGTGAGAAAGAGTTTCTTCATGAGAGTCTTGGTAAGCTTATCTTTTGCTGATCCACTTGCTTTGGCTGTCATAAAATCGCCACGGTAAATCCTGGCCTTTACTTATTCCTATGCGAGTCGTTTGTATGATCTGGTTTGCTGTAAGTGGCTTTTGAGGAGTGATTGAGATTCGTTCTGAATCTAAGAAATGCTCTCCAAGAAGGCTCTTATCAATTCCAAGTGCTTTACATAGTTTGGCAGGGCCGTTTGTTAGATTGCTGTGCTTATTACATCGTCTTCGTTGAAGCATGATGTCTATTCCTGTTAGTGGCTCTACGGCGCGAATAAGCACAGCTGCTCCCGTGCCTCTCTTTTCGCTTACGATATTCACACAGTAATGCATTCCGTAGATGAGATACACGTAGCAGTGCCCAGGCTCCCAAAACATAACTTCATTTCGTTCAGTTCTGCGGTAGTAGCAGTGACACGCTGGATCTGTGTCACCGTGATAGGCTTCTACTTCTACAATTCTTCCGGAGGTTTCTTTGCCGTCTATTATGGTGGTTAAGGTTGCGCCGAGGAGTCTCTTGGCGAGTTTTAAGGTAGGAAGTTTGTAGAGAGAAGAGGGCTTCATGGTTTATGAATAATGCAGGCTACTGTTTTATTGTCGCTATTCCCAGCATATCGCAGACATCTGCACTCTGTTGCTTCAAGCGCGACGATAATGCCTTGGGACTTAAGACTCTTCACTGTAAAAAACCCTGATTTTGAAGAGCTACTCAATTATAGCATGACTTCCTGATGAAAGACTGTTATACGAAAAAGAGTAGTTAGAATTTATTAAGGGAGGCTGCTTTGTTTCGTTTGACTATCCTACTTACGTTCCTTCTGTTCTGTGCTAGCGCTGCGTCAGCAAATACTCCTTTGACGGTTTTGTTTTCGAGCTCCAATAGTATTGCTGTCTTGAATTCTCCTAATCAACTTTCAAATAGTATTGAATCTAGCGATACGCTTTATGACCTCCATTCAATCGTGAGCAACTCTCAACTGTCAGGGTATGATCTTGATGGCGAAAGGGTTTTTCAAAATCCCATTCTCGAGCTTGACTATATTGTGAGAGGCTACTCGGGGGATATCGCTTTATGGAAGTTGTCAGTGAATGGACAGGATTGCTTCGCAAAAGTTATTGAATTGATGAAAAATAGACCCTCTTCGAGAAAAGATAGGATGTTTGTCGCTCTTTCTTTTAGCAATGCAGTTGTAAGTAAAAGTGAAGACGGCTCTCGCGATATCATTTCAATTGAGCCTGTAAAGTGGCATCACTATCAGAACGGTGCGGATAGGAGTGTTCAGTGTGTAGTTTCAAACTCAAAAAAACTAGCACTTGAAGCGAGCCGGATGATAACAGCTGACTAGTATTTCAGTTAGCCTTGGCGAGGCTGTAATAATGCAGCGTTTTCAATGAGGTGGTAATCAGGTTGCTCCCCCCCTAACTTCTTCCAAGAAAGATAGCGCTTTTTGTCGTCGCTTCCTAAGATAAAGCATACATTCGCGCGAGAGTGAGCTGCTGCATCGAACTCGATGGACAGCTGCTGGCGAGGGATGAGAATGGCTGCGTTCCATGAATGACTATGTATCTCTGAGAGGCATTGAATTCCTTCTGGGTGGTGATACCTAGCGTTGTCCTCTGTTCGATAGTCTGAAAACGCAAAGCTCCACCATGCGCCAGTCGGGGCAAGATTAAACTCTTGATAAGCAGTTGAGTTCTCATCGCAGAGAAAAAGCTCCGCGACATCTTGTTGCCACAATCCTTCGATGTACTCTCCTTCGTTAAGGGATGTGTTGCAAAGAGGTGCTGATGAAACCGTAGCAGCAAAGAGAATGTGGTCCATGGAAGCCGCGAGTTGAAACGAAGCCCTTGTCTCGACTTCATTCCCAAACCAATCTATGGAGATAGTGTGTGAAGGGATTTTGGCGAGAGAGTTAAAGCTGAGCACTGTATCAAAAAGAGTGAGAGGAAGCTTCATGCGTAACCCTTCTTCAGTTGAGCTTTTGGAAAATAATGGCGCACAATCTCTTCATACGATTTCCCGTCGAGAGCCATTCCAAGCGCTCCAATTTGGCACAAACCGACACCGTGACCCCAACCGCCGCCAGAAAAAATTATCTCGGAGACTTCATCTCCACTACGTTTTTCTTCTGCAAGAAAAGCGGAGCTAAAGAGGAAGGAGTCATGAAAAGCTTGGCGGATCTGGTATTGGTTTTCGAGTTTGAGAACCTGTTCTTCTCCGTTGGTATCTCTGTAGGTAATTGAGTAAGAAAGGTATCTTCCAGATGCTCCGCGTTTACCAGGGGTAGTCGCTAGGATAGCCGAAGCAGTGATGTGAAACTTCTCTTGTAGACTTTTTCTCAGTTCTTCAGAGGAGATTGAGGAGTTCCAACGGTAGTACTTTTGAGGCTCATCAACGGCACCAAGAAACTGAGGAAGCTCCTCTTCGGAGATATAAGCAGGGCTACAGAATGGGGCGTCGTGTTTCTCAGGAGTAGAGTGTAGCCACTCCTCGAAATCATCGTCATCTTGCAGATTGTACGTCGCTAGAGGAGAAGAGGATGAGCCGTCGAAGATGCTCGAGAGGTAGGGGAGATCGAGATCGAAACACGCCTTAGCAGTTTCCGTGCGTCCACCACAGCTCTTTGAGTAGTAGGTAGGAACAATTGAGCCATCTTCACGAACAAGAAAATCACCACGGCACCCTTTGGCGGCTGCTATGCACTCCTGTGTGAGGTGAGTCGTTCCTTGGTATCGTTGGCAGTCATCGTCATTGCAAATGGTGTAGGGAGTTTCTGAGTGCTTGTTGTGTAAGAAGACTGAAGCCCACGATCGCGCAGCGGTTACTTGTGCTTGAATAAAACTCTCAGGGCACTCGGCGCTCATTTCTGAGGCGATAACACACGAAAGGTAGTCTTCAAAAGGAATATGATTGACGACGATAATTCCATCTTCTGCAGGGTGAACAGAAAAGCTCCCGTGGCAGATCTGATCGATCTCTTTCTTCCAGTGAAATGAGCGTCCAGCTACGACTCCTTGAATTTCTGTACCAGCTTGGGGGGCGAGAGGTCGAGACTCGTTAACAGAAAGTGTTATTTTAGATCTTGTTTTGCAGAGAGTCTCTCCATCGAGCGCCAAAGAGAGAGTGTTGTTTTCAAGAGTGGTAGTAAAGTGAGATCCTTGTTCTATGGGATATTCATTTCCATCGATATGAGCGGTAACGGGAAACGAAAGCGCTCGCATTTTGACAGATCTCTTTCTATCTTCTTCAAGCACAATGCCCACTCGAAGAGTTGGCTCCGTATCTGGAGTTTGAAAGATTCCCGGTTTGACTTCTTTCATTGGGTCTCCTTTGAGATGTCGGCTCGAAGTGCTTCGTTTTGACGTAAAAGCTCTTGAGCGAGGACCGAGGGAGCTTGTTTGTCTGGAAGCTTCTCTAGGAGTTTAAGGATCCGCTCGAAGCTTTTACGCAAGAGTGATTCGTTTAGTGAGCCAGCATCGAGCAGTCTGTAGAGCTCTTTGGCAACTTTCGTTGCTCGAATAGGTTCGTGATTAAAGAGGAGAATGTCGCACCCAGCAGGTAGAGTTTGTTGGGCAATCACGGTTTCAGAGAAATGTTTGGTGATCGCCTTCATATCAAGATCATCAGTAATAATGACTCCTTCATATTGTAACTCTTGACGTAAGAGTGCCGGAAGAATCGTACTCGATAAGGTCGCCGGAAATTTTGGATCGAGATGGGGAATCATGACGTGAGCTGTCATGACCATATCCACACCAGAGTCTATTGCAGCTCTAAAAGGCAGAAGTTCACGTGACTGAAGTGCTTCCTTTGTGTGTTCAACGGAGGGAAGTTCAAGGTGGCTATCAACAGCGGTGTCTCCGTGTCCTGGAAAGTGTTTTGCACAAGTGAGAATACTCGATTCTTTTGCTCCTTGAATATATTCTCGTACCCGTTGGCAAACAGTTTCAGTATCCGAGTGAAAGCTGCGGTTTCCAATCACGGGGTTGTCTGGATTAGAGTGGATGTCACACACAGGAGAGAAGGTGAGATTGATTCCGAGTGAGAGGAGTTCTGTAGCCATACATTTGGCAACCTCATACGCTCGAGCTTGATAACTTGCAGGAGAAGGAAAGTGGGTCAGAGGTGGTGGTGGTCGATGTACCCGTCCACCTTCGTGGTCAATGGATACAAGCATTTTCTCTCGGCCGGTACGAGCGTACACACCGTCGAGAAGACTTGAGAGTTTCTCAATCCACTTTTCGTAAGGTGCTTCTTGGTCAAAGTTGTGGTCTGTAATCTGCACTCCAATAGGCCGGAGTGTTTCGAGTACTTTCTTATCCGTATCGTCGAGGGTGATGCCATTGAGGCGGACATGGAAATGGTGACCAAAAGAGGAGGGATCGGAAGTGGGAGAAAAAGAGATCATAAGAGGGGTACAGTGTTGTTTCCTTTGAGTTTGTATACCATATCAGCTGAGGGGCAGTCTAAATCTTAATCCAATCCCCTAACTCCCCCTCTTCCTTTTCCTCGTCTTTATCCTACTCTTGCACCAAATTCCTCCTCTCTATCAAAACGAAGAGGAGAAGGAGTTAAGTGCAGGTGCAAGAGAAGGATTATGATAAGGAAAAGGATGAGGACAAAGGGAGAGGGAAAGGAGGAAGTGGGATTATGAGCAAAGAGATGGGGTGAACTGAATGAGAGTAAAAATACGCAATTACCCCGCCCGACGACTCACAAACATCTTCGCCGTCTCCCACAACTTCAATTCATACAGCGAAACATCTTCAGAACGTTGCTCAAAGAGAGGTGAGAGTCTCTCCCAAATAGCATCATTAAGATTCTCAGCTGTTGTAATTTTTCCTTCAAGCCAAGGGATATCAGTGTTGAGATCTCGGTGGTCAAGCTCGTCGA
>JAUIBK010000065.1 GCA_030428205.1 bacterium
AAGTTATCCCAAGAATGTCCATATCCCCAAGAATTTTAAGTAGTTACCTCTTCTTTTTCGTGATGGAGTGAGCCTTCTGGATTCATTCAAAATGAAGAGACACTTTAGACCAATCAGGATGAATCACTCCTCCTCTACGAAGAGATCATCGCTGACCGTCGAACATTCTTGACCCTACGCAATATCCGCTCAGGTATCACTCGATAAATCACAGCTTCTACCTTTCTTCGCACACGCAAGGAATCAAGGAGTTTCACACACACGTTTACAACCGATCCAACAACTTTTTTCCAAGTTGTTGGCTGAAGTGGGGAATCCTTGGCTATGGCTAAAAGGGCTTCATACATAACACTCGTACGTGCAGAACTTCTATAGTGTAAAGCCAACTCTAAAGCTTCCTGCTGACGAGAGAGTAATGGTACCTGCTGTACGGCTTTCGCCTTGGCTTCGAATTCTTCTGTGTTACTACCTACAGTCTCTAGGCACGAGAGAATATCATTCTCATCAAACGTAGGAAGGATCCACCCTGCCCCATACTTTTGGACTCGCTCTTTCGGTGCACCAAGTGGTGAGACGATCACGGGAAGCCCACACGCCCACGCTTCATCAACAGCAAGAGAGTAAGTCTCAGGACACTGAGAGAGAAAGAGCGCACAATGTGCACCACTCTCACGCACTAAGCTTGCAAGGCTTTCGTGGGTGTAAGAACCGTGCGCACGGACATGCTCACCACGAGTAGGGGAATCATTAGGGCCAAAGAGGTGCCACTCTACAGGTACACCTGAAGGGAGCGAGGACCTCTGAAAGAGCTTAGCGAGGATCTCCCCTCCTTTATGTGGAACAATGTGCCCAAAGAGAGCAACTCGAAGTGGATCCTCGGCGCTGCGCTGCACCGGCACCTCACTAACTCGTGGGACAGATATTCCATGAGACACTACTTCGAGCGACTCAGGAAGGAGGAATATATTTGAAAGGAGCTCACGCGAAGAATCTGAGTAACAGACAACCTTTGATGCCAACGAGAGAAGGTGTTGGCCTGACTCACGGTAGCGAGAAATAAACGACTTTGAATACCCACAGATCGATGAACAGGTTGTGGTGTCACAGTGCTTGACCTCTGGAGTTAAGAGGTGAAAACGAGGACATCCGAGCACGAAATCATGAACGGAGAGCACTACATTGGAGTGATCTGCCAGCACCTCTGCAACTTCGCCCTGATTAAACCACCTGGTGTGATGCACATGAACAAGTGGAAAGAGATCTTCGCTCACGATATCGGCAAGTGAAGTCGTAGCAAGCGGAAAATAAAATTCACGGTGAAACGCTCCCATATGCGCAGAAAGGATATAGTATTTCTGTGAAACAACGAGGCTCCAATGTGCTAACTGAGGAAGATCTTCAATAAGTCCCTGCACACACCGCTCAGTTCCACCGAGTGGATCGATACGGCTAACGTAGGGGCCGTTATGTAAGAGATGAAGCACCACCCCCTCTTTTGTGGAAAGCCAGTGAGAAAGAAGTGCCTCATGTACCCTCGATTGATAAGGCCTGAGCGGATTTTGTACATAAAAACGAGCGATATCATCAGCGTAATGAGGATAGCCGTGTTCAACTATCTTTTGTCCCTGCTCCATGAGCTCACTTTTCTCTTCTTGAAACGACGCACTGCCACCATGATAGATAAACGTTGATGGATCGAGCAGATTGCTGTAGCCAGCTTGGGCAAAACGGAGCGAGACATCGTTTTCTTCACCATACCCCCGAGGAAACGCCTCAGCTTTAAACATCCCACAAGCTTTAAGTGCTTCGCGGCAAATATAGACACAAAAACCAACGCACGTTGGTAGCTCTGGATACGTTCCATCAGCAACTTCTTCAACTAGAGCAGCAAACTCATCCACTGAGAGATCAGATGGAAGATTATTATCAATACCAAAATGAGGAAGTGAGCAGATAGCTCCATTATTAGTAAACGGAGTGACCGTTCCCACTCTCTTGCGAGAATAGGCAGCCCGTTTAAGCTTTTCAATCCACCCAGCAGTAACGATTGTATCACTATTCAAGAGCACAACATCATCGTCTCCTGCTAATACAATCCCTCTGTTGCATGATCCACCGTAACCAAGATTTTCTTCATTACGATCAAAGGAGAGGTGCTCAAGAGACAGATTATGCAAAGAGCAATAATATTCAAAGACTCCATCTGGACTGGCATCATCAACAACAACCACTTTCTCCCCAGGAGAGTGCAGCGCAATACTCTTGAGACAGCGTATGGCCTCATCAAAAGCATTGTATACGGGTATGATGATTGTCGGCATACGCTAAAGGCTCGTTTGTGGTGGACTTGGCATATAAGGATCGCCCAACTCGAACCTCGGGTCAAATGGAACTACATTACGAGCAGAAAAGGGATCGATCTTCGACGTAAACCTCGCATACGGCGTACAGAGCATACTCCCCTGCTCTCCTTTGAGTACGCGGCTAAGCTCAAGTTCTGCGTGTGCTTGATCCTCCCACTCCTCCGCAGACAAAAGAAAAGACATAAGAGCGCGCTTTTCAATAAAGAGCGCAGAAAAACTCAGTAGAGAGACTTCCCGCACCGTCCACAGTCGAAAACTATATCCTGCCCCATAGGCGTACTCTTTGTAGTGCGAATTTACGATCTCTCCCTCGTCTATATGAGAGCCCGCATACAGTATTTCCGCTCGATCGTCGGCAAGAACATGGGGAGACGCCGCCAGAGCTCCTGGACACTGTACCGCCTCATAAAGCGCCGTAAGCGACTCTGTACCTAATGGAGAAAGTGCACCGTGGGCAAAAAAGAAGTACTCAGCAGATGATTCATCGCACAACTGCTGGACAGACTCTCTCCACTTCATCGATCCGATCGGAGCTTCCACGAGATCGGTACCGACAATATCTATGTATGACGTTGCGCGTTGCGGACGAACGAAGGGATAAGAGCCTGAACGAACGATATGGACAGCAGCTTTCTCGACTTTCGGTTTTCGTCGAATGCGGTACAACCCTGGATACAGCCCATGCTCAACGTCAATGTCTGCACTCTCTGTCAAGCGCAGGTTCTCTTCAAGAGAGCACCTCGCCCGCTCATACGCATACGACTTAGAGCCTTGGTGTGATGCTACTGACCCAGGGTGAACTCTCCAGTGATAGAGCACTTTGGGAATATGCACGATATCTCGCGCAAGTGGAGCGGCGCGTAGAAGGAGATCGTAATCCTGGCTTCCATCCATCTCTGAACGAAAACCACCAACTTGATCGACTAAGGCACGACGGTAAACCGTAAGATGTCCAACATACATAAAAGAAGAAAAATACGAGGGTGACCAAGCTGGCTTTCGTGTCACCTCCCCCCTTCTTCCTTGAGCATCAACCTTGTCTTCGTCTGAGTAGACAACATCGCACTGCGGATGTGCCGCAAACGTATGAACGACTTCAGCCAGCGCATGAGGGCTTAAGAGGTCATCGTGATCGACAAAGGCAACCAGTTCACCTCGGGATTCACTGAGCGCACGGTTTGTAGCGGCAGCAATACCCTCGTTTGTATCAGCAGAGAAGGAACGAATCCGAGTATCTTGTCTTGTGTATTTCTCGAGCACCTCTCGCACCAAGGATTGATCGGCGGCATCATCTGTGAGACACAGCTCCCAGTGTGTATATGTTTGAGAGAGCACTGAACGTATGAGATCGTGAAGGAAGAACTCCTCTGGGTTGTAAACCGGGACAAGAATAGAAATAAGTGGGCCACTTGTTGGTGGCTCAAGAAACTGGTCTTCCCAAGGATCTGGAGAAGAAATAAAGTTTCTTCCTAGAAGCCTTTCTTTCATTCGCGAAAGAAGTCCACGTATTCCAAAATGAGAGATTTGGCGAGTAATACGACCGCCCAGTTCAGTGATCATACGCACTATTGTAATCGAATTATCCTCAAGAACACCACACAACCTGACAGTCAAGCGCATGTCGTTCCATCTTCACAATAACCTGCTTCGTAGGGTAGTAGTCACCCCCAAAAACTGTTATCTTGCTGGAGTAACATCCTCTTTAGGGAACTTTTATGCGCATTCTTGTTACTGGCGCTGCTGGATTTATCGGTTCAGCAACATCACGATACCTCCTCAACCGAGGAGATGAAGTCATTGGCATCGATAATGTTAATGACTACTACGATCCGTCGCTTAAGGAAGCTCGGCTCAAACTTCTCGAAAACGAAGCCAACTTCTCCTTTCAAAAAATGGACATCGCTGACGAACCAGCTATTCGAGAACTCTTCACTTCTATCAAACCTCAACGAGTTATCCATCTCGCCGCTCAAGCAGGTGTACGATACTCCCTTGAGAATCCTCAAGCCTACGTCTCTTCAAACCTCGATGGTTTCATGAACATCCTTGAGGCGTGTAGGCATAACAACGTTGAGCACCTTACATACGCCTCTTCCAGTTCTGTCTACGGTGCAAATACAGCTATCCCATTCTCAACATCACAAAATGTTGACCACCCCATCTCAATTTATGCGGCAACAAAAAAAGCAAACGAGCTCATGGCTCATACATATAGCCACCTCTTTGAACTCCCCACGACTGGCTTAAGGTTTTTTACCGTCTACGGTCCTTGGGGAAGGCCTGATATGGCACTCTTCCTTTTCACAAAAAGTATTCTCAACGGCAAGCCGATACAAGTTTTCAACTACGGTAAACATAGCCGGGATTTTACGTATATCGATGATATTGTTGAAGGAGTCGTTCGCACCTCTGACAAAATCGCCGGGCCCGACCCCGAATGGTCAAGCACTAACCCACACCCTGGACGAAGCAATGCACCTTTTCGGGTGTATAACATCGGTAACAACAACCCCGTTCAACTCACTGACTTTATCGCTGCACTAGAAGACGCACTCGGAATGAAAGCCGAGCAAGAGCTTGTCCCTATGGCACCCGGCGATGTCCCAGATACATATGCTGATGTGAGCGATCTTATCAAAGACGTAAACTACAAACCTCAGACGGATATTCGCGATGGGGTGAAGAACTTTGTTGAGTGGTACAGGGAGTACTACAAAATAAGCTAAGAGAATCGATCCGCAGTAAACCCGGCGCATCATCAAGACACTCTTTACGTCTCTCTACCTGAGTTTCCGCCTTAGTCTATATCTTGGCTTTAGTGTTATTCTTGGTATCAGCCTCAGCCTATTTATCTTTTCCTGTTTCTTCGCCTATGTGGGTGTGCATGAAAAACGATACGTAGGCGTCGCCAGCGGTGAATTATTTTAGATTTAGGTTGATACCAAAAAGCTGTCCGAAAACGCTCGGTGATCTCGGTGGTGAATTTCAAGTCGAGTATAACCACCGAGATCACCGAGAATGAGTGAGTTACACTTATCTTTTCCGACAAGTTCCAAGACTAAGACTAAAGCCAAGATAGAGGCGGAGACTAAAGCAGAGGTAAAGACAAAGCCAGGAGGATTATATTATCGCCCCCCTCCGTATCCGATTATACGCCGTCTTGCCATCATCAAAGATCTTATTCTCAAGCACCCACTGGTAGGTCTCTGCAAGGCCATCTGCTAGGCTGTATTTTGGCTCCCAGCCGAGTGATTTCATGCGGGACACATCCATGACTTTTCGTGGAGTTCCATCTGGCTTGGATGTATCGAAAACAATTTCCCCCTGATATCCGACCACATCTTTCATCATGCAAGCAAGCTCAGCAATGGAGCAATCGACTCCGGTGCCAACGTTAATGACTGTTGGATCATCATACTTTTCCATGAGCACATAGAGGCCTTCAGCTAAATCGTCAACATGCAGGAATTCTCGCTTTGGATTACCACTGCCCCAAACGACAACTTCAGGAATTCCTTCAATCTTCGCTCTGTGAAAACGGCGCAACATTCCCGGGATCACATGCGAGTGATCAGGATGGAAATTATCTCCTGGACCATAGAGATTTGTCGGCATAGCGGATATGAAGTTCTTGCCGTACTGCATATTGTACTTTTCGCAAAGCTTAAGCCCGGCAATCTTCGCAATCGCGTATCCTTCATTCGTGGGCTCAAGGGGTCCTGTAAGGAGATATTCCTCTTTCAGCGGTTGAGGAGCGAGCTTAGGGTATATACAAGAACTACCAAGATAGAGAAGTTTTTTTACATCGTTGTTTGCTGCGGCGTTAATAAGCGTGGCCGCTATTACTAGGTTTTCATAAAGAAAATCTGCCTGGTAATTTTGGTTATACAAAATCCCACCGACCTTCGCTGCAGCAATCACAACATATTCGATCTTATTTTGTTGAAAGAAGTAGTTCACTGCAGCCTGATCAAGGAGATCAAGCTCATCCCTCCCTCTGCAAAGAATGTTCGTATACCCCTTTGATGTCAGGTTACGAATGATGGCTGAACCAACGAGTCCTCGGTGACCAGCTACGAAAATAGGGCTATCTTTCTTCATACCAAACAGGAGAATTGCTGACGGAACATACGATAAACACTACATATTTAAGATGACCGTGGAGTCAATTTCGGTGCTTTCATAACGTATCTCATATCACTCGGCACAACAAAAGGTTCGATTTCACAAAGACGCTCTCTACCCCTTGAAAATCTCTTGTACTTTAGAGATATTAGCCCCACTACCGCCGCTATCTATTCCCTCTTTTGGAGTCTACAGAGAATGAAAATTGGTGTCATTGGTCTTGGCTATGTGGGTCTTCCCGTTGCTCTAGCATTTAGTCGAAAGTTCGAGGGAACGATCGGATTCGATATCCATGAGGGTCGTATCGCTGAGCTCAGAGATGGAATCGATCACACCGACGAGTCTACTCCAGAAGAACTCGCTGAAAGCCCACTGAGCTATACCTGCGCCATTGAAGATCTTAAAGATTGCAACTTTTATGTCATTGCCGTCCCTACCCCGGTTGACTCAAATAATGATCCCGATCTTACTCCCGTTCGTGCAGCGACACGCTCTGTTGCTCAAGTGCTCTCGAAGGGAGACATCGTTGTTTTTGAATCAACCGTCTATCCAGGTGTCACTGAAGATATCTGCGGGCCACTCCTTGAAGAGCTCACAGGCATGACATGCGGTACTGATTTTAAACTTGGATACTCTCCAGAGCGCATCAATCCCGGTGACCGCGAACATACCCTTGAGAGGATCGTCAAAGTTGTTTCCGGACAAGACTCTGAGACTCTTGATGCCGTAGCAGAGGTGTACGGCGCTATCATAACTGCTGGTGTACACCGAGCACCATCTATCAAAGTTGCTGAAGCTGCTAAGGTGATTGAAAACACTCAGCGAGATCTCAACATCGCTCTTATGAACGAGCTCTCCATTATTTTTGATATCATGAATATCCCAACTCGAGACGTGCTTGAGGCTGCTGGTACAAAATGGAATTTTCTTAAATTTTTTCCTGGGCTTGTGGGAGGACACTGCATTGGTGTCGATCCTTACTACCTGACAAATGCAGCTGAGCGACTCGGATATCACCCTCAGGTCATACTGGCCGGGCGAAGAATCAACGATAATATGGGCAAACTCGTTGCTCAAAAAGCGATTAAAATGCTTATCAACCGTGATGTTCCAATTAAGGGAGCTCGAGTGGCTGTCCTCGGGATTACTTTCAAAGAGAACGTTCCAGATATCCGAAATAGCCGTGTTCCTGACATTATTAATGAGCTCAAAGAATATGGCTGCACCCCGCTCGCACACGATCCGTATGCCTGCTCCAAAGAGGTTCAAGATGAGTATGGAATAACTCTCAGCAAGAAAGAAGAACTCACAGAGCTTGATGCTATTATTTTAGCCGTTTCACACCAAGCATACCTAGACGAAGACTCAGAGTTCGACTTCACCAAAATGTCATCCTCCAAGGGGCTTATTGTTGACGTCAAAGCGTGCCTGAATCGATCAGCTATTCCTGAACATATAGAGTATTGGGCATTGTAATACATGAACCTACGGGCACTTTCTCATCTCGTCTGGCCCAAGCTTAGGCATGCCATAGACAGAGCTCCCCAGTTTGGTGCCCACCCAACTCAGTCTAGCGCATCTCTCCAAGAAGCTCTTGGGGAGCAGTTTGTTACCCTTGTTGGCTGGGTCTTTCACCCATACAAACAGTGTCGTTTAGAATTACGCTACAACAACTCCACTCTTGCTTTTTTCACACCCCACGATCTCCGAGAAGACGTTGCTGAAGCTTATCCACTCTCCCCAACGAGCCTACACTCTGGGTTCGAGGTCCGACTTCCTCTTCCATTACTCAAGGCGTGTCCTCCCCATAAGCTCACACTCGTCGCACTCTTTGATAATCAAGAAGCGTGTATTTGGTCTTGGAATGGAGGGCTAACTTCCGCCGAGCCATCTCAACACCTTTTTGATCAATACTATCCTCACTGCCAGTACAACCTCCCAAGAAAGAAGCTGACGAGCAACTCACCTCTGACACTCCTTGTCGAAGGAAGCGGCTATGCTCCTCTTCTCAAACAAACTCTAGAGTCAGCCAAGGCCTTCATCGCTCAAGATAAGCACATGGTGCACAATATCCTGATTTCAGTGGGTGATGAGGTCGCACGAAATAAAATACGCAACACTCTTGCCTCTCTGAGTGTCATTTGGCCCAAGACTACCGTCTCCTTACTCGAGGAGAGTTCCCAGCTTCCCTCTGGGCACGAGTATATCTTACACCTTCAAGAGGGCGCGCTCTTACCAACCAGCTCCTCCCTCTCTGAGGCACACCGCTACCTCCAAAAGAATGGCGTCGACATCATTTCGTTTCCAAAAGAAAATGGGACAAAGCCATCTCTTTTTTCAGCGACCCATTTTCAATACTCATCAGATCCAGGTTTTGCTCACTTATGCTCGTCGCAACTCTTTCATTCTCTTATGACTGAATTCTCCTCTACGGAGGTACCAAATTCGACATTCCAGGAAACACTCAGCATCGCTGCTCGTGCAAACCAACTTCTTTTCACCTCTTATTACGGTGGTACAATCGAGCTCGATGCAAATCGCCTGAAACGACTCAAAGCTTCTCATGGCCATCTTGACCCTCAGATCTACATTCTCCTCCCTCCAGAAGAGGACATCCAGCATCTTCGCCCTCTTCTTCAACAACTCCTCTCCTTCCACGAGCAACGAGAGACACCCTTTGTTCTTCTTGAAGAAACTTCTTCTTTTCCACCAAAGACCCTTCTTGGAACTCCTGTCTTTTCACTTGAAGAGGTAGCCAAACAGGCAAAACATCTTCGCGCCTCTTATCTCGATAACAAAACGATTCCGTTTATTCTCTCATTTTCATTTAAGACAACTCGCGCTGCGAACCTGCTGCGCTATCTTTTTGATGGAAAAGTCATCGAGCTCGAACAGAACATTCCTTCAACTACGAGCCCAGAAGAACAACAGTGGCTCAACTGGTCACAAGCAGCTCTACACCTGCGCGTCGATCAACAAACTCTGCTCAGCTCAGATCGAGAAGCACTCTCAACTCAGGTCTCTAGCTACGAAAAAGCTCTCTCTCAAGAGCTACAAGAGCGAGCAGCTGTATCCATCATTGTTCCAGTTTATAATGCACTCTCTGCCACTTTGCGCTGCTTAAGGAGTGTCCTTGACAGCTCATTTTCTTTTGACGAGGTTATTGTCGTTGATGATGCCTCCGACACTGGCACCGCTCAAGCACTCGAGCACTTTTGTCAAAACTCAGAAAAACTACGATACATTCGTAGAGAGCAAAATGGTGGTTTTCTAGAAGCGTGCTACTCAGGGCTGTCAGAGGCAAAGACCACAAACGATATCGTCCTACTCAATTCTGATGTCGCGTTAAGCACCTCTGCCCTATCCGGTCTTTATCAAGCCGCTTATAACAACCCTACTATTGCCGCTGTTTCACCACTTTCCACCGGCTCTTATCAATTCGAACTGCCCATGCAAGCAGGCGATTCCCTTGAGCAAGCCGCTCAACGACTCGCTAAGAAAAACCATACCTTCCCACAAGTTATTTTACCCGAAGGCCAAATGCTCTACCTCAAACGGTGGGCCATCGAACGGTTTGGCTTCTTTGACCGGGTTTTCGAAAGAGGGTTTTGTGAGGAGTCTGACCTTTGCATGCGCCTCCTTCTCCACGGGTGCCGTACGGTATGCGCTGACAATACCCTCATCTTCCATGAGCAATCAGCCTCTTTTGGCAAAGACACACGCCACGCAGCTCTTGAGCGCAACCAACCTCTCTTTGATGCTCGCTGGAGCCCATACTTCCAGATTGCTCACAGAGAACACCTCAGAAGAGCTCCCCTAGAGTGCCTTCGCCAAGAGTTCAGAGAGGACTTCCCCGACCTTGTGGCAGGGCCAACTCACTTTAACTTCAAGCGCGAATATAGAGACTGTCAACAGCTCTCAAAGTCTTCCCTACCTTCATCTCAACACAAACACTTACTTCACAACGTTGAAGTCGTTTTTCTCCTGCCAAACATTGTATCACACGGCGGTTCCCTCTCTGTCTTGCAACACGTAAACGAACTCCTCTTACGTGGAGTGGAAGCACGTATCGTAGCTCTTCAGCAACGAGAGCCTCTTGTGTATCCCCTACTTTGCGCACCGCTCATTGTTTCTCCAGAAGAACTCATTGCTCTGCCGTGGACAAATCAAAAAGTTATCGCCACTTTTTGGAGTACCGCTTACCTAGCAAAAGCGATCACACTCAAAGCTCCCGAGACAACAGGCTTTTACTATATTCAAGACTACGAGCCGTGGTTCTTCCCAGCAGAGCACCAACAATTCGAGCGCGAATCTGCCACAGCAACCTATGACTTAGGTCTCCAGGGTGTGGTAAAAACATCCTTTCTCAAAGAGACCGTAGAGGCTCGACACAATATCCAGGTAAGCAAGATTACACCGGGACTTGCAAATACTGTCTTCTATCCTGGCAACCAACATGAGCATCTCGGACGCCCCCGCATTGCTGCGCTTTTTCGACCGAGCGTACCCCGACGGGGAGCCCAAGAACTCCTCGAGCTGCTCACTTCACTCACCGAGAGGTGCCCCGAGGTTGACATCACCCTCTTTGGTGAAACAAAAGGGCTCCCCTCTTCTCTCAGTCAACGCGTTACATTAGCTGGCACCATCTCCCAATCAGAAGTAGCAGAACTCTACCGGCACAGTGAGGTATGTATAGACCTCTCCCAGTGGCACGGCTTTGGTCGTATGGGAATTGAGTCAATGGCGTGTGGTGTAGTACCTCTCCTCTCAGACGCAGGCGGTATTCACGAATATGCACGTCACGGTGAGAACTCACTTATCTTTAAACGAAGCGATTCCCAAGGTATTCTCGATGGAGCGCTCAAGCTTCTCTACGATCGCGCATATAGACAAGAGCTACGGGGAAATGCTCTTCTGACCGCCTCGACAATGAGCGAAAAAATTGCCACAGAAGACTGGCTATCGCTCTTTGGGTCGTCAAGCGGCAATCTGTGCGCCGCACGCTAACATCAGGCAACAAGAGTATTCTGGTCTAATCCCGTTCCAACGACAGCACACTTCTTCAAGAACTCTTCTCGCTCCACTGCCCACGTATGGCGCGAAACATCTTCATGGCGATAAGCCGCAAAGTTAAAGCGATCAACCGAGAAGATCTTCAAGTTTTCAGCACGACAAGCTTCTTGGAACCTCGTATCCGTACCCCGTTTCACAGTAGCAAAAGGGATGTGAGAGGTGTCTTTTGTTTTTACTAAAAGAGTCGCGCCGGCAACAAGATTACTATAGCAATATTCGTTTCCGGGGAAACGTACAGCGAGCTCATCCGACTCTTCCATATAACAATAGTAAGAATTTTTACCTACAATGGAGGCTTCGGTATAACGAAATGCAAGCATTTGATCGATGAGATAGTTCGGACCATAAAAGTCGTCATCATCAAGCTTCATCCAGTACTCACCACTGATGACTTCTCGCGCTTGATTGAGACACTCACCAAGGGAACCAAACTGCTCACAGTGTAATAGTCGTGCTTTTGAAAATTTCGCCAATTTCTCTTCAATTTTTGGAATTTCAAAACCCTCAGAATTAACAACAAACACAACCTCAAAATTTGGATAATTCAATCTTGAGAGGTTCTCAAAACATCTATCGACATACTCAGGGCGATTGGAGACACAGATAATGCTCACCAATGGATCAGCGATATCAACTGAAAGCGAAGGAACAACCGAGGATATCACCTCGTTCATTCGCGACTGATACGTATGAGCTCTCATCACCTTGCGTACTCCTCGAAGAGCAAGATGCTCACGATAGAGAGTATCGTCTAAAAGACGTGTGGCGTATTGGAGAGTTTCATCTCGAGAGGAAGTTTGAAGCACTTCGCCTGAGAAAAAAGTATCGATAGCCTTGGCAGGAGTTGAAATAACTGGGGTGCCACTAGCAAGAATCTCAAAGACTCTTCGTGACAACATCGTTGAGGATTCGGTAACAGAGTTTGTATTGAGGAAGAAGTTGTACTCTTTATATTTCTCAACTAACTCGTCATACGGGAGAGAGCCGATAACAGCCGATTTATACGGCTCAGGAAATCCTAACGTATCCCGATCTTTATGGTTCGCGTACCGGTCGTAGATATCGACTAACTTCTTAGGCAACAGAGGCGAAAGGAGCGTATCGAAATCATTTCCACGCTGTGCATATTTATCTCCTCTCCAAGAACCAGCAAAACAGCCTTTTTGAATAAGGTCAGCAATCCCACCTTTACTACGCCGAATAGGATTATGAAGGAGTGGTTGCGCGGCAAACGCGAGTGGGAAAACCCTGTCGTGTCCAAGATCTTGCTTGTACTGGTCAACAATATCCGCATCGGTCGTACATACGTATTCAAACTCCCGCGCGACACGGATAAAAACATCATAATTAACAGGGTCTTCTTTATTCCAAAACACCGTCGGAATGTTATTATCCTTGCAATAGTTCAGGATTTCTTGAAGTGGATTTGGATCTCGCTGATCAAACTTATTAAAGAAGTACTTCCACTCCCCATCATTTCCTTGCCACGCAGACTCAGCCATAAAGAAGTGAGGCTTATGGGCTTCAAACTGCTTTTTCCAACTATCTTTCTTCACCCGAACAAGATTTACTTCAGGATCAACGCAGTGAGTCGTGAAAGTATCAAAGATACCAGCCACCGTTATCTTCGGAAAACTCTTTGGGCGAGAAGTTGGAACGGGGAAAAAGCAACCATCAGATATTCCCTTCTTCTGCGGCCCTTTTGCTAATTGGGGCAGTGACCTCTTGACATAGACTCCTCCAATCTTTTCTACCCAGTTCTGTGTTTGGGTAACGGCATTACGCAACCCAGCATCATTCGGGTCTAACTCCAGAGCACGGAATCCATACGAAAGGGACTCTCGTTCAGAGAAACACTTCATGCAATCGTACATAACTCGACTCAAGATTTTTTCATCGAGCACTCTCTGCTCTAAGAGCTCTTGATAACGAGTATGAGCTACTGTGACACCTCGCTCTAAGAGCGCGAGGATGAGAATGTACTCACACCTTTCGGGGGAGTATCGTACATTTCCGGTTATACGAGCAAACAGCGCTAAGACTCCTCTCATGAGAAGTTTGCCAATTCGCCAGGGGAACCTCACAAGACCATCAACGGAAGAGACGGCATCGATAAAGGCACTCCCAAGCTGAAATCGACCTGATCGTTCAAGGTACTGTATCCTCTTCATCTCAAGGGTATGAAGATTTTTTGCTCTTCTTTCCTCCCTACCGAGAGTAAGTAATTTCTGACGCGCGACTGAAAGTTGCGACTTACTACCTCGAGCCCTGTCCTCAGCCTGAGCAAGTTGACCTAGAGTCTTCTCATGCTCAGATCTTAGTGAAGACAACTTTTCAGAGAGGAGTTTTTCTCTCTGGACAATCTTCGCAAGCTCTTTGGTCAGCTTCTTGTTTCGCGCAGAATATTCATCCTGAGTATTATAGAGAGCCTCCTGAACACCAAGTAACCCCTTTGTCTCAATCTCCCTGAGCTCTTCGAGTGATGGATACGTTCCAAGAAGGCTATCAGAGTCTCGATTCTGATCTAGTATTCCCACAAACCGGATATAGGTGTCTTCGACCTCAAGTGCTTCACATGAGAGCTTAGGAGCAACAAGCTCAAGAAAGCTACTGAGTGTGAACGTATACTTATGATCATCGCTCGGCTTAAGACCGAACGGAGTTGAAAGAACAAGGCGACCACCTGGCTTGAGGAATGTAAGAG
>JAUIBK010000066.1 GCA_030428205.1 bacterium
AAGAGTGAAAAGAATATGCCTTCAGCTACGTCAATGGCATTACCGGCGAACTGTGGATCGAGAAGATCCTTCCAGTAGCGTTTGAAAATCTTATCAGTCTCGGATTGTAGTTCATTCTTTGTATAGTCTACAAGGGTGTCAGGGTGAAAAGGAGAAAGTGAAATGAGATGAACAAAAGTTAAATTTTTCTGATTAATAAAATTGTTGAGTAGAGAATAGGAAGTAGAGTCTTGTAGAGAGGTAGGAATGTGGATGATGTACGTTTGAGGTGGATCAATGTTGTTGACTGCTTTCGCCATGTTGAATCTCTCACGAAGGGTTTGAAGGTTTGCAGCTGTAGGAAGAGTGTGAGTGACGATCACGATTGGGGAACGATCAAGATTCGCTATGGTTGCTCGACGTCTCTCATAGAGAGTCTGGTCATCCGTATAGCTAAATGGAAGGATAGGGCTTGTAGTATCAGTATGTGAAAAGTTTAGGGGGTTGTCAGGGCTGTTCCGCTCAAGTCCTGATATGAATGGTTCGATGGGATTTCCTTCGGAGTTTAATAATGTTTTATGCACAAAATCATCGCGGAGTATTTCCATGGCCGGAGAGTGGATCGCTGGGAGGAATGTTAGTTTAAACGTTTTTCTCAAAGCTGTCAGTGTGGAGCTATCGAGAGCTTCCTCAAGAGGTAGACTGTAAGTGATAAATTTTTGCTCTGAAGCTTGGTGGCTTCCAGAGTTCCTTTGTGTTGGTTGCTGAGGTTGGCTATATTCTGACTCGTCAGCTAACAAGACTTCTGGTGCATGGAGAAAATAAAATAACCCCTCGTAATCTGGAGTAAGATCGCGGGTAATATCGTTTAAATGAATGCCTGCTCGAGTTGGTTTTTTACAGGTAGGAGGGGAGTTTGTGCGTAAATGATACTCAAGCAGATCTCCTTCTGAAAGTTCAGGAAAATCCATCTCAAAGGGACACTGTTGAATAGTTCCGAGTTGCATTACAACTTCATAAGCATTTGAGAGGCGGTTGCCGTCTACGCAACCTTGAGCACTCCAAGGCGAACATGGTGGGCCCCAGGATTCACCTGAATTATACGAGTCTCTTGAGTATGGGGAGTTTCTATAGGCATCCGTTTCAAGGGAATCATTTTCCTCTTCGTAGCTTTCCGTTCGTAGGTAAGAGTGGAGATCGAATGAGACACCCGTGTTTCTTGCGTAGAGATGGCTACACCATCTCAGTTGGCTCGAAATCATCGTGCGCAAAAGGTTTAAACGGCGATCGTTTTCTGTAATATGATCTTCGGGCTCTCCAAGTGTACGAGCATAAAGTGGATCGTACTCTCCTTCTGAGTTCTTTGTTGCAAAAGGAAGAATCCAGCCTTGGCGAAGATCAAGAGAGTCTGGATAGCCAGCTTCCTCGTGAATATCAGCTCGCCCTAGGAGTGGAGCAGATTCGTAGTGAGGATCAGGTTCAAAAGGTCGATCGGTATTGTAGTACGTTGCAGGCGAAGCTACTCCACCATAGAAAGATATAAACGGAAGTTGATAATGTTTTGCGCGTAGATCGCTCCCCTTTGATACTATGAGTATTGGTGAGTTTGGCATCGGTGGATCGAGTTGTGATTCCTCCATCGGTGGAGTAGAGTTCGGTTTTTCAAAGAGATCTTGTTGAGTAGTCCAAATACGATTTGCCGTTCCAGGAACGATCACATCTGTGCTCGTCCGAAGTCGAATATCCCTACTGGCGAGCTCGATGAATGTGCTTGCTATAATGTTTCGTATAAGGCTTGCAGGATTGCTACAGGCTACAATCATCTCTTCTCTATCATCGAGTGGAGAATCATATTTTTGAGAGTGTAGAGCTGTTCTATTTGTTGCGAGAGGCCCAACAGGCGGAATGAAAATCGCTTCGCCTTTCTCAGTGGTTTTCGGGTAGAGTCGCTCTTTGTTGTGAAACTCGAAACTTGAAGATGCGGGCTTAGAGAGGGGATCGAAGAGGTTGAGGAATCTATCAGGAAAAGAGAGAGCTTGTGTTGTATCTTGGAATTGAAAACGTCTTAGCCCGCCGTAGGTTGTCATATGTGGGGAAACTATAAGCGTGAGGCCAAAAGGGTGATTTTTCCACAAGGTTATAGAATTATCCTCGAGTGCTTGGAGAGTCTCTTCCTCGGAAGCCTGAAAGAACGGGCGGCTCCATACAACTCTCGCTACGTTCGAGGTGTCGCCAATGAGATCTGCTAAAATTCCTGTTCCAAGTGGGTTGACTTGAGCAGTGAGTTGACATCCAACAGCAGAGCCTATGTCTCTCTCGGAGTTCCAGACGGACGAAGGATATTGTGTATCACCACAGACAGATGTGACAAGTGTACAACGAATATCATCTCCGCATGCATCTAGACGATTACTATCAAAGTCTCTACAAAACGGTGGATCTCCCACTCGATCTGGCATCAGTGGGAGTGTCAGTTCTGCGTGAGTAATACGACCGTGCTTCAGATCGATATCTTGTACGAGGTCCTGAAATGAAATCCATGCTCGTTCTGGAAGCATAGGCGCATAGGAAAGTTCTTGGCATATCTGATCGGCATGTTTGCGCAGCAGAGAGGAAACTCTTCGTGTCTGAATAGAGTAATATCCAAGAAAAAGCAGAGAGGTAATGAGCGTTACGATAATGGTTGCAGAGAGAAAGAGGAATACTCCTTGTTCGGAAGATAAATGACGAGCCTTTATGACGTGTTCAGTTTGATGACTCCTCATGAGTGCACCTCTGCGTGAAATACACCGAGATTATTATGTTGAAGGTTAAGAAGAGAGAGGAATGGATTGAGAAAGGAGAAGTTCGCTCGATACGTGCATGAGATGCTTATGTGGTTATGCCTCTTGCAATTGCCTGTAGATTGATAGCCGCTAGGAAGAGAAAAAGTACAAGAAATACACCCTTCTCCACCAGGCTTAGTAGGATCGCAGGGGTATCTCACCTGATTTCCTATACTCTTTCTCATGAGCGAATAGAGGTATGCAAGGGTATAGAGGTATGTGCGAGGAAGATCGCCAAATTGTGCGTCAGTACCGCAGTAGTTTGCGATAGAGTTGTAGTAGTCAAGAGCGATTTCCCCGTCTGTTATTGATGGAGAAATATTGTTCAGGTAAAGAAGTTCACCGATAGAGTCCCAATATCTTTGATTCCCAAGGGCATTACACTCTCCTTCATCAAACGGTGGAAGAAGCTCGGAGTCGCTACGATAGTAGTAGTAGCAATCAAGAGGGAGTGCCAAGGTTGATTGATGTTTACTGAAATCCCCTCGGCGCAGAGCTTTGTCCACTGCTTTGGGAAGTGCATCTGTAAACGAAATTTTGGCATTGAAATAAAGTGATGCCCAGATGACTGAAAAAACGAGCGCAAGGAAAAAAGGAAGTGCGATGGCTAACTCTACAAGACCAACCCCTCTTTCATACTGAGCATATGTGTGATCTTGTAGAGACATCGCTAAATTCTTCGTTAGCTTCATATTGTCGAAGATGAATCTGTAACGCATAAGAAAAAAAAGGGTGTGTATGAACTGTTCTTCTTAGCTGCAGGTAGTACTATATGGATTGGCGCGGTAGCAACTTGAAAGCGGGACATACTCTTCGAACTCTAGAAAGCTAATTACCCTAGAATCTATAATCATTCTTCTAGCTGCGGCAACTACTTTTCCGTCTCCTAAGTTCACACACATAGTGTAAATATAGGGATTCGATAGAGAATTTGAAGTAGCTCCCCCGCTTACTCTGCTTGCTTCATGTTGCATTTGTTGGAGGCAGTCTTGTTGACTCTGCCTCCATGTTTGGGCTTTTGTACGAAACGAAGGTTCGTTGAGGGCTTTTTGAATCTCTCCGTTGTCATCGACTTTGAGTATAGTAGCAAAGATTTCGTAGTCACCAGGTAGTCGAGAAAGAGTCGAAATTATTCGATCAATACCAGGGATTTCCATATCCTCATATAACGCTGAATCGGAATCACTCTGGGCTTCAAAGTCTGGATTACTATTTACTTCTGGAAGATAGGGAGCGAGACGTAAGTTTCCAGCGTAATCAAAAGATAAAAGAGTTTCAATCTCCTCGCTCTCGGAAAAAAACGATGGGTTGAGAGTTGATAGGACAAAGCCCTGATCGATATTGATTTCGTTTGTTACTTGAGAGATATGGTTTGGAATACCAGCAGTAATAACCACGGCAGTAAGGGCACAAAAAATGGTAAGTATCATAGCGAGCTCAATCAGCGCACCGCCGTGTTCATTTACGGGAAATATATTTCTGATCACAACTGTAAATCCCCACATCCTCAACGAACGTTATCTTCTACGAACCATTTACTGGCTCTGTGATCTCTAACGGTGAAGAAAAACTGCCTCGGTCCTCGTAACCCCCTGGGAGAATAATAGTTTCGTCATTATCGTTCGTGAGAATAAGAGTTCGTGCCTGAATTGATGAGGAGAACTGTTTGAATACGAGAATTTCTGAGTTGTTCATAGTAAAAATGACTATCGAACGGTAGTAGTGATAGTAGAATTTGCTCTGTACATACCCCGTGAGATCAGGTTTGTCGTGCTCTCGGAGTATGGTGCCGCGTATCGTGGTGTGAAAGTTGATCGCTTTCACGCGTGTTTCCTCACGGGGTATATTTGTCTTCCCCAGAAAAATACGATGCTTGCGCATCATATTTCCCGTGCGGCGTCCCCGAGGACGCCTCGCAGCTGCTGCGCAGCTGATATTCTCAGTGTGTTTGTCTCCGACAAACCTGTGGTCACTGAGTATATAAGGAGTTTTAGAGGTTGTTCGAGCTCTTAAAGTTCTTTTATGTACATTTGAGGAGTTGTAGGAATATCAGAGAGGAGAAGATTTTCAGGAGATTCGTTAAAGTTGTTATAAAAAAACGAAAGTGAGCTTTGAAGAGTCTCTGTTGCCGGTGTCATCAGTAGGGGCAGTGAAGATGTGCCATGCTGATTGAGTAGAGAAAGTGTACGACCTATAGTGAGCGTTTGTATGCTCTTGGCTGGGCTGTAACGCGTCGTTGTATCAGTCGTCGTTGAAGTTTCCAGAAGGACGCCAGCTTCGGTCAAATCATAGAGAACCTCTGTGGCAAGGCGAATAGGAACTCCAAAAGTTTGAGAGAGCTCTTGTGCTGAAGGAAATGTTTGTTCGTTAAGAAATGAGTGTACAGCAACATGAGTAAACTGTAGAGCAAGTAAGTCTTTTAGGTTGCGACTAGCGTTTTTTGCATCAGGTTCAAATTCATACGTGTGAACAAACTGCGAGGCAAAAGCGACTTCAGCACCGAAAAGAATAATAAGCCAACTGATCTGAAGCCAAAGGAGAAAGAGGGGAAGTGCAGCGAAGCTCCCGTAAACAGCACCGTAGTGACCAATACCGACTTGAAACGTTATATAGGCCCACTGTGTAAAGTGATAACCAATAGCAGCCGTAAGCCCACCGATGAGCGCTGGCCAGAGACGAACTTTGGTGTTCGGCATAAAAACGTACATAAAGGTAAACGCAATAAGAAGCACTAAAAGTGGTGTAAAACTTAGTGCAAATGTTAGTGCTGGAGTGATGAGAGAGAGTGTGGTGTGTTCGGAGGCTATGCTCAAAAGAGAACTACTGACAAGGACCGTAAGGCTACTTGAGAATACCACGAGAATAGGACATATAAGCATGATCGAGAGGTAGTCTGTAAATTTTCTACCCAAGGATCTTGGTTTTTTTACTCCCCAGATATCGTTGAGTGACATTTCGATATTTCCGAGAAGCTTTATAACGGTCCAAAAGAGTACAAGTATTCCAATCCCTGCAATAAGGCCCCCACGTGTATTCTCGAGGAGTGAATCTGAAAAAGTGATGACCTGTTCAATGACTTGTTGTTGACCAGCAAAAGCTTCGTAAATTTTTGTCCGCAGAGTACGCTCAAAACCGAAGCCTTTAGCGATGCCAAAAGCCATAGCAAAAACTGGAACAATAGAGAGAAGAGAATAGTACGTTAGAGCAGAGGCACGTAGATGGCATTTGTCCTTTGAAAAACCGCTTGAAGCGAGTAGCAGGACGCGTACTTTTGTAAGCATGACGGCTTTGAAGCGGGGAAGCTTCGAAACCCGAAGTCGCCAGATATCTTCACGAAGGAATCGAAGAAGTGAGAGTATAAAGTCGAAGATTTTACTCATGAAGAGGTATTCCCTTTAATGACCGTAGCTTAGGTGAAATACGCAAATTACGTAAGAAGAAAAAAGACCCTATATATTAAGAACATACAAAAGAGGGTCGAATCCATCTGAGTGATAGGTTCTTGCTCTGGTGGGAGTGTACCAGTGATGTGGGGAAAGAACTACGATCTCTGGGAAGGGGATGGCTCGCAGTTTTGGGGAGTATGGTTATGACAGATCGCTTCAGTGGCGACTCAAGATCGGTAAAGCGGGTGAAAAGAGCAGTCGATTACGTCGGGGATTATTGGTTTCCGGTCAATCCTAAGCTTCTTGAAAAAATTCAGGAGAGGATTCACAATGGAAACTATCATGGAGAAAGCGCTCGTCCGCTTGTTGACGATCTCTGTGAAGACTACTCTCTCTTTACGTTTGCACTCAAAAAACTCTATGAAATGTTGCAACGTGAGGGGCTTTCCGCTCCAGCGCAGCTCAATCCAGTTCAAATGCTCGAGTGGGCAGGAGCAGAGAGGCTCCAATCTATCTTAGCTTGCGATGTAGGAGACGTCTCTACACACAATCTTTCCTCGGGTGGAAGCCTTCAGCACGGACGTTTTCAGGAGATGCTTATTAGCTCTACAACGGCAGAGAGCTTGTGTGAGAGTTATGGAATCGATCGTGATACAGCCTATTCAGCAGCAGTACTCCGTCAACTCGGATTAACACTGATCGCATGGAACTATCCGGGTGTATACGAAGAAGTTGTCTCCTCTCTTCAAAGTGGAGATAAGCTCGAAGTAAAGCTCTCTGAAAAATTAGGTTTTTCTCCTCAGATGCTTGCCATTCGAGTGATGAATAGTTGGGGGATGTCTGCTGAGTCGTGTGCTGAGTTAGGCCTCGTAGAAGATCCTGAATCAACCATCCTTGAAGCAATGGGGGATACTCTTGTTGAGTTATGTGAGGTAGGAGAGGCACTTGCTCGCGCGCATCAGCCCGAAGTGTATCCTGATTCGAAAGATGATTGGGCGCAGGCTCGTAAGGAGATCGAACGTACGCTAGGTGCTGAAGGAATGCAAATTATTCACGAGAAGATTCAAGAGAATGCAGAGTCATATCTCACATTTATACCGGATGTTTTTGATTTTGGTCTTGTCGAAGAGATTGAACTCTTTAGTAGTGACGAGGCACTAACGGAGAGAAATTACGGCAATCCCTTTCTCGATCTCTGTAGTCCGCAACTTGCTAGAAGTATTCGAACACTTTATGCCAATATTCTCGATGGTCATACAAGACGTCAAAATATTCAAGAGTTTGTCCAAGATGTCGTACCGTCAGGCAAGTTCACTGGGGGATGTATCTATACTGCCGATCCCGCGCTCATGTTGCTTATTCCACAAAATGATTTTGGTGAAAGACTTGTGCGTGAACTTAAAGGAGTTGATTACTCAATCGTACTTTCTGAAGCAGACCATGTGGCTGTAGCATTTCAAAGTACCGATCCGGTTATAGAGTATAAAACGGACGACCGAGGAGAAGTGGTCACTGCCATTGCCGGAATGTTTGGCCGATCACAAAAAGTTGGGGTGCTGTACTTAGAGGTCCCTGATACCGTTTCTGATTTCATGCAAGATGATAAAATCATCCATTTTAAGGCGCTCCGGCATCTCCTCAATGAGGTGTTGAGACTTACCTAGACATGTGTGGTTGAACAGCCATTTTCTTGGACTTTTTTCGCCGTGGCACAACCTTGTAGTGAAAGATAAAAAACATGCCACGGTGAAAAAAGTTCAAGAAAATAGGAACGAAAAAGCTATGAAAGGTTGATATTACTCGATTCTTGTTTCTTCGCATAAGCAAGAACTGCCCAGCCCATAAGCCCAGAGATAATTGATGCTATGAGAACAGCAACTTTTGCAATCGGTAATAGTTCAGAGCCTGTAGGGAATGCTAAGCCACCGATAAAGAGTGACATCGTAAACCCGATACCACCGAGACACGCTGCTCCGTAGAGGTGAAGTAAGGTAACTCGATTAGGGAGTTCGGCGAGGCCAGTTTTGATAAGTGCCCAAGAGAAGGTAAAAATCCCGATCTGTTTTCCTGCAACGAGTCCAAAGATAATACCTAGTGCCACGGGGTTAGCGAGTGTTTCAGCAATGGTCGCTTCTAGCTTCACTCCGGCATTGGCGAGCGCAAAAATAGGCATAACAACAAGTACAACCCATGGATGAAGAGTTTTTTCTAGGCGTTGTAGAGGGGTGCTTGCATGCTCGTAGAGTCGCCTCAGTTGTAAAATCGCGGAGAGCTGCTCAGGGTGGAGAAAGTCTGTTGGATCGTCGTCATCCTCAAACTCTTTTTCAAACCCATCGAGTATTGGGCGAGCATGATCAAGAAACTGTTGGCTGTTAATTCGGCGTTGTGACGGAATGGTAAAAGCAAGGAGCACTCCTGCAACAGTAGGGTGTACTCCGGAGAGCAAGAAGGCCGTCCAGAGTCCCCCAATGCCAAAAAATGCATAGACAATGGGAGAACGCACACCAATATAGTTGCAGGCTAAAAGTATGCTCATAAATCCTGCACCAAAAATGAGATCGAGGTAGTTGATGTTTGAGGAATAGAAAAACGCGATGACAAGTACAGCACCAAGGTCATCACCAATGGCGAGTGCCGCAAGAAAGACTTTAAGCGCTGTTGGAATAGACTTTCCAAAAAGAGTCAAAACTCCTAGAGCAAAAGCTATATCTGTGGCCATCGGAATTCCCCAGCCTGAGCTACCAGGACCTCCTACATTAAAAGCGGCATAAAAAAGTGCTGGAGCTACCATGCCACCAATTGCGGCTACTAGTGGAAGAGAAGCTTTGCGTAAAGTAGAGAGTTCTCCCGCCATGACCTCACGCTTAATTTCGAGGCCAACGACAAAGAAAAACATGGCCATGAGACCGTCGTTGATCCAATATTGGAGTGAATACGACAGAGAGAAGCTCCCAAGAGTAATACTCAGCGGGGTGTGCCAGAAGTGATCGTAGCCGTGTCCATCACCAAAATTTGCCCAGATCATAGCGATGAGAGTAGCTATGATAAGCAAGATACCTGCTGATGCTTCCTTTCGGAAAAAAGCACGGAAAGGAGCAAGCATGGTGTCAATAGGCTGTGGGGTGTGTGGTTCAATCGGTTGGTAGGTAGGGCTGCTCACGTGTTCCTCTTCTAACTAGTGTTCCGACAAAAAAGTTTTTTCACCTAACGGGGAGGAATACTTTTTCGCCGAATGGCGAAAACCCCCGGCCTGCGACGAGCTCAGCCGAGTCGAGGGACAATACGGCTGGCTAGTGCTATGACCAGAAAGGGTTTGAACGAAGTGAAAAAACTTTTTGGTCATAGCACTAGTTGCAGTATGGTTTCCAATATAAAGTGTACCTTTTATGCTCTCTCATCCCTTGAACGTGAACGTATCCTGAGTGACTCGTCTTGAATACAGTCCACAAAGTCGTAATGAGGACTTCTATGGTCCTTGGTTTATGGGCATAGGTAACTCTGTAGGGCGGTAGTATAGAAGACCAATGCCTTCAGAGGAACTGTCTGTATGATGGTGTGAGCGAAGGGATTGATTTCTCTTGTATTATTAGTAGCTTAGGTCAGTCGAAGCTGCGAAAATATTTTTGAGTAAGAATCTCGATTCCATTACCCTTGATAGTAGGTAGCTACCTTCGAAGCTAGTCTACCAGGTTCATCTCACTCACGTTTTTTCATTTTTTAGTATTTATTTTGTCATTATGGCCTTACTCTTTGTGGCCTTAGGGGTCATGGGCCTTCTCGGCTCAACTACATTGTTTCCTTTACTCGCCGCCAGTTTCGGGGGCAGAGGGCCTCGCTCGCTCGACTCAACGACGAGTGTCACCTGTAAGTCAGAACGGCTACGGGTTACTATCGCTATCCCCACGTGTGGTGAACGTCAAGCACTTGAGATCACGCTCCAGTCAGTTTCCTATGCCATTTCATATTTTTATAACCATAAAGGTGCTCATAGTGTTGAGTTTGATCTTCTCATTGGTATCGACGGGAAGGCTCCGCAGATCCGTGAACTTGCTTCTCAGTTTCAGGCAAGAGTTCTCTCTACTGCAGTACGTGGTGGAAAGTGGAAGATGCTAGAACGGATGGCTCGAAATGTTCGAGGACGCCAGGTTTGTACAACAGATCCGTGGATTGTTTTTGCCGATGTTGGCGTACAGTGGCCCAAAGACTTTCTCATTACACTCATACAAGAGATGGCTGACGAAGAGATCATAGGACTCGCTCCGACCTATTCGATGAATGATGCCTCGGTAGCTCAAAAAGTCGTATGGTCGAGTGAGCGACTCTTGAAAACATTAGAGAATTTATCAGGCGGACCCGTTTCGGTTCACGGTGCAACGGTTGCCTACAAGATAGGCCCACTCTTATCGGTTTTTGATCTTTGTGTCTCTCATACATACGCCAATGATGATGTTGTCATCCCACTTCTTCTTCGGGCGATCTATCCAACAAAAGCTCTCCGATACCTACCAACTCTCTCCGTTTTCGATAACGAACACGAGAGCGGCGAGGTTGAGCAAAGACGACGGACCCGTATGTTGCTCGGGAATGCGAAGTGGATCCAAGATTTTTATCCTTTTGTTGTCCAATCAAACCATCGCGTAGCAGTCGTAGCGCTACGGCGAATCTTCAGAGTTCTTTGGGCGTATTGGATAGGAAGCCTTACTCTGGGGGGAGTATTGTTCTTTTTTCAAATGACCTGGGGGATATTTGATCAGGTAAGTGGGGTGGAACGAGTAGCACTCGTACTTGCTACAGCCGGGGCCTTGAGTGCATTGGCACTGTTGGCAACACTGGCATGCCAACAGCTGCTTGCAGCAGCAAAAGCCTCGCTCTTGGGGCCGTGGTATTGGGGAAAATCAAATAGCGCACTAGGTAGGATATGGAAGTAAGGAAAGCAAAATTGTTTCGATTATTACGCTCAAATTTCTCATTCATGGCTCAGGCATTTGTGCTCTGGGCTGTGTTTCTTTATGTGTGTCTGCCTGATTCTTATGGTCAGCTCTCGCTTGTCGTTCTGTTTGCGGCTTTGAGTTCGTGTTGGACGTATCTTCTGCTTCAGTATTTAGGATACTTTCAAGTTCTCCGTCCAAAGCCTCGTAAAAGTGATCTGTTTCTTGTGTTTCTTGCCGTGCCCCTTGTTGTATTAGCGGTCAGTACCATTACACTCTTTTCGAGTCCGACGGTAAGTTTTCCTCTTTTCGACATTCTTCTTTTTACTCCGATACTCGCTCTTTGCATCTTTTTTACAGACTACCTCATGGCGCTTTATTTTTTGAGGGCCCACATACGGCGAAAAGTAGTCGTCGATCTTTTACCTCTTGAGTCAATTGCATTTATAAAGCGACTTGGCCAAATGGGATGTGCTGCGCACTTAGAGTTTCTTAATCGCTCTCAACTGGAAGAGTACGTCAAGATGGAGAGGGAGCGTGAAATTGATCTTATCATTATTTCACGTGCTGCTGCGGAAAAGTTTGATGCAGATGGAGTGATGATTCGCGCACACCTTGCAGGAATTTCTATTCAAGATCATCGACAAGCAACTGTAGAACTTTTTGGAAGAGTCCGACTTGAAGAGGCAGATCTTTGGTCATACATCCTCAATGCTCGTGCACAGACCCTCTCCTTAAGGCTCTACGCCGCAATCAAGGTTCTCTGTGAACCAATTCTTGCTGGAGTCTTGCTTGCGGTCTTCTCTCCATTGTTTCTCCTCGTCGCAGTTGTCTCAAAATGTGTTAGTCGAGGTCCCGTGTTCTACACACAAAAGCGAATGGGATACCTTGGAAAAACATTTACGCTTATTAAATTTCGAACGATGAATGAGGACGCTGAGCAAGATGGTGTGCAGTGGTCGCAGCTCAACGATCGCAGAATCACTCCATTTGGTCGCTTCTTACGTAAAACTCGACTCGATGAACTTCCTCAGCTGTGGAATGTATTAAGAGGCGAGATGAGTTTTGTTGGTCCTCGCCCTGAGCGTCCTGAAATCTGTGAACAACTTCGAGGGAGTATTTCTCTGTTTCCCATGCGGACTATTATACGACCCGGTATTACTGGTTGGGCTCAAATTCATGCTGGATATGCTGCTTCCGTTGAAGAGTCTCGAATCAAGTTGGAGTATGATCTGTTTTATATTCAACACACGTCGCCTCGCCTCGATCTGATTGTCCTCATAAAGACGATACTCACTGCTCTCGAAGGGATCTTTCGTGATGATGTTGCTCGTGTCTCTCTTGAAGCTCCATTTCTCGTTAATAGAGGCAAGATTGCTCTTGGAGGTACTTCGTAAGTGGAATCTCGTTCGCACTGGCCAGTAACACTGCTCTCGGGAGCATCGGCAGTGATCAACATGCTGATGCCGCTTGTGCTCGTGCGCTTATTGAGTGTTGAGGAGGTTGGAGATTATAAGATCTTCTTTCTTTACCTCATGATTTTACCCGATCTCTGCGTCTCCTCTGGGTTAATGAATGGTCTTTCGTACTGGGCAGGAAGGGGAGAGAGAGGTCTTGCGGCTATGAGCGCGACTCACCTCTTAGCTCTTATTGTTGCTGTGTCAGTGATTGCCGTATTCACTGTTTTTGATGGATTGCTGACGACCATTATCCCCAATATTCACTATCCTCTTCTCTTTACGCTCGCAGCCGGTGGGGCACTCATATCGCGGTTTTACGAAGAAACCAATATTGC
>JAUIBK010000012.1 GCA_030428205.1 bacterium
CATTTGCATTAAACCTCCTGGCATCATTATAAGCCGCCCATCGCACGACCTTATATTTCCTTGAAATTCCACATGCAGCATCATGAAAGCAATTGTATCCCGGATAATCAGAGATCCTCTCAACAAGCCCGTCCTGAACAGGCTGGAGAACTGTGTACCAAAAGTACTCTTCAATATCTTCAAAATTAGGAAGAAATTCTTGAGAATATCGGCGAGCCCAAAAACGACCTCCCGAGTACTCTGGTGTATGACGAGCAACTGCTCTCGCAACTGTGGAGTTAAAGTCTCTCATGAACGAAGCCCTATTCGCCTCTGGGAATAAAGCAGGACACTGTATATGGTTCCCTTCAATGGCGAGAGCATAGAGCTTCACGCTGTAGCGCTCAGCATATTTAGCTGCATACCCCAGTATAGCCTTACTTAGCTGTGGATTATTCACAAACCACAGCTCACTATTTCGGCTACGGGTAGTTAAAAATGAGGCAACATCTGAAGATTCAATTCGAGGATGATAACCCATAAACTTCCTTATCATCTATGTGAGAATAATTTCTCTTAGCACTCCTCTATTCGTAGAAAGTGCGAGAAAGTTGAGTGGTTTTTCACGAAGTCTCTGAGGAAAGTACGGGGGGAAAGTACGGGGGGGGGCCGGTGTCGCAAAGCGCCCCCGGCATGATTCGAACATGCGACACCAGCTTTAGGAAAGCTGTGCTCTATCCTACTGAGCTACGGGGGCAAATGTGGTTGGGCCTCGAATGGGGCACAAAAAAAGCGTAGCATGGAGGTCCGGGGTTTTCAATTCCGTACGGGGCTACTTTTCTGGGAAAAACGAGAGCGGATCTACAGCGACATTTTTCCCGCTCTTATCACGAACCCGCACTTCAAAATGCAAATGGGGTCCCGTCGCTTTCCCACTCTGCCCTACATCTGCAATATGCTCCCCTTTTCGAACCCTCTCTCCCTTACGAGCCCTATTACGTCTATTGTGGGCATACACAGTCAAAAGAGTTTCTCCGCGAACAACTACGAGATTTCCATATCCTCGTAATCCTGCCCCGCTATAAACAACCGTCCCTGAATGAGCTGCGTAAATCGGAGTTCCACTTGGAGCAGCAACATCAATTCCCTCATGAAACGAGAACCAACGACGCCCAAAGCGTGAACTCATATATCCTTTTTTCCCTGTCGGCCAGGCAAGTCGACCTACTTCCCTTTCAGCTCTCCCCAAATTCAAAGTCTTGTGAGTATTGGGGTTCCAGCCCTTAGAAGACGTAGGCTTTGAACTTGAGGCAGACTGTTGTGAATGGCTTTGACGTGTCTTATCAAGAGACTGCCCATTGTACGGCACATACAACAGTCGCCCAATTTGAAGAGACTTTGGATCATCTATATCATTCAAATCGGCAAGGTCATCAAGATCAACAGCAAACCGCTGAGAGATCCCTCCTAAGGTATCCCCGGGCTCCACTGGATACTGAATAAACTTCTGTGTTCGCGGAGGTTTAAAAAACGAGCACGCAGAAACAGAGGCAGCAAGTATCCCAACAAGGAATATGCGGGCTAGGCTCCATTTTGTTGGAGCGTTATGTTCTTTTTCTTTCGAGGATGCCACCAGAAAAAATACGCAACACTAATAACCACAACAACTCCAGCAAGCCAGTAACCAACAACCTTAGCTACGCGACCCGCTTCAGCACTTTCACCAAGTACATATCCGAGACTCACTAGGATTATGACCCATATACCCGCTCCAGCAGAAGTCAAAACCGAAAATTTTCCAAATGGCATCTTTGCAAGCCCTGCAGGGATTGAAATCCATTGCCGGATACCAAAAATAAGTCGGCCTACAAACGTAGCAAAGGCACCGTGCTGCAAGAACATCTTTTCAAGAGTCAGGAACTTCTCTTCCGACAACAAAAAATACTTTCCATAACGGAGAATAAAAGAACGACCAAAAGTATAAGAGAGGTAATAATTGATACCTGCGCCAACAAGACTTCCAGCGATACCAGCAACACAAGCCATCACAGCATTCATATCCCCTTGATGAGCTAGATATCCCGCTGGAATAAGGACCACCTCACTAGGAAAAGGTACAAAAGAGCTCTCTAAGGTCATCAGCAGAAAAATACCGAGATACCCCATGCCATCTACAAGGGCAACAACGTAGTCAATAAACTGGTGAAGGAACAGAGAGAGTTCAGACATCGAATTCCTCAACAAAAAGAAACAGATATGGAAAATGAGGACTTCATTAACAAGCCTCTGGAAAAGCACTCTTTTCTAACACTATTCGCCGAAGATCTCCACCGTGAGACTCAAAGAGGCAAAGCCTTTGTCCCTCAGGGAGTAGGATTGGCACCACGATACGCCCGCCATCTCTTCTGAGGTCATTTTTCCATCTTTCTGGGAGCTCTTTGAAAGCCACCCAAGAGAGGATCCCATCAAACGGGGCCTCGTCTCCCCATCCGTACGAACCACACATCGTCTTGATCATCACCTTAGCAAAACCTTGCGCGTCTAAGGTCCTACGGGTCTTTTGAGCGAGAAGTCCCACTTTTTCAACACTAAACACTCTGGCGCCTAAAGAGCTTAAAAGAGCTGCTGAGTATCCAGAACCGGTACCAACCTCGAGAATCTGATGAGACTTTTCCACGTGAAGCAGTGAAAGGAGTCGCGCCATATGCGAAGGGCGGTGCACAAACTGCTCAAATCCAATCGGAAGTGAAACATCATCAAAGGCACGTACAACAAACCGACGCTCAAGAAAAACTTCTCGAGGAACATCACAGAAAGCACGCACGAGACGAGACTCCACACGCTCATCAAGCACCGCAGCTTTGTTAACAACATCACAAGCAAAACGCTTGCGCTTACTTGTAATTGCAGCTGATTTTTGTTGTTGGGTAGACAGTGCTCTTGTCACAAAAAGGCTCCTCCGGAAATAGGATCCTACTGGGCCTTACGGAGATGAGGCAAGACCAAAAGATTCTTATGCATACAATCCTCTATTGAAACTTGTGTAATCTTAGTACATTATGAGCAGACTGCATGGAAAACTACTATAACACTCTCGGACTCAATTCCTCTGCTACCGAAAATGAGATTCGCCGCGCCTACCGCATACTTGCTCGTCGTTACCATCCCGATGTTAACCCAGGAAAAGACTCTAGCAATCGATTCAAAGAAATCGCCGAAGCGTACCGCATCCTAAGCGACCAGAAACGCCGAGAAAAATACGATATAGAATTTGAGCAAGCAGAACAAAAATTTCAGCAAGCAAGGTATCGCGCCTACACCGAGCAAGCACGTAAAAAATTTCAAGAACAAAGCCGAGCATACGCTAATAAAAAACGAGCTGACGAAAAACGGGAACAAGACAAACCGAAAACTCCTCCCTCCACTCCTCAAGCAAGAAAACGCGATCCTATCGACATCCTTCGAACTGCTGCAAAAAACTTTATCTACAAACCTATCCCCAACCCATTTACAAAGCGAACAGCAAACTTGAAACACCCTTCTCCCGGTAGTGTGTCCATTATTGAAGTTTCCATCACCGTGGAAGACTCTATTCTTGGCGTTCGAAAATCTATCGAACTATCTGATGGGAGCTCTGCTCGAAAAATCTCCGTTCGAATCCCACCAGGTGCTTACACTGGTAGCGTCGTAAGAATGCGTAATACTGAGAATGCTTCTGAAGAGCTTGTGCTCGTCGTTCGCGTAGCACGCCATCCTTTTCTTTCAATCGAAAAAAAAGGACTCATTGTAGACCTGCCGGTAACAATTCATGAGGCTACATGTGGGGCGAATATCATTGTACCTTCACTCGACGACCAGATCGTGCTCAAGGTCCCTGCACAAACCCAGAGTGGCACATATATTCGGCTGCAAGGTCGCGGGATTACTTTAAAAGACAAATCTCGTGGAGATCTTTTCTACCGAGTCATTGTACGCGTTCCTGATAGTGGGCCAGCTGACACCCTCAAGTCTATAACCGGTGAACTCAACGAGTACTACTCTGGCAATATTCGCTCGAACCTACCTAAATCAATCCCATCATAAATGACCTAACCTTGCTCCCTCCAACCACCACGAAGTCTCTGAGGAATTATTTGAGGCTGCGGAAAAATATTCCCCACTCGCTGCTCATCTTTGATATAATGACATAATTCTTTGGGAGTTTTTTTTGTATAACGCTACCCTACAAAATCGAGAAGAGGTTGCACCCGGACTTTTTCTCATAAAAGTCCTCCCTGATGCAGGAGTTCCTGATTTCTTGCCCGGTCAGTATGTTGCCATGGGGCTGCCACCTGAGCGCAGTGCCGCCCTAGAAGCAAGGAAACCTAAGCTCATTAAACGTGCCTACTCCATCGCCTCCTCCCCTCACGAAAAGGACGGTTTTGAGTTCTACATCGCCCTCGTTGAAGAGGGGGCTTTAACCCCTCAGCTCAATGACCTCAAAGAAGGTGACCGACTGTTTGTCGCCGATAAAGTAGTGGGTGCCTTCACCTGTGAAGAGATCCCTCCTGGAAAGCGAGTATTTTTTGTTTCAACTGGGACCGGGATTGCGCCGTACATCTCTATGCTGCGAAATAAAAAAGTCCTCGACAAATCTGACTCAGTCCACCTTCTTCATGGCGTAAGATATTCCTCAGATCTGGCTTACCGTGATGAATTACAGAACCTCGCCAGTAGGCAGCCACGCTTTCACTACCACCCAACCGTCAGCAGAGAGGACCCCACCTGGACTGGTGAGCGTGGATATGTCCAAAACCTCTTCAAGGAGGAGCTCACTCCTCATGCAGAGACAGATCACATCTTTTTATGTGGCAATCCTGCCATGATCAATGAGCTAGAAGAAAAACTCCTTGCCGTTGGCTTCACCCTGCACTCGAGGAAGAAACCCGGAAATCTCCACGTAGAGAAGTACTGGTAACAATGAGCTTTTCACCTCCCAGTTATACCCATTTTGAAGTTACACGAAGTCTCTGAGAGAAAAACAATGGAGAAAAACAATGTTACACGAAGTCTCTGAGAGAAAAACAATCTACTTGGCTGGTTGAGGGGAGATCTCGTCTCGGTCGGATTGGGAGCTGCGAAAGAGGCCGGTGTGAGTCAGTGCGCTACCTGTGACGCTCTGGAAACGGCCAGATTGTTTGGTGTGCATTTCCTTTAGGGAACGATCATCAAACGCAAGGGTCCTTCTCTCACGAGGGGCCATGACGCTCATTACGCCACTCGTTGAATGAGCTGCTCCGAATAGATGAGCTAACTCATGCAACATAACCACAGTATCCTCTTTGAGGTTTCCAGTCACCACGCCGTAAGCCAAAGCATTGGGGACCTTTCCAACAAGCCCCACACCCTCCGCATACCCATACACCGGATAGTGAGCAAGTGGCACATCCTCAGATGCTGGTAGCATAATATAGATGAGATCATAATTTTCTTCCATGTGGCGTACCAGAAACGACTTCCATGCAAGTAGATAGTTTGTTACATGCTTCGCTGACGTGTTGTGCGAGAGATACTTCTGCTCCCAATTGAGTAGCTGGATATTTGCCTGCTCAAAGAGCTCCATACGCGCCTGCTCAAACGCCCTCCAGGCAGCCGTTGTGTCAACATCATTAGCAAAAACAAGAAGTATCCGCGCTTGTCTGTGTGGGAAAAGTGGTGGCAAAGAGTCGCTCTGGTTGGCAGCACACCCAAAGAACAGTGTCGACATGACGACACAACATACAGCGCTCATAATAGAGGAACTCAATGCCCTGTTCACGGTGATCTCTCCCAACGCCTCGCTGCAATAAGAAATATCGGCAGATTCCACTTCCAACAAGAGGGAGAAGCAAAAATCCTATGTATTTAAGGAGGTTATCCGGTTACTTTTTCGCCACTTCCTGAAGACGGCTCGGGAGCTCTTCGCATATTTTCAAATGCTAGCGCCACAGGTGAGGCAATAAAAATTGTTGAGTACGTACCAGTGATCACCCCGACACAGAGGAATAGGCTTAGATCAGCAATCGCTCCACCGCCATAAACAAGAAGCGCAATAGCAGAAAAGAGAGTAAGCAAACTCGTTATCACCGTACGAGAAAGAGTGCGATTAATACTGAAATTCATGAGTTCCAGGAGATCAAATTTCTTCTGCCGGAAAATCTCCTCCCGAATACGGTCAAAAACAATAATGGTATCGTTTACAGAGTAACCAACAATGGTGAGAGCAGCTGCAAGTGTAGCTACACTAATCGTGTTTCCACAAAAGAGATACACCCCCATCGTCACAATAACGTCATGAAACAGAGCTGCAACTGCTCCTACAGCAAAAGCCATCTCAAAACGATAAGTAATATACAGCAACATTCCAAAGAGGCCCACAACGATGGCAATCAGAGCGTTGCGTTTGAGTTCATTTCCTATGGTAGGGCCTACAAAGTCCTGTTGAATAATTTTATATTCACCCAGACCTCCATCAGAGAGCTTTGAGGTGATGCTCGATAGCACCTCTTTCGAATCAAGCTCACTTGAGACACGTATAGAAAATTCATTACTACCCATCTCAAAGGACTGCACCACAACGTCCATATCATCACCGGAAAGAGCTTTTCGGATTGCTTCACTTGTCGTTTGCTCTTCAAAGCTCACGATTATCTTATGGCCGCCAAGATAGTCGATACCGTACTTAGACTCACCACGCTCAATCCAAATATAAGCAGAAGCCGCGACAAGAATGGCAGACAAGAAAAAAGCGAAATACTTCTTTCCGAGGAAATCAATTTTAAGGTCTGAGGAGATGAGCTTCATCGAATATATCCTTCGTTTCAATCAATTGTTGCTATATAGAGAGCTGTTGGTTTTTTCCTTCAAGTCGGAAGAAGTCAAACCCCAAACGGGCAACAAATGTTGCACAATAGATAGTGGTTAAAATACCGATGGAGAGCGTGACTGCAAAACCACGAATAGGGCCACTTCCAAAGTAGTAGAGGATCAGTCCAGCCAAAAGAGTTGTCACATTAGAGTCGATAATGGCAGACAAGGCCTTGTCAAAGCCAGACTTAACAGCTGCCGAGCGACCTGCGCCATTTCGTATCTCTTCACGAATACGCTCAAAGATAATCACATTAGCATCAACCGCCATACCGACGGTAAGGGCTAGCCCTGCTAATCCCGGAAGAGTAAGCGTTGCACCAAAAGCAGAGAGCGCAGCCATAACGAGTAAAATATTAAGAATCAAAGCAGAAGAGGCAACCACTCCAGACTTTTTGTAGTAGATGGACATGAAAACAATAATAAGGAGAAAACCTACAAAGATAGCAGTTATTCCCTTCTCAATCGATTCCTGACCAAGTGTTGGGCCTACCGTACGCTCCTCAAGAACCTTTAACGGAGCCGGAAGCGCTCCAGCACGAAGCACGATTGCTAGTTGTCGGGCTTCAGTCGCCGAAAAGCTTCCAGTAATGCTCGCACGCCCACCGGCAATCGGTTCATTGATACGCGGCGCAGAGTACTCAACTCCATCAAGGATAATTGAGAGCTCGCGACCGACTCCGTCGGTAGTGATCTTTCGGAAAGTTCGGGCTCCCTCAGTTGTCAGTGTCAGTGAAACTTCAATCTGGGAGTTAATCCGAGAAACCCGAGCATCATCAACAGCCTCACCGGTCATTTGCACCTCGTCTTCAACCGGCACCTCATTTCCATCCATATCCTTGATCATGACCTGGTAGGCTCTTGTTTGTGAGTTAGGACGAAAACGGAATTCAAGCTTAGCAACCGAACCAACGACCTTTTTGACTGATTCGACATCGGACACACCTGGCATCTGTAGAATGATACGACGCTTTCCAACCTTTTGAATGAGCGGTTCTGCTACACCAAATTGGTCGACACGATTTCGAAGCGTTTCAATCGCCTGGTCAACAGCGCTTTTCATGATGTTTTGCGCGTCTCGTTCGCTAATTCCATAACGTAACGTAACCCTTCCACGCGCATCCTCAGTACGTCCCTTAGCGCTGTAGGCACTGCCATACTCATCCTCGATGAGCTTTTCCGCTTTCTCTGCTACCCGATCATTTAAGAACGTAAGCTCAAACTCAGTCGGTGAAACTACATTTGTACGGGTAATCGCAATCTTCTCTTTGCGTAAATCACGCTTCATCGTAAGCGCAGCTGCTTGAAGCCTACTTTTTACTGCCTCCTCGGCTTCAACCTCATACGCCAAGTAAACCCCACCACTGAGATCGAGCCCGAGTGAAATTGGTTTTGAAATCCAACTTCTTTCTTTAAAGGACTCACTAAAAAAGGTAGGGACAAGAAAAATAATGGCAAGTACAATGACTCCCACATAAATTCCTACACGTTTTTGGAGATCTGAAGACATACTTATTCCTTGATTAACACTAAAAACTAAGCGGCTTTACCCTTCTTTTTGTGCGCAGCAGGGCCAGCTTTCTGTGATTCATAGAGACGAGAAATATTCTCTTTATGAAAACGAACTTTGACGTTATTCGCAACCTCTAGGGTAACGTGGTCGCTCTCTACCGTGGCTACTCGACCAATGATTCCACCAGAGGTCACCACTTGAGTCCCCTTCTTAAGATCACCCAGCAACGCTTGATGGGCTCGCAAACGTTTTTCTTGTGGCCGAATGACAAGAAAATAAAAAATAAAGAAAACAATGACGAACATTGGAATCATGCGCATGAACGTCTCACCTGGTGATGGGGCGGGTCCAGCGCCATCTTGCGCACGTGCAATCTCAGGGAGAATCAAAAAGAAGAGGAGTGAGAATTTATGAACAAAAGACACTAATGGGCTCCAATTTGGACAAATTCAATGCCACATCAATCATGATGTGTAGGGGCTATAACTACCATGTGGGGGGGAATGATCAATATCTGACAAGTAAAACGGCGTTCTATATGCGCGGACGGCGCAGACATCCCTCTCTTTCTGTCGTATAATCCTTCCCTATTGGATTCCTGGCGGTTGGTCAGCCCTCGGCTTAGGAACCTTCAGAGCCCTTGATCTAGATAGTGCATAGAGACCTTCAATGTTCTGCAATTTTACCCTTATTCAGCACCCAGCCACTCCCTTTGCCCCCTTACGAGACGCCCACGAACTCTCCGAGACTCTCCAGAAGGCGTTTTTGTGACTAAGATTGCTATCGCTCAAATCACGACTGACCCTGGTTCTCTCTCACAGAATCTGCACGATGTCTCTGAGACCATTTCGAAGGCGTATGGGCTGGGGGCCGATCTTGTTGTTTTTCCGGAGCTTACGCTTACGGGGTACTGCCACATGGATCTGTGTTACGGTGGATCCTACGTTGATGAGGCTGAGCGGGCGCTTGAGCAACTCAAAGCCCCCTCAAGAGATATTGCTATTGCCGTTGGGTATATTAGAGCTGTCCCTGAGCTACGCTCGGGTGGGGGGCGCCCTCACCTGCGTAACAGCGTGGCGTTTTTGGCTGATGGTGAGGTTCAGCACATTGTCGATAAACGACTGCTTCCTGAATACGACGTTTTTAACGAACGAAGATATTTCGAACCTGGCGAAAAACCAACAGCCCTTATTGAATTTCAAGGAAAAAGAATTGCTATTGGGATCTGCGAAGATATTGTTGGAATAGGCTACGATCTCGATCTCTCACAGGAGCTCATAGCACTTCAGCCCGATGTTGTTATTAGTCTTAACGCCTCTCCCTTTCATATGAGGAAAATTGAGTCTGAACGGCTTCCTGTTCTTTCTCCGCTAGCTCGTAAGATTAACACTCCAATTGTGTACACCAACCTTGTTGGGAGCTTTGATAACTATGACGGTGAGCTTGTGTTTGACGGACAAAGTCTCGTCTTAAACAATAAGGGAGATGTCATTCTTTGCGGCAAAGCTTTTGCGAAAGACCTCTTTGTATATGACACTAACGAAAGTTACTCCCCTCTCACGCTCCAAAGTGATTCGACCAAAGACGCTTACGATGCTCTTATCCTCGGTATTCGTGAGTTTTTCCGTAGACAGAAGCTTTCCCACGCATATATCGGTATTAGTGGTGGAATTGATAGCGCAGTCGTTGCGGCCTTATGCTCTGAAGCACTTGGTCGAGAAAATGTTACGGGTGTTACCATGCCAAGCCATGTCACGAGCGATGAGACATTTTCTGATGCTCAGCGTCTTTGCCATGCGCTCGGCATCACACTCTTTGAGCGACCAATTCGTCCTGAGTATGAAGCATGGATCCGTGAATTCCGCCGCACTCACGACGGCCGCGATCCAAATGGCATGACGAAACAAAACAAACAGGCACGCCTTCGGGGACAAATTCTTGTTGAGTACACAAATGAAACACCACGCTCCGTTGTTGTAGCAACAAGTAACAAGACTGAGCTTGCTCTTGGATACTGCACACTTTACGGAGACATGGTGGGAGCACTAGCACCACTTGTGGATGCAGATAAAATGCTTGTGTATAAGATTGCCCGTTTCATCAACACAAAAGCTGAAAAAGAGATCATTCCGGAGAGCACAATCAGTCGACCACCAACAGCTGAGCTCGAAGAAGACCAAACGGACGAAGAAAATCTTGCGGCAAGCTACTCCGTTCTCGCTCCTCTAGTAAACGAGATTATCGAAACGGACGTACCACGCAGTGAACTTATCAAGCGTTACGATGAAACTCTCGTCGACGATCTCCTAAGACGCATCGACATAAATGAGGGGAAACGACGCCAAGCGCCCCCAGGTATAAGACTCAAACGGGGGTCTCTTGGCTTAGAAACTCGCATGCCGATGGGCACTGGATACCGCTCTCGTACATAATCCCTCCCGCTTGCTCTTGAACTTAGATGCCGTCCAAAAAAAAAACATCGAGCCTCAAAAGAAGTTCTTTTTGGTTCACGTGCAAAGACAAGATAATCCAGGTGCTCTTTTAGATGTGCTTAGCCCTCTTTCACACAAACTCGAGCAATAAGAGGAATAGTCACTGTTCGCCTTTCGTCACTCGGCCACTCACCATACCAACCTTCTCTTATCTGCTCTAAAGGACTCTGCTTGTAAATACGTTCATACTCTCGCGCAGCTGACCAAGTCCCCATAGTCTGAAGGTATTCATATCCAGTGCAATTTCGCTCAAGTCTACATGGCTCCACTACTTTTTCAGTGTAGGGGAGAATGATAGTTTGGTACCCTTCATTGAGCAGCTTAAGACGACTATCCGTGAAAGGGGCAAGTATCTCTCTATAACGACTCTCAAGCACCGCAAGCTTTTTGGGCAGAAGAGTGAACCCATGAGCGAGCATAGCAAATACTCCCCCTGGCCTTAAAACCCTATCCAACTCTTCGAAAAACCTCTCTTCACAAAACCAATGAAGCGCATCACCTACAGTGCAGAGATCTACCACCCCATCTTTCAGGGGTACAGACAATGCATCAGCAAGAACATACGACATGTTAGGTAGTTTTATGGCGTGGTCTAGTTGGGTATGGTGCAAATCAGAGGCAATAACGGTAGTAAAGTGAGAAGTGAGGTGCTGAGCAACTTGTCCCGTACCTGTCGCAACATCCCAAGCAAGATCACGCTTGGCACAATAACTAGAGACACGAGCTAAGAGCTTAACGGGATACCCTGTCCTATAGACTCGGTACTCAGCTCCGTGCTCACTAAAAACTTGGCTCACAGTAATACTTCTAACATATAGATTTCACTTCTCCGTGAATTATGGTACCACTAAGTTATGGTTGATGAATCCCTCTTAGAAATTCTTGTCTGCCCTGAAGACAAATCGAAGCTGAGCCTTGCAAATCAAGAGATTCTTGAGACGGTAAACAATGAAATAAACCTCGGGAGACTCTTTACTCTTGGAGGAAAGGCTCTTACAGAAAGCATCTCTGAGGGCCTACTCAGAGAAGATGGAAAACGCCTTTATCCAATTAAAAATGGCATTCCTGTGCTCCTCAGAGAGGAAGCGATTTGCATACCTTAAGTTCTATCTTGAAGAACCTTGGACGGTCGCCCCTCCTCCGGGTGTCCCGACGGGCTTTGCACCACCAACACTCTCAGAAGCTCCATCGTTGTTAGGCACCATTATGCCTTCGGCATTCGCTTGCCAACCGAACCCTTCGAGTAGTGCGATAGCAGCGTCCTCGTCGGCAATCCACGTAAAACTACCATCATTCGTTGGAACCTTAATCTTTCCTAGCTGAGCCATCATTTGAACCTCAGTTATGTGGTAGTCCTCAAGTACACTCGCAGATAATTCACCTGTTGTATGCTTCTCTCCTTCTTGATCGCCTGTTAAAGCCGCATCACCATTAACAAGAACGCCATCACAACCATTCTTTGCTAAAATACCTGGCTCAACGCCAAGCTTACGCATCAATCCAGGTAACTGTTCCAGAAGTTCCTTTTGAACCTCTCCAACTTCTTTTTTCTCTCGGAGTAATCCTGCAGTTTTCTTGTCCAATATGGCCTGAACACCAACTGATAAAAGTTTGCTAAATGATTGGCAAACAGTATCCTCTAGAGGATAGACAGCAAAACTAAAAGCTATTTCCTCTTTACTCTCTTCTTCCTGCTGTTCTTTATATTGTTCTTCCGGACCTTTGACCCCAACCGAGCCTTCTTGAGGGCCCACTCCAATCTCTTTTGCAAAGAGTATTGTTGGACAAAGCAGTACTAAGCAACAAGTTAGAACAAGAATAGATATGAATGAATTGGATTGTGAATGTTTCAATGGTAATACCTCACACATAATCCCCAAGTTGTGTGCTGGTCTTTTCCTCGCTTCCCAAAGACCACAAGCTTAGGATCCCTCGATTGGCTAGGACACAAAGCGTTCCTCTCCATGTAACGATAACGGCAGGTAGTGAACTAAACTTTAGTCCCGAGAACTAAAATGGTATTTTTTCGTAGCTTCCTAAGGCCCCAAGAGGAGTTACTTTTCACCAAGCAGGCCAGGCCTTCTTTGACCATTATGTTTAGTGCATCAAATTTGGACTTCGTTTGAGAAGGGCTAAGATCTGCCTCATCCGCGAGAGAAAATAGTTGAGACTCTCAAAGTGTGCCTCGCTATCAGTCGAACTCACAGGAGTCTCAACAAGAAAGCGATTGTGATCAGGAGAATGCATGATGGTTTTAAAACGCTCAAGGGCATCGTTATCAGCAATGAGTTGATTGTACTTCTCGGCTGTATACCCCTTCGGTTTCCAGCCATTGAGAAGATCAACACACGAAGAGCCATCGCACAGATCGCCAACATCCACTGGTAGACCTAACTGCGCATAACTAAGGTTAAAATCGACCTGTGCATCCGTACTTGCATTAAGGTCCATCCAATCCTGAAACTCTTCAAGACTATTATAAAACCCCAAGAGCCACGTAAACGAAATTCCACCAAAATCATCATCTGTAAAGGTATCCATTGATGCTTCTAGCTGATCGAGATATTCATCATCACTATAAATATTTCCCTCAACTTCTAAGGTTGGCTCTGGCCTTCCGTCAGTAATCAGAAGCATAACGCGGTGCTCAGGATCAAAAGCTTGAGAACGAGCAGTAGCATAACGCACGGCATCTTCAGTCCACGTACCACCGTTGCGATACGACATATCCATAATGAAGAAGAAGAGCGAGTTATGTTCAATATCAGGCGCAGTATCTGGGAGAGACATGCTTCCTTGATAAAAAGGAGAGGCATCATCCGCAGCGGTCACCTCCATAGGATCTTCGCCAAAAGCTACGAGCTTCTTACGGTAGTGAGAAGGAGGATATACTGTTCCTACAGGAAAACCATGTCCTGGATCACAAATAGGTTGTGCACCGAGTGTCAAAGGACTATTGCCCGCCTCAACAGATGGTACCACACCAACAAACTGATTAGAGTCCTTATCCATACACCCAACTTGACGAGTCACTTCATAAGATCTCTCACCGACACAATACATTTTGCCACGAAGACAAACTGGAAGGGCAACTGGATTAAAGACTGGATCCTCAATATTATAATAGCAACGAGGAAGGAGATCGGGATCATGTACATTACCAGCAGTTACACAGCGAGGTGAAGGGAGACGATCAGGATCCATATATGGGGTCGTCTCTCCAACTTCAATCGGCCCACTACCACCGATAGAATCACAGTTCGTATTCGACAGAGACGCATTGCCTGTGCCGTTCTTGAGCGCTGATATCCATTCACAAAAATGCTTAATCTTACACAGCGCTCGCTGTGGCGTGCCATACCCTAACGTATCAGGATCCATATCTGTAGCCGTAGGCAAGTTCATATCTGAACGTGTCCCGTACTCGCATAAATAAGAAAATGAATGCTTCATATCAACCGGTAGTTCTGCCTCTGTGGGGTGCGCCTTCCCGGTTTCAGCGTAGAGGGGAACAGGAAACCATGGCCAAGCATAAGGACTATCAGGGGTTCCAGGGTTAGGAAAAGCATCCGTAATGGGGTCCCTTGCACCAGGAGCAAATGCAAACGAGTCAGTTGGTGGCCAGTGATCTGAAGGGGGATTCTCAAAGATAGGGAGTGCAGGCAAAAACCACTCTTTATAGTCATTGTTAGGAAAAGTAACCTGAGTTGCTCCTGTACGAGCAGTGCTTGTGTAAAACGTCCCATAGGTTGCTTTTTTTCGCGCCCATGTTCCGCGCAGGTTTTTTTGCATCATATTGTCAGGCATCATGGAGATACTATCGCTGAACATGTTGCGGGGATTTGCGCGGCTCCTCGTTCCCGCAATATCTGCAGTAGCAAGCTGAGTCCCTGTACCATCTTGAAGATTTGTTCGAACATCTTGATCATATCTCCAGATCGGCTCTACACCTCGATTCAAAAAAATATAGAAATTTTGAGGACTCTGATAATACGTAGAGCTAAACTCATAGCCACTCGGTATGCCAGGATCGATATTGCTGTAGTCAAGAGGATTCTGGACCGCATTACCGTCAAAATCTAGAATCGCTGGAGCTCCTACAAGACCAGCATTGACCCCATGCTGAGTTTCTTTGGGATAAGGACTCCCGAGAAGCGAAACATCAGTAAACGCAGTGATCTGACCAACAACGCCCGTTATAAGTGTTGAAACTTTTTTATAGGCCATGAAGAGGTTTGTTTGGTAATTGTCATTTGCTGAACGATGATCAGCTGGCAGACCTCCACACCCAGACTCAGGAAGAGCAACACACCCTGCTTGAAAAGAATCGTACTGAGGATACTCACTCGTCAGTTCTTGCCAACTACGCGAACTAGAGTAATGAGGGATAATAAGGTGAGGGAGAGCTATCTGAACACCAGCCTGAGGCCAGACCTCTGGACTAGAAGTTAACGATGAGGCAGGGGGAACTTTTCCATTCATACCGGGCACAGTCACCGAGTTACAATCACTCACCCCGAAAGCACACAGAAGATCTGAGATCTCATGATCCTTCACAAGACTCCGTGAATTATCGATCGTGAGCGAGACATAGATGTCTTCAGGTTTTGTCGAAGCAAAGGAACTTGTTTGTATATCGGCAATGTGGGCTATTAAGGAACTAATAGGATCTTGGTTAAGTTCAACATAAGCATGCACACTGTGAAACCCGACTTTTTCGGTGTCATGTACAAATTTAAGCTGCCCGTAATCACCAAAACTTTGGGGGGAAAGGCTCTCTGGCTCAACGCTTGATGGAAAACCGGATGCATGTGCATATGCAGCCATCACATTAAGTGTTTCTTTGGAATCAAATTCAGCGCTATATGCTCCGATATGAGCCAAACCAATCGACATTAATTGCGCTCTCGCTTTCGTTACATTTGCTTTGCCGTAAAGAAGAAAGATTATCCCTGAGAGAAAAACTGGAACAAAGAGTAGAACCCCCCAGATGAGAACGAATCCGTTATCACTTCGTAGGGGTCGTTTTGTTTGATAAATTCGCATAGCTCTCCGCCCTCTACCGTGTTAACCGCTTCGGAACGATGGGGAAAATAGTTATCGCTGTTTGAGGAAATAGAAAGTCAAAAGCTTCAGTGCATAAAATCCCAAATCCAACTGGGAGAAAATCCATGAAATCTTGGTAATCCACGTCCGAAATACGAACCTTATAGAGCTTGATTCCTATTTGAGGAGTGGTCCCTTCAACTTTGTAGTTCAACATTTTCGTGAGAAATGTTGTGGCAAACGAATCAATTTCTGCCTGCAACATTTGATTGGTACATGTTGTTGCACCAACTTTGCGATAGTACTTCGTCTGCCCATTAAGTTGAACAGACTTGGCTTCTCCGACATCGGCATTACTAACCCCTAGAGCATAGTTCCAAGTATGACTTTCTAGGTAACCGAGCCGTACCCCTAGAGTCGTTGAAGTATCAGCACGACTGAGAAAAAAGTTGCCGATTTCATCAAGATATTCAGTCATAGTAGGAGTCGTGACTCCACCGACACAACCATCTTCCCCAGGGTCGCAAAGCATTGAGACCGAACCATCTGCTGCATTGAGAGACAAAGAACGCTCTTGAGGACCGAGTAAAACTTCTGTAGCAATCGCATGATGGCGGAGCTCAGCCATAACGACGGCATATTGCTGAGCCATGCCAAGCGACATCACAAGAAAAATGGTGATGACCGCTGCCGCTTCAATCAGCACGGCACCAGCTTGTAGGGACACTTCTCGTCTCTTCATCGACTTCATGACGTACACCCTGCAACAGTTGAAGAACAAAGATTTCCCGAATGCCGCGCATACGACTCTCGCTTTAGCTCTAAGTACTGCTGACCAAGCAGTCCGCCAAAGAGTCGGCTAGAAACAAGTGGCACGGCACAATCGACATGAAAGATTCGATCACGCTGCTTTTGCAGCTCTACAAGATAGTCTGCATCAGCAACACCAGGGAAAGGACTTGGGGGCGCCTCAGTCCCACCATACGTCCCATAGGTAAAATAGAGTGAACAATTCACCCTGCCAGCTAACTCTGAAAACGCAGAAGATCCATTTGAAAGCGGTTCCGGAATGGGGAAATATGTGTCTGGAGAGAGAAAGTGCAGAGCTCCATAAGATAAATTGAGGATAAGTCTCTCTTTTTCTGCGTACTGAGGTCGATCAATTTCTTCGAGTTTGTTTTCAAGGAAATTTTTCCGTTTGAGAGTAATCGACTCATCTTCACCAGCAGGCGCATGGACAAATCTATCCATATCAGAGTTTCTCGGGGTAAAACCAAGAGGCTCCGAAGAGGATGCGATTTTAAGGACTAAGAGTGAGACCTCTTCTGCGTAAATCGCATTAATATAAATTCGAGAAAGATCAAAAAGGATAGCACAGATAAAGAGAAGGACAGGGATGAGCAAAGCAGTCAGAACAAGAGCAACACCTTCGTCTTTGTGGTAAGCTGGATAAACATAGCTTCCTGTTCGCAACATACAAGACTTGTGGGATAACCCCCACTCCCTCCAAGGCAATAATTGAAATTTCCCCGCTAGTTTATAGTGTAAACGATCTGCTGAGAGTCCGAAATAAGAAATACTCGCAACCTTCCTAGAAAATTGATTTACCCTATGGAAGATCACCCCTCATCCCCTTTATACTATTGATATGAACACACAGTTAAGACAGATCACCCAGCAGGAGGTTCGCAGATTAGAACCAAATGAGCGTGGTGCAACTTTTGTTGAATACGCACTTGTGCTCGCTTTTTTGGGATTTGTCGTACTTGGCATCGCTCTTGTCCTTGTTCCACGCTCTGAGGACTTTGCCACAGAGGAAACAGTAGGCCTTCTCAATTCTTATCCTGCTGGTTATATCAACAGCTCCGAAATAGAAGAGAGCAACTGAATATTCTCACCTAAGCTGCTGAAATAACAGCAAGCTATCTTATCTCTACGGGTCTGGTAGAATCCCGGCTACGAGATGACACACTTTGAGATAGAAATCACACCACTACAACGAGAGCTCGGGTGCCATTCCCCACAAGCTTGGCAACGCACTTCCCAACCTCTCACCTATCTCTATGAAGCACAGTGGAGCCCAAAAGCCTTCCGTAAAAGGAGAGTTTTCTCTTAAATCCACCGAACTCATACAGAATTTTTTCATTGGGGCCAATATGAACACAGCGAAAAGTAGACTTACTCTGACATTTCTCTTTTATGCTCTGCTCGCACTTATGTGGTTCCTCTTCGCTCCTGTTGACACTTCCGCTCAAAGTCATCGTATACTTTTCTATGATAATAGTTCATTCCAAAACTTATTAACCTCAAAGAGTACGGCTCCTCGATCTATCACACCTCGGCTTCAAAAGATCCCCCCCTTTCGCCTCTCTTTTCGTGCACGTGGAATTGGGAGAGTAACACTGACCTTCTCCACGAAATGGAATAAGCGATGGGTCGCCACAAGTGGTAGCCTTCTTCATGCCAGGAAGGATTCGAAGGGAGTTCATCTTCTCCGAGGGAAAGCTACAGTTCTCAACAGCAAGAAACAAAAACGTCGTAAACTTCCATTGGCAGCTGTTATCTACGACTCTCATGATGGAGCCTATACCTTTCGGGCCACACTCCGCTCACCCCGGCGCAAATCAAGTTACGAACTTCTAGCTTCACTCCCATCATCAACCTCTCGTATTCCTCGTGTAGAAGTGCGCCGAATTCCTCATAGCTCACTTCAAGAAGCCACATGTAGCGCACTCGGGCACAACCCTCATCCGGATCATAATCACCTTGCTCCATCACCTCACCAGCGGCTCGAGGGAGATGTCCTCGTTGAACTCACTACAATAGCTGATGGAGATTTCACGGCCCTCTACGGAGCCGACACAAATGCTGTTATTGCGGGGATCGTCAACACAACAAATGTCTTTTATCACAACGAGCTTGGATTAGAATTAGAAATCATTGGCCAACATAGTTTTGACGATTCCTCTGATCCCTATAGCTCCACCACTGATCCTGAAGATCTTCTCGATGACTTTACCTACATTCATCCACCATCCGATACCTTCGGAACAAGCGACCTATTCCATCTTTTTACGGGAAGAGATCTCAACTCAGGGGTTATCGGGATTGCCTGGGTCGGTCATGTGTGTGATCCATTTCAAAATACTGCGATCTCTCAACACGTCGATAACGAAGCAAGTAGAGCGGTCCTCCTTGCCCACGAAATAGGACACAACTTTGGCGCACATCACGATCAGCCCATTGATGGATATGAGCACATCATGCGACCCGTAATTAATCCAGATGCCAACACTTTCTCGCTACGAAGCAAACACGACATTGCTGAACATGTATCTACAAGATCGTGCATCGATGGAGGTGGAGCTTCAGGCACACCTACCCCCACTCCAACACCTCCTCCAACCCCAAGCCCTTCTCCAACTCCAGAAGTGACTCCAAGCCCTACACCAACCCCTCTGCCCACAGATCCCCCAAGCGTACTTCCGACACCATCGCCACTTCCTATACCGACAACCCCTGAAGAACTCCGCTCACTTCTCGAGGAGAGCAGCTTTCTCCTCCAACAGTGGAAAGGAGCTTCAGTCAGCATTGAAATATCCTCAACAATAACTCTTGTGCTCGAACAACATCGAGCGTTTCTCTCAACTGCACTTGAAAGCCCCTGGTTTTCGCCACGTCAAAAGAAACGAATCAGACGCGCTGAAAAAGCACTCTCCAAACTTCTTTCAAAGAAACAAAAAGGAAAGAAATTTAAAAAACGACTTAAACGAGCGCGACAAAAAACAAGGCGAGCTTTACGCCTCTTTGTCTTCTGATAGGGTTCTGACAGATTCACTTTTTTTCACATGACAAAACGTGCGTTCTCTGACTCTTCGTTAACGACGCATCAGGTGATATGCTCAAAGAAAATGTTTGAGGGTATCTATGCTGGCAACACTGACAACAACTCACTCAACACCTTGTCAATCCACACCTCAAAGGAGTGCAATAGCCGAGCCTGCAGTGGATATTCAACCATCATCGTTAGATTCTCCTCTTACTACAGTATCTTTCTCTTTTGCTCCTGAGGGTGAAGAAGTCTCTGTAGCCACGTCGGCCAAAGAAGAGTCTCTGTGGTCGGCCATCGCCTCTGAAGCTGGCACCATTTCACGCGAAATCGGCACTCAACTTGCGGCAATTGGCATTGCAGGCACTACAATAACTGCTGCAGCCGATAGTACCACCTTGGGGCTAGGAACAGTGCTACTTATTGGTGGCGTAGTAGCAAAGCATGTCCTACGTAAGCGTAACCACTAACTCCCACCTTTTACGATCAGGAAACATATGCAACAACAAGACCATGAGGAGTCAACTCTCACTTCGACCTGCTTTCTTTTTGCTTTCTTTTGCAATCATCTTCCTCTACATCCTCCACCGCCCTCTTGATGATTACGACATTTTCACCCAACTCACTCTTGGCCTCTCTTTTCTGAGAGAAGGTGGCTTTTCTTTCCCAGCCATTTCTTTCTATGGTAGTCAATCGCTCGAGTCTCTCTCCACAAATCCAGGATGGCTCTGGCAATACTGCTTTGCCACTCTCTATCAGTATTTTCACTGGAAAGGGATACGAGTCATTCATTATGGCTTACTCTGCACCTCCCTCCTTCTCGCTCTTTATGTTCCATTACTGAAAGGCACACGCGCCAATCAGTGGCAAGTGTCTGCTGCTCAAGCACTTCCTCTTGGATTACTTTGTATTGCAAACAATACAAGTGTTCGACCACAACTCATTGCACTACTCTGCTTTTGCATAGTATTCGCCATGCTGCGTCAAAGAAAACTTAAACTCTGGCACTATAGCGTCTTACTTTTCATCCTTCTTTTGTGGCAGAACATTCATCTCTCTGTTGTTCTTGCACTTCCAATCGTTGGAAGTCGAGCACTTCGACGGTTCTTGTGCGACAAAGATCCACTTCCAGCCGTTACTCTTGAGACGACTCTTCTTCTTTGTGCCGTTGTGGCAGCTCACATAGGTACCCCAATTGGTCTTGGCGTCTTTTCCTTAGCAAGCGAAAACTATCTTATAACGCACGATATTTTTCATAATCTTGAGTGGTACGCCTTTTGGGAATATGGACTTACAACACTCCCCTTCTTTTCCTTAGCACTTGCAATATCACTTTTTCTCGGATGGAGCGTGCGTAGAGAAACTCCCTGTTGGTTGTGGTTTCTTGTGTTCGTCTATACTAGCCTTGCACTCTTTGCTGCTCGGTTTATTCTCTTTTGGGCAGTAGTCATGCTCCCTATCTGGACGTACTGGCTTGAACACCACCGCAAAAAAAATGGGGGTTGGGTAGTAACAAAGCTCCTCTTAGGCACTCCTTCAGCTCTTCGCTTTACACTCGCTGTCGTCTCCATTCTTCTTCTCGGAGTATCAGCCTATAAAACCCCAACGTTGAGCCCCTCGATGCCACTTTCATGCATTCAACACCTAACCTCACAGACGGATATTAAAAGGGTATATAGCTATAGAGTATGGAGCGGACTGGTGTCGTTTTATAGTAAAGGCCGTATACAGGTGCAAGCAGATGGAAGGCTCTATCGATACCCCGCTTCGTATTGGCGGAGATACTTTCAAGAAGTCAACGGAGAGGTTCCTCTTCAACAAGTCGCAAAAGAGTTCGCCCCTCAAGCTTTCGTGTTATCCCAGAACAAGACAGAAGGCCTTGTGCAGCTTCTCGAGGAATCTGAGGAGTGGGCGAGGAGATATGAGGAGGGAGAGTGTGTAGTATTTGTTAAATCTACGTGAACGCGTCCCTCCGGGTCGAGCCCAACAAGCGCGACAGCGATTGTTACAAGGCGAGTAGTGGTAACTGGAGCCGTGGCGATCGTTGATTCGTTTTTTCGAATCTCTCCACCCGCTTGAGGCTTGGCTAAGAACAATAATGCGTTTTGGTTCTCGCTCCTTCGACTCGCTACCGCTCGCTCAGAATCCATTCACCTCGGGAAGGAAGGAGCCTGCCATGAGCGAGGGCCTGTGGCCCGAGTCGAATGGAAATAGCGAAACATGGAGCGGGTGAAGAGATTCGAACTCTCGACCTCTTCCTTGGCAAGGAAGCGCTCTAGCCAACTGAGCTACACCCGCGTAGGAGATAGGTTTTATGGCAGGATGAGGAAAATGTCAATTCGTACAGGACGTTCCCTAAGATATTGAACTTTCAGTCGGCTTTCGCTATCTTCAAGCGGCAACCTATCGATATAAGAGGGAGATTGTTCGATGACCACCGATTCCATCGATGAACGACGTAAAGCACTCGAAGAAGATTTTTTTCGTCGTCAAAACGAAGAAGCGCTCAAGCGCCTCCAAGAACGCGAGGAGGAAAAACCTCGCCTTAGCCCAATTACGGGCGAGCCGATGGAACAGCTAACCATTATGGGCGTAGTTGTTGATCGGTGCCCTACTTCAAAAGGAATCTGGCTTGATAACGGTGAGCTCGATGAGCTACTGAAAGCACACGAAGGGGAAATGCCTGGTGAAAAAGGCGAAGGCATTCTCCGTAACTTTCTTAATACTCTCTCAGGAAAATAGAGGTCTAATCGACAAATTGCTCGATTGTTGATTTGAGATTTCCACTTCTACCAGCTGCTACTGTTGTAGCATTTGTGCGCGCCTGCGGTGTTGCTTGCGCTCTTCGCTGCTCAACTCTTTGAGCTTGAGGTGTTGCAGGCGCTTGTGTTTGAGAGGCTTGGGTGGAAACTCTCGCACGCTCAACAAGATCCTTAGCGAGCGTATTGTGGCTTTCCATGATTGAATCGCGAATAGTACGCAGCGTAATTCGCATACCGGTCCAACTCGCTGGAGAAAGAGATTGCACTCTATTTGGCTCTGTAAGATCCTCGATCATTCCTACAAGATCAGCCGCCTCAAGAAGTTGGTGAAGTGCTTTACTTTGGTCCATGATAATATTCCTTGACTCTCTGATAGGTGACACAGTCCACACGACATTTGACTCTGATAAGATGCTCCCAGGTACATTTTCGTTCCAAAATGAGGCTTCCGCACATAACCTCTTGTTATCACTGCCATCCACCGTTACGATAACACTCCAAAAGAAAAACTGTTTGAATGATGAACGCTCTTCAGCTCCAACTCTTTGACTGTGCTCGTAACACCCTCAAAGTCCTGCCCGACCCTATTCGGCGGTTAGGATTGCGGGTGCTCGGTGAGTCCCCAAGGAAAAAGCAACGTGCTCGACAGCCAAACAAAACATACGCTAGCGACCCGTTTCTCAAAGATATCTGGACCCAGGTGCGCAGAGAATTCTTTCCCCACCGCCTCGATCTCGATGACTATGCCGTTAGTTGGAGTAAGCGAAATCAAAAGCGAACTCTCGCCTCGTGTAATATTGAGTTAAAAAAAATAAATGTTGCTCGAGAACTCAACCACCCACCTCATTTCAAGTGGCTCGCTCCCCTTCTCTACCACGAAATGTGCCACGCTTACCTCGAGCACAACGTCTCCCAACAGAACGGAAAGTTTGCTTGGCACGGCAAGGAATTTCGTACCTTAGAAGCGCTGCACCCGGAAATGATCGCGTTTGACACTTGGGTAAAAAATGGAGGTTGGGCAACAGCAGTACGGAGTCACCGCTCACGGGTCGCTCACGCAAAACGGAAACAATTAGCGGCTCAGTCTCATCAATGAAGCGAAGAGAGTTTCTTGGAATATCCGCACTTACCGCCGCGGCCGGACTCGGCTTAGCGGGAGCAACCTGCTCATTTACTACTGGAGAAGTCGAACTCAACGAATACGATGTTCCCTTAAAAGAGATCCCAACTGAATTTAACGGTTTTCGTATAGGTGTTCTCAGCGATATTCACTTTGGCCCTGCGGTCCTAGAACAGTGGCTTTCAGAAGCCACTCAACTGCTGAACAAAGCCAATATCGATCTCTGTCTGTTTGGCGGCGATCATATCTATGTCCCAAGCTCCTTTGTAGCAACTTCTTTCCCATACTACCGTAATAAGGAGTACGACAATCTGCACGGGGCAAAAAAGGCCCAAGCCATTTTTGAAACTGTTGCCAAATACATCTCTACCATCAACGCAACGTACGGACTCTTTGCCACATACGGTAATCACGACCGGTGGACAGCTCCGGCCGACTGTAGCGAGATCTTTTCAAAGCAGGGAGTTTCTTTTCTGGTAAATCACGAACGGGTTATCATGCATAAAGGAGCCAGGCTTCGCCTGTTTGGCACCGACGACTACTGGACCGGTGTGCCCCGCTCTCCTGGTTATAACCATAAAGAGTTTCGTGATGAGCTCAGAGTTGTGCTTTCTCACAACCCCGACTACCTCTCTGAACTCACAAAACAACAAGAACCTTTTCACCTGGGCGTTGCCGGTCACACCCATGGGGGGCAGATCAAGCTCCCCGGCATAGGAGCACTGTTTTATAATGTACGAGATACAGACTTTGCCGAGGGCTTAGTTAGAAGATCCTTAGCCAACGGCAACGAAGCAACCGTGTTTGTTTCTCGAGGGCTCGGCACTGTTGAAATTCCATACCGGTTGAACTGTCCGCCAGAAGTGGCTGTTTTAGAGCTAAGATCTGCTTAGACGCTAATAATATCAACATCTTACCTGGACTCCCTCCATTGAGAGAAAGATGCTTGCCAGACCTTGCGTTTTTTAAGGAATTTCACTAGTTTAACCCTTCGATAATCGCTACTGGCTTGCACATGCTTACAGCACTACTTTTTACAAAAGCTGAAGCAAAAGGGCCAGAACAACCGAGGAGCAAGTGTGAATTCAGGAGAAGAAATGTATAACGGCAAGCCGAAGAGTCAGTATATTAAGTTCCGTCCTCCGGTACAGGAAAAAAGCCGCACATCCTCAATGGAAGTTATCGTCGATCACGGCGTTGAGCGCGCAATGAAAGTGCTCAAGCGTAAGCTTATTAAAGAAGGGCTCTTTAAGGAGCTAAAAGCTCGTCGTTACTACACAAAACCATCTGAAGAGAAGAAACGTCGCCTCAAAGAGTCTCTGAAGAAGATTCGTAAAGAAGAATCAAGAAGACAAAAAAGCCAACTCGCTTTTTAGCTCGCTTCGCCCTCTTTCTCGTCACACTCACCATTTCGCTCAATTCTCGCTTTCGGATTGTCGTTGACTCGTGCTTGCGAGACAGGCCTGTATACCGTAGAAACTAAAGAGTGAAAGTTCTCAATCGCTATATCTTTCGAGAAACATTTCTGTTTTTCCTGGTAAGTCTCTTTGCGTTCACGGGCATTCTGCTCGTATTACGAATGCTCAAGCTAGCTTCGCTTGTGATTAATAAAGGCGTTGAGCTCTCCCAAGTCGGCATGGTCTTTCTCTCTATCGTTCCAACCTTTCTAGAGATAGCAATACCGCTAGCTTCTCTGCTTGGAGTGATGCTTGCTCTTGCACGGCTTTCAGGGGATTCCGAAATCACCGTTATGCGCTCAAGCGGAATTAGCCTCTATCAGCTCATCCGACCAGTTGCTCTCTTTGGGGTGTTTGCATTCTGTTTAACCTTGGTAGTTTCACTACAACTCAAACCGTGGGGGTACGACAGGTTATCACGTACTCTCTTTGAAATTGCACGGAGAAAAAGTACTGCGGGACTCAGCGCAGGCACCTTTAATGATCTTGGAACGATTACCCTTTACGCTGAAAAGATTGACCACCAAACTGGCGATCTCGAAGGTGTTCTCATTCACGACAGAAGAAAACGATCAGAACGTAAAGTGATTACAGCTAAAAATGGAGCGATTCTCTCAAGCCCCGAAGAAGAATCTATCACCTTCCATCTTAAAGACGGAGAGATTCACGAACTTGCAGAGGGAAAATACATCTTCACTCAGTACGAAACCAATGACATTCTCACGAACCCTGACGAGCTCTACACAAAACAAGAAAAAACCCGTGGGCGCATACGTCCTCGCGAGCTCTCAAATGCTCAGATATACCAAGAGCTACAAACAAGAAAAGAATTCTCTCCCATCGAGCCAACCTCAGAGCCTTCGACCCTCCAAGAAAACCTTGAGTCAGCCCCCCAAAAAAGCATTGAGCAGCAACGCAAAGAAAACGACGATCGCATCAGGAGGCTCCGCATTGAATATCACAGACGATTCTCGATTCCCTTTGCCGCCTTCCTCCTTGCCCTCTTTGCTATGCCACTAGGTATCCAACCTCCACGGACACAACGTTCCTTGGGCGCTGGACTATCAGCCTCAATTGGCCTTGTTGTCTTCGTGTTTTATTTTGCCTTACTCTCTGTTGGCGTAGCACTTGGTGAATCCGGAGTTCTCCCTCCCATGCTCGCTGTCTGGCTTCCTAACATAGTGATCGGGATCTCTGCTTACTTTACCTTACAAAAGATGGGCACAGAACAGTGGCAGTCTTTTGCACACGCCCTCGAAGATCTCTTTAAGAAGATTCAGCGCAAACTGGAGAAAGCAGAAAACTTATGAAGATTCTCCACGGTTATATTCTCCAAATGTTTCTGCGCAACACGGTATTTGCCTTACTTGTGTTTATCATGCTCTTTCTTATCTTCGATCTCTTCGACCGAATCGATAACCTTATAGAAGCAGAGGCGAGTTTTTGGCTTTCAGTAAAATACTTTGCTTACAAGATTCCGCTCATGGTTTCACTCATGATTCCTGTAGCAACCCTTATCTCAACGCTTTTTACCGTTGGGATTATGTCGAAAAACTCTGAGATAACCGCAATGCGTGCTGCTGGAGTCACCATCTTTTGGCTCGCGCGTCCTATTCTCATAGCTTCGTTTCTTTTGAGCGTGCTCTCGATTATCGCCAATGAGACAATTGTTCCTTCAGCTCAACAAGCTGTACGTGAAATTTATAATATTGATATCCGAAAAAAAGATAAGAGTGGCAACTTTAGCCAAGAGGACTTCTGGTGGCGCTCAGGTGACTCTTTCTATGCAGCGAATCTATTTGACTCTCGCAATAATACCCTCTATGGATTCTCTGAGTTCCGCATCGATAAAGATTTTCACGTCAAAAAGCGCACCGATGCCTCATCCGTTGAGTTTCTTAACCCTACCTACAAGTGGTCTATGATCGATGTCAACGAATATGAATTTACCCCCGAAGGCCCACCACAAAGCCGTGCGAGAGAGAAGCTTCCACTGACCATTTCAGATCAGCCAAAAGACTTCTTTAATGTAAAGACAGACCCACACACCATGAGCTTTTTTCAACTCTCTGAATTCATTAAAAAACAAGAGGGAAATGGCTTGTCGGTAACAAGCTATCTCGCAGACCTCTATGCCAAGGTGTCTTTTCCTTTCGTCACCTTTATCGTTTCTCTTGTGGCACTTCCTTTTGCACTGACTCCCGCCCGCTCAGGGAGTCTCGCGTTTAGCTTCCTTTCTGGAATAGTGATTGGATTTTCCTACTACGCAGTCCACTCGTTTAGCATTTCGCTAGGGCGAGCAGAATTTTGGCCGCCTCTTTTAGCTGCCTGGATGGCCACAATAGTACTAGGGGCAATTGGCGTCATCTTAAACCTTGGCGCCGAATCACCCCACTAAGCGGATCGCCCTACAAGTCAGGGCCACGAGACTTCGTAGCCTTACAGTGGAACTTCTCCGATAACGATGTCATGAGGGATAAGGAGAGGAGCAGCCTCTGAAAGTGGAACTTCTCCAATCACAACATCTCGGGGGATAATGATATCAATCTCTTCCAAAGGGACTTCACCAATAACAACATCACGAGGAAAAAGTATTTCAATTTCTGTTAACGGAACTTCTCCAATCACAATATCTTGAGGGATAAGGATGCCAATCTCTTCGAGAGAGACTTTCGTCACTTCTACACCCTTAGGAGTTAAAACTTCAAAGTCAGCATGCGAAAGCTCGCCAAGAGCAATTCCTTTTGAATAAACAACATAGGCACCTTCACTTGCTCGAACGCTATCTACGGAAACAAAAAGGAGAAGCACTGCAACAAGCAAAGCAGTAGTGTATTGAGGGATTGAGCGTATCATGGGGAATCCTTTGCAAAAGATGTTGAGAATATTGAGTGTCCAAAAGACACCTGCAAAAGGAAGGAACCCCCTAGACCTCCACAGACTAGGCGAAACCTAACACCAAAGGAATCATTTGTCAGTATCTCCCTTCTTCTTTCATTCCTCCTTGAGAAATGTGAAAGGTCAAAAGCAGGAACAAGCCCTTGAAATTCCACCAGATCCCATTTCTACCTACCGACCAAACCACGATTGAGAATCAATAATCCGCGTCCTTCGTCTTCAGCGAACTTGAGAGCTCTCAATTTCGAGAAGGTGCGCTTTGATAAAAGAAGAGAAAGCGAGAGTAAAGTCTCTGGGGACACGCGCCCGGCTCACTTCTAACATAAATTTCCTTAAGATCTGAGACCAATGTTAGAATGTCTTTTATGCATGAAAGTAAAGCAGTCAAAGCGAGGGGTCATAAATCGAATCTTTCCGCCGAAGACCTAGCTGCTGGGCTTCACGGTCAGTATCTCGATGGTATCATCACGCTTGATGCTTACTTAGCAAGCCTTGATTCGCTTTCCACAATGCCTGGCTGCAAGTCATTGGCCAAAAGAGCACTCCTCGTTCGTCAATATCACTTTGTCATTGATGCTATCGCCTCTCCTCCAAACTCTCCTGATCAGATTGCGCAGCTCGTTCGTGAGGGGAAGGAACTTCGCCTTTCTAAAAAAGACTTATGTGAAAACCTGCAGGAAGGTTGGCAAATAAAACGGCAAGAGCTTACATCCTCTTTACAGGAGTCACTCGTTCCGAAAGACGCTCCTCGTTGGCTTTGTGATCTGTGGATGCACTATGAGCACTCTGCTAGGCTTGCTCATTACCTTCCCCAGAAAGGCCAACCTTCTAGCCAGGATTATCTCACACAACGCACACAAGAACTCTCTCAACTAAAGCTCAATGCAGACCTTCTGTACCCAGTGCTTTCTGAGTTCTCCGAGAAACACTACCTAGAATTTTGTCCTCATTTTCAGACAAACTCAAAAGCAAGTAAAAAGCTTGCTCTCCTTATCTCTGAAGAGAACATCTTCTTTTCAACCGTAGAGGGAATTTCAAACTATTCCAAAGAAGTTGACGGGATAGTCCTGACGCAACTTAAACTCCTAGCTGAAATTGAGCCAAGAAATCGTGGCGAAGCTTTTTATCATGCGGTGCTTAGCTGCGCTGGATTACTTGCTCTGTGCTTTTATGAAGATTCTCAAAGGCCTACGAATACACAGAGAGGTCCTCAAAATCCTGAGCCGAAGAGAGACAATCTGCATGACTGTGAAGATCTACGCTACCAAGCTTATCTCCATCTTGTTCCTGATTCTACCAGCCTCCCCCCAATGCGCTCTCCTAGATCTCGCCAGAACGGCACAAACGGAACCTCTCCTCAATTCGAAACGGTCATTGCTTTGCTTGAGACTTCACGGAGCGTGGCTTGATCTGCTGTTTCCAGAGAAATGTAGTATTGAGAATAATTTATTAAGTCAGTCCGTACATCAGACGATTCTATTGATATGCTTCGGATTCTTTGCTTTTTGTGTCTTCTTTTTTCATGCCACAGCGCATTCGCTGAGATCTATCGCTACACAACAGATAGCGGAGAAACAATTTATGTAACGGAGCAGAATCAGGTTCCCGAAAGGTATCGCGCTCAAGTCGCTCAACCTCATTCACTCCCAAAAATAACAAAAGATGATTTTTACACCCCAAAGGCGGACACAACCAAGAACAACTCAAAAAAGCAAGTAGAAATCTACGTAACCTCTTGGTGTAGCTATTGTAAAAAGGCAGAACAGTTCCTAAAGAAACACAATGTGCGGTTTAAAAAATACGACATAGAAAAGAGCTCCACCGGTAGGAAGAAACATGCTCAAGCTGGAGGTGGTGGAGTTCCCGTACTAAAAGTTGGCTCAGAGTATATTCGAGGCTACAGTGAGCCTGCGCTCCGGAAGGCGCTTGGGCTCTAGCGCTCCAGCAAAAAATGGCCTGAACGAAGTGAAAAAACATTTTTGATCATAATGCTAGCCCGGACATTTCACCTCTGTACCATTGATAATTCTTTTCCTATGATAGGCATAGCGTCCTAACCGCTATGAACTGAAGTGTAATGAAGTGCCCCCTTACTTCATGGCCGTGAATCCGCATTATTCGCAAGCTCTCTGCTACGTTTGCTCTATAACATTGAAGCATCATTTCGCGTGACCCAGCCCCCTTCCTACTCAATCTCCCCAAAGACACTCTTTCTCCTCTTTGCGTTGACCTACTGCTTTTTCTACCACGCAGGACAAGACAACGAGAATGCGCGCCTAGCACAAGCAAGAGTGATTGCGGAGTACGGAGCCTTAAATATTGATCGATACATAAATAGTGCCGATGTAATAAAATTCGAAGGGGCTACTTATCCAAACAAAGCACCTGGCATTTCTCTTCTCGCCGCGCCACTGTGGAAGGTCATTCACCCTTTTTCTCAAAGCCTTTTCTCATCACCAGAAACGGCAGAACACATCACATGTCATTGCATTACCTTATGCCTTGCTGGATTTCCAACAGCACTCATAGGGGCTCTTCTGCTTCTTTTCATACGGGCTCGTACAGAAAACGAGCCCTTGGCCCTACTCCTCTCCTTAAGCTACGCTCTAGGCTCAATCGCGTTTCCCTTTGCAACTCTACTCTTTAGCCACCAATTGGCTGCTTGCATGCTCTTTGCTGCTTTTTACCTCCTGAGCAAAGAAACCCCCTCAATGCTTCCTGCGGGAATTCTCCTTGGATATAGTATTACAACGGAGTATCCTGCCGCACTCGCTGTGGCCCCCCTCTTTCTCTATGGATTAGGTCAAGCAACACCAAGCAAAGCAAAAGGCGTTTTTCTGCTTGGAATCTTACTTGGGATTACTCCTCTTTTTGCCTACCAGACGCTAGCCTTTGGCGACCCATTTTTTATTCCCTACTCTGCCTACACGCAAGAAGGAGAGAGGTTTCCTTCACATGCCTTAGGTCTCTGGGGCGTTTCTTTGCCTCAACCAAAGGTGCTCTATAACATTCTTTTTTCATTTCGCCGTGGGCTTTTCATTGTTAACCCGTGGCTGATTTGTTCAATCTTTGCAGCACTTGCTGCTCTCTATGTGTTGAAGAAAAAGGGAGGAGCGCACAAGAGAGAACTAAGCATCGCCGTAACCATTTCCCTCCTTTTTACCCTCTTTAACGCAGGGTTTGGCGACAGTATTGTCTATTGGGGTGGTGGCGCTTCAGTCGGGCCACGTCATATCCTGCCGATGCTTCCTTTTACAACAATGTTGATCGGACTATTACCTTGGAGAAGGTGGGGGACCTATCTTCTTACACTCCTTGCTCCACTTTCGATTACTTCTATGTTCTTAGCGACGGTAACAGAACCTCGCGTTCCGTACGATTACCATCACCCACTCTTTGATCTCTTCTGGAAAAACTATGTACACGCCAGGATCATGCTTGGTGAACGTGGGACTTTTAGTGATAAACTCATGACTGACACCTCAGTCTCATATAACCTCTCACAACTCATAGGGCTTCCTCCTCAAGCAAGCCTCTTTCCCCTGCTGCTTATATGGGCCTGGGCACTCCTCGTCCTGTTTCCGCTTAAAGACAAAGCCTATCAGGTCTTTCGTTTCCTTCTCCTCTCTTTTTTTGTTGTGCTAATGGTTGCCCCAGCTGCAGTGCGCACAACAAACGTCTTAGGCGACACACAATCTCAAGGGCTCCTTATGACTGTGGTAGATGGGGTTGCCTGGGAGACACCCAATGAACCACTTAGAGATCCCGCAATGAGAGGAGAAAAAGTTTTCGCTCGCAAAATAACTTCCAACGTATTACTGACTCCTGGCATGGTAAGACAAATTGCTCAAGCACCCTTTTCGCTTGAGTGGCAAGGCTACCTCCGTATTGATACTCCTGGTGAATACTACATCGGCACTGAATCTGATGATGGCTCTGCAGTAATAATCGACGGTGAGCTCCTCGTACAAAACTGGGGAAACCACCCGACAAAAAGAGTCATGCAAAAAAAACATTTCAAGCAAGGAATATATCCTCTTACGGTGCGCTACTTTAATGCTCAAGGAGAAGGTACCATTCGACTCCTCTGGTCTCCCCCATATGCTCACACCCACACAATTCCAAGCGACGTACTACGCATGACAAAGCCAACGTTTAGGAGAAAGGGATGACGCAGCGTACTCACCTTTTTTTCTTGCTCACCATTCTACTCCTTGGAGCACTTCTGAGGTTTTGGGGTATTTCTTTTGGGCTCCCTGGCACGTTTCGCCCAGATGAGGAGTACCTTGTTTCAAGAGCTCTCTTCTTTCACTCAGGAGACTTCAATCCAAAGCTTTTTAACTGGCCAACTTTGTATTTTTATCTGAGTTCTGCCTTCTTCTATCTTGTAAGACTCTTGGCGGATTGGTCAGGCGTGCTCACGTGGCATGAACTGGGTTCGTACCTTACCGCGACAAACTATGCACCGGCTCATCTGCTTGGTCGAATACTTACTGCTTGTTTTGGCGTTGCTGGCCTTGCTGCTACCTACCAACTCGGCAAAGTGGCTTTTGCTCCAATCTTTCCAAAGCAAGCGAGCACCGCGGGCCTCTTTAGTGCTTTACTTCTTTGCGTAACTTTTATTCATGTCAGAGACTCCCACTTTTTTGCAACTGACATTCCTCTCGCCTTTTTTGCGACTCTCGCTCTCGTCTCTTTTTTCCGAATCTCACAAGGTGGAGGTTGGAAAGATTATCTCCTAGGAGCACTCTGGTCAGGTCTTGCGATGGGCACAAAATACACCGCCCTTTCGCTTGGTATTCCTTTTGCTGTAGCGCATTTTCTTAAACTTTTTCACAGCAAGACAAAGCCGTGGCATCCTCAAGAACTCAAATACGTTCTTCTTGCTGCCCCTCTGTGTTTTCTTCTCTTCTTTCTCACTTCTCCGTATATCCTCCTTGATTGGGAGACTTTTCAATCAAGCACAGCAGTTGTCGAAAATTTTGCAAAGAACGGCCTTGCTCAGCTTCCTACCCAGTTTGGATATGAATGGATCTTTCTCTTTTGTGTTCCACAAGCTCTGGGGACACCTCTGCTTGCGCTCTGTCTCTTAGGTGGAGCGATATTTCTAGTTCAACGAAAACAAGAAGGCCTCGTTCTCCTTGCCCTGCTCTGCTCCTTTATTCTCCCAGTTCTCTGCGTATACTCCTCAGTAAAGTGGTCTCCGATTCGCTATATTACCTTTCTTACCCCTGCTTTCGCCGTACTTGCTACAGCCCCACTCTGCGCTCTATTAGCTTTGGCAAAAGAGAGATCTCAAGTACATGCATTTGCTGCACTTTCTTTTCTCATCTGCGCATGCACCTTACCGCGTATTTTTTCACTCAACGAGACTCTCTCTCGAACAGACACACGAATAGCCACGGCAGGATGGATAACAAGAAACTTACCTCGAAGTGCTACGCTGTATTCACCAACCTACTTCTCATATGCACTCCCACAGTTTACCGAAAAGCAACGAATACGTTACGTAAAGCAGAAGCCAGCTCAAGACAGATATTTTACTATTGTAGATAGAGCTCCAATTGCATTTTCTGAGCCACTCTCTAAGGAGACTGAAGAAGAACTGACGAACTCAGCACTTCTCTTTAGTCTCGGTCCTAGACACTGTACTTCCTCAAGCAAAGAGGGGCCCCCTTGGGCAATTTACGATGAATCAGATGCCTTCTATACACCACTTTCAGAATTCTCAATAGGGTCATGTCCTGGGCCAGTCGTTGACATTTTTCCTAGCGAGTCCTCAACTTATCTACGATAGTTTGCCAGCAAACCCATTTGAGGTAAGCGCTCACAAGTCGAAGATACAACAAAGGCAAAGCCAACATAAGGTAACGCAGATGCCCAAATGACCAGCAGCATTTGCTAGCACTCTCATAATACTCTGGAAGATGAAGAGATATTATGTGCCCCCCAACCTCTAAAAACCAAACTGAAAACAAATATAGAACTACGGCTAACCCTAAATTCAACTCACGAATTAGATACCTATTTCGCCACGCTCCAATCTGGTTAACGATCTTCAGGATGTTCATTATACCAATCCTCCAAAATCCAATAGACATTCGTTACATCATTTCCTATCGGTTCGAAGGATCGGCTGTTTCCTTAAACTTTCACTTCAGGGCACAAAAAAAGCCACCGTAAAGGTGGCTTTTGAAAGGCCCGAGCAGACTCGGCCAAAGCGACAATACTTCTCTAACGCTTAGAGAATTGTGGCTTCTTACGAGCTTTGTGACGTCCTGGCTTCTTCCGCTCAACTTCACGAGCATCACGGGTAAGAAAACCACTTGCTTTGAGCGCTGCACGATTTCCTTCTCTATCAAACTCAGAAAGAGCACGAGAGAGGCCGTGACGAACAGCACCTGCTTGACCAGCAGTACCACCACCACGAACGTTTACAACGATATCGAAGTTCTCAAGCTTATCGAGAAGTGCCAATGGTTGGTTTACAACCATCTTCAGTGTATCACGACCAAAGTATTCGTTTACGGGCTTACGGTTTACCGTAAAATTTCCCTCACCTTCTTTGAGGTATACACGAGCTACTGAGCTCTTGCGTCGTCCGATTGTGTGAATTGATGAGTCTTTTCTAGCCATAATTCCTCAAATAAAACTTTATGCGGCTTTCATACAGTGTAGGTTATACGTCTCGGGCTTTTGCGCACTGTGTGGGTGCTCACCGCCAGCGTAGACTTTTAGCTTTTTGATTATCTGGTGTCCAAGCGCGCCACGAGGGATCATGCCATTTACTGCTTTTTCAATCAGCATTTCAGGCTTATCTTCGAGAAGCTTTCCAGCAGAAACTTCCTTAATCCCACCTGGGTAACCAGAGTGAGAGTAGTATTTCTTCTGTGTCATCTTCTTTCCAGAGAGAGTCACTTGTGAAGCATTGATAACCACTACGAAATCTCCACCATCAATGTGAGGTGTAAACGTAGGCTTGTGCTTCCCACGAAGAAGAGATGCGACTTCTGTAGCGAGTCGTCCAAGAGGAGCACCAGCAGCATCAACAACGTGCCACTTTGCAGACGCTTCAGCATCTGCTTTCGTTTGAGAAAACGTTTTCATAACTGTTTCCGTTAGTCTAACAATGATTGCGCCTTGCCTCCGTTCGCAGAAACAAGGACGGCACAAGGTATCACAATGAGAGAAAAGGTCAATAGCAGCGGCCGGTTATCTACGTGAAACTATAGAAATCTGCAATGAAGGTGAAATCTCAAGTTACTGTAAGTGCTTATATTTCTTCCGAAGTCCAGATTACGAGGCAGGAGCAAGATTCCATACAGGACGCGAGCTAGCGGAGGTGACCGCACGGGTCAGCGAGCACGGAAAAAGTCACCTGATGAAGCTCTCTGAATTAGCATATTCTAAGAATCTGCGGCTTTCGGAGAGTTGCGTAAAGCGCCGTAGGCGCTTGGAGCAAAGATCGGGGGAAAGCTAAGTACTTACGGGGTGAAGTGGTCTCTTACAGAACTGATAGGCACATCGCCGTGAGCTGCTGCTGCAGAGATAGGGTCTGCTAAGACTTGCTTAGCAACTGAATGAGCCAACTTATCAGCTTTGTCAGGGGAAATTTTTTCTTTCTTTTCAGCACGTTCTGCGCCCTTAAAGCGCAAAGAGGTTGTAGTCGCATCCCCGCCGTGGGCCTGCGTGGCGACTGCGGCTCTAATTGATTGTACGGGAGATTCCTGAGAAGCACGGCTCGCTGATTGCTGAACCTTAGCTGCTATACCTTTTACAAACGTCACTGTCATGGTACTACCACCCAATCCTTGGGGCTTACTTCCAAAAAAACTACACTACTCCTCTGGATACTACTTATATCGGCGCGATGTAGGGGCGACTTAAGGAAAAGTTTCAAGCTAACTAACTGAAATGACTCTACCTTGCTCCAGTCCCAAAGAGCACAGCTGGAATTGTACGTAATATAAGGCCAAGATCGCGACCAAGAGACCAGTTATCGATGTACTCAAGATCCATCTGAACCCACGACTCAAAGTCAGAAATTTCATTTCGACCGCTGACTTGCCACGTACAGGTGAGTCCAGGACGCATAGAGAGCCGACGGCGGTCCTTTGGTTTATACAGCCCTACTTCCCCCGGAACAGGTGGACGGGGGCCAACCAGGCTCATATCACCAATCAAGACGTTCCAGAGCTGAGGAAGCTCATCGAGACTAAAACGCCGCAAGAATTTGCCGATAGGTGTTACTCGTGGGTCACTCTCCATCTTGAAAACTGGGCCACTCATTTCGTTAAATTCCTGTAGCTCCCCAAGCTTTGTCTCTGCGTCTTCATCCATCGAGCGAAACTTATACAGATCAAAGAGCCTACCATTTTGTCCAACACGTTTTTGAACGAAAAGAACTGGGCCAGGAGAGCTTACCTTAACCAAGAACGCAATGAGTAAGAAAAACGGAGACAAAAGGAGAAGCGCCAAGAGAGCCACACAAAAATCAAAAACACGCTTCAGAGACAACTCCCATCGATCCCCTGGTGGGGTTTCAAAGTGAATGAGTGGCATGCCACCAAAGAAGCTCATCTCTGACTTGACCATTCCCACACTAAAGAGATCGGCCGCAATGGTCGTACGCACTCCTTGCTCAGCGCAAATCAGCACAGACTCTTCAACCTGTGACATAACAGAGATGATGTCGGTAAAGATAATTTCATCGATAGCGTAATTTTTGAGGGCTTTTTGGAGAGACTCCGTACCTTCGAGAAAGCGCCCAAGTCGTCGGCCGGTCTTCTTACGAAATCGTTCTCGGTAGAGGTGTACTTCGTCCTGCCCTTTCTTCTCGTCTTCACGTAGATCTACAAATCCGCGAACACGAATCCCGAGCTCTGGACGTCGTAAAATATGCTCGGCGACTTCAATTGCTTGATGGCCTGTTCCCGCAATAACAATATTTCGAAAGTTTCGCCCCCTCCTTCTCCAGTAGCGTAGAAACTCTAACGCAATAGCACGTTGTAAGGTTAACGTTAGGCCAACAAGAATACAGAAGAGCACAATAAAGCTTCGACTAAAGTCCATCTTGAGCATGAAAAGTACAGCCGCAAGCATAATAAAGACGAGTAACGAACTTGCCGCAGAGAGCCGGAAGATCTCCCACGACGATCGGAGTCGCATACTGTTGTAGGCTCCAAATGAATGCAGGAGCGCGGTGTAGCCGAGTAAGGCAACGAGGAGCACAATAAAATAATCTTTAATTGGAAGGAGCACTTCACCCTCAAAGGGAAGCCCCCACTGAAGAGTTTCATTCCAGAAGAGGAGAGATGCACGACCATAGTACGCACCGAAAAAGCATGCGATTATAATGAGGATATCTCCGATCCGTTCTATACGAGATATGGTCCGCCAGTGTTCTTTGAGCATTGTGACGCCAGTATACCCAGGAGCTCACTTCTGACTCAAATACTGCCCCTGTTCCAAACCGACTGAGACTCAAAGAGGCCTATCTTACTGAAAGCTCTCGATATCTTTGACGCGGCTTTCTGCTCTCTCACCTCATCTTATTGTAGAAGAGTGATGAGCGCGCTTAAAGGACCCTAGCTCCATGTTGAGAGAAACGAGTAACACACACGCAAATAGCCCAATTTCAATCTTGTTTCACGATCACAATATCGCTGCGCTCTTTGCGGAGTTGCTCATCTCCATGGGAGAGAATATCCGGCTCATACAAGACATTACGGATCTTGAAGAAGGCGACAAGATTATTACTGAGCCCCAGTACTTCTCTGCCTTAAGCAATGAGAGGCAACAGAATTGTCTCTTGATTGGAAAGAAAGCTTCACTTGTAGGTCTCCGTGCTCAAAGCATTTCACAACCACTCACCGAAGAGAAAATTGTAACCGGCCTTCAAGAGTTCCTCACCACAACTGTTCACTAGCAGCGTTGTATCCACCTTCTGAGTGTGCTCTCATAGGGTCATGCGAGTACATCTCCAACGTGTCAATCATGCCAGTGTTGTTGTCGAGGGCGAAACTGTCGGTGCTATAGACCGGGGAGTTCTCTTACTTGTCGGATTGGGCAAAGAAGACACCAAAGATAACCTCCTTCCTATGGCTCACAAAGTTTCTAATCTCCGCATCTTTCCAGACGAAAAGGGACGTTTTCACTTTTCAGTAAAAGATATACAGGGGGAAGTCCTGCTTGTCCCTCAATTTACGCTCTACGGAGACTTGAAAAAAGGAAGGCGCCCTGACTTCTTTTCCGCTCTTGAGCCGCACGTTGCCTCTCCTCTCTTTGACCAGTTTGTAGAAATCTTTCGAGAGATTCCCGAGATATCAACGGTAGCAACAGGGGTTTTTGGGGCGTATATGAAAGTATCGCTAGAAAATGATGGGCCAGTGACGCTGCTCCTCGAGTCAGGCAGCATCTAACCCCCCCCCGCAAATGAAAACACCTCACTTCTCTAGGGAGAGGCACTCCCTTCGGGTGCTTCGAAGAACAGGGATCGAGCCTTATCGATTTCTGGCGGAGGCATGTGTTGTCCCTCCCTCCTTCGCTAAAGCTACTGAGAACCAACCAGCCAGTATGGGACTACGTAGCCATGTCGAAGACGCTTCGTAGCTTTAGCGTAGGAATGGCGGAGTAGATCGAAGGATACTCCCCGCCCTCGGAACTACGGGAAGCGGTCATTTCAAGTGCGGGAAGAATAACTTGCTTAGCTCCTAAAATGTAATAAAATTACATTTATGACAGCTTCACGATTTCACACACCGTCAAACGACGATACTCCTGACAAGGGCTATAATATTCATTACCCGAAACCTGCTGGGATCACGACACCTCAGGAGCTGAGGTTCGAGGAGCTTTCACTTGACGATCTCGTGATGGAGACTCTGCAAGAGCAGGTTTTACAAGAATTGCGCACAACACTCAGAGCGATAGAACATGAATCACAGTACTCCATGTTCACGTATGGCATGTATCTGCTCTGTCATGATGGGACATGTATACGTATTATCTGCCCGTCAACTTCCCAACTGACTCCTCCGTACAATCAGCAAGAGGACATCAGCGTAGGAGATTTTCGGGCTGAAAGGATTCAAGTCGTAGACTCAGTCATATCCTTTATGCTTCAAAAATTATGGAAAGACTCTGACATACTGCCAGAAAGAAGCAACTGCTCCTCACTTCGAGATGGTTTTGACCTTGTGATCTGGTTTGAAAAATCCAGCGACCACTACTACGAGAAATAAAACTTATTTTCCGGAACAAGACTGCTTACCGGCCTTACGCCCAAAGCATCCTTCTTTTTTGTTAGCCCCACACTTTCCAGCGTCACATTTTTTCATATCACACTTTTTCTTGTCACACTTTTTCTTGTCGCACTTTTTCTTGTCACACCCCTTTTTGCTCATGCACTCTTTATCACAGCCTTTGCAACTACAATCGCCACCTTTCATCTTCTTAGAGCAAACAGGGCAGTCTGCACACTGTTTCGCATAGGGACACTCACCTGGGGCAACATGACCACGCGGAGCACACCCTACAGCGAAGAAGAGTGCCACAAGAACGAGGAGAGGGAAAAAACGAGCAGAGCGTGGGATCATAGTAAGTGCCTCCAGAGGGTGGATCATATTAAGTAGAATATTGAGGATAACCTAGAGTAGCAAATTCAACAACGAGGCTCTCACGGCAGTAAAATCAAGAGATTACCTACGTTTGCCTAACACTCCTCCGAGAATTCCACGAACAATCTGCTTGCCGATTTGGTATCCCACGGTTCGAGCCACTGATTTAAAAAACGTCTCAACAATCCCTTGCCGCTGACGCCCCTTTTTCTTGGGCTCTTCAAGTGCCCGCTTCTCTTCGAGCTCTTTTGCTCTCTTCTCTAAGAGCTCAAAAGCAGACTCCCTATCAACCGCTTTGTCGTAGGCACCTTTGAGTGGAGAACGAGAAAGCCTGTCACTTCTTTCAGCATCAGAGAGAGGCCCCATACGTGATTCAGGTGGGCAGATTAAGGTTCGTTCTACCATCGTAGGCCTTCCCTTTTCATCGAGCACAGAAACAAGTGCTTCACCAACAGAGAGTTGTGTGATGACCTCTTCGCATGAAAAAGCTGGATTTTGTACAAAGGTTTCTGCTGCTGTTCGAACAGCTTTTTTTGCTACAGGCGTATAGGCTCGCAGCGCGTGTTGCACGCGGTTACCTAGCTGACCAAGGATTATCTCTGGAACATCAAGTGGACTTTGGGTCACAAAGTATACCCCTACACCTTTTGAGCGAATCAAACGACAGACCTGCTCAATCCGCTCAAGCAAGGGCTTTGGAGCATCCTTAAAGAGAAGGTGGGCTTCGTCAAAGAAGAACACGAGTCGAGGTTTCTCTGGATCTCCTACCTCATCAAGCTCTTCAAACAATTCAGAGAGGAGCCAGAGCAAAAACGTAGAATAGAGTCGCGGCTCGAGTAAAAGCCTTTGGGCATCAAGCACACTAATGACCCCGTTACCAGAAAAGTCTGTTTGCATAAGGTGCGCTATATCAAGCGCAGGCTCACCAAAAAAGAGATCTCCTCCAGCCTCTTCAAGGGTTAAAAGACGACGTTGAATGGCTCCAACGCTCTGAGGTGAGATGTTCCCGTACTCAGTGCGAAGCTCAGATGCATTGTCTCCTACCCAAGCAAGCATTGAGCGGAGATCTTTCATATCAAGCAGGAGTAACCCTTCATCGTCTGCGAGACGAAAGGCAATGTGCAGCACTCCTTCCTGAGTTTCATTGAGCTGCAAAAGTCGAGAGAGAAGTACAGGCCCCATCTCTGAGATCGTTGTGCGCACCGGATGGCCAAGTTTGGCAAACACATCCCAGAAGACGGTGGGATATCCACGTTGTGAGTAAGACTCAATCCCTATCTTTTCAATTCTCTCAGTGATCTTTTGATGAGGAACGCCAGCACTACTGAGACCTGCGAGATCGCCCTTTACGTCTGCAGTAAAAACAGGGACGCCCATACGTGAGAAGGCTTCAGCGAGGACTTGTAATGTTACGGTCTTGCCTGTTCCCGTAGCACCTGAGATGAGGCCGTGGCGGTTAGCCATCTGAGCAAGAAGCTTCACTTGAGTGTGATTTTCTGTGCCGCCAAGAAGCACAGAGAGTGGCTGAGGCGCGGCTTGGGCGGGAACAGATTGGGTCATAGCTGGGGAACTCCGATGAAATGTCCGGGAAACAGTATTGTTCAGCTCTCGTATGGAAATGTCAATAATAGAGCAGAGCTACATAGAGCATCTCGAGCTATCTTGACCATCTAGTGCTTCTAGCCGCGAGTCGTTTTTTTCGCCAAGGTCGCTGCCTCAGGAGCTAAACGTAGAAAGCCCGTCACGTTCTCGCAAACGCAAACCAGGCGCTAAGCGATCAACCACTCGGCTACTTTTCACTGATATACCCACAGATTCCAATCCGGGGAGAATACGGTTCTGGCTATATGTAAGAGTCTTGTATGATGGCGAATAGTGCCCAGAAAGGTTATTTAACTCAAGGAGAACCCAAGGACGAGGAACTTGCTCACCACGCAAGGCTGCATCAAACTCCCTCCATGCTTCAATTGTACGAAAAACCTCTCGGTGACGGGCAAAAATAGTCTCCCCTCCCCCATACATGTTTTTCCCTCCGAGTTGCTCTGAGTGCGTTTCCCGGGTACGACCGTTACGTACCAAACGTTCCTCACCATAGATTGGTTTTCCATCTGAACCGATAGAGTACACAAACTTTACTATTTCTTGATCGAGAATCTGCTGGAGCTGCAAACAATACGAACGCACTGCGCCAGGAAGCAAATGAGAATAAAGATCGTATAACACCTTCCACTCCTCTCGCTTTTGCATCTCACGCCGAGATTGAAGCGCTTCAGATATTTCTCGTGCTCGTCTAAAACGATCATCCCGCTCATCAGAAGTGAGCCCTTCAGCATGACATCCAGCTTGCACAGCTTGGAAACGTCTCTTTCGATAAGCATGTTGTCTATCTAAGCTATCCTCAATTCGCGCGAGAAGACTTCGTGACTTATCAACAAGCACACAGGCAATCGTAAAGTCTCTCCTTTTCTCATCACTCATTTCTTGTGCGGAAGAATCATTTCTCCACTGATCAAAGACATCTCCGAGACGAGCAAGATTTGTTTCAAGGATATAATCAGAGAGCCCAGGAAGATCGTTTTCTCCAAGGTGTACTATTCCATGTTCAGCAAGCGGATCGGACACAATGACTTGAACCTCCCTCCTTGCCGTAGATTTGTGGAGTGCGGCTGGAAGATCCTCGGTAGAGAGAAATCGATCGGGCTTCTCGTAGCTTCTCCCAATATGGTACGGAACCTTAATTTGGTCTTCAGGGAGGCCATCTCGTTTTGCACGCTTCTTTCGAAAGCTCTCCTTCTTTCGAAGATCGATAATCATGTCCATCAACATGTAATCTAAAGGAAGTGCATATCCTTCAACTCTTCCAGCATACCCTTCTTCAATTCTTTCGATATGTGTATTGTCAGCTGCTTCCTGCTCAATTCGAGAAACCTCTTCTGAACAAATAGCATACAAAAGAGGAAGCGTTTTCCTCCGAAAAGAGACAAGCTCCTCCGGCGAAAGAATAAAAAAATCAGGTGAGTAAAATGCTTGGCGGAACGGAAGACCCTCAAGTTGCTCAAGCACTACTTCCTCAAAATCTTCAAATGTCCTTCTCCAAGACGAACGCCACCCATTTGCATGCTCTTCTCTCATTGATGGGTGAACATACTCAAGCGCTTGAGCACAGAGTGAATCTCGGTAGGCTTGCTCGAAGCGAATATATTCAGGAAGCGCATGAATACCAGAAGTTCGAGGCAATACCTCTTTCCACTCAGAATCAAAGTGATCTTCTGAGAGGTTTGTCAAAATGAGAGGACAAGAGCGATTACGGGGAATGGCGAAGTAATTTCTCAGCCCAGTAATAACGTTACGATCCTCTTCAGAAAACCGAGAGTAATCATTCGGGGGCCTTCGTGATCCGCCTCGAGCCTCCTTTAATGTAAAGGAGAACCGCTCTCCACTCGGCAACGGAAAGAGATAGACTAACTCTATATCTGGGACAGGGCTTGTGTCGTTGATCCCCTCACTACGGAGCCACCGTAAAAACTCGAGATCAACTCTACCTGAAACTTCAACGGTACAACTTTCATACTGACCAAGGTCAATACCTGCTTGGCGGAGCTCAAAAAAACGACGTGTTGCATTCAAAGAGCCAAAAGAAAACCGCAATGAAGAATAGGAGAGATGAGAATGAGCTCGTCCTTCCTCAAAGCGAAGTTGCTCAGCACCACCATAAAAAGGGAACCCACCAAAGTGAGCAAAAACTTCTTCTCGCCTTTCTGGAATACGACCACAGAGTAGGTCAATCAACTCCATACACTGCTGGCACTCCTGCTCATGAGTCAGAAAAAACTCAAGACCTCTATCATGAAGAGTGATAATTGGAGGAGAAGTCGGCAAATAGGAGCCAAAAAGGTCTTTGCTCGAATAACCAAGCCCTGTGATTATTTCATGAAAGTTTGACAAATCTCTCATCACTTGAACATCCGATATAGCAAAGGAGGTTCGAAGAGGCGTGTGATCGCCTGGGGGAGGAGTGAAAGAAATATCTTGAGGGTAAGATGGCTGACGGTGCATATCTCGCAATCGATGCCAGGCGACTTGAGCTAAATCAGCAATATCAGTGTCCTTATGATCTCCAAGCAAACTCTGAACTACTTCCGGGCGTGCTTCAACACCATAAGAACTCGTCTGTTGATCTACATGTACAGCTAAAACTTCACGAATGAGCTGCTCACGGACCCGCTCTAGTACAGAAGAGGAAGAGCCTGAGTTAAGGAGTGCTTCAGCCTCGGCTATCATCTCTCGAGACGCACGAACGAAGAAAGGGGGAATCTCTCTCCGACTCTCATTTGAGGGCTCTCCTAATGGAGCGGGCTGCATACCAGAAGACGGAGACACTTTTCTCCCCTATGAAAAGCTGAACTCTTACATGAAACATACGCTAACGAGACCAGCTTACAGAAGAACTCCCGCTAATCAAGCATCTTCACTTTCTCTATTGGGCCTCAAACCTGCCATGAACACGGCAGACTGAGCAAATCTGGGAATAGAGTATCGAGCAGACTCTTCGAAAAATGCGGAAGAAAACAGAACTGGTGTGTGGAAAACACTCCAAAAAGCTATACCAAAGAAGCTTCCAGTCAGTGACCCAAAATGGGATAGCACTCGAGAGCATCCATCTGCTCTACGTTCCTAAAAAGTACCTTCCACCTCAACAAAATAAGACCTTCCTGGCTCAGCTACCTGAACCTCTTCAGGGTTAAATGGAGCACTTCGATTGAGATGGGTGGCGTAGTCTTTATCAAAAACATTAGCCACACCAGCTCGTAGCGCAAACACCTCCGTTAACTCAATACGAGTAATCAAATCGAGCACGCCCCAACCTGGAGTACGACGCACATCTCGTCCGCTTCCGACGAGAGGATCATCATCAACTCGAGTTTGCCTGGCAGCAAAACGAGCATTTGCACCGAGCATCCATCGGTCCTCTTGGTAGTGCACGCCAACTTTTCCCATAAAAGGTGGAATTTGTGGAAGAGCTATATCAAGATCTCGGTTTTCACCATAGGTATACGTAACGCTTCCATCGAGAACGAAACCATCAGTGAGGTGCAACTCACCAAAAGCTTCAACACCAGAGAGGAACGCATCAACATTTCGATAAATGGTTGCTCCATTCGATTGAAGTACCCCAGCTTGCCCCCTGGCCCGATCTCGAAAAATATAATCATCAACCCAGTTCCAGTAACCAGCAATCTCTCCTGTCCAATCGTCTCCAGAAAATTGCACTCCAAGATCTATTTGATGGTGCTTTTCTGGATCGAGTTCTGGATTACCAATCCAACTACTTGTTCCCATATTACTCGCGAAAAATCGTTCCGTTGCATCGGCAGTGCGAACAACACGACTCATACCAGAGAAAAGCGTGAGAAAGTGAGAGAACTCATACTCTGCACGTACTAATCCCCCAATATTGTTCTCCGAGGTAGAGTCTCCATCAGAGCCATAGTATCGGCTATAGAGATCTTGGGATGATATAGGGGCCATTCCTCCAACCCCCATATCCGCTACCTGTCTCCTACTTGAAGCCGATGCGTATACGTGATCATACCGTAGCCCAGTCCGTATCGTAAAATCGTCTGAGAGCTCCAAATCACTTTCAGCAAAAAGGCCCACGTCTTGAATAGTGACATCAGGCCACAAGATAGATTGGATTCGTGTGACATTGGTACGGTCCATCATGTTAGCCAAACGCTGAGAGTCGCGCTTACTTGTTAAGAGATCGACCCCCACTTGAACAAGTGAGCCTCCAAGATCAAGATCACCACTCCACTTTCCACCATATGTATCAGAATCACTTACAGCCTTTGCAAAGCTCATCATACGAGAACGGAGGCTGTAATTATCCATCTCGTGATCAACTGTAGAGAGGAAAGCATCAAAACGGGCTTTTTTGAGCACGGGTGAATCAATCGCCATTTCACTCTTTACACGGTAATTCAGTGAATCGGTTAGAGGACTATCCATCGGAACACCCTCAAAGAGCACATCTCGCAGCCCTGTATAGTCTACACTCAATTCTACATGGCTCTCTTTATTTGGAGTCCAGCCAAATGAACCTCCTCCTCCGAATGACTCAAAAGCAGACCTCACTTCATTTCCACCGCCATCTTCATAATTATCGCCATCTGCCCAATAACCGTGCGCACGAGCATAACCATGCTCACTTGCCGTAGAAACAGTACTCCTAGTCGAAAGTCTATCTCCATTTGACTCGTATCCAGCTGAAGCTGCTCCTGTAACGCTCTCTACAACACTTGGAGCCTTTCGATGAAAACGAACAGTACCACCGGAGCCACCTGGACCGTGCTGCACACTCTGATATCCACGTTCAACAATAACCTCATCAATTGATGCAGGGTTTACAAGAGACGTCGGGGGATCCATGCGGTTAGGACATCCACAGAATGTATACGAGCCATTATCAATAACATTAAGCTGGTTTTGTTGTTGGCCACGCACAACGGGCTCCATGCCATGCCCCCCTGAGCGACCAGTCGCAACACCAGGAAGTGAGGAAAGGACCTCTCCGGCATCATGCCAAGGAGAAAGATTCTCTTCTGAAGGATTCACAGAAACTGTCGCAGGAGAAGAGTCTCTCTCGCCTCTCACAACTACCGAATAAGATGTTTCTTGCGCCTGTAGGCTCGCAAGAGAAGAAAAAGCGAGTACAATGAATAATGCAAAACAGGATCTGTGAGACATACGAACACCCTTAAAGAATGAAAACCGAGAGAATCCTACTGAGCTGTAAGTTCGTTTTCAATGCGACAAAGTGTCGCACCTCCTACTCCTTATTTATGTCAACAATTCAGAGGGGTTTTCATTTCCCTAAGCTTTTCCCGCTTAAGAAAGCTTAGGAAAAGAGCTAGTGTGACTCCTCGTCTGACCGGCAAAAATGAAGTTGTCGCCACACTCGTCTACTGAACGATTTCTCCTACAGCACTACTCGGAAAAATGAGCACAGGACAGTTTAGGGCACCACTTTGATATAATGTAGAGATCTCTTGAGAGTATTTGAATGCTTGTTCATCATTTGCAGCAACAAGCACATTCAGCTTCTGTTGAGAAGAAGAGAGGAGACGGAGATCTATCGGAAGAGAGCTCATTTGGACCTCAACATCCCCATCACCCTCTCTGGTACTTTGATACAATCGTTGGAGATTGATAGCTAAATCTTGGTGCCAACGAGACCTCCCCTCTCCTGTTCTCGCTTCAGGCGTGAGCTCAAGCATCGGCCACGAATAACCTGAAAGATGCACAAGAGAGCCTACCACAAACTCCGAATAACTCACTGGTGTTCGAGAAAGGAGCCTGTGCTCCTGATAGAGCCGAGCAGTTTGATCTACAACCGATTGATAACTTCCTACAAGATTGTCGAGATCGGCTGCTCGCATAATTATCTCTTCAACTTCAAGTGGCAAAACATTCACTTTTGTGCTCAGGATGATTTGCGCAACGTATGCTGCGTGTTCCTCTGACGCTCCAAGCTTCAGAAGAAGATTTTTTGAGTAAAACGCAGCCAAATCCTCACGGGACTCAAAATGAAACGAGGCGGGATCGATCCCGAAGAGAAGATCGTGACAGAGAATCGCATGATCAAGCGCATACTCGTCAACTTCAACTCCATACCTGTGACAACGAAGGACATACTTTGCTGCGTTTTCTCTGACTTGATGAACATGATGAATACCATGATATGGGAGCACCTCTTCGGGCGCATAGAGCAAAGAGAGATGCTTTTCGAGATACTCAGTAATATCCTGAAGAACCTCTACCTTATCACTAGCTTGTACTCGTTTCGGTAAGGAAATTCGAGAATAATCAAACTCATCTCTTTGTTCGTAATGCATCATCCCTCCTACAATGTGAGAGAGCAGCGTGCCTGACTATCTCTGTTATATCTGTGCGAAAAGTCACAAGGGTGTTGATTTATCTCAACTCATTCTTTCGCGAAAAGAGTACGAAGAGCTTGTTCAGTCATTTTGTAGTCAGCTGGAGGCTGATTCGTACCGACGTAGTCCTATTCTCCAAAAGACACGTATCAACCAAAAAAAGAGAAGAATCATGGCACAAACCAGTGCAAGTGGTTGCCAAACAGAATAATCGAATAGAAACTTCACGGGGGCGCTCCCGACGATAAGCACCGGAATAAAAAAGGTAAAGAACTTGCGAAAGAAGTAGAGATAAACAAAGTCAGGCCAACGAGAGAGAGATTGGAGTTGCATCCTTAAAAAATTAATTCCTATTGATTCGATTGTCCAAAACATGACCATCGCAATAAGAATTTGAATACTTACAGCCAAAGTAAAAGCCACAACAACAAGAAATGGCAACAAGACCCAAGAAAGCGGAGAGAGACCTGCTTGAACGCCAAAGTAGATCAGGCACCCCCAGGGCACAAAGATAAGAAGAGCACTGCCAGGTCGCACCCGATCAAAAAAGATTGGGAACAGTGTTCCGATAGGCTTGAGGAGCTTGAAGTCGAGATCTCCGGTGCGAAGCTCACGTGAAAATTCCCAATAACCGTGCGCCACAAGCATCATATGCAAGTGATCAATGGCAAGCATAAAAGAAACGAAGAAGAGAAACTCTTCTCTCGTCCAAGGACCGATGGTATCCACATGGTCATAAATAAAGCTTACGGAGAGTAGAGAGCTCGCATAAAAGAAAATATCGACAAGTATCACAAGCACAAAATGCATACGAAAACTACTTGCTTGAGCAAGGTTCATCGCAAAGTATGCCTGATAGACATGTAGATATTTTTTGAGCACTCGCATCACATCCCGGCCGCTGTATAGAGTCGCATGCCACGGCGTAATGCAAATCGCGCGAACATCATAATCACAAATATCCAAAAGAAGAGAATAAGATACCCTTCTAGTAAGCTTCCGGAGTACTCGCCCTGAAAAACTTTAATTGGGTAAAAAGTCATGTAAGGAAAAGGCGTAAAGTCCAAGACTTGAACCAACCAGGAAGGATACAGTTCAAGGGGTATAATTGCACCAGAAAGAAAAGCTGCTGTAATCTGAAAGATCACTCGCAACATCCAAGTTTCCTCTAACCAAAACGCCATCATTCCTACAAAGAACTGGACCGAGTACCACAAAATACCAACGAGGAGCGCAAAGCCAACACCTGCAAGAAATTGAAATACCCCCGCTGGTTCAATTAACCCAGCAAAGAGTACGATAACGAAGGTCAGAGAAAAGATCACACACTGCACCACTTGAGTTCCGAGAAAGGAAGCCGAGTGAAACTTCCAAAAATCGAAGGGATAGATAAGGTACGTTGTCACTCTCCCCAGACGGATGTCTTCAGCAAGATTTCGACCATTACTCGTTTTTGCTAAAAGCTCGACAAGGAGTACCCAGGCTTGATACCCGATCATAGCTTCGAGAGTATATCCTTTTATCTCCGTAATACCTTCAAGAGAATAAATAGAAACCCAGAGATTGTACTTAATAAGAAAAAAAACAAGTGCTGGCCCAATGATCATAAGGAGAAAATTGATTTTGTAAGCCATCTGGTTGGTGATACCAATTTGCATGGTAGAGAGCCATTTTGAAGCCTCGCGTTGCAAAGAAGTCACCAATCTACTCCTTCCCTAGTGGTACAAGCTCTGGACGAGCAAGCAGTGTTTCCATGACATGCTCGATGGGAATTTTGCCAGTATGAAAATCTACTACGGGAAAAGTCTGTAAAATTTCCGAAACAGTTCGACGCATCTCATCGTCTGAAACCAAGAGCTTCACTTCTGTACGATCAGAATTCCATTTTGGTTGAAGAGGTCTCCAGATTGAATCCGTGACATCAACGGGCTCTTTAAACTCAACCGAGACAAACTTATCGGTACCAAGCAAGTTCTCGAAATCCTCAATTGTCCCATCAAAACGTTTTTGACCTTGCAGAATCAAGACCACCCGTTCACATAACTCGTGCACATCGGCCATGTAGTGTGATGTAAGAATGATGGTCGTTCCATGCTCTCGCTGATAGTCACGGAGAAAAGCACGAATGTTTCGTTGAGCAACGAGATCGAGACCGATGGTGGGCTCATCAAGGAAGATAATATCTGGCTCATGAAGGAGCGATGCCATGAGCTCCATCTTCATACGCTCACCGAGCGACAACTTTCGGACATGAATATTTAAAAGATGTTCAACTTCAAGAAGCTCAGAGAGATGCTTAAGGCGTTGTTCAAAAATAGAGCTCTCTACTTCGTAATATCGACGGAGGAGCTCGAAAGAGGTGCGCGCCGGGATATCCCACCAAAGTTGAGATTTTTGCCCCATGACAAGTGAAATGCGCTTACGAAAAGCTATTGAACGATCAAACGGTTCAAAACCAAGTACCTCCAGTCTCCCAGCGCTCGGCGCGACAACGCCAGTAAACATTTTCATGAGCGTCGTTTTTCCGGCGCCATTGGGACCAAGGAGCCCAACGAATTCTCCGCGTTCAATTGAGAGAGAAAAGTCATCTACAGCAACAATATCTCTATAACGCCTATGAAAAAAACTTTTGAGAGCTCCAAGAACACCTGGATCCATTTCATAATTGCGAAAATTTTTTGTTAGCTGCTCACAAACAATCATTTCATCGAGTCCCCTTCGTATGAAACAACCTTGAGATAGTCCACTGCATTGGCGTTTTCGCCATTGCTCGTGAGCGAGTATTTCATAAAGCTCCCTTGAAATCCCATGAGAAGTCGCTCACGAATCAAGTCAGCGCTCAGATTGGCACTTTCGGCAAGCCCCTCAAGAAAGCGAAAGAGATCATAAGCAAGGGCATCATAAAAGGGAAATGCGGCTTTATGCCCTACATACCGTTCGTAATCTTGAAGAAATGTTTCATAGGCTGCCCCATGTAACTGAGCCGACACACACTTACCTCTCAACCCAAAGTCATAAAGTGTAAATGGATAGTCACAGAGGTTCACATCACCAAGGAGAGGAATACTTATTTTCAGTTGAGCAAACTCTTTAAGAACATTACGTGCCGCATCATCACCAACGGGAATAAAGAGCACATAGCGAGGCTTGGCACGTTTCAGACGCAAGAGCTCAGCTTGAAATGAGGTTTCATCGGCCTTGTAGGAGACTCGTTCAACAATCAAACCTCCTGCAAGTTCTTGAATTTTATCTGCAAGAGAAGAAGCATACTCCTGCTCTTCATGAAGAATCGCTACTGGAGCGTGACCATCCTCGAGCAACTTCACGAAAACATACGCGAGCGAAGAGGCGTCGGGATTAAGCCGTATAACCTCAGCTCCTGTTTCTTGCACACGAGTAGACCCAGAATAGGTTGTGAGCAAAAGATCTCCATTTCGTTTTATAAGCGGAGCCGTCGCTAGAATGCTACCACTGCATGCCATGTAAAACGTACGAATTCCCTGACTTCGGAGTTTGAGATACGCCGAGATTGCTTTTTTCGCATCACATTGATCGTCCTCAAAGAAAACACGCAAATGTTTGAGCTGTGCTACCTTCACGACTCCCTGCATACTCTTTCCCATCAAAGCAGCAGGGCCACTCAGAGGGACAATTATTCCAATAGGTGTTGGAGGAACAGCACTCACTTGTAACGAAAAAAAGACAGAGACAAAAACGAAGAGTGAGCTACTCAGTAAAGGCTTCATAACAATGGGATCATACACAGAGGTCGACTGCTGACACTACCCTAATCAAGAGATACATGCCATACTCACCCAAATCATAATGCTCATACTACTCTTTGCAAGGGGCAGAGATTCATATGTCATGGCAGCTTACATGATAACCTCAAATACACGAGCACAAGGGTGGATACTCCTTCTCTTTCTCGCGTGGATATCTCAACTCCTTTCATCTCTGATCGAGGTCCAAGGCAAACACCCAATAGAAGCAGCGATTTTAGCTATTGTTTTAGGGATCGCTCTTCGGAATCTTTTTTCCCTGCCAGAGAACCTTGAACCTGGCATAAAGGCCTTCGAGAAGCTCCTCGTGCTCGGCATTGTATTCGTCGGAGCATCCCTAAACTTCTCCCTCTTCGCTTCTCAAGGCTTCTCAATTCTCATCCTTATTACTTTAACAATGCTCACTGGCCTGATTGGCACCCTAGTCCTTTCGCGACTAGCGAAACTACCAGTCAAGCTTGGTATATTACTTGGTGTTGGAACCACTATCTGCGGTGGAACAGCAATAGCCGTTATAGCTCCACTGATTGAGGCAAAAGAAGAAGAGACGAGCTACGCCATTGGCACCGTGGCCCTCTGGGGACTGGCGGCTCTTATTCTCTATCCACTAGTGGCTTCTGTCTTAGGTGTCGGTGACCAAGTATTTGGCATCTTTGCAGGCACTGCTATTCATTCTACTCCCCAAGTAGTCGGTGCAGGACATATGTTTTCTGAGGTCGCAGGAAACACAGCCACAGCCGTAAAACTCATTCGGAACTGCTTTATCGCACCAGTCGCGTTTCTCGTTATGCTCTGGTATCACACCTCGCATCACTCTCAAAAAAACGTAAAACATACTGCTCTTGGAAAAGCATTTCCATGGTTTCTCTTTGGTTATTTTGTCATGGCCTGGTTCAATACCCAGGGGTTTCTCTCTCATGACGTACAAACATTATTCGTTTCTACGGGGAAATTTTTGATTCTCAGCGGAATGGTTGGAGTAGGTCTCAATACACGACTCAAATTATTTCGCCAGGCAGGATTTCTCCCCGCCGGTATTGGGCTTGCAGCTTCCCTGGTCGTAGCTACCGTAAGCGCTTCACTCATTTCCCTCCTCCAGCTAGGGTAGAATAAAAATTTTCATAGGCATTCTTCACGATATGATCCATTCTACCACTCATGACAAGCCGAAAAGTCCTCATTCTCACAGGGTCAAGCTCTGGAATTGGCAACGCTTTAGCTCACAAACTTACTGAGACCTCCTACGAAGTTATCATCACTGCCCGCAAAGAAAACATCGAACAGCTTGAGGACGAGTTTCGTGAATGGGATCACTGCTCAGTCCTGCCTCTCGATCTCACATGTCCTCAGAGCCGAAACTCTTTTCTCAATACCGTTCAACAGCAATTTGGAAGAATTGATATCTTAGTCAACAACGCTGGAATATCCTTTCGCTCAGTTGTTGAGCATATGAGCAAAGAAGAAGAAGCCCTTCAACTCGAAACAAACTACTTTGGTCCAATGGCACTCATTCGGAGTGTTTTACCTCTCATGAGAAAACAATGCTCTGGGAGAATCATTAACGTTTCTTCGGTCTCTGGCATGATGGCGATGCCAACCATGGGCTCCTACAGTGCTTCTAAATTTGCTCTTGAGGGCGCCTCAGAAGCGCTCTGGTATGAACTCAAGCCATGGGATATTTCTGTCTCTCTCATTCAGATTGGATTTATTCGGAGCGAATCATACAAAAACGTATACTGGAGCAAAGCTGCACAACTCGCTCGAGAAAATGAAGGAGAAGATTATCATATCTACTACAAGTGTATGAGTGGATTTGTTGAAAAGCTCATGCAACGGTCGCGTGCAACACCGGAAAAAATAGCCAACGGTATTCTTCGCACTATTGAGAGAACAAGCCCCCCTCTCCGCGTACCACTCACTCTTGATGCTCACCTCTTTTATTGGATTCGGAGGCTTCTTCCTCGCCCTTTCTATCATTGGTTCCTCTACAACAATCTCCCTTGCATTCGAGAGTGGGAAAAAGCAGCTCATCGTGCAATGATTTCACATTCGGAGAATGAATTGTCATGAAAAATCTTACAATTCACTTTGGAAAAGACGAGGCTGAATTCGTGTTTCGTTCACTTTTTTGTCTTATTTTTATTGGCCTTGGAGGAGAGCACTTACTCGCCGACGATCTTATCCAGAAACTTATGCCCACATGGATGCCTGCAAAGCGCACCGTCTCTCTTATCTGTGGAGCATGGCTCATGTTTTGGGGGCTCTTTATCCTGATTGGATATCGATTGCGAACAGCCGCTATAGCACTTGGGACGTTTGTAGTAATTGTTACTCTTCTTGTACATGTACCAGGAGTTATCATGGAACCTGTACTTCCAACCGAGCATGCTTGGATGTGGATCGTTCTGCAAAGAAGCAACCTCGTTAAGAACCTCTGTCTTCTCGGAGTGTGTTTTCTCCTCCTTCACCACAAGCCTGGGAAATACAGTCTCCACTCCCTCCTAGCAAAGAGATCTGCATAAAACCCCTCAAATGGTGAGAGGAAGCGCAAGAAAGGAGCGGGCTGCCCTTTGTTTTACCGCATTAATATCAAATACTTAGCTAGGAATGCGCCCAAAGGAAGAAGAAAGCTTACGATAGCTATTGTATGAGCGTTACTGATTGAATACCCTCTGTACGGCAGAAGAGAGAAGAAGCTTTGCTCCTGACTTCTTGTGCTTATGAATATTATTATCAGCAAGATTCGCTCTACTTTTTTTCGGCTCATCGTATTGCATGAGCCTTCAATCAATGGAGGGTGGGTTGTCGCTTTAGATCCACGCGGAGGAAAGAATGCCAAAAGGTAAAGTAAAGTGGTTTGATCGTGAAAAGGGGTACGGTTTTATCGAACAGGACGAAGGGGGAGATCTCTTTGTCCACCACTCTGAAGTCCAAGGAGGAGACCTCCAAGAAGGACAACAAGTAGAGTATGAAGTTGGTCAAGGAAGAAAAGGGCCTTGTGCTGTAGCAGTACAAGCGTCAGCTTAACACCAACGACACAATTTCTCTAACGCGAAGGGCGCAGAGAACACGAAGATAAATCCTTCGTGTTCTCTGCGCCCTTCGCGTTACGTTTTTTCTTCCTCCCCCCTTCTTCTCTTCATCCACTCAACCATTCGCTGTTCATAGCCTTCAGAAGAAATATTATAAAACCGCTTTCCTTTGAGAACATCGGGCAGGTATTGCTCGCCGGCCACAAACTTCTCATCGGTATGGTGTGGATATTGGTACCCTTGGCCGTACCCCATTTCTTTCATGAGTTTGGTCGGTGCATTTCTCAAGTGCAGTGGCACAGACGCCTTCGGATGCTTTCGAATAGCATCTATGACATTATACATGGCCTCATAACTACGGTTTGATTTAGGCGCACATGCTAAATATGTGACGCACTGCGCTAACGGAATTCTACCTTCAGGAAGGCCGATTTTATCAAAGGCATCTGCTGTTGATACGGCAAGTGGAAGAGCTTTTGGATCAGCGTTTCCTATATCTTCACTCGCAAAAATAATCATTCGACGAAGAATAAATCGCGGGTCTTCCCCACTTTCAATCATCCGAAATGCCCAATAGAGCGCCGCATCAGGATCCGAACCACGCATACTCTTAATGAAAGCTGATGCCATATTATAGTGCTCTTCACCATCACGGTCATAGAAATTGGTATGGGCATCTTTTAAAAAGTCTTCTAAAACCTCTCGTGAAATCGGCGTATCACCGAGCTCTTGCGAACGTGACTCAACGAAAGACTCAATGAGATTGAGTAACCGCCTTGCATCTCCGCCAACAAAAGAAACAACAAATTGAGAAGCATCGCTGCTTAAGGAAATCCTCATCTCTTGTAATGCACGTCCAAGTATTTGGTGCAACCCTTCCTCCGCTATGTCGGTAAGAGGAACAACACGTGCTCGAGACAACAAAGCACTATTAAGATAGAAAGAAGGATTCTCCGTTGTCGCTCCGATCAATACTATTGTTCCATTTTCAACGTGGGGGAGAAACGCGTCTTGCTGTGCTTTATTAAAGCGGTGGATCTCATCAACGAAGAGCACCGTCTGCAAAGGAATACGCCGGGCTTTTGCAATAATCTCCCTTACTTCTTTAACTCCACCAAGCACGGCTGAGAAAGAAACAAAGTGACAATCAAAGGATTGACCTATCAGACGAGCAAGCGTTGTTTTTCCAGTGCCTGGCGGTCCCCAGAGAATCAGTGATGGTGGCCGACCAGTTCCCTCTTGAAGTTGCCGAACAAGGTTAGCATCTACATACTCTAGCCCAACAAAATCTTGCCACTCTCTCGGGCGCAACCGATCGGCAAGCGGGGCATCTTGCGAATAGATGTGCTCATCACCCGAGAGAGGTTCCACTCTGCCCTCAAAGAGCTCCATGTTCTCGCTCATGAGAGCTTTCCTTGGCGTGAAAGGAACAAACCCATAGAGAGAAAACCGTACTCGTACATCTCAAGGGAGAAAGATTCATTTGGCGCATGAATATTGTCTTCTTCTAGCCCAAACCCAAAGAGAACGGGCTCTGCCTTACACACACGGGAAAGCCCGGTAAGAATAGGAACCGAACCTCCTTCCCACATAAAAGCAACCGTTCCAGTTCCAACCTCAGACAGCACTTCACGAAGCTCATGTACCGGCGTAGAAGAAGAACTGACACACAGTGCTGGCCCTCCTGCTTCTTGTTCAGAGAACTCTAGCGTTAACCCTTCTGGAGTGTTCTTTTGTAAATGCTTCTCGATAAGGGAAAGTATTTTCTTGGGATCTTGTCCTGCTACAATACGAGAGGTAAGTTTTACGACAGAGTGCGCAGGAATAATTGTTTTTTGCCCAGGGCCATTATACCCTGAGTGAATTCCATTGACTTCAATAGTAGGACGAAGACCGCGTCGCTCAGCAAAAGAATAGCCTTTCTCCCCTCCAACTGGGGGAACACCACTGAGCGAGATATACATTTCATCAGAAACAGGAATTGAGTTGGCCACCGCAAGGTCTTCTTCAGAAACAGGCTCAATATCATCATAAAAACCTTCTACGGCAATACTTCCATCGGGGTTATGAAACGAGGCAATGAGCCTTGCCATTTCTGTCGCAGGATTTGGTGCGACTCCCCCATGCACTCCAGAATGGAGATCACTTCGCAGACCAGAGAGACGCGCAGTAAGGCCAACTACGCCACGAAAGCCCATGGTAATAGTGTTGAGATCCTTAGAGAGCGTACCGGAATCAGTGGCAATGAGAATATCTGCCTCAAAACGTTCTCCCCACTCATCGAGAATTCCACCAAGACCAGGGCTACCACACTCTTCCCCACCCTCAATGATATACTTCAGTGTACATGGCAACGCGTCCTGCTTAATCAACGTTTCAACCGCGTGTAGTCCATACATGAGCTGCCCTTTGTTATCTTGGGCTCCCCTTGCATACATACGGCTGTTTCTCAGCACTGGTTCAAAAGGGGGCGACTCCCACAGATCGAGCGGATCAACCGGCTGAACATCGTAGTGCCCATATAAGACAATAACTGGGGCCCCCTCTGGTCCCTTACGTTCAGCAAAGACGACAGGATGTTGACTCGTTTGAATTAATTCGCTCTCAAACCCAAGAGATATGAGCTTTTTTTGAAGCCAAGTTGCGCACTTCTGACAGTCCTTGGCATAGGCTGGATCGGGGCTAATACTCTGAAATTTCAGAAACTCCTTCCACTCTTCAAAGAAAGATTCTTTTGAGGCATCAAAGTGTTCCTTGAGAAAGGACTTCTCCATGTACTGTCTCCCTTGTAACAGACACTAAGTTACACCCGGAGAATAGCGTATAAATTATCGGGAGCAAGCAAAGTTTTTTACTATTTCTTTTCTGATATTTCTTGCGCTCTGAGCACCCTTTTCGTAGAACTAAAAGAGATAGAACTCCTTTATTGAGGCGAAAGAGATCATGAGAAACCTTGTACACCTTCGATCTTTACTTGTTCCATTTCTCTCTGCGTGCATTCTTTTGTTCACAGGTTGCTCATCTATGGGAGGCGGCTCTGGAGAAGGAGAAGCCGGGGCTATTGGTGAGGGGACACTCGGCTCTCAACTCGATTCACAACGAGAAGCTCGTTTTGCCGACGGCGACATCCCTTCAGCAGAAGGTGGCGGAATCTTTCGCGATATTCAATTTGACTTCGATTCGTATACGGTCGCTGATCAAGCACGACAAAGTATTGAGTATAACGCCGAAATCCTCAAAGCGAACCCAGACGTGAAGGTTCAGCTTGAAGGGCACTGCGACGAACGGGGCACTGCTGAATACAACATGGCGCTCGGCTCAAAACGTGCCAGCTCCGTTTTTGACGTCCTTGCTTCATATGGCATTCCTCGCTCTCGCATAGAGACGATTAGTTATGGAGCCGAAGTTCCACTCGATACGTCTTCCAACGAAGCTGCCTGGGCACGTAACCGCCGGGTTCATTTCTCAGCGTTTAGAGAGATCCCTGAAGGATAAGACTCACATAAATTCAGCATGTTACCATGCGGGCATTTACTCGTAGGCGTAGCTATTGGAAAAGAGCGCAAAGATCAAATAGAGTTCTGCTTGGTCACTGACCCGGTGAGCGGCATTCATGCTCCCCGAACAAGTACAAAGAGATTATGCCAGACAAACTCATCGATACCATTTCGCTACCAGAGGGCCTACGAGAGCTCGACTCCGATCAGCTCGAGCAAGTTGCAGCTGAACTTCGAGATGAACTTATTGATACGGTGAGCGAATCGGGCGGGCACTTTGCATCAAGCTTAGGTGCAAATGAAATTACTGTTGCGCTCCACCACTCATTTAACACTCCTGACGACAAACTCATCTGGGACGTAGGCCATCAAGGTTACATCCACAAAATGATAACTGGCCGCAGAGACAACATGCGCTCCATTCGTACCAAAGGAGGGCTCTCAGGTTTTCTCAAACGCGAAGAAAGCGAGCACGATGCCTTTGGTGCCGGACATGCTGGGACAAGTATCTCTGCCGCTGTTGGAATGGCTCTCGCAAGAACAAAATCAAATCCAGATCAATACGTTATTCCTATTATCGGAGATGGTTCGATTACGTGCGGAATGGCTTTTGAGGCACTCAATCACGCCGGGGCACTAGGGCTTAAGAATTTTATTGTGATTCTCAACGACAACGAAATGTCGATCTCTCCAAATGTTGGGGCTCTGAGCTGGCTTTTTTCAAAGACTGTTACCTCTGGCACAAGCACTTTTGCACGTCGACAATTCAAGAGCCTTCATCAACAAGGCTATGTCCCCGACTTTGTCTATAAAGCTATCGATCGAGCTGAAGAAGCAGCACAAGGCTACTTTGCGCCCGCCTCATTTCTCTTTGAGGGATTTGGTTTTCGCTATATTGGCCCTGTTGATGGACACAGTATTCCTGAACTCCTTACGGCCATTGAAAATGCCAAGCGACAAGACGTTCCTGTGGTGATCCATGCTCGTACGGTGAAGGGCAAAGGGTATGAACCTGCCGAACAAGACCCACTGAAGTGGCACGGCGTAAAACCGTTTGACAGAAAACGAGCCGAATTTCACAGCTCTCCCGCCACAACCAAAAAACCAGCTCCTTCGTACACATCTGTTTTTGCACAAACACTTTGCTCTTTAGCTAGCAAAGATGATCGGATAGTCGGTATTACCGCAGCAATGTCGACCGGCACCGGCCTCGACAAACTACAACAAGAATTACCAAAACAGTTCTTCGATGTTGGAATCTGTGAACAGCACGCTGTTACTTGCGCAGCTGGTATGGCGTGTGAAGGGCTCAAGCCTGTTGTCACTATTTATTCCACATTCCTCCAACGTGGGTTCGATCAAGTCCTACACGACGTATGCATCCAAGACCTCCCTGTCGTTTTCGCCATGGACCGTGCCGGTGCCGTAGGAAACGACGGCGAAACCCATCAGGGAGTTTTTGACATCTCCTACCTTCGCTCTCTGCCGAACATGACCTGCATGGCACCAAAAGACGAAAACGAACTTGGACAAATGCTTCGTACTGCCCTAGAGCACCCTGGCCCTATAGCAATTCGCTATCCCCGAGGAAATGCAATCGGCGTTGAAATTGATTCTGCTTTTCCAACTCTTCAAGTTGGAAAAGCAGAAGTCGTGCAATCGGGCCAGACTGCAGTCTTTGTCTGCTTTGGTCCAACGACCTATACAGCTCTTCAAGTTGCTGACCAGATGGAAAAAGAGCTGGGCATCAAGCCAACGGTAATTAATGCTCGCTTTGCCAAACCACTCGATGTTGAGCTCCTCAAGCGAGAGCTTCCAAAATATGACTTTCTTTACACCGTTGAAGATCACGCTCGAATCGGCGGTTTTGGTTCTGCTGTGCTTGAGTGCATCGAAGAAGAGGGTATTGCTGTTTCCCGACTCCCCTACCGTTTTGGTGTTGGAGACCACTTCCTTGCTCACGCTTCACAAAGCGAGCAGTATAAGGAAAATGGGTATGACGCTGAGGGGATCTATAAGAAAGTTGTTGAGGATCTCAATAGAGCTTCGCTTTCTTCGGTTTCGGTTGGGTAGTTCTTCATCGGTCTACCTCATCATGTATACCCCAGGGACGCCTCACAGCTGATATACTCAGTGAGTTTTTCTTCGACAAACCTGTGGTCACTGAGCATATGTAGGGTCCCCGTCCAGCTCTATAGTCTAGATTCCATAGTCTTGGTCCATTTTCCTGGTTCTGGTCTTGGTCCAGTGTCGTGGCTCTCGACCAGGGCTAAGGCCAGGAAAATGGACCAAGACTATGGAATCTGGGAAATGGATCGAGACTGGGGACGAATGCTTCTGGGAAAGGCAGCAAACTTTGTAGTGTCCAATTTTTAGACACTAACGAACTAGGTCTTCTTCCTCAAACTGCTCTATTTCAATACCTTAGCTCAAGAATCTCCTTGGCCCCATATTTGCTTTTTATCCCAGAAGCATATACTGCGCTATCCCCGATAGGGGGAAGAATGCAGTTATGCCACTTGGAGTAGGTACTATCATGAGCAAGAGAGGAGAATTTTCGCGGAACTTATTCAGCCTTCAGCTCCAGATCCAGACACTTCTCGAAAGTGCTGGTGGAGAGGATGCTTCTGAACTTCTTGATGCCTTAACAGAACTCAACAAGTCAGAGCAAGGTGTGGTGCTCAAACTCTTTAAACGAGTAGTTGAGCGCGTTCTTGCTGGAAATGATCGCCTTATGACTGCCGAAGACATAGAGCTGAAAAACTTCGAAGAAGGGCTTTACGCAGATATCGTAAACTCTCTTAGACATGCAGCTCATGCAGGTGGAAGCTCAAAGTCTTTTGAAGTGGTACAAGGTGGAAAGATACGAAAAGCTCGTAGTAAAGAGAATAAGCCGCTTGATTTTGAAGCAGCCAGAAGAGCGAAACTATCTTCAAACGATACCATTCTCAATTAGAGCCCCTCTCCAAGAAAAGAGAACCGAAACGTAAAGAGGACGGCCTGAAGAGTCGACTCCTCCACATCATCACTTGAACGCACTCAAGTGTAAGCAATAATAATTGCTAAGGCACTGTAAGCGTTCAGAGTTTGTTCGCTGTCGAGGATGGAGGAAATTCACGCGCGGAGGTGACCTTTATGGTCAGTGAGCACGGGAATTTTCTTCATGACGACGCCCTCTGCGTAGCTTTTCTGTAAGAAAAGCAGCAAACAGAGGGTCGCGTAAGCCGCCACAGGCGGTTGGAGCGAACAGCGGGCAAAGGCTGTACGCTTACGCGTGGTCACGGAAGAGGGATAACCAACATGGATAGTAACATCACCAAACTCGCCGGCTTTCTTAAACAAGATGGCTCTATTCGATCCAAAGAAGAGCTCAAAAAAGCGGATCAAGCTCTCGCCAAATCAGATTCTTCATCTTCATCAACGAGCTCAACCCAAGCCTCCGAGCAAGATTTCTCAGTTCGAGTGGCACAAGGGTTTCAGAGTTTACGCTCACGTTTTCTTGAGCAGGCAAACGACGCTATTACCGTCGTTAACGAAAGAATCGACGATACCAAGGCAGCTTCAAAGCTCGTAAAGAAAACGATAGGCGTTGCAAAAGAACTAAAATCTCTTATGAAAGATGGGGCCTCAGCAGAGGAAATCGACAAGAAGAAAGCTCAACTTGACGAGCTCCTCGCCGCTGGTCGCGAACAAGAAAAAGCAATTCGGCAGAATAATCGCGCACAGCAAGACGATCCTAATGTTTCCTTCCTAAGCGTTGGAAACAACGTACGAGGATTACCAAAAATTGACGATGTTCAATTCTCTGCCTCACAAACGAAGGGAGACGATCTTAAGTCGGTCAAAGATGTAAACTCACTCCTTCAAGAGCTCCGAGGAGAGAGGCGCTCCCTCGTAGAACAACGGCGATCATTTCGCGATGACAAGAAAGAGATTAAAAACACGCTGCAGGTTGCACGTAGAGACCTTAATGAAGCCAAGGGTACACTTCTTCGTGATGCATCAGAGGCTGATAAGCTCTCCCAGAAAATCGCTGCAGATCTCAAAGAAGCCGCGGCGAGTGGAAGTCAGGAGATCTTAGCGAATAATCTCGATGAATCAATCGTCAATAGGCTTGTAGCAGCCTAAAATGCACAGCTGACAAAAAATATTTGGTTAGGATATCAAATTCTTCCATAATAGTGAGATGGAGGATTTTTATGGTGCAGCCTAACGAGACACCTCGACCAGACGAAAGACCACGCCAAGAAGGACTTTCTCTCCCCCAAGATCTGAGCGGACACTTTCCAAATCAGCAACAACTCCACCGCCAAACCTTTTCAATTGCACTCTCTGAGCTAAAGGAACAAGGCAAAGACTCTCTTAATCTCCAAGCACGTTTTCTTATGCGAGAACAAAAAGATGCAGCAACTCAATTTACACGCGAAGCTCTCGAACAACTTCAACCCTCTCTCTCTGAGAAACAGCTCGATGACATCGAGTTTGCACTCAAAACGGCAATCGATGAAATATTCAACAATCAACTTGATCACGATATACTCGGATATTCTGACGGCGAGAGAAAAGAAGCCTCTGAAGAAGAAATCGATCAGAGGATACGGGAGAATTCCGGCCTCTCCCTGCGTGTAGACGTTGAAATTTCACCAGACTCTCTATCGCTTCGCTCACATCTACATTCTCCTTTTGAGGATTTCGACGTTCGATGGGCCAAGGTCGATCCCGAAAGAGAAATTTCTGAGGCGGAGCTCCTGGAAAGTTTCGAGAAGGACCACGGCAGAGGCTTAGCGCTTATTCGTGGTACCTTTCCCCTTGCTGAATATGACAGAGCGAGCAATGTGATCACCTTCTCTAAACCTCTCAACCCGGAAGCTAAAGCAGCTTAGTTTTTTCGGAATAGATTAAAATTTATAACGCGTACTTCGCGTTATAAAATCTTATATATGAAATTACTGGGTCACTGTTTGATAGTCTAAGCTACTGCTCGGCTAACAAGGAGCAGGGAGTTCTTACTCTAAGGCGAGATTATCTAATAGACGAACTCCGTGGACTTCAACAGTAGTGAGCATTCTGCCACCTTTGTCAGGAGCAGTCTCGACCGCTTCAAGCGTGTCTTCGCAGACAACGGAGATGTAATCAACTGTAGTATTATCTAGGTTTCTAAAGTTCTCTCGTAAAATGCCTGTAAGCTTTTCGCTCGATCGTTCTCCATCTTGAAATGCTCTGCGAGCCTCAAAGAGGCTTTGGTTAATCAAAAGAGCTTTTTCTTTTGCCACTTTATCGAGCCGGACATTTCGTGAGCTCATGGCAAGACCGCTTTCTTCCCGGAAGAGAGGGCCACGGAGAATATCAACAGGAAGCTTAAGATCTGCTGTCATACGTTCAACAACACGGAGCTGCTGAAAATCCTTCTCTCCAAAAACTGCCGAGTGGGGTTGGATGATGTTAAACAACAGCGTAACAACAGTAGTTACGCCACGAAAGTGACCAGGCCGACCCGATCCCTCATAGCGCTGCGTTAAGTCATCTACTGTTACCCACGTTTGGTGCCCCTCACTGTACATCATCTCAGGCGTGGGCAAGAAGACAGCCGCAACACCTCTGTCTTCAAGCAGCTTGAGATCTCTCTCCGCCTCTCGCGGGTAGGAATCTAAGTCATCTGGATTATTGAATTGAGCAGGATTTACAAAGATAGAGACAACAACACAGTCTGCATCATTTTGTGCAATGTCGACGAGACTTAAATGACCCTCATGAAGGTAACCCATAGTTGGCACAAAGGAGACTCGCTTGCCCTCTCTCGTCCACGACTCACGAAGAGCACGGAAGGCCTCAATAGAATCGATAACTTTCATATTTATTCCTGTATTTAGAGAGATAGCACAAGAGCACCTGCACCTTGACCTTTCATGTACCTGAAAAATCTCGGTGCTCTCGGTGTGCTCGGTGGAGAAAAGCAAGATAAAATGAACCACCGAGAGCACCGAGGATCTATCCTCGACTCCGATTCTATTATTGGTCAAAGTCGAGGTCAAAGAGTAATAAGAATAGGACGACGACCTACGGTATTGTCATTTGACATTGTTGGGAAACAAGGTGTTTGATACCCTCAGTCTGGTCTATAGATTTACCATAAAGCGCCCTATGATTTTATCATCCTCTGTTTTTTATCGCCTTACATTCCTCTTCGCACTCCTTGCCTCTTTGAGCTCTATGACTGGCTGCTCAAGTAGCGAAGAACCTGAACCTGAACCAGCAGAAATTGCTACCACAGAAGCCCCCCTGATTGATGCCCCAGAAGAAGATCTCTTCTACGCGGCCAAAAGACTCTTTGCCGAAGGCCACTACCTGATTGCATCAGAAAACTTCCAGTCACTCAAAGACGGCTTTCCACTCGGGCCGTATACAGAGTTTGCAGAGATCAAACTCGCCGATATTGATTTCCTTATGAATGAACATGCTGAAGCAGCAGCACGCTACGAGGAAGCGCTGAAAAGTCGGCCAATCTCTCCTGCCGTGCCATACCTGCTCCTACAAGCCGCACGGAGTAATCAACTTGTAAACTCTGCTATCGGGCGAGATCGCGCTCCTCTAGAAAAAGCAGTAAAACTCTATAACGAACTGATCGAGAAACATCCCACCTCTATGTATGTTCCCTCTGCTATCTACTATCGAGATCAAACCCTCTCGCGCATAGCTCACCATGAACAGATGATCGCTGATTTTTATCAGAGGCAAGGCGCTGAAAAAGCGTACCTCGCTCGAGAAGATGAGATCCAAGCACAGTGGGCAAAACACAAAGGAAGCGAAGAAGCGCTTGATGCTCGTTGGTCTCCCGCTAAACCTCAACCAAAAACGTCGGTACAGACTGTTGCTCTCGCCGCACAAGCTCCTCAAGTAAAGACCCCTTCCTCTTCAACTGAACAAGCCCCCCGAGCAGCAACTACCACAGCAACAGTAAGAGTTCGAGAAGCACTATGTGAAGCACGCAATGGAGAACGGATCACTCTCTACTTCAACCGCCAGCCTAAAGATTTGAGTCAGGTTACATCCCTTGGAAAAATCGCCCCGTCCAATGGCCAACTAATGGTGCAACTTCCCTTTGAACTCGGGAACGAGTTTCAAGCCGACTGCTTTGCGAAAAACGACCTGAGCATTCAAAAAAGTGGAGTCATTACCCTTAGTTCGAACCGTAAAGCTCAAGCAGTGGACCTTATGAACCCCCCTCGACTCGTACTTTTTTTAAACTAGTGTCCCTCTCCGACTATGCTCTTCGAGCTTCGTCGTGACTTAAGCTCTAAGGACCACGTCGTAGCCTTGGCGAAGACGGGCGGGGGGTTTTGCCTTCGGCAAAAAGTGTGGCTCCTCGTCTAACCGGCAAAAATTAATTTGTCGCCATACTAGGATCCAAGAGGCTGGAGAGACCCCCTCTAACCCCCTAAAAAGAGGGCTCTATTTTCAATGAATTTAGTGACTTGCGCTTGTTTCGTGCTCATCGTTACATTAGCCTATGGCTATTTCATCGCTCGATCAGTGGTTTGACCCACTTCTACTCCACCGTCTCCTCTATCGAGAGAATATCACTCGTGGAGTCACCGCCCTTAAAATCGTGTTTGCGCTGGTTACCTTAATCACAATCTCTGTAACAGCTTGGCTTGCTCTGTCTCTCCTACTCTCCCCACCAGTTGAGCTTGATGAATTAGATCAGAAAGTTACCGACGCTATCGAGCTTATACCCTCAGCAAACTCTCTTCAGGACACTACAATCGATTTCGCCAAGCTTGCTCAAACAAAGATGTTTGGTGAAGCAGTTAAGAAAGATGAGAAAAAAACATCCACAGAGAAACCTAAACCAGTCAGCAACATAGCACTCGAGCTGATTGGAACATTTCTCTCCGCTGATTCATCTCAAGCCATCATTGAAAACAAAAAGAAGAAGGAACAAGACGTCTTTACCGTAGGGCAGATGATTTTCGATGAGGCTGAACTCGTTCGTATTCTTCCAAATAAGGTAGAAATCAAGCGAAATGGGACCATCGAGCTCTTAACGATTGATGACTCTCTACTGGGTGATGACGGCCCCTCAGGAGCTGCTGCTGAGGGTGAAGAGGAATTTGTCATCGACGAAGAAGAACTCAACTCAGCACTGGATAATCTGCCACTTCTCCTCACACAAGCTCGAGCGGTCCCCTACTTCAAACAAGGGAAAGCCGTCGGATTAAGGCTCTTTGCCATCAAAAATGGTAGCCTCTATGAAAAACTAGGGCTGAAGAATGGAGACATCCTCAAATCAATCAACGACAATAGCCTTGCAGATATGAACCAAGCGATGAAACTTTTCGAAAAACTCCGAGAAGAACGTTCCTTACGGGTCGTTCTTGAGAGAAACAAGAAGGAATCGACACATTTCTACACCATCCAATAAGGAACCCATGATGAGAATTGCGCATCTTTGCACCTTACTGTCTCTCGTTTTAAGCCTAGCCTGTTTCCCTCCAACAGCAACAGCACAACCCACGGCTCAATCAAGCGGCGACTCAAAAGACGACACTACTGAAATTAACGTCAAAAATGCTGATATTGCAGCCGTCATTCGTATTTTCGCTAAAAAGACAAAGAGAAACTACATTCTCGATGAACGTGTAAAAGGCAAAGTTTCCATCTACCTCCCCGGAAAAGTTTCTTCTGGAGAGTCGATTCGTATCCTTGATTCTGTACTTGCCTTAAAAGGTTTTTCTTCAGTGCCGATAGGAGACAACCTCTGGAAGATTGTACCTCAAAAAGAAGCAATCCAATCAACGATTCCAACGCTCACAGACGATGACGGCTCAAATCCAAACCCAACAGCATCACTTATTACTCGACTCTTCCACTTAAAGTATGTTGATGCTGATGCTGCTAAGCAACTCTTAAGCCCTCTTGTTTCATCTTCAGGCTTACTCAATGCCTATACCGGTACGAATTCGCTTATCTTCATCGATTCAGAAGACAATATCGAAAGACTCATACGAATAGCCCAATCTCTCGATGTCCCCTCTTCTGACAGAGAGATGACTATCATTCCTATTGAACACGCTGATGCGGTTGATATCGCTACGAAACTCTCAGAGATCCTGACTGACAGTGCAGAGCAAGATAGTTCAAATCGAGCAAGCGCCCTCGATAGCATTCGAGCTCGCTTACGACAAACATCGAGTAGAAACAGCTCATCAAAGAACAGCGAAACTCCTGACTCGGCTGGATCCTCTGCCACAATTAGCTCCCAAGGGCGCGAACCGAAAATCATTGCAGATGAACGAACGAATTCCATTATTGTGGTTGCTGACGAAGATATGACAGCTAGGATTCGAGCTCTCATATCTCAGCTTGATAGCGAAGTAGATCGCTCTGGTTTCCGTTTTTATGTGTACCGGTGCCAACATGCTAATGCAGAAGAGCTTGCCGACGTGCTTGCTGGACTCAGCGGTGATGGCTCTTCAAGCTCTTCAAGCTCTTCGTCCTCTGTGAGTGCGTTCTCCGGGCAAAACACTGGGAGCAGAGAACGTGGCAACCGTTTTGCAAGCACACAAAACCGACTAGGTTCTCAAAGCAGAACACCTGGTAGATCTCGCTCTGAGAACAGCTCTGGCTCGACGGGGCCAACATCGGTCCAATTTGGTGAAAACGTTTCTATTACAGCAGATCCTGCCACAAACTCTCTTATTATTTACTCCGGAAAAAGCGACTACGGGAAGATCAAAGCACTCCTCAAAGATCTCGATATCAAACGCAAGCAGGTCCTTGTTGAGGCAATGATTCTCGAGGTGCGTATTGACGAAGATACAAACTTTTCAACTGAGTTTCTCTCATCTGCCGGAGGCAAAGATGGTGGAATACTCGCTCAGAGTACTTTTAATAATAACCTCGCCACACTCATTCAAGATCCAACGGCGTTGTCGAACTTTACTGTAGCTGCTGCTAGCTCAGGAACGCTTACCCTTCCTGGGGATATTACCATTCCAACACAAACCGTCTTACTTAACGCAGCTCAGAACAACAGCAACGTCAACGTCTTAAGCGCCCCTAACATTCTCGCCACAGACAATGAAGCGGCTGAGATTGTTGTCGGTCAAAACGTTCCTTTTGTTGCCAGTACTTCAACGAGCGGAGACAACCTCAATAACACCTTTAACACTATTGATAGGCAAGATGTTGGTATTACCCTTCGGTTGACCCCTCAGATTAGCTCAAGCGACACAGTACGACTTGACCTCTTTACAGAGGTATCAAACGTTGTACAAACCTCTGCAAACTCCGACCTTGGGCCGACAACGACGATTCGTACGAGCGAAACAACAGTTATTACAAAAGACAGCCAGATGGTCGTTATTGGGGGGCTGATGTCTGACACTGTCTCTGAGGTTGATACAGGGGTACCATTCCTTAAAGATGTGCCAGTGCTCGGCCACCTTTTTCGCTCCTCATCAGAAGTCAGCAGGAGGACAAATCTTTTAATCTTCATCACTCCGCGTATTATTCAAACCCAGCACGATTTGAGAGACTCAACGATCACCAACCGCGACAAGCTCGACCGAGCTCTCAAGAGCAGCAACGTTTATCCACCCCGTGATGAGCTGCTCTTCAGTGAAGATATTGATAAGGTGACCGAGATATCTCCGTACACAGGCAAAAAACCTTCTACAATTCGGGCCCCAAGAAAACCATTGGCGGTGGCCCCCTCTCCTCTCTCACCAGACAAGCAAACGCAAAGTTCTTCAAATGACGAGGTGATAGAGCTTCACATACAGCCAAAATTTGCGACTCCAGCAGCCCCGGGCGGCAATAAAGATGTTACCCCACCGAAAGCCTCTTTCTCCGCAAAGAACTCTCACCACACCCAAGCGAAACAGGAGCAATATGTCATTCTAGAGCTCCTCACTTCCCCCGATAGCAACCTTTCACTTCCTTTCTTTTCCCAGCAAGGGAAAAAAGGACTCGCTGGAATCAAACTTCCGAAAGGAAGTAGCGCCCAAGCAAAGCAGTTCTTTCAGAGCGGCGCACAATACATCTACTCAACTGGAGGCAAAGAAACCCCTTTACGCACCCTCGGAGTCTTTGCAGATCTCCAAGAAGCAGAAGATCTCTTCCCAGAGTTTGAAGAACGGTGGCACACCCTCTCTCCACATGAGATTATGAACATTGGCAAAGGCCCTTGGAAACGAAGAGGATAAAAGACAACTTTGAGCAGCACGAACGAAGAACAACAAAACGAGAGCGCCCAGTACGACGAACACCGCGATCTCAAAACGCTTGCTCGTTTTCTCAACCTTGAATTCCGAGCAAAACTTGACGATCCCTCGCCGCCCCAAGAGCTTGTCCTCGGGGAGTTTGGAAGAATTGCTGGCTCTTGGGGACGCCACCATTCAACAGTTCCTATTGGTGGGAATGAAAGCGAACTCGTCGTTGCCACTTCCGATCCACTCAATCTTACCGCGGTTGATCAGTTAAGACTCTGCTACAACCTGCCAACACGAACGATTGTCACGACTCCAGAAGAGATTACCCGTGCTATCAACTCCATGCGTACACGTCTTATGAGCGATCGCTCGAGTGCGCTCGATACCGACGAAGACGAAAGCTCCGACTTCGAGCACCAACTGAAAATTGATGTAACTGATGCAGAAGACGACGATGCGCCAATCATGCGCTACGTGAATGCCATTATTTTCAAAGCGAGCACTGAGCGCGCTTCAGATGTACACATCGAGCCGTTTGAGAACTCTCTTCAGGTCCGCTTCCGTATCGACGGTGTATTGTACGACATTGATTCTCAGGATAAGTCCCACCAAGCGGCCATCACCTCTCGAGTAAAAGTCATGGCAGGCTTAAACATCGCCGAAAAGCGACTCCCGCAAGACGGTCGTATCGGTCTTAAAATAGCAGGAAACGATGTTGATATTCGTGTTTCAACCGTACCGACACAATTTGGCGAGCGGGTTGTCATGCGTTTACTCGACAAGTCGGCGACCGTACTCGATCTCAGCCAGATCGGGGTGCGCTACGAAAACCTCCAGGCCATAGATAAGCTGATTCGCAAACCAAACGGTATCATCCTCGTTACTGGACCTACAGGATCTGGTAAAACAACAACTCTTTATTCTTGCTTGACCAAAATTAACACCCCTGAACTTAACATCCTTACAGTAGAAGATCCGATTGAATACCAGCTCAATGGCATTGGACAGATGCAGGTGAATCCCAAGATCGACTTTACTTTCGCCTCTGGTCTGCGGGCCATCCTCCGGCAAGACCCCGATGTGGTGATGGTTGGTGAGATTCGTGATGCTGAGACAGCTGAGATAGCAATCCAGGCTTCGCTCACTGGCCACCTCGTACTATCGACACTCCACACCAACGACGCAGCAGGTGCAGTCACCCGGCTTGTCGACATGGGAATCGAACCTTTCCTTGTCTCTTCGAGCCTTTTAGCTGTCATGGCCCAACGACTTGTACGTAGATTATGCTCACACTGCAAAGAACCTTACGAGCTCACCGATGTTGAAATATATGAACTCGGACTAGACCCAGCAAACCTACGCTCAAGACGGGCGTACCGACCTGGAACTGCCGAATGCGACCACTGCCAAAACACTCGCTACACTGGACGAACGGGCATTCACGAACTCCTCATCATCGATGAAAAGATAAAAAGCCTTATTTTACAGCGCATGGATTCATCAACCATTCGAAACGCCGCGACCGAAAACGGCTTTGAGACACTTCGTGTTGACGGCGCCCTAAAAGTCCTCGAGGGCATCACTTCAGCTGAAGAGGTTTTTCTTGCAACTCACGAAGAGGTTTCTTAGGAGCACGAGATGCCTGTCTACGAATATGTTGCCATTAACCGAAACGGAAAGAAGGTTCGCGGCACTCTTGATGCTGAAAGTACCCGTACGGCAAAACAAAAACTCAGAAAAGACAACCTCTTTCCTACTTCACTCAAAGAAGCAACAAAAGCTGCCCAAGAAAAGTCATCAAACATTTCAAAATACTTCACTCCTACAAAGGTTTCAAACCAAGAGCTCGCTGTCGCCACAAGACAATTCGCGACCCTGGTCTCCGCCGGTCTTCCCGTCGTAACAGCACTCAGCGCGCTCGGCGAACAAACAGACTCTCCAGTTCTTACACGTATTCTCGTCAACGTTCGTGAAGACGTAGAAGAGGGAAAGGCGCTTGCAAAAGCGTTATCAGAGTACCCAAAGTCCTTTCCACGACTCTACGTTAATCTTATTGCTGCTGGTGAAGCATCTGGGAACCTAGACAACGTACTCGAACAACTTGCCGATTATCTGGAATCGCAAACTGCACTGCGCCGAAAAATTAAAGCAGCGCTCACCTACCCCGTGGTAATGCTCTTTGTGTGTACCGCTGTTATTATCGGACTTATCGTTGGAGTCATTCCACGGATCGTAGATATCTTCACCAAGCAGGGCGCCGAACTCCCGGTACCCACGAAAATCATGATAGCCCTCTCAAACTTCATTATCTCGTATTGGTTTCTTCTGGTCGCACTTATTGCGATCTCGATATATCTTCTTGCCTGGTACTATCGACAACCCCACGGTCGAGCACATGTAGATCGCATACTCCTCCGACTCCCTCTCTTTAGCCCGATCTACATCAAAGTTTTAACTTCTCGCGTGTCTGGAACATTGGGGACCTTACTTGGCAGTGGCGTCGGGCTGTTACAATCAATCGATATCACAAAGAACATCATCGGCAACGTCCATGCCGTGGACGTACTCGAACAAGCAAAAGAAGGCGTACGCGAAGGAAAAAGTTTAGCGAACGAACTCTCACGTGGAGGCATCTTTCCCTCAATGCTGTCACGTATGATCGCGGTAGGTGAAAAAAGTGGGGCACTAGAACAAATGCTCCAAAAAGCTGGAGCATCTTATGAGAGCGACGTCGAAGCATCGCTCGAAGGGCTCACTTCACTGCTTGAGCCTCTTCTTATGATCGTCGTTGGTGTTATCGTACTGATGATTGTTATTTCAGTGCTCCTGCCAATGGCAGATCTCATCAATGTCGTAGGTGGGGTCTAGTATTCCGACAAAAAAGTTTTTTCACCCAACGGGGAGGAACACTTTTTTGCAGAATGGCGAAAACCCCCGCCCGTCTTCGCCAAGGCTACGACGTGGTCCTTAGAGCTTAAGTCTCGACGAAGCTCTAAGAGCGTAGTCGGAGAGGGACAATACGGCTGGCTAGTGCTATGACCAGAAAGGGTTTGAACGAAGTGAAAAAACTTTTTGGTCATAGCACTAGCCCACTTGCTCTTAGACCTTGACCTCGATGAACCGTTGAATAGTCATTGGTCAAGGCGAAGCCAAGGTCAGAGAGCAGGTAGTTCTGAGGTGTTTCTAGACTGACTTCTAAGAACAACACCCTCCTTCTTTCTTTTCTTTTGATTCTGTGGAACAGCTCTCGTCAGATTTTTTTTCACTACTACAACAAGAATCAGAGCTCGACTCCTGCTTTTTTTCTTCTGACTGGCTCCCGCCACAACAACCATCACCGTGTGCTACTGACATAATGCCTCCAAATATGCTTCAATAGAGTTAAATGTTATGTATACTCTCCAAAAATGGAAATCTAAGATTTTCATTTGAGAACTGGTATATATACCATATGTAACAGCATCGGTTACAATTGTCAAGCAGCCCTATGTCTTTCAGCTCTCGCCATGCTATTTCGACGCATATCCTTATGGTTCTCGCGTGCTGCCCAGAAACAAAAGCCTCCTCAGACATGCTCGCAACAAGTGTGAATACCAACTCTGTTGTTATTCGAAGACTCCTGGCTAAACTAAGAGATGCTGGAATTGTCAAAGTACAAAAAGGTGCAGACGGCGGATACTCCCTCGCGAGGGTACCTTCTCACATATCACTCTGGGATATTTTCGAAGCCGTAGAAGAACTTCCTCTCTTTAACGTTCACCAGTCTCCTCCCAATCCCTGCTGCTCGGTTGGTGCTTGCGTAGAGAGGCTTCTGGCAAGTGTTTATGAGGAAGCTGAGGACTCCATTCGAGCTCTTTTATCAGACAAGTCGTTGCAAGACTTAGTCAATGACATTGCTAAGAGCTGAACGACTCTTTAGAGAGGACACGAGCCATTTCAGCAAACAACTGCTTCTTCTTAAATGGCTTTGAGACATAACCATCCATACCGGACGACAGATATTTCTCCTTATCACCTACCATAGCATGTGCAGTGAGCGCTACAATTGGAATAGAAGCCGAGTCAGCCTCTTCAAGTTTTCGAATTTCTTTCGTTGCTTCAATCCCATTCAAAGCTGGCATTTGAATATCCATTAAGATGAGATCAAACTTCTCTTGTGTATATTGCTTTACAGCTTCTTGACCGTCTGATACCACAACGACACGGTGCCCAGCTTTTTCAAGCACCTTAAGTGCAAGCTTTTGATTGACCTTATTGTCCTCAGCTAAAAGAATGTGTAGAGCACCAAGCGGCTCGAGCGAAGCCTCATTTCGGGGAGCTTCTAACTCCGATTCTGACTCGTGATAAACCTCGAAAGGAACTGCAAAATGAAATGAAGATCCAATGCCAACCTTACTATCCACCCAAATTTTTCCACCAAGAAGATTCACGAACTCGCTTGTAATCGCAAGACCAAGTCCGGTTCCTCCAAACTGCCTCGAGTGAGTCTCATCTGCTTGACGAAATGGGTCAAAAATCGCGCTCATCATTTGATCAGAGATGCCAATTCCAGAATCTGCTATAGAGAATGTAAGCTCGATTTGAGAGCCTTCTTCCTCTTTGTTGCACTCAATATACAAATGAACCACTCCACATTCAGGGGTGAATTTTGCAGCATTGCCTAAGAGGTTAAAGAGAATCTGGCGCAACATTCGCTCATCACCGAGCACCATTCCTGGGCACTTAGCTGGAAAAGATAGGACAAACTCAAGCGATTTCTCATTACAACCCGCTTCAATCTGAGAAAAAACTCTCTGTACACAATCTTTCAAATGAAACGGAAGTGAGGAGGCCAAAAATTTTCCAGACTCTAATTTCGAGAGATCGAGAATATCATTTACAACGTCAAGGAGGTGCTCAGCAGATGAATGTACAAGCTCTAAGTTGCCTCTGTGTGACTCATCGATCTCTTCCTCAAGGGTAAATTGCGTCAATCCCAATATTCCATTGATCGGAGTTCGGATCTCATGGCTCATATTTGCCAAAAATTGAGATTTTACATCTGCAAGCTCGGCTAACTGTTCGTTCACTTGTTTTAATCTCTTTTCGACTAACTTATTGTTCAGGTGCGCCTTCACATTTGCGAGCAAATCCTCTCGAATGAAAGGTTTTCGGTGCAGACTCGTGGCCCCAGCCTTAAAAATATTGAGCGTGAGATCCAATTCACTTTCGCCACAGACAAACATAATAGGTAGATTTGCCAAACCAAATCCCTTACGTATTCGTTTGCACATCTCAATACCGTCCATGATCGGCATGTTTTGATCTGTAAGAATGAGATCATAGGAATTTTTGGGACGGGCAACAAAATCAAGGGCCTCTCGTCCATGTGAAGCAAACTCTAGTCTCACTCCAAGCGAAGAGAGCGCTTCTGCCATCAAACGCTGAGTAATCAGATCATCCTCTACCACCAATATACTCATATCGCGGTACTTCGTCTGAGGGTTAAGGATTTCATTTACCCGATGGAGCAACATCCCTTTCGGAAAGGGCTTAGAGAAAAAATCAGAACCTCCAACGTCGTAACCTTTCAATCGTTCATTCAGATCATCTTTTGAGGTCACAAAGATAATCGGTACGTTTGAGATTTGGCAATCTCGTTGATCTGAGTGTGTTCGAATCTTATGACACACCTCAAACCCATCCATGCCACTCATCTCAATATCCAGAGTAACAAGTTTCACAGGTTGAGTCTTGAGCACCTCTAAACATGAAGCTCCATCGCTCGCTTCGAGAACTGAATATTCTGATTGTAGCTCTTCACGCACTTGAAAGCGTGCAAAGCTGCTATCATCAACAACAAGAATGCTCATATGTTTTCCCGTCTCTTTCCCTCATTGAGATCCCAGAAACTGCTCTCTCTACACTTCGTCTATGTGGCTCATTTCCAAGAGGTGAATGCATGTGAAAAAAACACTGATTTTGCTCTCCGTACATTTTAAGAGCCTTTGAGGGTACAATCTGAGCAATCTTGGGAATTAACATTCAAATGGAAGCTCAACGCGCTTCTCTTGTGAGCACGTGATTTGAAGGAAGACAAGAAAAGCCTGAGGAAGTGTGTATCTCGTGCCCAAGAGCGCCAAAATATACAATAAGAGCAGGAATCTACAGCGTTTCTAGGCAATTGCGCTTCACCTCTGGAGCCATTATGATGAAACGAGTCACAGAGTCTATTGTGCTTATGAATACGAGCCTCTACGGCCTCGATTAACCGTTGAGATACATAATGCTGAACAAAAAGAATTCTCCTCTTCCTCATACGCGACAAAGTGGTTTTACCCTCGTAGAAATCATGGTGGTACTTGTTATTATCGGACTACTTGGCGCCTTTCTCTTTGGTAAAATTTTTGATGCCGGTGAAAGTGCAAAAGCCAAGATGGCGGATCTCAAACTGAACGATGTTCGCCAAAAGATTAACCAGTACAAATTGATGTATAACCAACTTCCCAATTCTCTCGAGGATCTTTCAAACTGCAATGAAGTTACTGGTCCAGGGTGTATCCCACTGATCAAGAAAACGGACAAAGACTCCCTGATGGATCCGTGGAGCAATCCTTTTGTTTACATGAAAGAAAACAACTCTTCATACAAGATTTCATCACTTGGTGCCGATGGGCAAGTAGGCGGGGACGGAGTCAACTACGATCGCTCAGTCACTGGGCCCTAATAGTCACACATGAGGAAAGCAGAAAAGGGGTTTACCCTTGTAGAACTTATTGTTGTCCTCATGATTATGGGCCTTGTTTCAGTCCTCATTTTTCAACGGAGTGATACGGTTGCCTACTGGAAGCAACAGGGAGTTATTCGAGATCTCAGCGAAACGGTGAAGTTTCTTCACCACCAAGCAGTAGCAGATCAAAACTTCTATCGACTTGAAATTGATTTCAAGAAAAATGCTTATCGCGCTGGGATGATTAGCACCGAGTCCCGAAGCGACGACAAGCTCCTTGAGCTCGGACAAGATGTTGGCAACCTCTCGCTTGAGCTTGCAGCTTTTCTCAGCCCTTCTATGGGGAAAACACACTACATGATTGCCCCACCTGAGTACCCGTCACTCTTTGAATGGAAACCTCTCTTACCAGAAATGTCGTTTACAGATGTACGTACTACTCGAGGAGTAAAAGATGGGACCCAAGGCGGCAAGGCCTATATCCACTTTTCTCCTCGGGGTTTTTCTGAGTTTGCCGTCATTCACCTCTCCCTCCTCAATGACGCGCCGCTCACTATTCTCGTGAATCCGTTTACTGGCCTCACTAAGATCTTTAAAGAGCACAAAGATTTTGAGTGGACCTATGGGCGCAAAAAAGGAAAGAAGTAGTTATGGCCGTCCGATCACTGAGAGACTCGGGATTTACACTGATTGAGGTAACGCTTGCCATCGTTATCCTTGCTGGCTCGTTCACTATCCTGATCGGTCTTCAATCTGCCATCATCGAGCGCACCGTTCGTGACAACAATCAGAAACAGGCTGTTATGATCGCTCGTCAGATCTTAGCTGCGATAGAATCAGAAGAAGCCTCTTCAAACCCTGTCCCACTTCAAGAAACCACTGCACCTGTTCAGGACATCCTCGACTCCATTCTCGGTGCCCCTTTTGAAATTCCCACCACCTTAAGACTCGAACCCTTCCAAGCTTCACTTATGGTTGCGTATGCTGGCATACCAGGAGTTGCCGACGAAGCACTGAAGCGGATCGACCTTACCGTTTTTTGGGGAGATTCCATCAACGAACAACTTCACGTAGTCCTTTTTATCCCCTTCGACAAAGAGGTCAACGAATGAAGAACTCCCAAGGCTTTACACTTATAGAGCTCATCCTTGCTATCTCTCTGCTTGCCCTCGTTGTTACTGTCACCTACAGCTCACTCGGCAACATTATTGAAACAAAGGTCATCCTTGAAGATCAACGAGAGATACGCCAGATTGCCAATGCTTCAGTCGTTCGACTTGCTCGTGAACTTCAACTCGCCTACGAGGGGATCGCCCGCCTCCCCCCGCAAAACGACCTCACAAAACGATATCACTCAAGCGATAACCTCCTCGGCGAATACGAACAAATCGGTGACACTGTTTTTTCTAGAATCACCTTTGTCGCTCTCTCTGGTGGTCAGTATATGCCTGATGGGGAAACGCATACTGGCATTGTTCAGATTTCGTACTACATCCGAGAAAATCCAGAATACAACTCCTCTCTCAACACGAATCGATACGTACTTGTGAGAGAAGAAATCCCTTACATCCGTCCTTTTGAAAAAGCATATGAGAAGCAAATGGTTTTTCCACTCACCGAGGAAATTATTGGATTCAATTTGAGGTATTTTGACGCTGACAGGATGAAGTGGAACGATACCTGGGGGGAAGAAGGGAGTCAGGCCACCGACGGGCTACCAGCAATTGTCCAGTTTACTCTCTCATTTCGCTCGGAGCGAGGCAAAGAAGAGTCCTACACCACTGCTGTCCCCCTCCGATCGTCCCGGAATTCATAGGGTGTTGTCCTGAGGGATCTATCCGGAATATACTTTCATCAGCTTTTACACAGCGATACGCAACAGTTATGTCACGAGAGCACGTCATATCCGATCTCTCGACGTATCTACTATTAGGGCCTTATCTTTAGAATACTTATGTCCTGTATCTTAAGCATCGATGCCTCACAAGACCCCGCCCAAGCGGTACTCGTTGAGATCCAAGATCGCAAGGTCAAGATCGTTGAACACCATTCCTTAGAGCTTGGAGATATATTTCGAACCCCAAGCTATGACCATGATGACCAGGTGCCGGAAGTGGTCCCTTCAGAAAAGCTAATCCAACTTGTCAAAATGTTCCAGGGTGAATGGGTGCGCTCAATTCTTATCGTCCCCCTTCACCGAGCACTCTCGCTCAACCTCGAACTCCCCTTTGGGAACATGAGCAGCATTAACAAAATCTTAGAGCTTGAAGTTCAAGATCGCATCCCTTTTTCAACTGACAATTTTCACCTCTCTCCTACTCCACTCGGCCCACTCAATGAAGGAGAGTTCGATATTCATGTTACCCTGACACCAGACGAGTACATGAGCCACCTCATTCAAGTCACTACCTCAGATGTATTCGAGCCTGCTCTCATCACTACCGCTCCACATGTTCTGAGCGCCGCCTACTATCTCGCTCCTGATTATTGCCAAGAAGATGCGACCCTTCTCTATCCTCTTCAAAACGCGCTCGCTCTCTTGTTTGTCGTCGATGGTGTAGCTCGAGCTGGAAGAGTTATCTCTCTTTGCACTACTTCATCCAAAACACCCTCTCAAGAAGAAATCCAAAAAGCCTACTCAGAAGCTAAGCTCGCCCTTGTCGCCTCCGAGAAGCGGTATAGCACCACATTTTCTCGTATCTATCTTATGGGCGACACTCCTGAACCACGACTCTTGCAACAAACCATGGGAAGGGAAATGGAAGAGCTGCCACCCTCAGAGCTCATTCCTTCTTGTACCCCCCAACAAGGTCTTGCTACTTTCGGGGCAGTTTTTGCCCAAGACAGAACTCCACCAAAGCTCCTGGGCAACCTACGTACAGGAGCATTTTCGTACCGCCCACAACTCCAAGAACTCATCACGGGGCTACGAAAACTCACTCTCCCCTTGGCTCTCATGCTCCTGACTCTTTCGTGCTGCTTACTCGTGAGCTACTGGATACGAAGTCAACACCTCTCAACTCTTCAAACAGCTATGGCAACCCAAATTGAACGAGTCATCCCTGAGGCTCAACCTGAAGCAGGCAAAGAACTAGAGTTCGTACAATCTCACTTTGGAGTCCTCCACACACAGCTGAAAGAGATCGGCTCAACCGCCCAGGTTTCGGCAACAACAGCTCTTGCTGAACTCTCAGAAGACTTCTCGGAAGCGAAGTCGGTAGACGTTAAACGCATCACTATCACAGGAAAAACAGTAGCAATTGAAGGAAACGCTCCAAATTACCTAGCAGTCGATCGTTTAAAAAACAAACTTCGCAAACGATCTATATTCTGCGGAAAAATCAAGGACGACACGAGCTCTTCTGGCTCAAAAAAAGTTGGCTACCGGTTTACGCTGACACTTTGCGAGTAGAACGATATGAATGCTGAACGATCCCCCCTAGCGAAAGCCAAGCAATGGTATTATGACACCTCTCCTCGAGAAAAATACCTTCTGTTCCTTATGCTGGGGGTAGCTGTGTTTCTCGGTGGCTACTCGCTTGTTGAGTCCTCTTACTCTTCCTTCACCTCCCAGTCACAACAGATACATCAAGCGAAAGAAACCCTTGAGCAACTCTCAGATCTCCTCCCTCAATACGTCAGACTCCAACAACAAAAGAAGCAAATTGAATCTCGCTTTGAAGGAGGCGAACTTAAGATGGGAATTCGATCATACATAGAAGATCTTGCGACTAAAAAAGCTTCTATCTCCACACGTCCAAACATTCAACAGATAGGCTCTGAACCTTTTGGAGACAACTTCGAGCTAACGAAAATTTCAGTCAGCTTCAATACCAAAGATCCAGCGGAGCTTATTCACTTTCTCAAAGAAATAGATAAATCAGAGCATCCTATTATTCTCAGTCGTCTCGAGGTAAGAAGACTAGGCTCTCGGCTCTCCGTACAGACAAAGTTGAGTAGTATCAGTCGCCAGAAAAACCAGTCATTCCCATCTGCCTCATGAAACGAAAAATACTCCTTTCACTTGCTGGTGTTCTCCTAGCGCTTGTTGTCGGCGTTTTCTGCGTTGATAACTCAGTGTACGCTAACATGGTCTCCCGCAAAATCAGAGCTCAAGCCTTACAGGCTGGCACGCAACTCACTATAGACAGCCCCTCGCTCTCCTGGATCGGATTTAACGCCCAAAGTATGCGCGGGTTTCCACGAGGAGTGCCTATCATCTTCGATATCCAAGAGGTAAAAACCTGGATTCCCTTAAGCTCTCTAGCGTCTTTTAGCCCCAAATTCTTTCTTACTGGAAAATTCCTCTCTGGAATGCTTACAGGACACGCCGAACTCAAAGATAAACCATCTCAGCTCGAGATAAATCTAAAAGATGCTCATGTAAACGAACACCCCCAACTACTTGGACTCGGCATAACCAGCGGCCTTCTCTCTCTTCTCGTAACATCACAAGACGGACAAACAGCCACAGTTACACTATCTCTCGAAGAGCTGAATAAACCCTCAAAGACCCGCCTCCCTCAGACATTAACAAACACGCCTTTGCCAATCACCGTACCCCCGATCCTCAATTTTAACCTGGACACGATTACCACTCTCCAACAGGGACAAGTCACCATTGAAAGCCTCACCTCAAGAAGCTCACTTGGCGAACTGACCCTTAAAGGAACCCTCTCGAAGCCTGACCCACAACAAAGGCCAGAAATAAACGTCTCTGGCCGACTGGTACTCACAGAGCAGGGCACAACCCACATCAGCCCACTACTCGCACTACTGAGCGGCGGTCAGGTCACCTCAGAACACAAAACAGTAGACTTCACTGCCAGAGGGCGTTCGTCTCAACCTAGGTGGACTTTTTCCGGTCAATAGCATTATCTCAACGGCCAGGGCATTATGCTCGATACCCGCTCCTTTACTTCGACCTAGACCGAGACTCTTTTTTGTCGAGGCCTTGGAGCAAGGGATATAGCCAATTTCCTTCATTTTAGGGATGTGTCCCCCTACCACTCCCCTACCCGGTCTGCTAAGATTTGCTTATTATGATGATCGTCATTACCCTCATAACCATAGCAGGTTGTGGCTATGGTATTTTTTTCGCCTACAACTTGCTTAATAAACGCTCGGCTGTATCTGTAGGAAAGCAGCGAGACCAAATTCTCGCACAAATTGACGAAATCTCTGGCGAACTCGAAGAGCTCATCAAATACAAAGATAGCTACTGCGCAAAAGGCCAATACTCTACCGTTTCCGGGCGCCTAGAAGAACGCCAAAAAGATCTAGAAAACGAAAAAGGAGCTCTAAAAGAGCTCGAGTCTCGACTCGATGAAGCCCAAACAAACGTTGAGGGCAAAGAATCACACCAACAAGAACTCAAATCTTCTCGGGAAGAAGATGAGGTCAAGCTCGAAGAACTTCTCACGAATTACGGAGAGATATCCTCCGAGTCAATATCCCTCGAACAGAAGCTTGCTGAGTCCCTTAAAAATCTTGATAACATCTCAGAAGAAGTCGAACTCAACGATGACCAAAAAGCTCTTCTTGAAGATCTCTCAATGGCCTTAGGAAACGCCGGCGAAAACCTTCGTAACCTCTTAATGGAGTACGAAACGGTCAACGAGCGACTCTCCTTGTTGCGGGAGCAGCATGAAGACCTAGAAGACGAGTATACTAAGCTAGTAGAACAACAACTAGGCGAGTGAAGGGATAGCACCTCCTCTTCTGTCGTCGCTTCGAGCGCCTCTGGCACTCTGTGTGACTCTCTCCTTATGGCGTCTTCTTCGAAAAATACATTGTCGGATAACCTCATCATATCCTCTTGAATTTACATGGCTTTTTATCGATAGAAATGCCGCCTCCTATTTGCGAAGGATCTCAGGATGCGATATATTCGTGCTCTTCTATTGTTCAAGAAGTTTCTACACCAGGGAGAGGCAATGAGTCAGACAGATGCAGGTAATAATGGGGCAGGAAACGAAGGTAAAGCGGGCGGGCGCAAGCTTTCAAGCTCTCATTTAAATCAAATCACTGTTTTAAAAGCAATGTGTGCTGCAGAGCAGAGCTCTCCTGAACCACGCCAATATCAAATCAACGAAATCTCAACTCTCAGCGGCCTCAACGACGAAAAGGAGGTTCAACGTTACCTCTTTATCCTTGAAGGCCAAAAGCTTGTCTCCCCTTATCCTGAAGGTGATTTTACCTCAAAGGTCTGGCGCATCACTCCCAATGGGTCTCGCGCACTTCGAACAATTGCTCGAAGCGGGACTGAGCATACTCCTACGGCTGTTAACTCCTAGGTTCACCCTTTCGTACAGGAGTGCATATGCGCTCACCGTCAATCATCATACTCATGGATTCATTTAAGGGGTCCCTCTCGAGTATGGACGCGGTTCGTGCTGTGCAAAACGGTCTTACCACATACAGCGGCAACCTCAACATCAAAGCCTTTCCACTCGCTGATGGGGGAGAGGGCTCTCTTGATGTACTTGAAAGTCAACTGCAAACAACACGTTATACCATCGAGGCACTCGATCCCCATGCGAGACCGTGTAAAGCAAACTACCTGATCGATGATACAGGGCACGCCTTCATTGAGCTTGCCCAGGCC
>JAUIBK010000013.1 GCA_030428205.1 bacterium
AAGACAAAAGCTGTACTCCCCGTTCACCTCACTGGTCGCCCAGCAAAGATGGATGACATTCTTGAAATTGGTGAGAAACATCGCATTACTGTCATTGAGGATGCTGCTCAAGCTATAGGAGCATCGCTCTCAGGAAGACCTGTTGGCTCACTTGGCCGTCTTGGTTGTTTTAGTTTACACCCTCTGAAGGTATTAGCGGCGTGTGGAGATGGTGGAGTCATTACTACGAATGATGACGATCTCAATTCGTATTTGAGAGTTGCTCGGAATCATGGACTCAAAAATAGGGACGAAGTTTCTTTTTGGTCAATTAATTCTCGACTTGATGCGATTCATGCAGCTCAGCTCAATGTTAAGCTTGACGCATTTGAATCTGTCATTGCTCGTAGAGTAGAAATCGCTCGTATCTATCAGAATGCATTCGAAGAGAAGGGGCTCACTGGTGAAGTTACTTGGCCAGTTGATCGAGCGGAAGAGGCTTCGGTGTATCATCTTTTTATGATCGCTGCGCAAAAGAGAGATGCTCTACAAAACTTTCTCCATGAAAATGGAGTTGAATCTAAAATTCACTATCCTATCCCTATACATCTTCAAGAGGCCGCGGCTTCTCTCGGATATTCACAGGGGGATTTTCCCGTCACTGAAGAATTGGCAAGTCAAATTTTAAGTCTCCCAATTTACCCTGAGCTCGACAACGCTCAGGTGGAAGGAGTCGTCTCGCTCATTTCGAATTTCTACCGTTCATAAGCTCTCCGAGAGTAGTCACTTTGAGGATTCCTGGCGGTAGTGAGAGTAGGGCAGGCTTTTCTGATTGCCCATAGTTTCATTACTTGTTCTAGATATCTGTTGAAGTAAGGGGACAACCCTCAGAGATGAGATCTTCACAGAGTGGCATCTTCGAGTTATAGAGAACCCCTCTTATGCAGCCTTCGACGTGTGCTGGAGCAAGGGCCAAGCATGCTTGTGCTTCTTGAGAAATCGCTGCGCACTGAGCGGGGTGACAATCAGGAAACTCATTGCAGATATGTTCACACATCGCTTTGAGTTCTCCTTGAGATGGCGGATCCTTAGGATCGAAAGAGGGGAGTCCACCAGTGAGAGTAACACACCTTACCCATTCACATTGAGGATCTTCAGAGAGCTGCTGAGCTATGTTTCGGCAGCGAGAATCTTGGTTGTCGTTGAAGGGAAGGTCTTCTTCATATTCTGGAAATGGTTTGCTCCAATCGCATTCCCAAAACCAGTCATCACCTCCGCCAGGTGGTATTGTAGGAGCCAACTGTGCCCATCCTACTTTTGCTGACTGTATACAGCCCGTAAGCACTGAGGCAAGAAAGATTGGCGTAACAATTATTTTGAGGAGCCTAAAGAGGTGGTGAGGCATAAGTATTCTTCTCCAAGACATATTGTCAGTAGAGTTATGATAAAAATTTGTAAATATGTTACATATTAGCTCTGTTGAACATAAGAGCTAGATATGGCACGCGCTTTAGGTCTCTTGCATGTCGGTTGTTCTCATAGGAGTTTTCATGGTTTATCCTGTATTTCTTGCCCTTGTACTGTCCTTTCTTTGCTTTACTTCACTTGAGGCTGAGGAGCTGAGGGTCCCGGAGGATTTTTCAACAATTCAAGATGCTATTGATGCGAGTAGTGCTGGGGATACGGTCCTCTTAGCACCAGGAGAATACTTTGAAGCACTCACACTCTCTGGCAAGCCCATTACGCTTCGGGGTATAGGCGGGGCTCAGGACACTGTGCTCAATGGTTCACAATTTGAAAGGAGTATTGTGACCATTGTGGAGGAAGCTTCGGGAGGTGAGGAAACTCATATAGAGGGAATTACGTTCACAGAAGGACAGGGGGAGTTACATGAAGATGAGTTGTTTACGACAGGTGGCGCCATTCATACTCGTAAGGGAAACCTCACCCTTACTCATTGTCAGTTTCTAGGTAATTCTGCTCAGCTCGGAGGTGCCATAGCTATGCGATATGGGAACGTACGAATTATCGATAGTGTCTTTGATGGAAATGTAGCGACACATGGTTTTTTTGATGGAGGTGGAGCCATACACCAAGTATTAGGAATACTTGAAGCCTCTCATGCCATTTTTAGTAATAATATGGCTCTCAATGGCGGGGCCCTCTTTCTTAACGCAGTACCAGGCACAGATGTTATTTATAATTCACTCTTTTTCCGTAATAGAGCGACTGTGAATGGCGGTGGGCTTGTTATCACTTCTGGCAATATTGAGCTCGTCAATACAACCTTTGTTCAAAATCAGGCTTACGAGGAGTTCAGTACTTCAGGAGGAGCAATGAGGTTGGCACATGGAAGTAGTGTGTTTTTAGCTAATACTATAGTTTGGGATAACACTCCAAATGGTGTTGTTGTGAGTCCTCAAGTAGAGGCAGTTGAGGTGAGCTATTCAAACACTCAAGATACTCTTTGGGATGGAGAGGGAAACATGAGTGTAGACCCGATGTTTCTAGAAACCGATCAGAGCGATTTTCGTCTGAGCGATGGATCGCCGTGTGTGAACGGAGGGAGCGACATTCTCTTACCACAAGAAATTGTGCTTGATCTCAATGGAGAACCTCGTCGTGTTGGTGTGGCAATTGACATGGGAGCGTATGAACAACAAGTCACATCAGCTTGCTCAGGGGATGTTGATCACGATGGTGTTGTAGGATTTTCTGATCTTGTAGCTGTTCTTTCGGAGTGGGGTTTGTGTACGGGATGTAGCGAAGACGTCGATGGAGATGGGCTTGTGGGGTTTAGTGACTTAATTGTTGTTTCTAGCGGGTGGGGCGTCTGCTAATAAGCCCAGTAATATAAGTGAGTTAAAAAAATATTTGACAACATTGAGGGTTTTTGATATTCTAGATTTATAGTTAGTCAAGTTAACTAACTTTATTATAACTTATCTTATAAGCAGCGGGTAATACTCCGCTTTTTTTGTGCCTAAAATCTGGCCAAATTCCCCTGATTGTCCTTTTTTTGTATTTCTTGCGATTTGACGCTCTAACAACCTGAAATCATACCTTATCTTCTTCTCTGATTTAATGATATCGATAGGTTATCAAAGTCGTTCGTTTTGATTGTGAGAACAGCAAAGAATGCCGTGAGGAGTGGATGTGATCGAAATATCGCCACTTTGTCTCTGTGTTGCCCCAACTGTGACTTTGGTTCAGGCGCCACTTCCGATCTTAATCGGTTGCTCAAGATCTGCGCGAGCATCACAACTCTGTCGAGCAGTGCATTTACTACACTTTCTTGGATGGGGATCAGGGATTGCTATCGACTCATTGGAGAGGATTGCCTGCATTTCATCTATGATTTTTTGTAACCACTCCTGTCGTGTCTCAGTATTCATGATTTTCACGCGACGACAATTTTTTCCGAGAATGAGATATCCATATGGAGGCTTTTTCCCTTCGAACTCTTCGATGAGCCTCATGTACACAAGAAGCTGCGCTACATGACGGTCTCGAATTTTCTTTGAAAGAGGCTTTCGCTCAACGGGAATAAAATAATTATCTTCAACAACAATTGCATCGGGTCTGCCAGCAAGCCGTTGCATCTCTGAGACGAGATTTTTTGCGCCGCCTTCTGCAACATCATCGATTGTATGCATTTTTGATGATTTATTTACTCCAGTCTCTTCTTTGAGACGGCTTGCCATAAGACTGACTGCATCAAGTACGATAATGGCCGACACAACGAGGACAGCAAGCAGGATTAACTGTGTGTCGAGCTGTACGAGCTGTCCGAGAAGGCGAATAAATTCTTCTTGTAGATATTCTTTCATCGTACTACTGCTCCGACCAAAAAGTTTTTTCACCGGAAGGGAAGGAGCGCGTTTTTGTCGAACAGCGAAAACCTCCGGGGGAACAATAGTGCTGGCTCGTCCTATGACCAGAACGGGTTTGTACAAAGTGAATAAACTTGTTGGTCATAGAACTAGCTCCCCATTAAGTTCAGCGCTACGAGAAGCGAAGCGAGAATGACTAGGAGCACAATGATGCGTACACCGCGGCTGAGATAGAATGACTCATCGACTGTTTCAGCCCACTCTTTGTGGAGCTTCTCCCCTGTGGAGGAGCGTTCGGTTCTTTTCTGCTTAACTCGATCTACCTGGGTTAGACGCCAAGCCTCTGGGCACACTACATACGCGCCAATTTCACCGGCTGAAAGTATGTATTTTCCTTCTGCAGTACGACGTGCCATTGAAAAAGAACCTCAAATTGTGGAGTTGGATGACAGTGACTCTCTCTCCCGCTCCCTTCAGTCCTTGTTATGAGCTATTGTAGGTACATGTTTCACTATCTCAGTGGATAGAGAAAGGGGCTGTGTGTGTCTCAGTAATGTATTGATATTACTGTTTTTTAGGTAGATTTCGAAACCTTTCAAGCATGTCCTTGAAGCGTTCTATCCAATCTTGATTGATTTCAGGTGGCTTGCCCCACCCTTGGAGGATAAGTGGCCCATCGTGGGTAGATCGAAGGTCGGGGGAGCCTACAAAATCAGCATATCTTGATTCAGCATTTGGCACGTGAGCTGTCTCAATTCTATATTGTGCCTCTGGAGCCTGCTCGTTCGTGAGCCTCCAGAAGGCATACCTGCCACAAGCTGAGAAAAAACAGCATGTTAGCAGGATGTCATGCTCCCCTTTGTCTCTCTTTACCTCAAGCTCGAAGTCTTCTCCATCCTCAAGCAGAAAATACGTCTCAAAGGTTTCTTGCCAGTTTCTCTTTGCTCTATAAGCGGAGAGCTCATCTGAGTACCGCCCCTCAAGGGTGATCCTCTCAGGGTCATAGCAGACATCTGGCTGTACAGCTGTTGAAAAGGGAAGATCGGTAGAATCTTTGCGTTCCTGAAACATCACACACTCGTAGTAGCTTATTTATTCACATTTACCCCAAATACTGATACAGCCCGAAGAATCTGGGGGCATTTCACACTCTTGTCTCTTAATATGTATCGACGCTGCCTGAGAAATTCTTAACCCGGATCCTTACTGGGTCAAACGACATGTCCCTCTTCACCGAACTATAAATGAATAGTAATCTCTTATCCTTATCCCTCCCCCTGAACATGAACGTAAACTTGAATGAACTAAGCATAGCCTCCTCTCTACGTCTGCCGATAGATAGCTCTCTCTAGGCAGGTTCTGTGAGCTGCAAGTTGCCAGGGTGGTGTTTCTTTTCACGTGCAAGTTCACGTTCAAGGAAAACTGGGGAGGTGGAAATAAAAGACTTGGCGGGAGAGAAAAGAGGGGGGCCAGGCATGGTAAAACTGTTGAGATTTATGCTATATACGGTGGATTAGTCGAGCATAAACAAGGCGTTTGAACGCCGATGTCTTAGAAGATGCAGAGGGGATTTTCCGACTAAACTTACTTGTTCCCCAGCATCAGTTACTTACTTGCATACCTAAGGAAGAATATTATGAGAGGTGGTGGATACCGAGGAGGTCGCGGCGACGGTGGCGGCCGAGATGGTGGTGGTCGTGGCCGAGGCCGTGGACGCGGAAGAGGTGGAAATAACAACCGAGGCCGTGGTGGTCGTGGAAGAGGCGGTAATAACAACCGAGGCCGCTATGGACGTGGTGGTGGAGGTCGTGGAAGGCGGCGCCATAACCATGGAGCTGAAAGTGGTAACCAACGTGAACGCATTCAGGTAGAAAGTGGAAATCTTGTTCTTGTTGATCAGTTCATGCTGGCCAACCCACAACTCCTTGATAAAGTGAGAGAACTGCTCGATGCAGAGCCTGAAGAAAAAAACAGCTTAATTGAGTATTACGGCGGAACAGTCGTAGATCTTGCTCCTGCAACGTATCGTATCGCTCGCGATCCATATGCGTTTACCATTGTTATTCACCCAGATGGTGAGTCCATTGAGTCTGCTGAAGTCTCAGAAAAAGCTACTCAAAGCGCTGGTCGTGTCTTTATTGATACACGATGTATTGCGATGGTCGACAGAGAGCTCCTTGATGACGTTGATCTTCTTGAGAAGTATCAAGAGCTTTGGTTTAGCGATAAAGACAAGGCTTGTCGTGATCTTCTCCGCGACAACGGTGGGGCTGTTCGTTACGGCTTCCAACGTTACGGCGATGAGCTGGGTGTTTATTCTGTGCCTGACCAGGATATCGTTGCACTTTGGCCAGATGTTGCTGAAGAACAACCTGACTTGCCTCAGGAAAGTGGAGAAACTGCTTCGCCAGCTGCGTAAGCTGTGCTCATCGGTAGTTGTTTTCGTTGCTTTTCGAGTGCACTCCCGAGGTATGAAGCTTTGCTCTCTGCTTTCGTGTACCTCGGCTTCGACTCTGTTTTTGTCGAAGTCGAGGGTATAGAGCATGAATCCCGGTAAATCACCTTCTTTTTTTTACCGCTCGTATTCCACTACGTATTTCCTTGATTTTTAGCGTCCTCAACATGGGATGTGCCTCGTTTATGCGCCATTCACTCACCTTTGCCCATAATACAGAGTAGGTGGGACATAATTGCTGGGTAATACGATGACTGCGCACAAAAAAGGGCAAGCCTTTTGCGAGCTATCCCAAGCTCGATCGTACTCTCCCGCGGCTGTAGCTGCGGTTACTTCCATCGAAACTCGAGCTGATACTCTTCGTGAAAGGTATATCCGAGCTCTGATTGCCCATTTTAAGTTAAGAGGGCTTCCAACACTCTCTCATCACAACGGCGTACGTGAAGGAGATCCGCTCCTTACCCATGGAGATCGATCATCTAAGCGATATACACGCGCAATGCTCACCAGTGGGTATGAACTGATTCTCTATGAGGGATCTGAGAGAGAGCGATATACACTTGTTCTTATTGGTCCCGATGGAAATGTAAAAGAGTCGCCGCTGTATACATCAGCTCAGTTAACAGAGATAGTGCGTGACCATATCGAAATCGCTGGTTGTCGCTTAGAAAAGATTAATGCATTTACGAAGCGTATCTATGCGCTGGATGATACTGGTTTACGACAAGCGTATATGGAGTTACAGCGAGAAGATTATGATTCTGCTGATATGCTTGACAGAGTATTGTCAACGGCAGCTATTGCAGCGCGTAAATCTCATCAGGATTTTATCGCACTCAAGAAGGAGATTCTTCACCGTCGAATAAAGGAGCGGTTTTTCTCGGCTCTCTCACGGTTGTTTGCTGAGGATAAGACGGCACTTTCGCGGTTGTATCGAACAAGGAAACAAGAAGAGTTGCGGCGCGCTCGTACCGCGTCATGGCGGAGTATTGGGAAAACACTTTCCGGTTTCTTCGCTTTGCGGTGGGGGCTTTCAGAGTTTGAACGAGCTTTTGAAGAATACCTCCTCTCTTATGGGGAGCATGCAGATCGTGCGAGAGCTGAGCTTTACTGTGAAATGGTAGATCGCCTTTCCTGATGGCTCTCTACCGAAGAACTACATCCTCTCAACTGTCTTAATACCCAAAAGAGAAAGGCCGTGTTGAAGAACTCGTCCAACAGCATCAATGAGCGCAGCGCGGGTATAAGAAAGCTCTTTAGAGTCGGCGTGAAGCACGCTGCACTCTTGATACATCCTGTTTGTCTTCTTTGAGAGCTCGTAAATATAGGTACAGATCGTAGCAGGAGAATATGCTTCATATGATCTTGAGAGGATCTCGTGATAAGTATTGAGGTGAAGAAGAAGGTTTACCTCTGTTTCGTGAGAAAGGAGGCTCCAATCAAAGAGGTCTGAGTGTTCACCTGGATCCTTAAAATCCAACTCACGAAGAATCGAACGCGTTCTTGCAAAGGCATACATAAGGTAGGGGCCAGTATTTCCTGTCCGAGAGGTCCACTCGTCGAGATCGAAAACGATCTGTGAGTTGTTATCTTGGCTCATCATGCCGTAGCGAATAGTGGCTAAGGAGAGTCGGTAGGCCGTCTCAGCAATCTCCTCATCGCTCCAGTCGCCACGATATTTTTCAAGGTATTCTGAGGTGATTTTGTCGAGGAGGCGTTTGGTGAGCTGGGAAAAGAGGATTACGTTTCCTTTTCTGCTGCTCATTTTACCGTCAGGGCGAACGACTTGTGCATAAGAAAGATGGTAGCATTTTTTTGCTTGTTCAAATCCCATACGCTCAAGACAGGCAAAGACCTGCTGGAAGTGGAGCGTTTGTGCAGCATCGACGACGTACAGAGAACGATCGATACCAAATTCTTGGAACTTGATCTTTGCGAGAGCAAGGTCTCGAGTTGAGTAAAGAGCTGTGCCGTTTCGTTTAATAAGGAGGCAGAAGCCGAGTCCGATATCGCTTAGATCTGCACCAATAGCCCCATCATCCTCAACAAAGACTCCCTTTGCTTGATACTCTCGTACAAGTTCTTTGCCTGATTCACCAAACTCAGACTCAAAAAAGTATCGATCAAAAGAACAGTCGAGCCACTTGTATGCGTCATAGAGCTCGTTCATTGACCACTCTTTCGTCTCTCGAGCTAGCTCCTGGATATCAGGATTCCCCGTCTCAAGTTGCAGGAGTATTTCACCGACTTCCTTCTCTCGGGCAGCGATGAGCTCAAGTGGTGAACTTGAATCTTGAGGAAGAGTTTCTTTTTTTGCGAAAATTTCGGCTACTTCTTCACCTAAAGACGCTGATTTGGGGAGGATGGCAACCTGCTCGTTGTCATCTCCTACAGTGAGCTCACGAGGTGTGCAAAGCATCCCTTCGCTCTGTATCCCTTTTCTTTCAACGATACCAACTGAACGCCCAGCGATTCGAACTCCTGGCTTAGCCCAAGGTACAAGTGTGCCCGGTTCACCTACAGTTGCAGCAGTGATAACGGTCTTATTTCCTTCGGTTGTTTCTACCTCTACGACGTTCCATGAAGACTCCTCAGGGTGAGGTGAGCTTGAAAGAACCTTTGCTGCTGCGACCCCCTTAAATGGTGCGTCCGTATAGACGCCAAGATCGAGCAGTTCAGTAGACTTGACGTAAAGGTCGCCAAGAAATTCTCCGCGGTTATGGTCAGGCACTTCTCCAGTAAAGTGTTTTTGAAAGTACCAGAGGCACCGCGCAACGTGAGTTCCCTCGTCACCGAGGTAGTTAACGGGAACAACTTCGTGCCCTTGCCAATCAAAGATACGCGCCAGAGTATCACCGAGAGTAGCATTTCGAGTATGACCGACGTGAAACGCTTTGTGTGTATTTGGTTGTGAGTACTCAATCATAACCTTGTCTTCGCGAGCATCTCTTCGTGCAAGGTATTCACCTGAGAGGATTGAGGGGAGTAGCCCAGAGGCGAGTGCTGATTTATTCACGGAGAAGTTCAAATATGGGCCAGTTGGGGTAACCGAAGCAATGGAGTTTGAAGCATTGATGGAGTCGAGTAATTGGTCCGAGAGCTCTTGGGCGATAAGGGGAGGGGCTTTTTTGAGTTGTTTTGCCAGTGGGAAGCAGGGAAATGCCCAATCGCCCATCTTCGGATCTTTCGGTACTTCAAGAAGACGCGTGACTTCCTCAAGGGTAAATTGAGTGCCGAGTGTTGTTAACGAGTCCAGGAGGTAAGTGGCGATTTCATTTCGGTATTTCATTCAGAGAGATATAGCATAAGAAGGGGATGAGTTCCTAGTCTCCTGATATCTTGGGGAATTCCGTAAGGGCTCCCCAAGCTTCAAGGAGCACATCTTTGTGAAACCATGCTTTTCCGGCAAATCTTCCGAGCACACGGATGTTATCAAAGTGGTTACTGAGAAGTTCGTTCTGTGTTTTGACCTCAGCGTGATGGGCTTCAGTCGGCGCTGGAAAGGTATTGTGAATCACTACTTTCGATTGTGTGCGCACTTGAGCAGCGGGATCTACAAGTTCGCAACGTACGAGCTCTTCGTGAATCTGTTCGAGGGAAATCCCGTCTGCTTCTTCTGGGGACGAGAGTACTTCAGCTGTGAGGGAGTAGTCGTTCTCTGCTTGTGGGTCGATATTAGGATAGAGGGTGACTCGAAATGAGAGAAATGAAGGATCCCAGTTCCATATATATGCTGAGCGTTTGTTCAGGAGTGGTTTGTCAAAAGAGTAGTGAAAGACAGAGGCGGTGCGAAAAATCGATTTTGGTGGTCCTACAGGAACACCAGCTGCTTGAAGAGCAAAGGCAGGAGGGGCTGTCCAAGCTACAAAATCACAGGGGAGTGTTTCTTTGCTTTCTCCGAGTTGTACGGAAGTCACAGAGCCGTCTTTTGATTCGAGCGAGGAGACGAACTCATTGAGACAGATACGAACACCCTTTTCTTGCGCAAGTTGCTCGAGCCGCTTCATCCAGAATCCTACCCCGTTTCTTCCCTTTGGATAGAGATAGTAGTCACGAAAACGATCGTTTCGAGAGGTGTTGTAGTCGTCGTGTGTCGTATATCCGAGTTTTGCTGCGAAGACTTCGTTTTGCATGAGTTCTTGAGTTCTTTCACGTTCGAACGCAACAATTTTTGTCAGGCCAAAGTAGCTCACAGAGGACGAGGTGACGAGCTCTTGAGCTTCGACTCCGTAGAGTTTTCGAACGAGGGGAGCAAAAAGGTTTTCGCAAAGAGTAGGGCCAAATGTTTCAAGAACATGTTCAGCGAGGTTGGTGGCTTGGCTTTCCGAGGATCTCTCAAGGAGTTCTTCTACGGCTTTTTCATAAAGAGGTTCGTCGAGATGCCTTGCATCCATGATGCTTGTTTCGGGGTTCCATTTCCCGGCGGAGTAGGCAGCAGGATAAATATACTCGAAAATAGTCCAGTTCTGTTCGATCTCCTCCTTGGTTCCAAAGAGAATCTCATCGACTTCTGGCTTGAGTGTGAAATTGGGAACGTGTGTTCCGAGATCAAAGCAAGCTCCATTACTATCGTTACTCGACCGAAGGAGGCCACCGAGGTGAGGAGCTCTCTCAATGAGAGTAACAGATGAGAATCGATCGGCGAGCAAGATTGAAGAGAAAAGACCAACAAGCCCACCACCAACGACAATGCAGTTATTTTTCCCCATTAGTCTGTTCTCCTTTAAGCGTGCCCAAGCTCCTTGAGAAGGGCCTCAGCTGCTGTGTTGTCTGAGTAGAGAGAAAGCTCATGTTGTAAGGCGCTGACGGCATCTCCTATCTTGTCTTGTTGCAATAAGCAGATGGCAAGAACGTGATAAGAGTCACGAACGGGGGCATCGCTCTGTAATACGCCATCGATTAAGTGAAGTGCTGTTTGAAAGTCGTTCTTCTGTAGTGCTCGGATTGCTTTATTGACCTCTTGTGTCGGATCTTGAGTGGTTCCACCCCTTGGAAGAGAAATTGATGAGTATTTTTCTATGCAATCAATAAACTGTTGAACACGAACTTCCATGGAGTGATCCTTGAGACACCGTGCTTGTCCTGCTTGTGCTATTGCCTGGCGCTTTTCGGGAGAGTTTTTATACTGAATGATTTTTTCTATAAGATCGTCTGGGGATTCGAATGTTTCAAGCTCGCTGCCTCGACGAAAGAACTCGTCTACATCGTAGCGATCTTCTTGGAGCACCATTGAGCCGACACCGGTAGCCTCAAAGAGGCGCATGTTGGCGCATCCTCCACCGAGCCCTATCATAGCATTGATATTCATGCGTGCTGAACGGAGAGCTTTGTACATATCAAGCGCCCAGCGAGCTCCATGATTGACACGAACGACGGCGTCAGGAAGAGGAAGGTTGCCAATATTGGCGACATAGTACTTCAGTGAGAAATGATCTGGATGAGCCTCGTGGTATCGAGCTACTTCTGTAATGATGTGGTTGCGGTGCTCGTGATGAGAGGTCCACTGTCCACTAAAGACCACATCAACTTCTTCCTTATCTTCTTTCAACTGCTCAAGCACTAAATTGGGAAAGCCCGGCCTATAATACTCTAAGTGTGGTACCCCTTGCTCGCGGCATTCATCAAGAATGCAGGGAAGAGTTGATAGCATAAGATCGAAGTTGGAAAAGTTACAGCCTGGAGGGATCGGTGCGGCTCGAAACCCCATAATAAAGCGGGGTTTCCAGTTGAGTTGCTGAAGAAAACGTTCGTCAAACTCTATAGGATGAGAGAGATAAAGAATGTCTGGCTTAAAGGTGTCGACTTGATGTTTTGCAATTTGATGCATCCAGTGAGTTGCATCGATATTCTGGAAGCCGTGTTCTGACATCCATTTTGCTTGTGTAGGAAGGGCATTTGCCACAACGAATTGAGTCTCAATGCCGAGCTTTTGAAGATATGGAGTAATGATATGAGCATTACTAAACCCGTCGTCGTGGAGTTCTTGCATCTGGGCAGCAAAAGGAGTCAGGTGGATGTTTGGCCGCTTGGCATAGAACTCTTCAAGGTAGGCTTCATAAAAGTGGTGAATCTGAAGAAAGCGCATCTGGTCCTCGTCAAGAAAACTGTCTTAATTTATGTTACCGCCCGGAGGGTCTCAACGACATAGGCGATCTGCTCGGAAGTTATTTCGGGAAATAATGGAAGTGAGAGAATAGTATCCATTTGTGCATAAGCGACGGGAAAATCGTCTGGAGTATGGCCAAAACGCTTGTAGGCTCTTAAGAAAGGAAGAGCGATCGGATAGTGAATCCCTGAAGCGATCCCCTTTTCGTTGAGAGCCTCTCGAATGTGTTCTCGGTTTTCAGTCCTTACTACATAGAGGTGGAAGACGGGAGTGGCCCATTGAGGTACGTAAGGGGTGATGAGAGTTGATCCTGAGAGAAGCTCTGAGTACTGCTTCGCTGCCTCACGACGGGCTAGAGACCAGGAGTCTAGGTGCCTCAGTTTGACACTTAAAATAGCAGCCTGAAGACCGTCAAGTCGGCTGTTTCTTCCTTCAAAAATATGATCATACTTATCAACTCTACCGTGATTAGCTATCATTCGTGATCTGGTAGCGAGTTCTTCGTTGTTTGTAATGACGGCTCCGCCATCACCGTACGCTCCAAGGTTCTTTCCAGGAAAGAAACTAAACGTAGCGATGTCCCCAAGAGTCCCTATCTTTTGCCCTCCGTACTGGGCTCCGTGAGCTTGAGCTGAGTCTTCGATGACTCGCAGATTATGTTGTTTTGCTAAGTTTAAAATGGGATCCATATCCGCAGGCTGTCCATAGAGGTGGACGACGATAATGGCTTTTGTTTGAGGAGTGATCTTAGCAGCGAGCAAATCGACGTCGAGATTGTACGTTTGTGGATCGATATCACAAAAAACAGGTGTTCCGCCATTGGCCGTGACTGCTTCAGAGGTTGCAATAAAAGTGTTGGCCGGAACAATCACCTCGTCGCCTTGTCCTACTCCGAGTGCATTGAGTGCAATCTCGAGGGCATCAGTTCCGTTCCCGCATCCAATACAAAACTTTGCTCCGAGGTATGCAGCAAAATCTTCTTCAAACTGAGCGACATACTTTCCCTTGATGAAAGCGCAATCGTTGACAACGCAGTTCATAGCCTCGTCAATTTCAGACTTGATAGTAGCATACTGGGCTTTAAGGTCGACGAATGGAACTTTCATATGAATTCCTCTTCTAGAAGAAAGACATTATTCGGAGCAAAGTATGCGTGTTACTTGAAGAGCATGCTCTACACCAGAGAGGCAGTCTTTACCGGTTCGAATGCAGTCAGCAAAGTGATGAATCTCTTCTTGGAGTGGTTCTGGATATTCAAGGGAGGGGTAAGTGACTTCACCTGAACGATAGGAAAATGAAGAAATGGGATTATCGTAGTCCATGTTTTCACCGAGTACGGAAACTTTATCAATTCCCGTGTTATAGATAGCAATTTTATTCTCTGCCGTATCGTCATATTCAACCATTTTGTCTGAGCCAACGACAACGATGCGACGGGCTTTGATCGGATCGAGCCAGCTTACATGAATGTTTACCATCACGCGATTTGGGTAGGTGATGTTTAAGAAGACCACATCATCGATGCCCTGTTGCACATAGGACATTCCAGATCGGGCAACACGTATCGGAGTAGGGTTCCCGAAGAGATATTGTACAATGCTGACGTCGTGTGGTGCTAAGTTCCACAGAGCGTCAATATCAGAACGTATACGACCCAAGTTTAGGCGTTGGCAATAAATGTAGCGAACTTGACCGAGATCTCCAGAATCAATCAGCTCTTTTAGGTAGCGAACTGCTGAGTTGTAGAGAAACGTATGACCGACCATACATACCAGTTTGTTTTTGCGAGCTGTTTCGCCAATTTCTTGAACATTCTCAGGAGTTGTTGCGAGAGGTTTTTCAACTAAAATATGTTTGCCAGCTTGCAGAGCTTGCATTGCCATGTCGTAGTGTGTTCCTGCTGGCGTAGCAATAACTACAGCTTGGACTTCAGGATCTTGAAAAACTTCCTCAGCAGTTTCGCTGAGAGCTATATCTGGATACTTCGAGTGAACAAAGTTACGTCGGTCTGCAGAGAGATCGGCGACACGGACTACTTGAAAAGCAGGACTTGCTTGAAGATTGCGCAGTAAATTTGGCCCCCAATACCCAACTCCTAATTGTGCAACTTTAACGACATCCATGGTGGGAAAGCTCCTTTGATCTGCTTGCCAAGTTGGCAAAAACACTCTCTTTTAAGATGCTTTCATAGCGGAAACGGTATGTCTTGCCTAAAAAAAATAAGCCTGCCCCTACACCTTTAATTAACTAGTAATATCAAGAGCTTACTAAGCTAGGAGAGTCTTTCAATTGCTCTCAAAGCTCGATAAGCCGTTTTGCTCAGTGAGTTGAGGTGAGAACGTTGGGAATGGAACATGAGGTTTCATTGTTTTAGCTATAACACGATACCTTCGAGAGCATTGTCATGTGTACGAAAGCCGCAAGTAATCTCACACATTTTATTCTTACGATTGATCCACCTTCGAATACAAAGAGCACAGTGAGTGTGTCGTTGTACACTTTGGTTTTGCGTAACGAGTATTGAGATCTAGCAATGCTTATGATTTTTGTGTATTTTAAACAAGTTACTGCACGTTCAGTCAGACCAGATCTCTATGACCACTTCTCAGGACATCACTACTGTTAGAGTTGAACGCTTCGAGCCTTCTCGCACCCAAGAGTGGGATACTTTTGTGTGTGCTCATTCAAGAAATGGAGGTATTTTCCAGGAGCAGCGTTTTCTTGGATATCACCCAGAGGGAAGGTTCGTTGACGAGAGCTTACTCCTTTACCTAGACGACGAGCTCAGGGGGGTTCTTCCTGCTGCTATTCATCCTCAAGACGATAAACGGATCGCAGCTCATCCAGGAAGCTCAGCGGGCATGTTGGTGTACCACCTGCGAGCGACTACACGAGAGGTCCTTGCTCTTCTTGAGGCTGCGTTGCTTCATTACAAAGAACGTGGTTTTCGTTCAATTGAATTTCGTATGCCCGAGGGGTTCTTTACGTATCCGTCAGCTGGGGAGCTCGATTTTCTCTTATGGCACCGAAACTTTCGATTGAAATCTCGAGAGGTCTCTTCTTCGGTCAATTTGGATACTGAAGATAATTGGCTTCATATGGGCAGAAAGAAGAACCCGAACTCAATCCGAGCAGCACGCAAGAAGGGGGTGGTGATTGAAAGAGTGCCAACAGCACAAGAGCCTTACTCTCTTATTGAACAGAATCTTTCTCAGAGACATTCAAAGAAACCAACACACAGCCTCAAGGAGCTTGAGCAGCTTAAGAAGTTGTATCCTGACCGCTTAGATTTTTGGGTGGCTCGTTACGAGTCAGAGTGTATTGCAACTGTTGTGACCTTGCGTGTGACTGAACGCGCTGTTCATGATTTTTACATCGCACAAGATTACTCCCATGCAAAGTTGAATGTCTTTCCCTCCCTTTTTTACGAGATGTTTCAGTTCTATAAAGATAATGGTTTTGATTGGTTTAACTTTGGGATTTCCTCGCGTGGGGACTGGATTAAATGGGGAATCTTAGAGTTTAAAGAACGTATGGGAGGAAGGGCCACCTATCGAGATGTGTGGGAACTCCTTGAGCTCCAAGACTATGAGCCATACGAAGATACTTATGCAGGTCAAGTTTAAATATTTTGCAGATATCAAGGGGAAGACTTAATGCGAAGAGCTCGAAGTACGCGAAGCTCTCTCCTTCGCGTACTTCGCGCTCTTCGCGTTAAAAAACATACACGGTTCGTCAAAAAAGTTGTCTCTATTACTTTTAAGCTTGGGCTCGTAGGAAAAGTTGACAGGCAAGATCTGAATGTTCTTTACCGAGCTGAAAAAGTCCATCAAGAACATCTTGCTTGAGTTCTAGGTCTTGCATGACAGAATGCGGAAAAGGTTTGAGAAAGAACCCAAAGCTTTCCTTTATTGTTAATCCTGATTCTTGAACGACAGCTTCAAGACGTTGCTTGTCGAACCTTCCAAACTGCTCGAAGAATGTGTTCCGTTCTGATGTTGCGTAAACATCTTCTACGACTCCCATTGCTACTCCAAGCCTGCGATGTAAGGAAGTCATATTAGGAACAGAGATGAGCAGTTCTCCGTCATCTTTCAAAAAACGAGAGAGATGTTTTAACGTTTTAGCAGGAGTCTCAAGATGGTGGAGTACGCCGAGAAATAAAATGATATCGTATTTTTTGTCCGCCTCGAACTCATCAAAGAGGCTCACAAACATACGTAGCTGCCCATGAAAACGTTCCTCAACTTTGTCTGCGTATATCTGAGAGCCTTCTACAACGTCAAGTTCCTTGACTTCTCCTACGATCATTTCGGTAATGACCCCAGTGGAGCAGCCACATTCGAGAACGGTTCTCTGATGTACGAGGGGCGTAACTATTTGGCCAGTATAATGAGCTAACACACCATCAAAGTCGGCATGGGTGTTATGCAACGATGCTATACGTTCTAGAGTTTCATCTGCCATAGATGCTTATTATAGCTAATTCGTTTATGTGCGAGCCAGTGTTTTTATGCTCATAGACGTCAAGATACTCCATATTATAATGTAAGAAGCATGCAGCAATCAGAATATGATCTGACAATTATTGGAGGTGGTATCGTCGGCTTAGCTACGGCTTATACCTTTCTTCGCCGCTCTCCATCACTCTCCGTGTGTGTCTGTGAGAAAGAAGCGACTGTTGGTCAACACCAGTCAAGCCATAATTCAGGGGTGATTCATACAGGAGTCTATTATCCGCCCGGCTCACAGAAAGCAAACAATTGTACCAAGGGAAGAAAGCTTCTTCTTGAGTTTTGTCATGAGCAGGGCGTTGCGTACCGCACATGTGGGAAGGTCATTGTTGCAACGGAAGAGTCGGAAATTCCCTATCTCAACACGCTCGCAGAGAGGGCAAAACACAATGGTGTATCAATACAGCCTCTTAGTGGCGAGGAATTGAAGAAGCGTGAGCCACACGTGCGTGGTGTTGAAGCTTTAGAAGTCTTTGACGCTGGTATTATACGATTTAAGGATGTTTGCCATAAACTCTACGACCTCATTCAGAGTCATGATGGAACGGTGCGTTGTGGTTCGGCACTCGAAAAAGCTTCCTATCAAAACGGAGTATGGAGCCTTTCAACATCTACGGGAGAAATAAAGACGAAGCGAGTCATTACTTGTGCTGGGCTCTATAGCGATCGAGTTGCTCGACTCTTTGGCCACCACCCTTCGTTACAAATTATTCCTTTCCGTGGCGAGTACTACACTCTGACCAAAGAAGCCTCAAAGTTTTGCCAGGCTCTTATCTATCCTGTTCCTCACCCTCTTTATCCTTTTCTCGGAGTGCATCTGACACGCACCTTGGATGATATTGTTGAGTGTGGGCCAAGTGCAGTACTTGCCTTCTCAAGAGAGGGATACACAAGATCTCATATTTCTCTTGGAGACCTCAGCGAAGTGCTCACTTCTGGGAGGTTTTGGAAGATGGCTGCTCAGCACTGGAAGTTTGGAGTATCTGAGATGGCTACCTCCTTTGTGAAAGAACGTTTCGTGCGTGCTGTCCAAAAACTTGTTCCTGCTATTCGTTCAGAGCACCTTATCCCTGGAGGAAGTGGAGTCCGTGCACAGACTGTTGCTGCTGATGGCTCTCTTGTTGGGGACTTTGTTATAGAGGAAGCTTGTGGGGTTCTTCATCTTCTCAACGCACCTTCCCCGGCAGCAACCTCATGTTTCGCTATTGCTGCGGAGCTCTACGAGAGAAGTGAAAACATCTTACACAGCTCTTGAAAATGTCTTTTATCTTCCTTGGTAGGAGTAAGCGCGTCGTAGTATTCTTGCTTGAGTGATTTCCAGTCTTGAGAAGAGTCTCCTGATTGAAGGAGTGTTTCGGTAGCAAGGAGCCTAATAAAAGGTGAGGACTGGAGTGCGAGTATCTGCAGTTGACGTAAGCCGTCGTGCTGGAGTGAGGGCTCATGAAGTGCATTTCGAGCAAAGTAGAACTGTAGGAGAGGGAGGTGTTCAATATGGATAGCGAGTTGAACCATCGGATCGACTAGTGGGGTGATATCGATTCCGCCAAATTTCTTTGAAATACTTTCTAGGGTCGACTCTATCCAGATACGCAGCAAGAGGTTGAACGCATCTTCATTCCAGCATCGAATGGGTTGTTTTGTAAGGGAGCTTCCAAGAGGGTAGTCGTGTTCCGTTGGGATGTGTGGGGCAAGCATATGGTAGCGAGCATTGATTGATGGATGCTTTTCATTTCTCCAAAGAGCGACTCTCTTCTCAGTCGAGCTTGAATTGCTGAATTTGTCTGAGCGAGAACCATTGAGTGCTGAATGGATGATTTTATTTGAGCGCGATACCCCAATGAAGGAGAGGATGTCCTCCATCATGCCTACGTCGAGTTCTTCAAGTTTTTCATAGTAGAGGTACGCCACTTGACTCGAGGTGTGGTGGATCAGGCATTCTTGGAGCAGCCACTCTTCGATCATTCCGAGTTGAAAAATACCTCCTTGACTTGGAATAAGAGGCATATCGAGAAAGCACTCGGGAGTAAAAGCTGGGGTGTTATAAATAAGCTTCGAAAGTCTATCGTAATTTGATACGGCGCAGTCTCTTGCATCTCGTACAGGTCGAATCATTGGTTTGGTAAACGTGTCACCATCAAAATGGTGAGAAATTTTGACGCCCACTGGGTCAGGATAGGTGAATCCTGAGCACGAGTGAAAACATGGAACCCACTTGCCAAGCCAGCCAATGGCTTGATCTGTTGGAAAGAGGGCTCCATCTCGTGCTTCGAATGTCCACTCGAAGCTCCCCCAGTAGCTACAGACATTGAGCTCTTGAAATAGTTGGATGATTTTTTTTGCGCCTGCTCTTGTTAATGAAGTGCATGGGTATTCACGGAGGGGTTGGGTTGGAGTCATGTACTAGCCTCGTAGTGGAAAGTGAATTCGATGTGGTCGAATACCGAGCTCCTCAAGGTGCTTCCGTGCAACATAGTCTTGACCGGGATGAGTGAGAACGACTATGAAGTCGGCTTGTTCAAGTTGAGCTTTCGCTTGTGAGTGCTTGAAAACAGCAGGGAGATCGCTCGGGGTGTTGTAAAAGATATTCTCCCACGTGATGGATCTTCCTTCGATAGAGTCTACGGCTTGTGCAAACTGTAAAAGGGCGTTGCTCACCTCTGCGTGAAAACTCAAACAAGTGATATTGAGTTTGCGTTTTTGAAGAAGTATACCACAAAACCCGCTGTCAATCTGAGTTGGGCACTGAGCTTGTAGTTGGGTGAAGATCTCTTGAGCCTCCTTGTATTCTGCGAGAGCTTGCCTGTCGTCTGGTGAAAGCGCTTCGAGTTCTTTCGTTAAGGTATCTGAGGCGTAGTTATAGAGAGCGATGTCGAGATCGTTTTGAGATTCGATATCTTTGAGGAGTGCTGGCGAAAGTTCCTCGAGCTCGGGCCGCTTTGGATTGGCGAGTGTTTTTGTCCAAAACCACCAGCGATCCCAATCGAGACGTTTATGGAGAAGAAAGAGACTCTCATCGTAGAGCTCGGTAACTCCCACATATGCAAAATGATTCTTGATGTTATCAAAGAGTTCGGGAAGGTCCTTCACTTCGGGTCTTGTTAGCCGGTAGTGGGGGAAGCCGAAGACGTAGTGAGCTTGCTCGTTGCGAGCTTCCCTTTGGTACTGCTCAAGAGAGATGTTATTCTCAGTTATATACTTATGCATGCCTCGATTTGGATCGTGGAGGTAGCAGTAGTATTGAGAGACTATTCGTTTTACAGGGTTCCGAACGAGGGTGATATAGGTAGTAGGAGCAGCTAAAAAAGAGTGAAATCCAAAATAGACGCCGTGGCCATAGAAGCAGCGAATCTTCTTGAGCGCTTCAGCAGGAGCACTGCGCAGGTGAGGCCATGCAGCTTGTGAGGTGTCGTAGTGTTGCGACCCGTAAGGGTGATAGACCGACTGAAGAACTCGATTGAGAGTATCTCCACCGGTTCTTCCAGCGTGGCAAAATAGGACTGTGGGCTGTTTCATGTCTCAGTAAGTCTACTGATTCAAATCCCAGAGAGAAAGTCTTTTTCTCTTCATACTTTGGGGTTACTCTTTCGTAAGAGGCAGGCTACAATACTTCTCCAATGAAGCAGAAAATTCTTTCATTCATACTTTTTCCAGATGAAGCTCTGGCTCGGGCCTATGCAGAGGATCGGGAGCTTTCAGGACAAAGCTTCGAAGTACAGGTCGAAGCGCTCTGTCACTCCTCACATGCCCCTCTCTCAGCGCGTCTCTTCACAAGCCTCAACTCGTCTACTTATGAGCTGAGTGTGTATCCCGTGAATAATATGCCCTCACAGGTAACATGGTTAAGGGCAAATGGTTATCACGATTTTAACTCTAGGCAGTGGATGCAAGAGACCGTACGCCGACAGATAGATTCCGTAAAGCCTGATGTGCTCTGTCTTCCCCCGTCTCTGTTTACAAATGAGTTTCTCGGTGATGTTCACCCCAAACCCCAGCTCGTTATTGCGTGGTGGGATAGAAATCTTGATGAGATTTCTGACTGCTCAAAATATGATCTCGCCTTTCTTGAGAAAAAAGACTTCGAATCGAATGCACACCAGTGTCAGGTACATCACCTCTTTACCCTTGATTTGGATCGAAGCCCTGTCCACGAGACTGTTGCGAAAGTAAACGACGTGATTCAGGCGAGGCTACACGAATCAACACCTGGTGAGTCTATTGAGGCCGCTGAGAATGATATGCAAAATGCCTTACCTCCAGTAGATGCCCTTGTTGTGGAAGCTCTTTCTGCGCTCAATGGTGGAGAGCCAGGACGTGCCAAGGAGCTTCTTGAAGAGAACAAGGCTCTCTTTCAGGATCACCCTGAACTTCACTTTCCTCATGCACTCGCATTTGCTCGACTTGGTGACTTATTCCAAGCGAAGAATGAATTGCACGAACTTCTCCAGCTTCGCCCAGACCATGTCTTTGGTCAGCAGTTCCTCTTAGAGATTGAAGCCCGTGCTCCTAAAGAACAGGAGGCGCTGTCAACGGTTTCCCAAGAAACTGGAGTATCGACACAAGAAATTGATGAGCTCCTCAATCAAGCTATCGAGTGTCTCCAATGCCAAGATCTTTCTGGGGCCAAAGACCGTATTGTTCAAGCGAAGGGTTTTGGTGCAAACGTGCGTGACCTCTTTTATGTTGAGGCACTTTGTTACCTCCAAGAAGGAGATAAAACGCGGGGAGCCTCTCTCTTGGAGCGAGAACTCCAGCTCTATCCTGATAATCAGGAGGCGCATGCACTCTTAACAAAATTAGGAGGTGTGGCATGAGTGAGCGTGTCCGAGTTCTTCATGTTATTCAGTATCTTAGTCTTGGGGGAGCTGGGCGAGCGATGATTGCTGCGGCAAAGTATATGTCGCAGACATCGGATATGCAGCATGATGTCGTCTCTCTCCTTCCTCCTGAAGATGCGGCTGTTGGTTTTGCCGAGCAAGAAGGCATGAAGTTCATCCCGACATCAACGATTGACGATCTCCGGTGTCTTATCCCTGATTATGATCTCATCCAGCTTCAGTGGTGGAACAACGCTGAAATGGGTTCCTTGCTCCGTGAGCCACTCCCACCTTGTCGGCTCGTAGCTTGGTGTCACGTTGGTGGCCATATAGCCCCACAAGTTATCCCTGATGATCTTGTGCATACCTTGGATTGTGCTGTTGCTTGTAGTCCTCATACATATCGTTCTCCCGCATTTCAATCGCTCTCAGCTCAAGAGCGGTTAGTGAAGTGTGCCATGGCCTATGGAGCAGCAGATTTTGCACGTGTAGAGTCAGTTACGCCTCAACAACACGCAGGTTTTCAGGTTGGCTATATTGGGACTATTCACTTTTCGAAGATGCACCCTGACTTCGTTTCTATGAGTGCTTCGGTCGATGTCCCAGAGGTTCGTTTTGTTGTTTGTGGCGGGGGTGGGCATGAGGAGCTTATCCGTCAACAAGCTACTTCTCTAGGGGTTATGAACCGATTTGATCTCCGTGGTTATGTGGATGATATAGCATCCATTCTCTCGGAGCTTGATGTTTACGGTTACCCGCTGTGTGAAGAGAACTATTCGGGCTCAGAAGTAAATCTTCAAGAAGTCATGTATGCAGGTATTCCGCCGGTCGTTTTTCCTTACGGCGGTGTGCGTTACCTTGTTGTTGATAACTACACTGGACTCGTTGTTCATAGTGATATTGAGTATAAGCAAGCCATTGAGCATCTGTACCACAATCCTGAAGAGCGTGCTCGAATCGGAAAGAATGCTGCGGAATATGCGCGTCAGATTTTTGGTGCCAAAAATGCAGCGAAAGTGTTTCTCGAAGTGTATGAACGGATCTTAAAGCTTCCTAAGAGAGCCCATCTCTGGAACGAGCCGGCGTGTGATAGTATTCTCGATGCGCATATTAGCCAAGAAATGGTCTTTCCTCCCTCTCAGGAGCTTAGTGGCGCAGATCTTTTTACAGAGTCTCTTGCAGGGCAGTTTTCCTGTTTTTTAGAGAGTATGCGTGATGAAGATCTCTCTCGCCTTCTTGAACACGATGAAGCCATAGGTCACTGTACACAGCTTTTACAAGATACCGTCTCTGTGCAGTACCTCCGATGTTTCCCCCGCGATGCTGTACTTCACTTTTGGACGGGACTTATTCACCGAGCAAGGCTCCGTTACCAAGAAGCTTTAGCGTCCTTTGATCAAGCTGCGCAACTCGGCTTCTCACATTGGCGACTTCTCTGGTACATCACCCACTGCGCAAAAGAGGTCGGAGCCGCAGAGCTTGTTTCTCAAGCCTCAACGGCATTAGTCCCGTTGTTGCGAGACTATGGGATAGATTCTTCACTCGCGGCTCGGTATCGCTTGCCTGTTGTATCCTAGTGTTCCGACAAAAAAGTTTTTACCTAACGGGGAGGAACACTTTTTCGCCGAATGGCGAAAACCCTCGCCCGTCTTCGCTAAAGCTACGACGTGGTCCTGCGAGTTCAGGTCACGACGAAGCTCGAAGAGCGTAGTCGGAGAGGGACAATACGGCTGGCTAGTGCTATGACCAGAAAGGGTTTGAACGAAGTGAAAAAACTTTTTGGTCATAGCACTAGCTCCTGTGAAGTTGAAAAGTATCCAATCGATTGAAGATCTTTGCTTATTATCCGCGAAGCAATTGCACCGCAAGCTCAGGGAGTGTGTTTGCTTGGCCAAGAACAGTTGCCGCTGTTTGCTGTAGTACGGATGCTCGGACAAGCTTGGCTGATTCGGCTGCAATGTCAGCGTCTCGAATGCGTGATTCTGCAAGAAGTGATTGCTGAGTTCGGACCTCAAGCACGTTTCCAGCCGTCTCTAATCGGCTGAGTCCTGCTCCTATTGTTCCTTGGACTTGGCTTACGAGTTGGATGTTTCTCTGCGCTGTTTCTAGTGCTGCCGTTGCGCTATCTTGGGTTGTAATCAGTGTACTTCCTAAGCCCTCAAGCATTGTACCAAGTGAAGAAAGTTCAGTAAGGATGCCACCAGTAGTGCCCTCGCCGACTTCGATATCAATATTGGATGAGTCACGAGTCGTATCTACATAGAAAAGTTCCATACTTCCATCGCTGTTTCCTCCAGTAAAGTCGAAAGTTGAAGAGATGAAGATAGCTGTACCATCTTGTGAAAGTTCATAGTTTCCAGAGCCCGTTTGCTCAAGGGTTGTATGGAGTAAAATTTCTCCGTCTGTAAAGTCTACTTCATAGAGTTTATACTTCTGAATATTATCCGTTTCATCTGTAAGGGCACCTCGAGAGAGAAAAAATGCTCGAGTGCCATCGTTACTTAGAGTAAGTGCGCCGACATCAAAATCATTTCCTATGTGCTCAAAGAGGTTTCTTATTTCTCCTGTATTACTATCGATCTCATAGGCTAAAGTTCGAGTATTTGGATTTAGCCCGTTGAGGTTCTTCCCACTCGCAAAGTGAACCTTTCCGTCGTTCGATATAGAAAAGCCTGAGGCACCAAAGCCGCCTATGGTGTCGGTTATCTGAGAAACACCTGCTGGATTTGCAGAGTCAAAAACAAAAAGTTCAATGTTTCCATCGCCGTTGAGTCCGAGCCCATCTTTTGAAGTTCGGAAAAGAACTTTTGATCCATCCGCGCTTATTGCAATGTTATCAAAATTTCCTGCTGCATTCGTAAAACCTGATTCAATTATGTTAAATGCGTTAGTATGAAGATTGATAGTCCCAACAGTTGACTGCGCAAAGAGGCCGGTGGCTGATTCTTTTCCTTCGCCAGAGACATAGCGAGTTTGAGAGGTAAAGGCGACGGTGCTACCGTCCGCACTAATATCGATTTGTCGAATAGGTGCCGCTCCAGCTTGCTCATTCGTCAACTGAGTGATTTCGCCTGTTTGAGCATCAAGGTGATAGAGTTGAGAAACTCCACCGTTATTTTCTCCCAGGTAGTCTTGACTACTTACAAAAATAATATTTCTGCCAGAGGCATCAGCCGAAAAAACACTGGGTGAAATCATCGTATCGTAGAGCAAGACGTCTTCACCTGTTGTATGATTGAGTTGTCGAATGTGATGTTTGTTCGTATCCACATATGTGATCAGATTTCCGTCGGCGGAAACTTCAAGCTGTCCTGCACCACCCCCACCAGTAAAATCTGTCATTTGTTGGGCATATTGTGCTGTGTTTGTGCCACTAAAGAGGTTGAGTCCGTTAAATGAGGTTGTTTTTGTTATCCTCCTAATTTCTAAATCGAGCTGTGCGTATTCGGTATAGAGAGCTTTCCGTTGTATTGCAGAATAAGTGCCGTTAGCAGCTTGCTCGGCAAGTTCAGCTTGTCGTACGAGGAGCGATGAAATTGAGTCGATTGCACCGCTGGCAATGTGTAGTGCAGAAATCCCATCGTTTACATTAAGACGACCTCGAGAGGTAATGCGAGCATCGGCGGCAAGCTTGTTAGAGAGAGCAAGTCCTGCGGCATCATCGGCAGCACGATTAATGCGCATTCCACTTGCAAGTCTCTCGAATGCTTGGGTAGCAAGCGAGCTCGTGTCGTCAAAGCGACGTAGCACACGTAGTGCTGATATGTTTGAGCCGATTGATATCGTCACGCCTGCAAAATCCGTTTGCTACTGTTGTTCACACTCCATGTGAACAACACCAATACGCATTGGTGATTGATCACGTAGCAATGCGCGCCGTGATTCGAACACCAAATAAAAAAACAACAATGTCTTACGGTCCAAAATTCCACACACACTGGACCCAGTCGAAAGATCGGGGGACATCAATAATATCGGCGGGTTAGGGGGGCGATCTTGAATTTATCTTACGCAAGTTATTCTTTAACTTCAGATAGTTACATAAGAGAGCGCGGAGTTCTGATGGCGGTTGAGTGTTGGGGTCTGTGATTTTGGGGGTCAGTAGAGACGGGTACACGGCCATGACGTTGAGGTCAAGGAGCAAGTGAGGGATGAGAGAGTTCGACTTATACAGGTTACCCAGAGACGTGGCGGAATGAATCTGCGGATGCCGCATGCATTGCTCTCGCGTATGCTTCTGGAGGAGTCGGTGAGAGGAGCTCGCCTCCTTCGAGGAAGTGAAACAGCTCACCGTAGTGGCGGATATCGGTTGGTGAAACGCGCCTCATTAAATGCCACGGTTGGAGTTCATCAGAGTGCATAAGCCCCATTGCCTGAAGAAGTTCTGCTGCGCTCTCGACCGTTTCTCTGTGGTACATATACACTCGCTGACGTTTGTCGCTTACAACAAGGCCGTCGTTGAGACTTTTGTTTTGTGTTGCAACTCCGGCTGGGCAGTGATTTGTATTGCAGCGGAGGGCTTGAATGCAGCCGAGTGCTAGCATCATCGCCCGAGCTGAATAGATAGCATCCGCACCAAGAGCCATACGTTTTAACACACCAAAGGCTGAGGTGATTCTCCCTGTTGCAAGAATTTTTATTCGATCACGAACCCCAAATCCAATAAGCGCATTATGTACGAAGATTAAAGCTTCAACCCCTGGTGAGCCGAGATAGTTTGAAAACTCAAGGGGGGCAGCTCCTGTTCCACCTTCTCCGCCATCAACTGCAATAAAGTCAGGGGTGATTCCTGTTTGTTCCATAGCTTTGCAGATAGCAACCATCTCGCGACGTTTTCCCAGGCACAGTTTAAAGCCTACAGGCTTTCCACCAGAGAGTTCTCGAAGTTGTGCAACGTAGTGCATCAATTCAATAGGAGTACTAAAGGCGGAATGAGACGGAGGGGAGATCACGTCTTTTCCAATCGGAACACCACGGATCTCTGCAATTTCTTTATTAACTTTTTTCCCTGGAAGGATTCCCCCGTGTCCAGGTTTTGCGCCTTGAGAGATCTTAATTTCAATCATCTTGACGGCAGACTGAGCGGCGTTTACTCGAAATTTTTCTGGATCAAATGTGCCGCTCTCTGTACGGCAACCGAAATAGCCAGTGCCGATTTGCCAAATAAGATCGCCACCAGGTTTGAGGTGATACGGGCTGATACCCCCTTCACCAGTATTATGTGCAAATCCACCCTTCTTTGCTCCTCCATTTAAAGCCATCACAGCATTTTTACTCAGTGAGCCGTAGCTCATGGCTGAAATGTTGAGAATGCTGGCGCTGTACGGTTGTTTGCAATCAGGTCCACCAATAGTGATACGTAAATCGTGATCAGGAATTGTTGAGGGAAGGAGAGAGTGGTTAAACCATTCGTACCCTACGGCATATACGTCACGTTGAGTCCCAAATGGAAGAGTATCGAGTGCTCCCTTTGCGCGTTGGTAGACGAGGGCACGCTCTTCGCGATTAAAAGGCCGTCCATCTATATTTGATTCAACAAAGTACTGGTTGATCTCTGGGCGTATGGCTTCAAAGAGGTAACGGAAATTTCCGAGAATCGGAAAGTTTCTACGAATCGTTTGGCGTCTTTGAAAAAAATCTACGTAGCCTATGGCAAGGAGTGGCCCAACGACGACAAGGGACCACAGAACCATAGGAAAGGAATAGGAGAGAAAGAAGATAAGAGCGAGTACTATCAGGGACCCTGTGGCGAATTCCTTTCTCATGCATTTTATCCTAAGATTATGTGGGTTGAATGATATTAATAATAGTAACAGTAGCTTAAGGTATCCCAATGGCTCTTCATAGACCTGTTTTTTTCAATTTGAGGGATTCCCGTACTGATAAACATTCCCACATGAATTGATTGTAGGAGAGGAAACAGTATTCTACTACTATGGTTGATGTAGAGGGGCATACTCCGCGACCATCGGGGGAACAAGTTCAGGAAGATGAGGGCGCATCATACGGCCCTCAAGATCTCACGCGCGAGTCGTTCTTTGACTCTGCGCCGATTATTGGTGGTGCCGATTCTCCCCAAGCTATCATTGATGCTGTTGATGAGATGTTACACGATGGTGGTGCACTTGAGAGTCAGATTGAAGAAGAAGTTGAAAAACTGGTAGGACAAGGTGCTGGCATTGAGTGGCACTTTAAGGAGCCTAATGCATTACCAATGCCTCAAGTCTTTGAAAAAATGTGTCAGCCTTACATCTTGCATGGAAGACAAGATCTTAGTCCTTTGCTCTATTATGGAGGACTAACGGCAACCGGATACCCCTGGCGCGATTTTGCTACCAAGTTATTTGATAGAAGTGGAATTCATACTGAAGTTCGATCGCTTGCTGGGCATGATGGCACATGGCGTGGGTTGAGAGACACAACGGAGCAAGACTGGATTGATGACGTTGCTGAACAAGCGACGAAGTTTAAAATTGCACCAATTGGGTTTTTCTACTCTACGAGCGTTCCTGTTGCTCTTGAGGTAGAACGCCAAAATCCAGGCACCTTTTCTGCGATTGTTGCTGTTGCTGGTCCCCTTGCATTAAGAAATGACAGGCTTGAAACATATCTCGATAGAGGATTGGCGGCTTCAAGATTCGTGCGACTCGTTACAGCTCGGATTCTCAAGCCATTTCGTTTTGGTTCGGTAAGTATGGAGCATGCCGACCCCAAGACATTGTCAAAGTCAGCTCGTAAGAGTCCTGGGTATTCAAGGCTTCCGCTCTTAACATCGTTTTCTCTCCGCCGGATACAAAAATTAGGGATTGAAGCTGCCTCCGAAATCCAAGTCCCATTCTTTTATGCACAAGGAAGTAACGACCATGTTGTTTCTGAGAGCGTCGTAGACTTTCTCCGTGGAACCATCCCCTCGACCACAAAAGAATTTCATGTATATGAAGGATCTGGGCATGGACCTCAACTTGATCATAGTGCGAAGGCGCTCTTGAGTGATGTCAGCGCATTTTTAGGACCAATCCTTCAGCGGTGCTTTCCCGATAAGGAGACGCCTGATCTCTCCCGACGAGTATTTCAGTCTCAATTTCGACAGAAACTTCTCGATCTCCTCGCCCAACGGCACTCTGTGTGCTAGCCTCTGCTGAGTCATGCTCCCAGCAAACGAGAATTTCCACTGGGAGTACAGGATCTACTTTCGTTCTGTCCTATGAAGTCGCGCACGGCACACATTCTCTTGTTTGCTTTTTTTCTGCTTTGTGCAGTTTTTTTTCTCGTTGAAAGCCTTGCCTTTGACAGCACAGCTGATGGCCTCTCACCAGGGAGCTATCCCTTTGTGCTTGCTATAGTATTTTTATTTTTTCTGCTTCTTGATGCATGGGAGTCGCTTTCTTGTCCTCGTGAAAGCGAAGGGAGTGATGTTTCATTAACTTATCCTCTGCTCGTTGTTTTGATCATTGGAGGGTTCCTTAGCTTTGTGACGTATCTCGGTTTTTACCTCTCGTCTACTCTTATTGTTTTTGCGCTCTATCTCCTCCTTGAAAAAAAGAATGTTTTTCGAGGCTTCATCTTTTCTGGATTGTGGGCGCTCTCATCTTACTTTGTTTTTGGATACGTTTTGAGAGTTCCTTTTCCTGTGTTTGGTGGTGGTTGATGGAGAGTGTGTTTTCATTCGCAAGCTTTGCTGCTGGGGCTGAGGTGCTTCTCTCTCCCTATGGCTTCCTTCTCCTTCTCCTTGGAGTTGTTCTTGGGATAGTTATTGGCGCTACTCCAGGTCTCTCCCCATCCATGGGTGTAGCGCTGCTTGTGCCACTGAGTTATGGCATGGAGCCAGCGTACGCCTTTGCTTTTTTTGTGGCAGTCTATCAAGCCGCAAATTATGGAGGGTCACTTACCGCGATAGTATTAAATGCTCCTGGTACTCCCTCTGCTGTGGTAACGGCACTTGATGGCTATAAGATGACAAGCCAAGGAAAAGGCGGTGAGGCGCTTGGATACGCAGTATTTGCTTCGGCATTTGGCGGGCTTATAGGTGGAATTGTTTTGATGCTTTTCGCCATTCCACTTGCGGGATTTGGTTTGCAGTTTGGTCCGCATGAATACTTTGCGCTTGCACTCTTCGGCCTAAGCACTGTTATTGGTTTTAGTGGTGAAAAGTGGAAAAAAACGTTTATTGCAGTGCTCTTTGGGCTGCTGCTCGCTACGGTCGGGACCGATACGTTTAGTGGGGAGGAGCGGTTTACGCTTGGCATTTTTGAGCTCTTTGATGGTTTTTCTTTTATTCCGGTAATGATAGGGCTTTTTGCGCTCGCCGAAATATTTACTCGTTTAGAAGACAAAGCGTCTGGGCTTTCAACCGATGTACCTCTCTTAGATGCTGGGCTGCCTTCACTCAGGCTCCTAGCCAAGTTTAAGAGAACTCTTCTTCAATCCTCGCTGATTGGTACGTTGATCGGTATTATTCCCGGTGCAGGTGCGACTATTGCTTCGTTTATCTCCTACGGACAAGCAAAGCGGCTTTCCAAAGAGCAAAAATCATTTGGAAATGGAAATCCTGAAGGTGTTGTCTCAAGTGAAGCTGCTAATAGCAGCTCTGTCGGTGGTGCACTCATACCACTCCTTTCTCTCGGTATTCCTGGGAGTGCCACCGATGCTGTGCTCCTTGGAGCAATATCGATGCATGGACTCGTAGCTGGACCAGAGCTTTTTGAGACCGATCCTGATATTGTTTATGGGATTTTTCTCTCCGTTATTTTTGCAAATATTGCTATTTTCTTTTTTGGATTTTTTGGTAATCGGATTTGGCTGCGAGTTGTAGATGTAAACGAATCATACCTCTTTCCAACCATTTTTGCGCTTTGTCTCTTGGGTAGTTTTACGATCCGGAACTCTCTTTTTGACTGCTGGACATGTTTTTTGTTCGGTATTCTTGGATGGTTATTACGAAAGTTTGGTTACCAAGCAGCTCCTATTGTCTTGGGGCTTGTCCTCGGAGGCATGATTGAGACGAATCTTCGCAGGGCATTTCTTATGGGAGAGGTGATCCAATTTTTTACTCGCCCTCTTTGTCTTTTCTTCCTTCTTGGTGCTGCGATCTTGTTTCTTTCTCCAGTTTGGTCCTCATGGCGAGGCAAGAAACAAGCTTCATAATCTGCGCAGAACGTACATTTTAGAGAAATAATACAATAACTACAGGCAGATAAAAGATGAGAGTTTTTATTGGCTGTCCTGAGGAGATTTCAAAGAAGAGGGCTCAATAATATTGGAAGAAGTGGTGTTGTTTGTGACACTCGTGTGGCGACCCCTATTTTGTTGCCGGTTAGGTGAGGAGCAATACCTTTTGCCCGAGGTGACAGACCCTTGGTAGATGTACACCAGCTTCTTTAGCGGTGCTCGGTAGGTTTTATTGAAGGTTTATCGTGAAGTTATTTCTTGCTTCATTATTCTTTGCATTATTTTTTCTCGTGCTTTCTGCACATGCTCAAACTTCACTCTGCTCCCTGGAATGTAGTCACCGTTATCCATGTGAACTCATAAGCCTCCAAGACACACGCGATAAGAAAAGAGGATAATACAAGATATGGAACAAAACTATGTAACAATACCGTCTGTTGAATGGAGTTCCAAGATTTTCAATAGTCTTCGTGCTCTTCGCTTTAAAGCTATTGATTTCTTTTTCGTTTTGGCTTCAAAACTACATGACTTGTTGAAAGGGCGATATGCAAGACAGCGACAGCACACGGTGGCGTATTCCAGACACCAATCTTATCAAAAGGAATCGTTTATGAAGAGAGGCGTAGTGGTTTCACTTTTTCTCGTTGTTTCTATCCTCTCATGGCTTACACTATTGACTCTTGTAGTCTTGTTTTCTCTTCATCAGACTAGTGAACTGGCCATCGAGCAGAGGAAAGAGCAGATCGCCACCAGTACACCTCAAGGAGCTTCCCCACAAGCTCAGACGATTAGCCTCTCCCTCTCTCGACTTGAGGCTCAGATTGAGGTGGTAAGAAATCATCAACTAGGTGTTCTTTCTTACCTTGCAGCACAAAAACTTTCCGGAAAAGAGAAGAAAGCAAGGCTCCAAGAGTCTCTTGCTTACCGTGAGAAGGCGGATGCTTTGGAAAGTGTGTTAAAGAGGACAGAGAAGGATTATAGCTTAGCCATGCAATCCTTTCGCAACCAACTCGCTACTGCTCAGAGTTTGTCCGATCTGCGCATAGAGCGCTAGAGCGCTCTATGCGCAGCGCTTTTCCTACCAGGCCTAAACCCAGATCCAGGGGAAAAGAGCGCTCTCATATTTTTTGTAGAGATTGCGAGTACAATTACATATCGCGAACGGCGCGAAGTACGTGAGGGAGAGCAGATCTTCGCGCTCTTCGTTTGCTTTGCGTTAAATGTAATTTTGGAACCTTAGGGCTTTGAGACTATTTCGTCCCAGAGCGAGTCGCGGGTTGATGTTGAGGGTTGTTTTGGTTGTTTGACCTCTTGCTTTGTAGGGGGAGCAATGGGAGTTGGTGTCGCTACGGGCTCTGCTTTCTCTTGAGGCAGTCGTGCGGCTTCTAGTGATACACCAGGCTCTGGTGGGGTGATCCAGATGTCTTCAACGTCTTTGGTCTCCCCTGTCTGCGAAGTGCTGGACGCGGGAGTAGGCTTTTTTTGTGTAGTAACCTTTGGTTTTGGGAGAGGCTTGCTGCGTTTGAGCAGGGTGCGCGGAATGCGAATGGTATCTCCTATTCGGAGTCGATTGTGTCTTAGGTTTGTATTGTGCTTCTGGAGGGTCTTCCAGTTCTTTCCATCTCCCGTGTACCAGTGAGCAATCATCCAGAGTGTTTCACCAGAGTACTTGATGGTGTGATGGTAGTCTGGCTCAGGTGTAGGTGTTTTGCGAAGAGCGGCGCAACACGTTAGGGAAAGGCAAAGAAGGGCAATCGAGAGAAACCTAAACATATCCTTGTTCGTAACAAATAATTGAAGTCGAGAGAAGGGGGTTTTATACTGGAGGCATTTGAAAATGCCGGAAGTCCCCCGGAGGGAAGACAGATATACGCCTCGTATAATAGCGCCAAAGCCGATCAGGCTTTGTCCACGATCCGGCAAATTCAAATGCGAGGCGTATATACCAGGCACAAATCAAAATCCCGGACGGGAGTGCTGACTCATGGGTCTTCCTGATTTTGATTTACTCCTGGTATTGGGCTGTATCTTCCCTCGACTCGGCTGAGACTTCGGCGTGAGACTTCGGCGTGAGCTCAGTCGAACGCTCAGTCGAACGCTCAGTCGAACGCTGGGGGATACTCCCCGCCCTGGGTGCCTCTTGTACCGGTAATTTCAAGTTCGGGGAGTATAATTAATGTTCCCATTTATCAAGTGTTTGAGCCACATCAGGATGTGCGTAGCCACTTGAAACATACATTTTTGCCTGCTCAGCGTTGTAACCCGCGTTTGCCCAGAGTTCTGCCTCGTGGGCAGTGAAGGCGCGAATTTTCCAAGTACCAGCATCACGAGGTTCAGCAAATCCAGAATCTAGCCAGTCAAATACCTCGTGAGGGCCTATGCCGTAGGCTCTCCAGTAACCAGCACGATCTGCCGGAATGCCACATTCGTGCCACAAGCGAGCCTCGCCGGTATCGAATTCAGCTGCTTGGTAGGTAAATTCATCGTCTACGAGGCTAAGAATTTGATTGAGATCGTGAACCTGACAGAGAAAGCTTGCAGGCAAAAGGAGAGTCTCGTCGATGAGCTCACTAAAAACTCCTCGGTCTAATTCCCCAAATTGAAGTGCTTCAATGAATCGTGTTTTTCGCTCCCGGAGCTTATGGCTACTCTCGAGCTGTTTGCGCCAACGTGCTTCAAGGTGTGGAGCATCAAAAACGACACCGTATTTCACCAATCCTTCAATATACGTTGTGCGTGCTTCAACTTGGCAGGCAAAGAGAGCGACGAGACGCCCGAGCGATTGAGATTTTGTGCGTAGCTCTGAAGTAGCAAGAAGTGATGAGGTTATAGACGCGTTTGTCTCGAGCTCGTCTTGAACGTGATGAATAAGTTCTACAATCCTCTGTGTTTGTTCTGGAAGACTATAAATATCATCATCGAAATCAAGAGGATTTCCCTCCCATAATTCCTCGAGGAATTCTTCAACCATGAGAATCTCGCGTTCGGGGTCGGAGAGCTCTCGTGTTTCGGCTGAGATGAGACCAAGTTCATAGAGAGTCGCTATGCAGGCGGCTTTGCCCTTGAGTGCCGAATAGAGCGCATTGAGGTGCGCATGGCAGAGATTAATATCGCGTAGCGTTGGCTCTTCCATCGTAAAAAACCTAAAAAAACAGCAGCTCAGTCTCCTTTCAATTTTAGATGCACTCTAGGCCGATTCGTTACTGAAATTCGGGCGGTGCGTAAATTATCAGTCAGATTCAAGACTTTAGATTTCTTGAATCCTTCTTCTTACTTTGTGTATCGGCGTAATGAAGTTTGGGCTTGAGAGTGTGGAATTGAGAAAGTTTTTAATTACAAGGTTCAAAACACTTCGTCGCTTGACAAATTTTCAAACATCCGATCGCACCATAGCGAACGTGATCGTGTGACGATGAGGGAACAGCGCAGATAGTTTGACACTCTTGAAGAGATTCATCTTTACACCGCAGGCATTTTGTTCTTCCAGGATTGAGTCCTTCTTTTGCGGCATCTGCATGGTTCGCAGATGGGCACCGTTGTTCCAGACACGATCTTCTACATCGAGCCTTGCTCGCGCTTGAGCCGTCTTTGCACTGAGAAGAGCAGTCATTACTTTCAATCTCGAGGCAAAAGAGTCCATCTTCTGTGTTATGCTTCGACGCTTGGAGAGGAGTTGTGTCACAACGATTTGAAAGACACGATTCAGTACAACTATGAAAGGCATCACCAAATTTGAATCGACAACTATCTTTACAAGAGCTTTTCATCTCGGGTGTGCATGGTTGAGATGTAGGATCAACGGTAAAATCATCCACTGGAGTGCTCAGGCTCGATGGTGGTGTAGGGGTATTCAAGGTCCAATCTTGGGATGATGTTGGTGTGGGAGTTGGGGTTGAGACAACCCAGTCATCTACAGGAGCAGAACAGGACAGTTTAGCACACAGCTTTAAGCAACCTTCGAGTGCAAGATCGTCGTGTTGTTTGCAGATTTTACGGCATTCAGCTGATTCTGTGCACTCTTGGGCAAAGAGAGCTTGTGATATGCACAGGCACAGAAGGAGGGGTATGGCGTGGAGTGCTCTCATAGAGAGATAGTGTAAACCAAGTTTTCGTTACCGGAAAGCACCTCAGAGCTGTTGATAACTCTCTGATGAATTCTTTTTCTGTTTTTTACAGTAAAAGAGTATACTCGCATCGACGCATTCATAGAGAAGGGATTTTCATATGGCCTTACAAATTACAGATATCATGACACCATGTCCCAATACGATTGAATCACATAAATGTGTTGGGGATGCGAAGCAGATTATGGAAATCGGTGGGATTCGCCACCTGCCTGTTGTTGAAGAGGGGGATTTGATAGGCGTTCTCTCGGAGCGAGAGGTGCAGTTAGCAGAGATTGTGGAAAAGGCAATGGGAGGTATGCCGCGTGTTGGTGAGATCTGCAAACGAGATCCTCATATAGTGTTTGATGATACACCTCTTTCCGAAATCGCTGCTCAAATGGCTGAGCGAAAAATTGATTGCACTCTTATTGCAGATAAAAATGCTGGTTTAGTTGGTATTTTTACAACCGTTGATGCTTGTCGATCGATTCAGATTCTCTTGGAGGGATAATATTTCGATATATCTTGTGGCCAATTCTTGCTCTCAAGAAAGATCTGCGTTTCTGATTTTATTCAAGGAAGAGCAAGAAAAATGGTTCATGATCTATACTCCCCGCACTTGAAATTACCGGTTCAATGAGTAGCGGTAGCGGGGAGTATCCCCCGCCCGTCTTCGCCAAAGGCTACGACGTGGTCCTTAAGAGCTCAGGTCACGACGAAGCTCGAAGAGCGTAGTCGGAGAGGGAAGATACATACCCCCGCCAAAAAGCGATAAGGCCTGACCAGGTCCTTTCCACAAGAAGTGCCTCTGTTTATCGAAGCTAGGCATTTTCATTTGCGGGGGGTATAGAACAAGCAAACGAATAGAGCTTATGCCCACTCCTCACATATTTTCTCTCAAATGGAGTAATCGGCTTCCCGCACTCAAAAATATGCATTCTTCCTTGATGTTTGCCACCAACTCGAACAGCCAATGCAAACTCTTCAACATATGTATGCCAATTTGATCTCAGCTCGATAGAATCAGAAATCTGCAGTAACGCGGCAAAGGCCGGGTGCCCATGCCACCGTCTCTGAAAGTGTTTTGGCTTTGGCCAAGGGTTGGGATAGAGAAGGTAGTGCTTCTTCATTGTTATCGAGTGCTCCGCAAAGAGCCTCCACAAGTCTGTTGCCTCAGCTCTGATGATAAGAGCGTTTTCGGGGGCTCGCCCTACTTCTTTTTTGAATGAGTTCTTGTAGGATGCGTGGCGGGTTGTTCTTAGGGCAGACTTATCAATGCCAATCACAAGAGCTTCTGAGTTCTCATGTGCCAGTCTTAGAGTGCTTTCTCCGACTCCACAACCTGAATCAAGTATCAGTGCGCCTGAATGGGAGTTGAGGAGAGGAAGTAATTTTTCAAAACACTCCCTACTGTATGAGGCGATGGGTTTGAGGTAGGGAGTTTGTAAGTGGCGCGCAACAATCCGACGTGTATGTTCATAGCAAGAATCTTGCGGTGAGTGTACTTGACGACTTTGCTCCATGGCAGAATGAGCGTATCATATCCTTCTATGAAGACGAATACTCCGCTACGCCCTCTGTCGCAGAGAGCTCGAAAAACTCCTCCCTCGCCGATTCGACGACTGAGTGGCCTTGCTGAGCAGGCCAAGCAGGGAGGGGCGAAGGTGCATCATTTAAATATCGGTCAACCCGATATTGTTTCACCAAATGAGTTTCTCGCCTCTCTCCCCCGGTACGCTGACAAGGTCGTTGCCTATGAAGCCTCTCAAGGGAGCCAGATCCTCAGAGAAAATTGGTCTCACTACATGAACGACCTCTTGTCTCTCTCCACACAACCCAACAACTTTTTGATTACCATGGGAGCAAGCGAAGCTCTCATCTTTCTCTTTATGGCCCTCTGTGATGCAGAAGATGAGATCCTCATCTTTGATCCAACCTATGCCAATTACATTGGATTTGCGGCTCTTACAGGGGTAAATCTTGTGCCTGTTCACAGTGCCTTAGATGATGGCTTTTGTTTGCCGGGAATTGATCAAATTGTCTCCAGTCTCAGTGATAAGACTCGAGCTATCTTGCTATGTAATCCTAATAATCCAACCGGTACGACGTATTCTCGAGATGAGCTCGAAATGTTGCTCAATCTGTGTGAAGAGAGAAATCTCTATCTTGTGGTTGATGAGACATACAGGGAGATAGTTTTTGATGGGAGAGCTCCTCTCTCGATACTCCACCTTGCACCTAAGAATAAACGCATAGCAATTGTTGATAGCCTCTCAAAGCGATTTAGTCTTTGTGGTGCACGAATTGGGTGTCTCTATTCCGAAAATGAAGTGCTGATCGAAAAATGCCTCAGTATGGCTCAAGCCCGCTTGTCTGCCCCTTCGGTTGAACAGTTTGCTGCCTCAGAGCTCCTTCAGTCAGTTGATGCGCAATATCTTGAAGATGCACGCAACGAATACGAGAAGCGTCGAGATGCGTTGTGTGCAAGGTTAAGTGAAATCGAGGGGGTTACTTTTCATACACCCGGAGGTGCTTTTTATGCTGTCGTACGCCTGCCAATTGAAAATGCTGAAGATTTCTCTTCCTATCTCTTACGAGAGTTTCGAGACAACGGAGAGACTCTGTTTGTTGCACCAGCGGCTGGGTTCTATATGGGCGCTGGCCGTGGGCTTAATAAAGTGCGTATCGCATTTGTGCTCACTGAAGACACCCTTGGAAGAGCAGGAGATATCCTTGAAGCTGGCTTACAAGCTTATAGAAAGAAAGGCTAATGGATGACTTAGAAGCTCTTCATGAGCGGCTCAACATTCTTGAGAACTCTCTCAAAAAGATTACAGAACGTAACCTGCGTGTAGAGGCGGACAAAGCCTGGGAGACCTCTTTTCTTCGTATTGGCTTTGTTACCTTTATTACTTATGTTTGTACGGCGTTTGTTTTTTGGCTCATTGGGGTTGAGCTGTACATGAGAAACGCCCTCATACCAACTCTTGGATATCTTCTTTCAACACAATCTTTGAGCTTGCTACGGAGTTGGTGGATTTCACACCGGAATTCTTGAGTTTTGTAGACTCCATCTCCTCATAATCTCGGGCTGAGGGGTTAAGTATCATTTCGCATAAAACTGGCATAACACCTAAGTGAGCATAGCTGTGTCTAAGGGATAGGATAGTAGAGCTACGATGCCAGAATTCACAATTGAAAAATCGCTTCAAGAAGTCACACAGATTCAACACACGGAACAAGATTTACGTGACCTCAAGGGTGTTGGATTACAAGATACCGTAAACAACATGAGTGTGAGAGACCTCCTACGTGAGAGTGAGCATCTTAAGCAGCGTGTGATGCCTGGCCAGTGTGAAGAGCTTGAAGCTAAAGTTGACGCAACGGTAGAGACTGCAAGACAGCTTGGCGATAAGGCCACCGAGATTATTGATGAAGTAGGAGTCGAAAATCTCGACCCTGATACTGTTGAAAAGCTTGTTGGTGTTCTTAATCTTTCTCCAGAGCAGCGACAGGAGCTCCTTCAGGGTATTGAGCAAGGTAGTGACGAAGCCGTAGCCACTTTTCAAGCGATGCTCGAAGAGGCTATTGAGGATGGAGCCGATCCGGAAGTGGCATATGCTATTGCTGCAGTCCTTTTGGACGATCCCAACATCCCTGCTCATGTAAAAGAAGAGCTACGTCAGCTAGCAAAAGAACTCGTTGAACACATCAAAGAGCTTCGTGACCTCTTAGAAGATGCCCTTTTGCGTGAGGCCCTGAAGGATTCTCAACCTTTTGGACAAGAGATACGTCAGGCCAAGAAGACGACTCGTTGTTACGACTCCTCTTGGAGGATGATCCATACGAGTGGTGCCTTGAGCTTGCAAAGCATCTCGATGATGTTATTACGGGAAAGGCCTTCGAAAAGGATGAGAAGAATCTTTCAGAGCAGATGGCTCTTGAGCGAGAGGAGCAGCGTCTTGAGGAAGCTGCAAAAGATGTCAATGAAGCGATTCTTGCTTTACGACAAGATATCCTCCTAGCCTCAAGCCCAGAAGAAGTAGCCTCAATAAAAGATCAAGTTTCACGATTTGCTGCGGCAGAGCGCAACGTGAAAACACGCCTTTCCTCTGTACGCGGTAGAATGGCGGCTTAATCACAGCCAGGAAGCTCTCTGAGCTCTGTTTCCAATAGATGTCCAACACAGAGATCCCAGAGAATGTAGGAGTTATAACTACCCTTCACGATTCCTGGAACTTGTCCGAACAATACGCGCTACTAATTAAATCTCGGTGCTCTCGGTGAACTTGGTGGTGAAAAGAAACAAAAGTGAACCACCGAGCTCACCGAGATATTTCGGGCAAGTTTATAAAATTAGACTAGTGCTATGACCAAGAAGTTTTTTCACTTCGTTCAACCCCTTTCTGGTCATAGCACTAGCCAGCCGTATTGTCCCTCTCCGACTATGCTCTTCGAGCTTCGTCGTGACCTGAACTCGCAGGACCACGTCGTAGCTTTAGCGAAGACGGGCGGGGGTATTCGTCATTCGGCGAAAAAGTGTTCCTTCCCGTTGGGTGAAAAAACTTTTTTGTCGGAACACTAGTAATTAGCCTAATACACAAACATACAATTTGAGCTGAGGCCTAGAGAGCATCACTCATTCGCAGCTTTTTTCTTGATTGGTCCCTTCTTCTGTTGTGAAGTCTCGCTATTCTTCGCTGTGTCATCTGCAGAAGCGAGCTTAAGAGGTGCTTTGCCTTCTGGAGACTCAGTCGACTCCTCTTCATTTCCGATGCCAAGCGTCGAAAGAATGAGGCTTCTGATCTCTTGAGCAACTTCAGGATTTTCTTTTAAGAACACTTTGGATCCTTCACGGCCCTGGCCAAGGCGTTCTCCTTTATATGAATACCAAGCCCCTGCTTTATCAACAATTCCTTTGTCGACGCCGATATCAAGAATTTCACCAACCTGGCTAATACCTTCGTTAAAGATGATGTCGAACTCAGCTTGGCGAAATGGAGGAGCAACCTTGTTTTTCACAACCTTAACGCGTGCTCTATTTCCGGTAACTTCGGAATTGTCTTTGATAGAGCCAGTACGACGAATATCGAGTCGCACTGAGGAGTAGAATTTAAGAGCATTTCCTCCAGTAGTTGTTTCAGGTGAACCAAACATAACACCAATTTTCATACGTATTTGGTTGATAAAAAGAATTGTTGTTTTTGATTTTGAGGTAAGCCCAGTCAGCTTGCGGAGTGCTTTACTCATCAGTCGTGCGTGAAGCCCTACTTGCTGGTCACCCATCTCACCGTCGATCTCAGCTCGGGGAGTCAGTGCGGCGACAGAATCAACAACGACAAGATCTACTGAGTCAGAGAGAATAAGCGACTCGCATATTTCGAGGGCTTGTTCTCCGCAGTCAGGTTGGCTCACGAGAAGTTTGCTGGTGTCTACTCCAAGTTTCTTTGCGTACTGCACATCAAGAGCGTGTTCAGCATCAATAAAGACTACTGTTCCACCTTGTTTTTGACACTCTGCTGCCATATGGAGGGCAAGAGTGGTTTTTCCTGAAGATTCCGGTCCGTATATTTCACAGATTCGTCCTTTAGGGACTCCGCCAACTCCAAGAGCGATATCAAGCCCGAGGCTTCCCGTTGGTATAGCTTCGATCCCTTCGCTTGGAGTGTTTCCAAGATTCATTATGGCACCTTTGCCGTATTTTTTTTCGAGTTGGCTGATGGCGGTTTCAAGCGCTTTTGATTTATCCATTGTTGGTCCTTCGTTTTGTTTATGAATAAAAAATTAAAATTAAAAAGTCTTAGTTGAGGATACCTGAGTGGCAGATGTTAATGCATTTCTCGAATGACACCGATGAGCCTTCCTTGAACAGTTACTTCGTCTAGCGTCATTGGTTTCATCGATGAGTTTGCAGGGATGAGCATCACTTTTCCATTCTTTAGTCGTCGATATGTTTTTAAAGTTGCTGTTTCATCCTCAAGAAGTGCAACAACAATCTGGCCATTGTCAGCAGTCTCTTGCTTTTTAATGACGACCACATCGCCGTCACAAATATGCTCGTCGATCATTGAATTCCCACTTACTTCAAGGCAGTACACCTCTCCGCGGCCATCTATCATACTCGATGGAATATCAATCGTGGTTGGGTTTTCTATCGCTTCGATTGGCATTCCAGCAGCGATGACTCCAACAAGAGGAACCGCAGTTGGCCCAAGCTCTGGTGTCGTAATGTCAATAATCTCTAGGAGGCCATCGGCTCCTCGTCTGATAAACCCCTTGTCAGTAAGCCTTTCGAGGTGAAAGTGAGCTGTTGAGACGGATTTTACGCCTATGTGCCTTGCGATATCTTTGAGTGTTGGTGCAAAACCGTGCTCGGCGATGAAGTTGCGGAGAAATTCAAGAGTTTGGCGCTGAACAGGAGCAAGAGTACTCGAGGTAATCTGCGCTGAACTTTGAGGGGATTTACTCATTTTGTACTCCCAAAATATACTAGAATAAGAAAAGCTAGTGAAAACAGCCAATTATATATTCGCTACAATTCTAATATATGCAATTATACTAGAAACAAGCAACCCCTTTTTGAGTAACTTTGTTCATTCTTTTCTCATTCCTGCCGACCTCACTATTGTGAGCGTGGTTTATTCAAAACCTCCAGAACGAATAAGACTAGGAATTTATTCAGCAATGCCGAAGAAGAAGGTTAAATTACTCGTTGTTGATGACCACGACAACTACTGTGAGCTTCTCGAGCAGTCAGCAGATATCTGGAGTGATACTCTTGAAATTGAATGTGAGTTCGTTGAGAGCGCCAAAGAGGCCTTTGAGCGTATCATCGACTTTACTCCAAACGTCATTATGGTCGATGCCTTCCTCTCAGATATGAACTACGTGGACTTTCTTGAACAATGTCGGGAAGGTGGAACTCCTTTGATTGTGACTAGCTCTACGCAGTCTCCATCCATCGAGCGAAGTGTTGTCGAACGGGGTGCCAGGGCTTATATTCCTAAGACGGATGACCCGGATGAAATTGAGCTTTTGTTGCACCAGATAGCTCATTTCGCTGAAGAAGTTGACGCAACTCATTAGTCGCTTCTCTTCATTTTAACTGTATTGCCTTACGAGGAGCTATGCGCATACTTCTCATGTTTTTTCTCGTCCTTCTTTCGGGGTGCACTCAGGTTGCTTTCTATGAGAAGGAGCACTTCTCACACCACGTTATGCAGTTTGAGTCTGATTCAAGTGAGGCTCACTTTGAGCAGAAGGTTCTTTTCTCGAAAGAAGGCAGTGTCGGTGGCATTGGTGCAGGTGCTGGTGGAGGTTGTGGATGTTACTAAGGGGTCTCATTGCTACAAGCCTTCTCTTGGCTCCTCTCGTCAGTACCCATGTCGTCAGTGCGCATGCTGAAAACGCCGAGGAGAAGTCAGAGCATACTCCAGGTGATCTTCGTTCTTCTTCTCTGGCCGGTACTGGTTCTCTTGGCCTACGAATCGGTGCGTACAACCAGTCAGACGATGGAAAGGGAAACCCCTTTCTCGATGAAGAACTCACCGTCATCGAACCTGTTGTGATTCTTGATTACAATGTCTCAGAAAACCTTGGTGTTTGGACGAACTTTTCATACGACTCTGTATCGAGCGCATCTATTAAACGGCTCAATAAATTTCCTGATCAATCTGGTGCTAGTGGTGATTATTATTGGGGGCTTGATACCGGTGTTCGTTATAAGCTCTCAGACACTGAACGGGTGGGAGCCTTTGTGAGTGCAAGCACGGAGTATGACTATAACTCCCTCGGCTTTGGGGGTGATTATGCCTTTGATTTTAACGAGAAAAACTCGACTGTTAAATTCGCCTTTAGTACCTTTTTCGATGAACTTGATATCATTCGGTACAATGGTCGTGAAGAAGGCACTGATGATCGCTTTTCACTTTCTTCTACAGCGACATGGTATCAAGTCATTGATAATCTCACCCACGGAGAAGTTGGGGGTACCTTCGGTTATCAAAATGGTTTCCTTGAAACACCTTATAATGCTGTCGTGATTGAAGACTCATCTCTTCCGCCCAACCCTTTTCTCGACAACCTTGCGCAAGGATCGGAGGTTACAGAAGAGTTGGAGAGTTCACGCCTCAAGGGAGCGCTTTTTGGTTCGGTGCGTAGATATCTTACAGAGAGTGGTCAGGCCATTGGTGTGCATGGACGTTTTTATGCTGACTCTTGGGGAATCACATCTTTTACTCTAGAGCCCCGTTTTTATCAGCCCATAGTTGATGATGAGCTTTTTGCCCGATTTCGTTACCGTTACTATACGCAGACGGAAGCTGATGCGTATGGAGACCACTTCTTTACAGCGGCAACGTATCGCACGCAAGATTCTGATCTCAGTGACTTTTCTTCTCATATGTTCGGAGCGAAATTTACCTGGCTTTTTTCTAAAGATCTAACCCTTGATTGTGGTGTGGACTATATGCTTCGTTCCGATGATCTTGATTCGATTTTTGGTAGTATCGGCTTTTTACAACGATTTTAAATGCTATGAGATACCTTCTCTCTTTTGTTTTTCTCATGTTCTTTTTTGCTTCGTGTTCTCCGATGAGTTCGAAGCAGATCAAATATGACCTCTCCTCTCCTCTTGTTGTTTCAGATAGAGCGGGGAATGTACATGATATCAGCTCACTTTTAGACTCTGGAAAAGTTGTTTTGCTCGTATTTTGGCAGCCGTGGTGTTCCTCGTGTAAAGCTGAAGCACCTGAAGTCCAAAAGCTCTTGAGGAGATACAATGGGAAGCTCTCGGTCTTTGGAGTGCTTTCAGGGCCTGGAGATACAGTGGATGCTTCCGGAGTTGAGCGCTTTATGAAACTCACAGGTGCTACATATCCTAATGTGCGTGATACCAACGTTGAAATAACGAAACGTTTCCATGTGCGGGGAGTTCCGACCATTATCTTGATCAAAGGCAATCAAGTGCTCTACCACGGAAGTCATGTTCCAGATGTCACACCTTACCTGTAAGAGGTATCTATGAAGCGGTTTGCTTTTGCCGTGTTCTTCTTTTTTTTACCTGTACTCTCTTTTGCTGATACGGCACTTGAAAGTGTCTCTCGAACACTTGGTGTTATGGGCACGGATCTTAAGCTTGAAGTTTTTGGCGAAGACCCGATGACGCTTGAGAAAGTGCTCAATGACGCCGTAGTCGAGCTTGAGCGCATAGAGGCTCTCATGACAGATTGGAAACCTTCTCCACTCACTCGACTTAATGATCAGGCTGGTAGTGGTGCTGTGAGGGTGCCTTCGGAGCTTGCTTCGATTATCCGTCGTAGTCTTGAAGTAAGTAAGCTTACGGGTGGTGCTTTTGATATTTCCTATGGAGCTATTGGTCGTCTGTGGAGTTTTTCGCGAGAGGACCCAAGACTTCCTAAAGCTTCTTCGATTCGAGCTGCGCTAAAGCTTGTGGGATATGAAAAGATTCAGGTTGATGAGAAGCAGCCTCTGGTTACCTTGCCAAGTGAGATGACGCTTGGTCTTGGTGGGATTGCAAAGGGGTATGGCGTAGATCGTGCCATGGGTGTGTATCTCAAGCACGGTATTGAACATGGAATTGTTAATGCTGGTGGTGATCTCAAAGTACTTGGGAAGAAGAACGGCAAGCTCTGGGAGATAGCGATCAAGCACCCACGCGAGAGGGAACGAGTTATGGCACTCCTTCGAGTGTCCAATACATGCGTAGTGACCTCTGGTGATTACGAACGTTTCTTTGAGGTTGATGGAAAAAGGTACCACCATATTATCGATCCGCGTACAGGCTATCCAAGCACTGGTGCGATGAGTGCAACGGTGGTCGCTCAGAGCGCTGAGTATGCTGATGCGCTTGCTACAGCGCTTACAGTGCTTTCACCTCAAGAGGGACTTTCACTTGTTGAGCGATTGCACCGCGTTGAAGCTATTGTGGTTGGGCAAGATGGGCGTGTGCATGCAACAAGTGGCCTTCAAGGAGCTTTGCGTTCTTAAGGCTTGCTACTTCCTGTGGCATTCTCGCTCCTGTCTGTGATACTTTTAGATTCTCAAAGTGTATTACCTTTAGAGCATTATGGAATTTTGGATTATTAGTTCGTTTGTTGGTTTCCTCCTTGGTGGGGGTGTCGCGTTGATCTTTCTTCAGAGATCTGGCGTTTCCTCTCAGGAGTTTGAAGCACTTAAAAGTGAAGAGCGTATTTTGCGCGCAAAACTTGAAGATAGAGAAAACACCCTTCTTGAGTTGAAAGCAGTTCGCGAAGCAAAAGAAAGAGAGCTTGTTGAAGCCAAAGAAGAAGCAGCTGCACTCCGAAGCGAGCGAGCTGGACTCGCACAACGTATCGAGACGCACAAGGATGATCTCAAGCAGATGGAGGAGCGTTTTCGAGTTGAGTTTCAAAACATTGCTCAAAAGATCTTTGAAGAAAAAGCGAATACCTTTAAGACTCAATCCAGCGAAGCTCTTGGGCACCTTCTGAATCCCCTCAAAGAAAAGATTGGCTCTTTTCAAGAGCAAGTACAAAAGGCATTTCATACCGAAGCCAAAGAGCGTCACAGCTTAAAGTCTGAGATTGAGCGCATTGCCTCGGTAAACGAAAAAATGACACGAGAAACTGAGAACCTTACTCAAGCGTTAAAGGGGGATGTGAAAGCGCAGGGGACGTGGGGAGAGGTTGTTTTAGAAAAAATCCTTGCCGAGTCAGGACTTCGCAAAGATGAGGATTACGTTGTTCAAGGAAAGGATCTTGGGATGAAGCACCCTGAAACAGGGCGTCCTCTTAAGCCTGATGTTGTGGTGAAGCTCCCTGATGAAAAACATATTATTATTGATTCAAAGGTAACGCTCGATTCCTATCGAAAATATTGCGAAACAGATGAAGCAGAACAAGAACTTCACCTCAAAGCTTTTATTCAATCTATGAAAGCTCATGTCAAAGGACTCGAAGAGCGTCGATATCAAGATACCGAAGGGTTAGGCACACCTGATTTTGTCTTGATGTTTATGCCGATTGAAGGAGCGTACTCTCTTGCGCTTCAAGCTGAGAGCGAGCTTCATGAATTTGCATGGGGCAAAAGAATCGTCATCGTTTCTCCCACAACGCTTTTTGTCACTCTTCGTACCATTGCACAGCTTTGGAATATTGAAGCGCAAAATAAGAATGCACTTGCCATCGCTCAAGAGAGCGGCAAACTTTATGATAAGTTCGTTGGTTTTCTTGAAGATATGGAAAAGCTTGGTAGCCAACTTCAAACAACGCAACGAACGTATAATGATGCGTTTAATAAGCTTTCGGCGGGAAAAGGAAACCTTATTGGGAAAACCGAAAAGCTTCGAGAGCTTGGGGCAAAAGCGTCAAAGAGTATTAAATCCCATTTAATTGACCAAGATGAAGAGGGTGCTGAGAGAGTGGCCGAGCTTGCAAAACCCTCTTCATCAGAGACGTTCGTAATCGGTAAATAGGGTGTATGGACTTACAACTTGTGACCCCCTCGGTATCTTTTAAGGATTCTTACCTTGAACATGTCTCGGAATTTCAAGCCAGACAAGAGAGGTTTGTACCGTTTTCCATTTCCTATAACACTGATGACTTTGAGGCTTTGGTTCAGAAGTATGCTAACGAGAGAGCCGGTGTGGGTGTTCCTGATGAGTTTGTGCCTTCAAGCACATTTTGGCTTACCCTCGGCGGAAAGGAAGTTGTGGGAGTCTCAAATCTTCGACACGCTTTAACTGAGAGATTACGAAAAGAGGGAGGCCATATCGGTTATGGTATTCGGCCAAGTTTTAGAGGCCGTGGTTTTGGAAAAGAGATCTTGCGTCTTACACTGTACGAGGCTCAACAATTAGGGATTAATAAAGCGCTTATCACCTGTAATAAAAGTAATGCTGCGTCTGCTGGAGTCATTCTTGCAAATGGTGGAGTTTTTGAAGGCGAGGAATTCGTAGAGAGTTATGGTGATATTGTCCAAAGGTATTGGATCTCCTTGCCATCTTCTTAAGAGTGTTATGACACTAGTGCACTGTAAACTATATTTTGAGCATTTGAATTTTGGTGGCATAGCACTAGCCAGCCGTATTGTCCCTCTCCGACTACGCTCTTCGAGCTTCGTCGAGACCCAAGGTCTAAGGACCACGTCGTAGCCTTGGCGAAGACGGGCGGGGGGGGTGCCATTCGGCGAAAAAGTGTTCCTCCCCGTTAGGTGAAAAAACTTTTTGGTCGGAAGACTAGCTCTGATTGATTGCTTCTCTATCTGTTTAGAGACGAAAGGAATTATCTATGAATCTTTGAGCTTCATTTGCAGATCCTTTATTTCATCGGAGAGACGTTTATTGTCTTCAATAATCTCATAGAGTGCAGGATCAAGCTCTCCAGGAACTGTTAGCATTTGCCAAGCTTGTACAAAGTCGCCATCTGTGAGCGTGAGAGCCGCATCACACAGTGCGCCTCCCTCAACAAAGCCATAGTCAGTGTCTCCGCTTAGGTGTTGGTTGACAAATGATTCGAGATTACCTCCGAGAAAGAATCGAGCTTGAGGATCCGACACCTGGGCAGCCACGCTCAAACGAAATAAAATGGCAACGGCCTCTTCGCGAACCCGAGTTTCATATGAGGATGCCTCCCAGAAAGGAAGAGTGGTAAACTTCTCTTCATTGAGTCGAAATACGAGGTGTCCTACTTCGTGAATGAGTGTGCCTGTGGTTTCGTAGAAGTTTGCTTTATCAGAGGGAAATGTTGAAGACCAGTTTGCAACGACATTTTCTGAGAGACTGTTTGCTGTTCCAGAGATATATGAGCCAGAATTTTCGTCGATTGTGAAAGTTACTGAAGGAGGTAGTTTTTTCCCGAGCGCTGACTCGCAGAGCGCTCGCGCCAGTTCAATGGATGTCTGCGGGGAGTACTCTTCTGGTAAAGCAATAGAGGACGGAGTTGTTTTCTTTGTAATCGGTGCTTCAGGTGGAGTCGGCGAAATATTATGGAGTTTGGAGAGTAGCAATTCTTTATACGAACTATTCATCACGGAATAAGTCATTTGAGAGTAGGAGTGCAGAGGTACATTTGGTTGCAATCCAAAGTGAGGATTTTCCAAATTCCCCCATCTTTGATTCCACGTCTTAGCCAAGGAGACTTGAAGCCCCCGTCCAGCTCCTCCGAGAATGACAGCTCCTGCGCCAAGAGCTATGGCGACCTTTGTTAATCGAGGGTGTTTTTGAAGCGGTCCTTCAGAAGACTTTCTTGGATTATCAGATACATCGGGAGCTTCCTGCGTCTCAGGAGTCGAATGGCGAGATGAAGGTGCAAAGAGAGAAGACATATGACCCTACGTTTCCCCCTGTTTGATAGTCCCACTATAAATATACCAAAAAACAGATGCTAAGAGAAAGCATGAGAAGAAGAGCTGTAGAGGGAGCGCTCCTATTCGTGTAAAGAGCGTTCGGTGAGACAGAAGGGGGATTTTGTCTTGTACGAGCACACCTTCGTGATAAGGAGCTATTTCTCCTATAACTCTTCCAAAGGGGTCAATTGCTTGTGTCATTCCGACAGATGCTGCGCGCAGGAGATATCTTCCGTTTTCTATAGCTCTCCAGCTTGCTAGAAGGGCGTGTAGATGAATTGTTTGAGGGGCAGGAAACCATTGGCTATTAGAGAGGCCCACAAGCAACTGGGCGTTATTCTCGTTGAGGGTTTGTTGGAAGAGAGAAGGCCAGAGATCCTCGTAGCATATCAGTGAGCTGAGCGAATATGAAGCCCCAGTGCTTTGACGTGCTCGTCCTCGAGGGCGTTCTACAGTTGTGACAGTTCCTTTTGTTCCTGGAAGGAAGTTTCTCTCGCCAAACACGTCAGTGAGGAAGGGGAATGTATGTTTGAAGGGAACATCTTCAGCAAAAGGAAAGGTTTTTCGTTTGTGATATTCGTGAGAGAGTTTCTCCCCAGGAGAGAGAAGTAGTGTGCTTACCTGAGTAAATCTCTCTGTCTGATCTGGTGGGACCAACGAGGTTCGGCCTGCAAACAGCAGGGGACGTCGGATCGGAAATGTTTTTGTTCCAAAATGAGCAGGAAAGTTTGTTCTGCTTTGAGGTATGACTCCTGCATACGCTCCTTCTGGCCAAAGGAGGAGATCTGGCTGAGGCATCACTGATTGTGAAAGTGTAAGGTAGGTCTTTACCTTCTCTTCGATTTGCTGAGAACTTGTTTCTCTTTCAATAGCATCGTTGCCTTGGACAAGTGCGACTCGAATGGTCGGTGATTGTTCAATCTCATTGTTCAATCGCGTTGCTCGTGAGTTCTGAAAGATAAAGAGAGCTGTGCTCATAGCACATAGGAGAACAGTGCGTTTCCACAGTTCACCGCTTTTCCATGGAACCAAACAGATACCGAGTAGACTCAAGACGACGAGAGAGACAAAGGAGACTCCTAAGAGCTCTCCAGGGCCAGACAGTATTTCGACTCCTCTTAGAAATGCACCTATGTTCCAGGGGAATGGCGTTGGGAAGAGAGCTTCGATACTACACCAAGCAAGAGCTGGTAAGAGCCAAGGGGTTACCTTGGGCGCAATACGGAGAATAAAAAATACAAGAGGAAACTGAAGCCCCAGGTAGAGAGCAGAGAGGCAATATCCAGCAATAGCATACTGAGGTTCTAAGGAAATATGCGAGAAGTAAAGGAGTATTGCCTCTGGCATCCAGCTGAGTGCCAGAAGGTAGAAAATGACTCCTGCAAGATAGAATGTTTTAAGAGAGATCTCCTTTTGATTCTTGGAAGCAAGGCGTATGAAACCCGCGGATCCGAGTAGCGTCGAGCATGCTCCAAGCGTTGTTCCAGGAAAAGAGAACGCAACAAGCCAAGCAAGGAGCCAGAAAATAAGGAGCAATATGGACATGGAATCAGAGGTAGGATTCGTGCCCTCCTGCGTGAGAGCAAGGAGGGCACGAATGATTAATGCTAGCTTACTGCTACGTTAGCGATACAATCAATAAGATCACCGACTGTATGCATATTATCCACGACATTATCTTCAACATCGACAGAAAAATTAAGTCCCATGCTGTCAGCAATAGCTCTGACGTCCTCCCAGCTTGCGTCAAGATCATCATAGAGGTCGAGATCTGCTGAGTAGGGAGCTTCGTTGCCTCCTAGTTGATAGGCAAGTGCTTGACCTACCATCGTCTGGGCTTGGTCGAGAATATAATTGCCCTGATCGATAGAAACAGCACAGGCCTCCTCGAAGTTTCCTCCATGACTTTCTACGGTCATGCGGTTAGATGCACCTGGACTCTTTTGAAAATGGTCGCGATCTCCAGATGGGGCCGAATTGATTGTTGATGCGGGAATAAGAAAGCAACCAAGATCGGAGCTATAGCTTACTGTTCCCACAGGTGGCGCGAGGAGTCCATTGGCATGGTTCGGATATGCATCATCATGAGCTCCAGGTGCGCACTGCTCAAGAGCGTCTCTCTCATTACTACATCCAGCAGCTGGCGGAGTATTGAGGCAAGCCTCGTACGCATTACATTCATCACGACACTCAACGTAGTTCTCACCACTTGGACCAAACGGGCCATTGAGGCTACAATCTAAATAATCTCCAGGCTGAGGTGTTCTGCTACATCCTCTGAGTCCTGCTGATGCGGTTAGAGGATAGAGCGAGAGAGTAAAGAAGAGAAGAATGAGGGAATAGGTGAGTTTTTGCCGATTAATAGGCAAGCAAATACTGTTCACAGTACCTCCTAAAGAAAAGTTACAATTTGGTATAAAGACGGAACCGTCAAGAACAGAAAATCACAGCAACAATAATTTTGATTCTTAAGAACCTGTGATTCTAGAAAAGCTCTTCCCCCAAAGAACTTTGAAGGAGTATCTAAAAGTAGGGTGAAAAGAGCAAGAAATTTCTCTTGTTTTGTTGTTCAGTAACTTACAGCTTCTCCTCGTGATATTGGGCGATATAGCTTAAGTCATTGAAAACTCTACTAGTTTTTACGCTTCTCTAATCGTTGCTTCCACTTCATTTTTGCATAAACACGTAAGTCTTCAACTGAGTCAAACTCGTCAGTGATCTCTATGCCCAAGAGTGTTTCGATAACGTCCTCTAGTGAGAGCACTCCATCAAAACCACCGTGCTCATCATAGACAGAAAAAATATGTTCGCTTCTTGAAACAAAAAAATCGAGTGCTTTGGAGATACTTGCCGTATCCGCAACAGCAAAGAGGTCTGTCTTTAAGTCAGAGAGGAGTTTCTTTCCATTTCCTTTTGTATGCTCTGCAACAATATCGTACCTCATAACAACACCTGTAATATGGTCGATATTATTTTGATATACAGGGATTCTTGAAAAACGAAGGGTTGGGTATTTTTCAAGGACCTCTTCGATAGTCAGAGTTTCATCAAGAGCAAAGACGACAGTTCGGGGAGTCATGACATCATTAACCTGAATCTGTCGAAGGTGGAGGAGGTTTCGAATAATTAGTGCTTCGTCTTCTGAGAGAGTTCCCTCCTGCTTTCCGATCTCAGCCGTGTAGACAACTTCTTCTCTGGTAATGGCAGCGATGTGTGAGCCTGAGCCAATTCTTCGTGCTATGATATTACAAAGAAAGACAAAGGGGTAAGTGATGTATATAAATGCTCTGATGCCGTAGGTAGTTGCTGGGGCAAACATTCGGGGATAGGTTGCTCCGAGAGTCTTTGGAATAATTTCAGAAACAAAGAGAATGAGCAGGGTAAGGATAGCAGAAGCGATAGCGACGTATTGATCTCCGTAGATCCTTAAAACCTCAGCACCAACCCCGGTAGCACCAACAGTATGAGCAATTGTGTTGAGCGTAAGAATCGCCGCTAGACTATCATCAACCTTCGTCTTGAGATTTGCGAGCGACTTTCCCCACCTGGAGTTTCCCTCTGCCACTGAGGCAACATATGCAGGAGAAAGGCTAAGGATAACAGCCTCAAACAGTGAGCAGAGAAACGAAACTCCAATAGAGAGAAAGAGGTAAAAGAGTAGCATCGATAAAAACCCATCCCAGAAAGTGTTTCCTCCTATAGCATCAAGTCTCTGTCGATTGAGCAAGAGCTAATAGAGCTCATCCCCCATCTTTTGTTAGCAAAGGAACTTCTTCTGCGGGAGGTCTAACTTGGTGCCATCCGCCACTGTGAGATGGAGGCAGGGGCGATTGGGTTGAAAGCACAACCTGTCTCTCATACCCCCACCTGTAGGAGATATCATCACCTCGGCCCCGGTAACTTCCGACTCTCAAGGTATAGATTCCAGGACGGTCGATAGTAAGGCGGCCAGAAGTCTGATCCGCTCCAAGGAATATCTCCCGATCGTAGTGGTGATAAAACATATGGGTGGCTTGAATGATATAGCCGTCACCACTGTTATTGTTTGCAGGAGGATCCCATTTAATCCCGAACGTGTTTACGGTGTTTTGTATATCTGACTTTACTATTGCTTGAACATTACTTGGTGGTGACCACCCGCCATAACGGGCTGTACGTTCAAAGTTTGATTGTGTTGCGCTCCAACTTCCAGGGGAAGAGGAACCAGGTTCTACCTCCCAGCGGTAAACGTTCGAGCGAGCAAGGGTGTCGAGCATCGGATTTCCACCAAATTCTATTGGAAATCTGCGAACATTACGATGCGTCCCTCCTGATGTCGCGTATAGCTCATACTCACCGTCTTCATCAAGATCGAGCACGGCGATATCCACCCGAGGTGACTCTTCGATATATTTTGGATAACCCTCAAGTTCTTGAGCCGTTGTGCCATCAAGAGCATTTACTCGAGAAAAGTAGCAAACAGGGCCAGGATTTCTGAAGTCCTTAAATTCTCTTTGAATCACTTCGTTGTCTGAAAAGAGCACGTCTTCAACGCCGTCTCCACTTATGTCAGCAAGCTTGGCCCCGAGAACTTCACGAAAACCAGCGAGGGGATGGCTCCAGAGCTGGTTCCCGTTACTTTGAAAGGTGGTGATAGAAGAATCAGGCGCATTGGTTGCTCGTGAGGCAACAATTTCTAGTGCACCATCACCGTTAATATCCCCAATTGCTGCTGTCGTATCAGAGCCAAGGTATCCGGGTAGGATTTGCGGCCAACCAGCGCCGTCATCTTCAGAGTAGGCCTCTCTGGTAACTGTATCGAGTACAGAAAGATAGGTTTGTGCAGAAATAACAAGCTCATCTATACCATCATTGTTAAAATCTGCAGCACTGAGGTGTGGATTAGAGAGAATCGAGATTTCTTCCATGAGCAAAGGCCAGTGCTCATTGAGAGGAGTCCCGTCAATGTTTAAGATTTCAAGCTGTTCATATACGGTTATCCCTTCTTCCCCTCGCGCACTTCTTGAGAAAGCAATTTCGAGCTCAGGATCTTGATCGAAGTTCCCAACTACTGGGAGAGGCATATAACGGGGATCGTCAAGGCTTTCTACTGCCACAGGCCACCCAGGAAGAGGATTGAGATGAGCGTCCGTAAGATAAAGAAGCGCATGGTTCTCTCTTGGGTAAGGTGGAGTCGGCGTAGAGCTACGTATGATAAAGAAAAGTTCTTTTTCTCCATCGTGATTGAGATCTGTTTGTATCGAAAATCCAGATTTCGTCGGCACGGAATCAGGAGGACTAACAGAGAAGATCGAAGAGTAATCATTTGATACCGAAGCTTTCATGTATTCTGATCCATCGGCGGGATAGAGAGAGAAACTTTCACGAAATGTCATGCCAATAGGCTCTTCAAAGAGATCGCCCGTCTGAAGCGAATAAATGTTTCCGTGTGTTGTTGAGCTTATAGGAATGCTCCAGTTCGTACTTCCGTCTGCACGGAGTCGATTGATACGGGTAATCTTATTCTCACCATCTTGATCGAGATCAAGAAATTGTAGCTCCCGTTGAGCTTGAGCTGAGAGATGCTGTGTTGCGTGAAGGATGGCATATCGTGTTGGGATGTCATACTGGTTGCCGGACTCATCTTCAATATGTTGCCGAGTAAACTGAGTGGGAGAATCCCAACTCATTGAAGGATCGACTCTCAGTATGCCTATCTCACGACCTGCAATGGGAGTTGGGCTACCATTATTTTCAAAGATTGCGACTTGAAAGGCGTAGAAGTCAGTCTCAAACCCTTCAGGCGTATTGAGAGTGCCAAGGAGTCCGCCCTCAACTGATTGAGTTCCATCATTTTCGAGTGTAATACCTTCTTCGTTCCACTCTTGTTCGTGCTCTTGTTTATATTGAATTCGGTAGTAGGTGTTTTCTGGTAAGATTACTCGGCCAACAAACTCAAGATGGTTGCTCGCAAAGTCACACCCGACGGGAGACGCAATTTTCAAATTATGAACGGAAAATGTAATGGCATCTTGTGCCAGGACCGTTTCTTCATCCTCAGCGAGGAGTTCAAGTTTTGCGACAAAAAGTCCATCCCAAAGTAAGGGTTTCGAAATGGACGTTGATTCAAACGTGCGAAACTCTAGTTCGTGGGTCGCAATACTGCCTTCATCAAGAATAGTCCAGCGAACCGGATCGTCAATGTCATTCCCATATCGGGAAGTAGCAAAACCCATACGACCGTAAGAGAGGCGGTAGTGTAGGCTCTCTGCTGGCGTGTCTGAATGTTGACCGATGGTGACCTCAAACCTAACTTCCTGATCTTCGTCTACGGACTTTTTGAGGATGGCAAGATGTGGGCGTTGCTGATCTCCTGGGAAAAGGTTGGCACGACCAAATCCCTGACTGATCATATTTGTTGGAATCTCTCTTGTGTCGGTCGACGAAAGATCGATAGCATTTCTTCGGATAGCGTACTTTAACTCAAGTGGGCTGAGTTCAGGATATTGTTGTTTAAGGATCGCAACCATTCCGGCGACTTGTGGTGCAGAGAGAGAGGTGCCATTTGCTGCCATATGCATCCCATCTTCTGCGCAAGAAAAAACGAATGGAAGTGATTCTACGTTCTCTAGATAATACCCTGTTCCAGCTGAGCAGACCGAAGAGGCTTGGTACACCGTCATTGAACCATCAGGCTCTTCGAATCCACCAGGTGCAAGTACATCGGGTTTTATTTCACCAGTCAGTAGTGGACCAGAGACAGAAAAGAAAGAGCGCGCGTCATTTTTATCGCTTGAGCCGACCGTTATCGCCTTTCGAGAGGAGGCAGGAGCAGGAAGCTTGTAATAGTGAGATGCACCATAAAAGTTATTTCCAGATGCTGCTATAACGACAACTCCAGAATCAACCAATCTGTCTGCCACGATAGAAAGAACAGCGTTGGGGTCGCTGCGTGTATTTTCTGTGCCGAGAGAGAGGTTGACGATATCAAGTGGATCGGTAAAGGGGGGTGCTCCATTTGGCACGAGAGCGTGTTCCATGGCTTGGATGATTCGCGCTTGCGATTGTTCGAATGTGGCATTGTCGCTGATTGGATCCAGCACTCGATAGGCATAGAGTGTTGAGCCAGGTGCAATGCCTGAGTAGGTAGGGTTATTCGATCCTATGCTTGCAGCAACAGATGTTCCGTGCCCGAATGTATCAAATGGGTCTGGATCATTGTCCACGAAGTCGTAGCCACCTTGAATTTGGCAGTTAGGTCCGATAGCGTCACATCCTCCATGAAAATCCGGGTGTGTGTAGTCGATGCCAGAATCGATTACTCCAATCCGTATCCCTGTCCCATCAAGTCCAAATGGTTGCAGTTCCCACATTGGGGGTGCGCCTACGAGTGGAACAGTCTCAGAGAGAAAGAGCTCCACACGAGACAAGAGCGTTGTATTTCTGACGCTGGGTTGCTCAAGAAGGAGATCTGCTTCTTGCTTTGTTCCCCAAAAAGCAAAACCATTTAAGAGGATATGATAGTTTGCAATGACTTTCTGATCGAAATCAGAAATATGTTGGCCAAGTTGTTCTAGTTGGCTTGGGCGTTCAGCGATGAGAGTGTTGTACTGTTGCGTGGCAAGCTCGATTGTAGCTGGGGTGCGTATGCCTCCAGAGAAAACTAAAGCTGGAGCTGGTGCCTGGAGTTCAACAAGAAAGAGAGCTTCTTGGTTTTCGGGAAGACTTGGCTCCTGAAACATTTCCTCAAATGGAATATTCTCGAATTCGTTTGTTGTGTAGTTCAAACGCTTTCTTATGAGCTCTTGTGAGCTAGGAGTTTCTTCAAGAAGTGAATAGTCATCAGCGATTCCATATGAACTTGGGAAGAGTATTGTGCTCGACAGCAAAAGGCTCAAATGGAAGAGGTAGGACATAAGGCATGCTTTGACGTAGGTGATGGGCTTCATATGATGTGTCCTTATCGAAGTAATACAACTCGTTCGGTATGAACCTCTTGTGCCTGCCCAGTGCTAAAAGCGAATCGAGCAAAATAACTACCAGAGGCAAGGTTTTCAGCGTGAAATGGGATAGAATGCCTCCCAGCCGGGAGATGAGCATAGTTCGTTTCGTAAACGAGTTCTCCATTGAGGGTGTAGAGCGATAAGTCTAAAGAACGAATAGCTGGAAGTGTAAAAGTAAACTGCGTGCTTGGATTAAATGGATTTGGATAAACAGAAAAAGTCTGAAAATACTCTGGTTGATGTCTGTATGTGCCAGGATCTATTAAAGTCTCTTCACATGTTGAATCGGGGCTTACGCACATCGACTCAACGAGATTGCAAACAAACCCCTCAACGTCTTGTCCATCAGTCACCGGATTAAATGGAATAACGGTGTAGAATTCTTGTTGTGCATATAATAATTGATTCGGTGTTAGGGGGTTTGTTTGTATGTTGTATATGCCGTAATTCGGATCATTGAGTTCAGCCGCGTTATATTCTTGGTTGATAATGATATCAAGAATGAATGGCTCACCTATACTTATTGGCGGCTCAAAATAGCCAGGAATAAAAATCGTCCAACCTTGATCGAGTAAGAGATTGACGATGTCATCCATTGGTCCATCAAGCGTATGCTGTAAGTTGTCATCTTTTCGAATGACATCTAGGGTGTCTGGGATGACCATGTCCGATTGAGAGGGGTGAGGTAGTTCTCCTGCAGTTGCCTGCATAAGTGAGCAAAGGAGTGAAGCCGTAACCAGACGAGAAGCCATGTGCAGTGGTGTTAATCCACTCGTATGTGATGTCGCCGGTAATGTGAGAGAATCAAAATTGTCTGCGCTATGAGATGGTGCGTTTGTGGAAGCGCCCGAGATCTTAGGGGGATCTAGCTTTAGGGATGTCATATCGTGCCTCCTGTCCCTACGCACAATTTGTGCATTATAAGTAGTTGGCTGTGCTAGTCAAGAAGATTAGCGTAATAGACCTAGGGTTCGGTATTGGTAGTGTTTTTTGTGCACGGTTGTTCTTTCTTACGTGTGCTTTTGCTGAAGATAAATATGATCAACCGACCTAAAGTCCTCTCTCGAGCTTTCTTGTGTGCTTATGAAGCCAGTCGTTCTCTGACAGTAATTGCTGTTCTTGTTGTTGTGCTTCTTTGTCCGTTAAAGGAGACTCGTGCTGAGTCTGGATTTGAAGTGGCGCCTGAGTGGATTAGTTGGAAGACACCTGAAGATTGGCATAGTGCAGCTTATCTTATGAGTACAGAAGCTGGATTTTGGATGCCTTTTGAGATGAATCTGGAATATTTTAGCTGTGCTCCGTGGCTTTTTGTTCCCCCTATGATTTGGATTGACCGTTTTTCTAACCCGCACTCTGGCTTCAATAATCACCTCCTCCTTCCTCATACCTTTTTTATGATTGATGTACGTTGGGATTCACCTGAGGCTTTAAACCTTCGATTCTCCCACTTTGAAGATCTTCAAGAGTGTTTTCCGGAGAGGGATTTTCATTTAGAGCTCTTTACAGGGGCGCGTTATCCTCGGAGTTGGGCATTGGATGTTCTGCGCGAAATTTGTCCTGATTGTCCATTAGTTTCTTCTCGAAGCGCGACATCGAAACTTCCATCTGACCAGGGATGGGAGCTTAGTGGTGGTCGTTAACCAACGGAAGGTGTTGTAGCCGCCCAAGGGAAGTTGGGACAGCATTTTCTTTCTTGAGCCCAGTTTTTTTAAGTGCAATTTCGCTGCGATAAAGCGTTCTCTTGCCTTCTCGTACCTGAAAAAACCAGATTTTATCACCTACCGTCGTTTGATAAAGCCCTGAAGCAAGGGAGTATATTCTCTCCTTGATAGCATCATGAGCAATATCAGAGATGATGGAATATCCGTGAGCAAGTGGATGCCCATCTTTATCTGATCGATACGTCAGGATGTGTTGAGACAGTGCTTCCCTGAGTGTAGAAAGAGTTGAATGTACCTCGATTGAGGAAAGAGATTTTCCTTGAGAAAGTAGGGTGTCGTGTATCTCTTGTTCTTGTTTCCAGAGCTCATCAAAGTCTTTGTGGAGAGATTCGTTGTGTTCCTCAATCAGTTGTTTATACACAAGCTCTTTTGTGGGGATAAGTAAGAAAATAGTTGGGGTTTTTGTAGCTTGAGCTTTGAGTGAGATCTGTTTCATACACTCAATGATGAGTCGCATACCTTCTTCGTTTGCTCGATTTCTTTGATCGAGTGCGCGTAGCCGACCAGCAGGAGTAAAGATCATGGAATCATTGTCGCTAATGTTTAAGCTGAGAAGTTCGGACTCAGGAAAAGGAAACGGAGTTGTAGGAGCGTCGCTCAGTGAGAGATCTTTCTTTCGGAGTTTTGCCCAGTATGAGTGGCTATAAACGACACGAAAGGCCTCAAGGATATCGTTTCCAAGATAGATACCAATGACCACTGCTTGAGGTTGAAGGGTGAGGGCCTTTTCATATATGGCAAGATACTGAGGGGGGGACCAGCCGCCGATGGCCATGCTGTAAACTTTTTTGCCTCCGAGCTTTTGCGAGAGCCTTTGTGGCCAACTTTCATTGTGGATGACATTTATGCCGTATGTCTGGCTGTCACCTATAGTGACTACATCTGCCACATTAGGAATCGAGGTGTTCCGAAATCCTAAGATATCGTGTGGCCCGAGTGAGCCGAGCTCAGGAAACAGCGGCTTGCCTCGAACGTTTGTGACTGGATCTTTAAGAATAAGCTCAGGCGACACGTAGTCTTTTGTTCGAAAGACCCCTTCATAAAATGGAGGAAGTTTTTTATCGAGTTGAACAACATTGAGGTCTTGGGGGCGTCCAAAAAGCTGTGGGAAAAAGAAGGAGAGGATGAATGCCGCAACCGCACACGAGATGAGAGTTGAGAGAGAAAGAAGAAGATACTCGCGTTTCACAAGAGAAGGAGAAGGAAAATAGACCTATTTATGTATCTTCTCTGTTGCTGAGGAGGCAGGCAAGGATTTTTTCTTTGATACCACGAGGTAAACACCAAGAACACAGATAGTTGCAGGGAGAAGAGATACGACTGATACCCCCTCAGGAGGAAGAGCATTTGGAAGATACGCTTTTAAGAGAAGTAAGAGTATGAGAGTCAGTAGAGGGCTGGTGCAGGTGAGAACTGTAAGGTGAGTCAGAGGAATCTCAGTAGACATTGCTTTTGAAAAGAAGCTGTATCCTGTGACGGTAAGAAGAGCGAGGATGCCGGTAGAAGTAAGAGCGAGAGGGGAGGCATTGAGAAATTGAGACGGCGCGGTAAAAAATGAGGTTAGGATGGCAGCAATCGCAAACATAATGAGAAGGAATTCGCTTCCAAGATTCTCTCGAGAAGCGTGGCGTTGAAGGAAGCCGTAGACAGCCCATACCGAGGCTGAACTAAGGAGTAATAGCACAGCGGGCATCTCAACATCACCAAATGACCATCCGTAGAGTGAAAGGGTAAAGGTTGCCACCCCAATGAACGCACAAATGACACCGAAGAGCTGGAGGGGAGAGAGCCGTTCACGAAAAAAGAACAATCCTATGAGTGCTAAGAAGACAGATCCTAGGTTGATAAGGACCCGTCCTAGGGCAGGCCCACTCCAAGCTATTCCCTCAACGTAAGACCAGTAGTGATAGGTGAAGAGAAAGCCCGCAAAGAGAGCTGGCTTCATGGCTTGCTTGATGCGTGATTTCCATTCAGGCTTTGCTCGAGAAAGAAGAAAGAGCCCGATGGTGCCACCTACGAGGCGCATAAAGGAGATATTGGCAGAGGAGAGTTCAAGAGAGGCCGGTTTAATTAATATCGGAATAAATGCCCAAGATATTGAGGTAAGGGCAGCAAAGAGTACGCCTGTTTGGTAAGAGGTGCTTTTGTCGAGGGGGGGCATAGACGATAGCGTAGACTATCTTGGAGTGTCTTGATATCCCTTATCCAATATCTCTTACTCTTGCACTTCATCTTGCTCTTGCTCTGTTGATTTGTTTAGAGCAAGAGCAAGATGAAGTGTAAGAGCAAGGGACTTGTTGCTTATACGAAGAGTGTTGGTTTATGCCGCATATTGCATACAAGCTGTCCGAGCAAATGGATTCATTCCGTAGTGGATTTGATCTTGGCTGCGGTAATCTTCGTAGTAGCGTTGAAGCTTTTTACGGAGCATGAGCCGAGATCGGTGGAGCCGTGACTTCACCGCTGGAACAGAGAGGTTTAAGACTTCACCGACTTCTTGGTTTGAAAGTCCGTCAACATCACGAAGGATGAAGATCTTTTTGTATTCTTCTGGGAGTTTTCCTACAGCTTCTTCTAGCTCCCGTCGGAGTTCGTGGCGAGAGCTCATGTAGTTGATGTCACATGTGTCACTTCTGTCTGTAAGCCAGCCGTTGTCACGTGAACCCTGGTTTACATCATCAATTGAGATAGCGCTGTGCTTCTTACGTTGACGAAGTTTCATGAACGAGGTGTTGGCTGTGATACGGTAGAGCCAACTCGAGAAAGCCGACTTTCCCTGGAAAGTGCCAATCTTTGTATGAACCGTGATAAACACGTCCTGGAGGATCTCTTCGGTGTCGGATTCGTTGCGAGTGATGCGGAGTGCAAGACGGTGAACTTTTTCTGTATACCGACGAACAAGTTCTACGTATGCAGCTTCTTCCCCACCTTTGAATGCCTCAACGAGTTCTTTATCTTTCCGAGTATCTTCCATGAACCTCAATCTCCTTCATTAATACCAAGAGCCGCATGTGTGAGTGGCCCTCGAACCTTATGAGCCCACTTTGAACGATAATCGGGGAGCTGTTGTCACGGATTTGTAACAAGTGTGTAAGACTTCTGTATTTCTTGAGATTATCCGTAAATCCCGTACGTATACTTTGAAGAAGCCTTGCTTTTTGTTGCGAATATTGTGAGAATTGCCAGGAAATATTCACTGTGATTTCAGTGTTTTGGAGGTTCCTATGTCAGAAAGACGTGTACAGTGCTGCAAGCTTGGAGCTGAGCTCCCTGGGCTAGAAAAACCGCCATTTGCCGGCGATCTCGGCCAAAAAATCTTTGAAAATGTCTCTCAGCAGGCCTGGGATATGTGGGCCAATGATATGCAGGTGAAAGTGCTCAACGAATATCGCCTCAATATGGGCAAGAAAGAGGACTATGAAACACTTATTAAGCAGATGTCTCTCTTTCTCTGCCTCGATGAGGGCCAGGTGCTTGAAGTAGAGAACGAGCAACGGGGCCGTGGAGAATAACGTTCCGTGAAGATAACGGTCATTGGTGGTGGAAACATGGGGGCTGCCTTTGCAGTCTCTTTTCTTCAGGGAGGGATGCTCCGCCCTGACCAGCTCACTATTGTTGAGCCCTTTGAAGAGAAACATGCGGCACTTAAGGAAACCCTCGGGTGCCCAGTCATCTCTACCCTGAACGATGATGCAGCTATAAGTGATATCGTTATCCTTGCCGTCAAACCACAGGTCTATAAAGAGGTCTGTGCTGAACTTTCTTCAAAACTCCAACCTAACCAGATAGTCTCCTCTATTATGGCTGGAGTCTCACTTGCTGCTCTTGAAAGTGCGCTTGATGGGCACAAGAAGCTTGTACGAGCGATGCCTAATCTTCCTGCGCAGATCGGAAAGGGAATGACAGTCTTTCTTTGTTCTCCTTCCATAGCAGAGGAAGAAGCGAGGTATTTGCGAGATCTCTTTGCAGCATCTGGAAAGGCACTTGAAGTAGAAGACGAAAAACTTATACATGCATCAACTGCTGTGTCAGGAAGTGGGCCAGGTTTTGTCTTGTATATTATAGAGGCCTTTCTTGAAGCAGCCTCTGAGATCGGGTTTTCCAAGCAAGAAGCTCGAATGCTTGTTTCTCAAACATTTCTCGGTGCCCAGGAGCTTTGGGATTCTCGTGCTAAGGAGGCCTCTGAACTTCGTACCCAGGTAACTTCACCTGGTGGCACAACTGCCGCTGGGATAGAGAGTTTCGAGCAAAATAAGTTAAAGGCTAAGATAGTTAAGGGTGTTAGGGCGGCCTTTGAGCGCTCACTTGAGCTTTCTTCGTAAGACCGTTAGATTTTCGTTGCACGTTAGTAATAAGGCTGTCAGTCTAACTCGTGCCATTGCTTTGCTCTCTATCTGTGGAGATTTTTATGCGTTACGTTGTTCTTTCTTTTCTTGTTCTGTTTTTTGCTGCTTGCTCGTCTACAGGTGCTTACCGACCTATTGGTGGCTTTGAAAACGATGTTTTTGAGAAGCGTGCCGACAAGTCTCTTACTCCGCGCGAAGTACGGTTGAAGCCTGAGCAGCATCTCGATTCTCTCGTTGCATGGGTAGGAGAGGTAGAAAAGATCGATTTTGAAATTGCAGCTCAACCTCAGGTCGCACGGGTCCTTGCACGTTATAACGGTGTTGATTGGAGCTCTGGCTATGATTTTGGCAACGATAGCTTTCCTGAGACTCGTCCTGCAAAAGAGTTTTTTCAGGTCGCCCTTGAGATTACAGGGCCTGATACCCTAGAGCACTATAAGAAAATACAACGTGGAGACAGGGTTGTGGCGTACGGCTATCCACGCGAGATTTTCCACGGAATAGTCGGCTTGTATCCGCTTGTATATTTTCGACCGCTCGGCTTTGTTCCCGGAGAATAACTCGCCCTTTGAGGGGCTTTTTGGACTGCTGCTGACATCTTTCTAACGCACTGAAACTAAAAGAGAAATCGCTCTTAAGGGATTGTATTCTCTAACCTTTTGATTTTCTTCTCAAGGTGATCTTTAGGGTCGCCGATACCTAAGCTGTGACCCTTGTATGTAGTTTTTGCAGGGAATGTAGCGAATAGGAATATTTCGTACGAGTCAAAGGTTAGTTCATGTACGGTAAAAACGCCCACAGCCAGTATCAGACAGTCCAGGTTACGACGACAGATAGAGGTCGCCTTCTCCTTATGATGTACGAAGGGGCGCTCAAATTTCTCCGTCAATCCAAGGCAGGCCTTGAAGAAAACGATATGGCCAAGTTCTGTCGCTTTCTTAGCAAAGCACAAGCGATTATCGCTGAGCTCATGAACACTCTTGATTTCGAAAAAGGTGGCCAGATTGCCAAAGACCTCGATCGCCTTTATGATTTTATGCTCTTCTATCTTACTGAAGCTAATCTTCACCGTGACGTAAAACGTATTACGAAAGTGATTAGTCTGCTTGATACAGTTTATCTCGCGTATAAAGAGATTATCGAGAATGGGAAGGCTGCTGAAGTTCTTGGAAATGCGCTTAATGGTAGCGTTGCACCACAGTCTAGTTCAGCACCTCAAGCAGAGAATGAAGAGCCTGGACGTAGAGTTCAGATTTCACTTTAACTGGCTCTTCCTTAACAACAGAGATCCTTCACATCGACGAACCTCATCTTATCCCCCTGGGTGAAAGAAGAGTGAAGAGGACTGCGCGCGTGCAGCACGCAGCCCCCTTTTGAGTGCCAGTTCCTATTGAGAGTGGAAGGCGCTCGTGGGAGTCGCCTTCCAGCTCTCCCAGGCGAACTGAAGCACAGCGACTTGACGGCGGTACTGGAGAGCTTCGTACTTATCCTTACCACGCTTGATCTTTCTTCCCGCAAGGCCATGATAGCCGTTGGTAGGAGTCGTATGAAGCGCGATGAAGGTCTGGAAGTAGCCGCCGTGTTGCTTAAGAAGTTCCACGACGGAAGCGAGAGTTTCGCCGACTTTGGTGCTGTCATTGTCATGGAGCCTGAGTGCCTTTGCTTGACAGGCTCGAAGCACTTTGGATTGTGCGACATGGAGCTTCGAAGGAAACTCGTTTGCCACATACCAAGAGAACGTCACCTCTTCTTTCATATGTTTTGTGATAATGGGGATAAAGAACAACCCTTTGCAACCCTCGTTGCTAAGGAAGAGAAGGAGTAGGGTATTGAAAAACGTGGCCTTAGGCAACTATCCTGTGTGAAAGATAAAACCCTACATCTCCCGTAAAATGCTACCTCTCGAGATCGAAAATCATTTACTGCAAAACTTTTCATTAAGGATTCTTTCGGCTGACGGTGTATCTGGAGGTGACATAAGCCAAGCGTATCGTCTTTCCCTTAAGGGTGGTCGAACGGCCTTTTTGAAAGCGAACTCTTCGGCTAAGCCAGCCTTCTTTGAGTCTGAAGTCGAGGGGTTAACGGCTCTTAGAGATTCAGGGGTTATTTCTGTCCCAGGTGTGTTTGCATGGAACGCAACGGTGCCTCAATATCTTCTGCTTGAATGGATTGAACCGGGAGAGCCCTCAGCGAAGGCCCAACGCACACTCGGGAGAAGTTTAGCGGAAATGCACCAGATTGAGCAGCCGTATTTTGGCTTTTCCCATGATAATTATATTGGTGCTACTCCTCAGGTGAATTCACGTGAGGAGGGTTGGCCTGCTTTTTTTCTCAAACACCGACTTGGATACCAAGTTGAACTTGGATACCAAGTTGAACTTGGAACAAGGCGCGGGTGGTTTTCCAGCGAGATAGACGAACTTTACACGCAAGCATATCCAAGTATGAAATGTGAATTGGAGTCCTTAGAGGTCGCTCCATCTCTCTTACACGGAGACCTCTGGGGAGGAAATGCATATTGGGGAAAAAGTGGCCCCTATTTGATTGATCCGGCTGTTTACTGGGGGCACCGCGAGGCAGATATCGCCATGACAGAGCTCTTTGGTGGGTTTGCTCCAGAGTTTTATAAGGGGTATAATGAAGTGTATCCGCTTGATAAGGACTATCCCAGACGAGCGACCCTCTACAATCTGTATCATATATTCAATCATTGTAATCTTTTCGGGTCGACGTACGTTCAAAGAGCAAGAGAGCTGCTTAAGCAGTGGTGTTAGCAATTCGAGAACATTTTTGTATTTTTTCCGTTTAATATCTCCATGACCAAAATTACTTTTTCAGATTTACAGCTCCATCCAGAGATTCTTTCAGCACTCAAAAGCGTTGGCTACGAATCGCCAACGGATATCCAAGCTCAGTCTATTCCTCTTGCCCTTGAAGGAGACGATATCCTAGCGTCTGCTCAAACAGGAACAGGAAAAACCGCAGCATTCGGGTTGCCTATTCTACACCTCCTTGAGCAAGCAAGAGGCGAAAAGCAAGAAGCGAAAGTAGATACTGAGTCTTCAAAGAAGAGTAAGTCACGCTCTCGAAAGGGGAGTGTGAAAGCTCTGATCCTTAGCCCTACCCGTGAGCTTACACAGCAGATTGAAGAAAACTTGGTGCAGTATAGTAAGAACCTCTCCTACAAAATTGTTTCTGTAGTTGGCGGTCTGCCAATTAAGAAGCAGATTGATGCACTAAAAAATGAAGCTGATATCGTTGTGGCCACCCCAGGAAGGTTGCTCGATCTTATTAATCGTAAAGCTATATGGCTGCGTGATGTTGAGTTCTTTGTGCTTGATGAGGCTGACCGCATGCTTGATATGGGGTTTGTGCACGATGTCCGTGATATCGCACGTATTTTGCCCAACGAACGTCAAACGTTCTTTTTCTCCGCCACGCTCAATGGCGAAGTGCAGCAACTTGCAAGTGTTCTCCTTAAGAAAAATAGAAAGCACGTTGATGTTGCTCCTGATAGCTCGGTTGCCGACAATATTACTCAAAAAGTGTTCTTTGTTGATACCAAGTATAAGCGACCACTCCTTCAAAAGCTTGTCCAGGACGAGACCATAGAATCTGCGCTTATTTTTACCAATACCCGAGCAAGCGCTAATGTGATCTCTAATATCCTTTCACGAAAAGGCTTTTCTGCTGAGGCTATTCACTCCGACAAGAGTCAGAAGGATCGACAGAAAGTGCTTAAAGCTTTTGATGCTGGAGAGGTCCGTTTTCTTGTTGCTACCGATGTTGTTGCTCGTGGAATTGACATCGATGGTATTTCACACGTGATAAACTTTGAGCTTCCAACGGATCCCGATAGTTACGTGCACCGTATAGGGCGAACAGCGCGCGCTGGTGCCTCTGGAGTTGCTATTTCTTTTTGTGACCTTGATGAAGTGTCGAACCTAAAAAGTATTGAGGCGCTGCTTGAAATAACCCTTACTCCCGACAAGGATCAGCCGTTTCACTCGCCATTTGTTGAGACGATGAAGAATCAGAAGCAGTCACCGTTTGGGAAGAGTCGACGGTATCGGTAGACTCTCTCTTTGCACTTCATACTCATTCTTGATAGAGAAGCAAACGCTACTGCGTGCTAGTCGCGAAGAAGCTGCTGGAGCTCGTCTGATACGGAATTTGGTGAACTCGTTTTGCGAGCAAACAGTGCATATGCAGCCGGGATGAGAAAAACGGTCAAGCCGGTCGCAAGTAGGACTCCTCCGAGAACAACGATGCCAATAGTTTGTCTTGTTTCAGCTCCAGCACCTGATGCAAGAATGAGGGGGATTGCTCCCGCTGCAGTGGTAATGCCCGTCATGAGAATAGGTCGCAGCCGGGTTAGGGCTGCTTGACGAAGTGCCTCGTCAAATTTGATTCCTTGATCTCGGAGCTGATTGGCGAACTCAACGATCAGAATCCCATTCTTTGCGGCAAGCCCAACGAGCATGATCAAGCCAATTTGTGAATAGAGGTTCAAGCTCCCTCCGGTAAGCAAGAGCCCTAACAGACCACCAACTACTGCAGTAGGAACGGTGAGTATGATGATAAAAGGATGTATATAGCTTTCAAACTGTGCGGCAAGTACGAGGAATGTGACAACGACCCCGAGGAAAAAGACAAAAGCAAGAGAGGAGCCTGAGTATTTGAAATCTCGGGATAATCCTTTGTAATCAATAATAGCCTCGGAGGGGAGTTTCTCACGGACAGTGTTCTCTAACCAGGAGAGGGCCTCGTCGAGTGAAAAGTGATCGGCGAGATTTGCTTCCAGAGTAATGGAGCGAATTCTGTTGTATCGGTTGAGTGTTGGAGAGTCGGCAAACTCTGTTATCTGTATTAGGTTCGATAGAGGGATAAGCTCTCCAGTTCTATCGGAGCGAGCATAGAGATTTTGCAGATCAGTAGGAGTGCGTTGGCTATCTCGTTCTCCTTCAAGTATCACATCGTATTCTTCTCCTTTTTCAATATATGTTGTAGCACGTTTGGAGCCGAGCATTGTTTCAAGAGTGCGCCCAATAGTGGAAACTTTGACTCCTAGCTCGGCGGCCCGATTATAATCAATTTTCACTTGAATCTGGGGTTTCGTTTCCTTGTAGTCCCAGTCGAGACCAATAAAGCCTGGATTATTCTTTTCAACTTCCTGCACGATGAGATCTCTCCACTCAGCGAGTTCTTCGTAAGTGCCCCCTCCAATCACAAATTGAACTGGTTTGCTGATCCGAGAACCAAAGCCTTGTCTCATGACGGGAAAAGCTTTTACCCCTGTAAGATCTGATAGCTTATTGCGAATCTCCTCCATGATAGGAAATGCGCTCCTTCTCTTCGACCAGTTATTGAGAACGCATATAATAATACCACTATTAAAAGACTCAATGGTTCCAAAACTTCTTGGGGCTCGTACAAGAAGGCGGGTGACTTCTTGTGATTCGACATAAGGAGTGAGGCGGTGCTCAATCTCCTCCATATAGTCTTTCATATATTCGTATGAGGCTCCTTCTGGTCCATTGACTAAGACAAAGAATGCCCCACGATCTTCTTTTGGAGCATATTCAGAGGGGAGAAGAAAAAAGATTCCACATGCGATAGAGATTAAAAGGAATAAACCGAAGAGTATTTGCTTAGGAAAACGAAGCGTTTTTGAGAGAAGACCGCTGTAGGACTCTTTGAGGCTAAGAAAAAAAGAATCGACGTGAGACGCAAGGAGAGATGTTTCTTCGCTTTTCTTGAGAATCTTTGAAGCTAACATGGGGCAAAGTGTAAGCGCCACAAAGCTTGAGAAAATGACGGCAGAAGCCATCGTCAGGGCAAATTCTGAAAAAAGTCGACCAATATCGCCTTGTAAAAATGCAAGGGGAACAAATACAGCTACGAGAACGAGTGTCGTAGCGACTACGGCAAAGCCGACTTCTCGTGTGCCTCGGTATGATGCAACGAGACGTGGCTCTCCGAGTTCATTCATTCTTCGAGAGATGTTTTCGAGGACTACAATGGCATCGTCGACAACCATGCCAATTGCGAGTACTAAGGCGAGAAGTGTTAGAAGGTTGATGGAGAATCCGAGAAAATACAAAACAAGGAATGAGGAAATAAGTGAAACAGGTACTGTGACAGCAGGAATAAGCATGGCGCGTATGTCACCTAGAAAAAGGTAGATGACGAGTATGACCAAAATGATGGCAATCAGGAGCGTGGTAAATACCTCAGAAATAGCTTCTTCTACAAAGATAGATGTGTCATAGCTTTGCTTGAGTTCCATTCCATTAGGGAGTAAGGGGTTAATGCGATTTTGCTCTTCCTTTACGGCTCGAGCTACAGAGATAGTGTTAGCGGTAGATTGCTTAATAGTCCCTATTCCAACCATTGGGACGCCATTTCCACGAAACAACGTCCTGTCTTCGACCGTTCCTTTTTCGACTCGTGCGACGTCACCGAGGCGTGTTACGTATCCATCTTCACCACGCGATAGTGCAAGAGAGCGAAAGTCCTCTGGAGTTTGAAAGGTTCGACGTACTCGAATAGTGAATTGACGCTGGTCCGACTCAATACTTCCTGCTGGAAGTTCTACATTCTCTGCTCTGAGTGCCTCTTCTACGTCGGTTACCGTTAGGCCTCGAGCTGCTAGTTTCTCTCGGTCTAGCCAGATTCGCATGGCATATTCTTGACCGCCCCCAACTCGAATTCTGGCCACTCCATCAAGCACAGAAAACCGATCAACAAGATAACGCTCAGCGTAGTCTGTAAGTTCCGGGACTGACATGTTTGGGCTCTGTAGGTTGAGCCACATAATCACATCGTCATTTGAGTCAACTTTTTGGATTTCAGGAGGATCGGCTTCCTCTGGGAGATCGTCATAAATAGTTGATACTCTATCTCTGACATCATTTGCTGCTCCATCAATATCTCGATCGATCTCAAATTCGATATTAACTCGCGATTCGCCATCTTCGCTTCGAGACTCTATAAATTTAATTCCTTCAACTCCAGCTATACGCTCCTCAACGAGTTCTGTAATTTTCGATTCAACGACGCTGGCAGATGCTCCGGGGTAGGAGACTTCGACAGAAACAACAGGAGGATCGATATCAGGATATTCACGAAGCGACAGCCTCTCAAAAGCTACGTATCCAAAGAGAACGAGGATAAAGGTAACGACGGAAGCAAAGACAGGCCGTTTAACTGAGATATCAGATAGAATCATTGGGAGCTGTCCTTACGGCGAAGAATTTCTTTTACGCTTTCGTTCTCTTGTTGAATTGCTCGAATTGATACCGGGAGCCCAGGGCGCGCTGCCATAGTTCCATGTGTTATGACGAGCTCCCCTTCTTGTAAGTTCTTGACGACTTCAACTTTTCCAACCTGTCTGTTTCCGATTACAACTTGTCTTTTTTCAGTGAGAGAAGAATTCTTATCGACGACAAGAATGAAATTGGAGTCACCCGAAGGAATAAGAGCTTCTTCTGGGATTTGTATGGCTTGTCGATTTCGGTAGCGTAGATCCACGGAGAGCAGGAGTCCTGGTTTGAGCAACCGCTCTTCATTAGGAATCCTCGCACGAACGATAATAGAGCGAGTGGATTCATTTACCCGAGAATCTATGCTTGATACCGTTCCTTCAAATGTTCGGTGAGGGAACGCAGCGCTTTGGGCAACGATAGACAACCCCGGCTCTAGTGAGTTAAGGAACACCGCAGGGACGGCAAAGTCGAGTTTCATTACAGAATCATCAGTAATAGTAACAATTTCATCACCTGGTTCCACAAGTGCACCAACGCTAATATTTCGTAGACCAAGAATTCCAGAAAATGGAGCAATGATGAGTCTGTCGCGAAGCCGACTTTTCATCGCTTCAAGTTGTGCTTTGGCCGCACGATACTCTCTCTCTCGTTGATCATAGAGAGATTCGGAGACAGCCCCTGTCTTGGGAAGATCTTTGAGACGTTGGTATTGCTTCTTTGCTTCAGAAACACGAGCGGTCATCTCTCGAACGAGGGCGCTTTCCTCCTCGTCGGTCATTTCAGCTAATACAAAGCCTTTTTCTACACGCTGACCGTCGTCGAAATGAATCTTCGTAACCGTATCTGTGACTGAAGCAGTGAGTAAAACAGTTTCATTCGCTCTTAGCGTGCCAAGCGCCTCAATATGATCAAACCATAATGCTGATTGAGCTTCAGAAACAATGACTGATGGATGTTCGGATTGAGAGCGTCCGATTTGTGGGAGAAAGAAGAATACCAGAGCAATGCAGTAGTATTGAGTAGTTAGAATACTTATTTTTGTTCTCATATGGTGAGTATTTGAATGATAATCATTAATAAAAGAGAGAGGCTCTCCTGTGACTTGCGAATTGAGAATAGTTAGAGCAAGATGATTCTCTATGATTCATCTGAGATGCACAAGAAACCCGCTCACTTGGCTTCCCACCCTATTTCGTTGAGAAGCAGTTATGTTGAAAAACATTGTTACAGCTGCTTTTTTCTGCGCTTTTACTGCATGCTCGGTCGGTCCTGATTACGTTCCCCCAGCAGTAAAGTTACCAAAGGCATGGGTACGCACATTTGAGCAGCAGACCACGCCACCAGACAGTAGTTTTACTGACTACTGGACACGTCTCGAGGATCCCACGCTCAATGTGCTGGTTGCTAAAGCCCAAAAGGATAATCTTTCTCTCCAGGGAGCTTTGCTACGTATTGAAGAACTCCTCGCTCTCTATAGAGTTGAACGATCTCAATTCTTGCCAGATCTGGATCTGACTGCGAATCTCAGCAAGCGACGTCGAAGCGAAAGTGTTGCATCTGCACTCTCTGATCCAAATAATGATCTCTTTGCTTTGGGTGGGGCGATATCATGGGAAATCGATCTTCTCGGACGAGTGAGAAGGCTCACCGAATCGGCGAGTGCTCAAGCGGATGCGTCAGTAGAAGCATACCGTGGTACAATGGTTACCTTACTCGCTCAACTTGCTCAATCTTATGTTCGGTACCGTGTGAGGCAGGCCGAGGTTCAGTTAACAGAGAAAAATATTAAAGCGCAGCGAGAGAGTCTAGCCGTGGCGCAAGATCGTTTCCGAGCTGGAGTTGCTCCGGAGCTTGACGTACGCCAGGCAGAGTCTAACCTTGGACAAACGGAAGCTACTCTTCCAGTTGTTCGAATTCAACTTGCGCAGGAGAGGAATGCGCTTGCAGTTCTGCTTGGTGGATACCCAGAGGATGTACAGCCTTTGTTACTTTCCCAGCAGCCCATTCCTCAAATCCCCTCGTTTGAGATTGAGTCTTTGCCAGTCAATGTGATTCGACAGCGTCCTGATATTCGACAAGCAGAGAGACGTCTTGCAGCACAACACGCTCTCATAGGGGCTACCGAGGCGGAGTTGTATCCTATTGTATCTCTACCAGGCCAGTTTTCTTTTGAGGCTCTGAATACTCTCGAAGATGCAGTGAGGAGCAATAGTCTCGCGTACTCAATCGGTCCAAGTGTGCGGTGGAACTTCTTAGACTTTGGGGCTACGAGGGGAAAAATTGCAGCTGCAGACTTAAGAACTCAGCAGTTAGCGTCTGAATATCGGTCGGCTGTTCTTCAGGCTGTTCGCGAGGTAGAAGATGCTATCGTAGTTTTAAGAGAGCAAAAAATTCGTGCGGCTTCCTTGCATACTTCGGTTGATTCAAGTCGTAAAGCTACTGAGCTGGTAAAGTCACTTTATGTTTCTGGCCTAACTGACTTTCAAAATGTTCTTGATAGTGAGCGTAGACTCTTTGAATTAGAGTTCGATCTAGCAGAGACGAGAGGATTTGTTGTTGATGCTTATATTTCTCTTTTTCGCTCTCTTGGGGGAGGCTGGCAATATTATCCGGACTCTCTTGACTCCGATAGCTCGTTGAACTAATGGGCGTTTCCCACATATCGAACTTCTGTCACAAGGTTTACTCCATAGCTATCATCAAACTACGCAGCCCTGTCGCACTTTAGGCTTATTGCCTCATAGAAACTTCTTTTAGATACATCTAGATCAAGTACTCAGATAGACATCTCTGCTAATTCAACTTGAGGGAGAGCTTTTTGTGCTTCGAGAGAGAATAGATTGCCCTCTTGGTAAAGAATGCAGCTCGTCTCTTATTGCAATAAACTTGCAGTAGTGATAGATCACCCTCAGCAGTATTTTTTAATGGAACCCCCTTATGACACTTGAAGTACATGATCGTCAGGCCGAGAACCCATCAATTGAGCAAACTCGCTTTGTCCTTATTGCGGGACCGTTGGGCGCAGGAAAAACTACTTTTATCAATAGTTTACTTGATCAGCACGACGACAGGCTTGGAAGTGTTGCTGTTATTGTTAATGATTTTGGTGCAGAAAATATTGATGCTACACGGATCCGGGCTGATGCTATTAGAGGCTTGAGCCACGAGTGCGTTTGTTGTGGAAGCTGGCGAGAGTTCGGGGATACGCTTGTTGAGTTAAATGGAGACTATCATACGGTCATTATTGAGCCTACAGGCGTTGCTGATCCAAAACGTATTCATGGCGTAGCAAGAGATAAGGGTATCACACTTCACACTATAGCAGTAACCGATGCGCGTAACCTCGAGCACAATGATTCGCTTGGGTTACAGGGGCCAGCAATTGAGGTTGCCGATCAAGTTGTTGTCTCTCGCTTAAACGATGGAGAGTTTGGTGAGTTAGAAATCCCTAGCGATGTCGAAGAATATATTACTGAGATAAGGCGGGATCTATCGCCTGTTGCTTTAAGCTCCGACCAAGTACCTGCTGGAGTTCTTGATACTCTCCTTTCAGATAGCCACATAGAGCGTGGTGTTGAAACAGAGCACCGTCACGGTGAGCATGGACCAGGACACGCATTTGCACGCCTGACCCTGAATCTGCACCCTGAAGTTACCAGGGATGAGATAGCTATAGCGCTTCGTGAGTTTTCAGGGCCTCTTGAGCGTGCAAAGGGGGTAGCATCTGATGGCGCCTTTGATTTTGTAAATGGTGAGTTTAGCTCATTTGATCATGAAACAGGCTCGAGCCGCGCAAGCCTTAAGATGATTCTTATTTCATCTGATCTTGAGATGAGCTTTTCGAATTTTATTGCAATCGGACTTCCCCCTGCCCCGGAGCTCAGTGATATACACAATCTCGCTAAGCTTTACCCAGATGTGAACCAGGTAGTACGCAATGGAGAGAAGCTTCTTCCTCACTTTGAAGAGGCAGATGCTGCTTATGCCAGAATGTGGGCTATTCGAGAAGTGAGTGACGAGATCCCAAGCATTACTCAAAGAGAAGCTTTTCATGAGAAATGGAAGCTTGCTCTAGCTAAATACCTAAACTACAGAGTTGAAGTTGTTGATGCCATGTCTAGGGGGGAAGATCTTGGCGCTGAGAATGAATCGCAGCGACCATATCTCAATAAAGAAATAGGTCTTCTCCTTGCTTGGCATGCCCTGAACTACGCAGATGACATTTCACCTGAGCAGCAGAGTGCTATCCTAGCCTGTCGACCTGCAGCCATGTTCTTTGAGGGATGCGCTTCTGCACAAGACCCATCGATTCTCGAAGGTCAAGAAGATCTCTCTGATGACGTTATCTCTGGAATTGTTGAAGTAGCAAAATATGGACTGCAGTTTGAAGGTCTCAACAAAGAGCAGATGCTTAAACAGTTAGATGGCGCAGCCTCGGTAATGGGAGATCGCTGGGATAGGATACGTTTTGAGAGGATGGTTCAAGCAATAGCAGAGATTGACGAGAGTTAGGTTTATTCTCTGCTCCTTATTGGATAGGTTCTTGTGGATCTGGTACACTCTGTGGGTAGGAGTCGCAATATGTTTACAGGTCCCCGTGCCAGCACTGCCCGCTCTTCTGTGACTGAAGCCGGTGTCGGTGAGCATTCTTTGAATATGTCTTCACCTCAAATAGAGCGTATTATTCCTCTTTCGGATTTGTCGAAGAATATTCCAGCGAAGATCCATGCATTGAATGGTGATAAAGACCAGATGGACCTTCTCTCAGCGATGGGGCTTTCCGTTGGCTCAACTATTGAAGTCAAAAGAAAGGGAGATCCGACCATTGTTGTGAGAGGAGCGACTCGAATTGGTGTTATGCGAGCTCTTGCCAAGTTGATTGATGTATCGGTATGTGACGAACCTTCGCGGTGAAGTTTTTAAGAGAGCTTGTCGTGGCCTATGTATGAGTTGTTACTGCACGCGGAGTGCCATGAACTTGAATTTCTCCAATATACCGAACTTCTGTCACAAGATTCACTCCATAACTATCATCAAACTGCGCAGCGCCGTCACACTTAAGACCCATTGCTTCATAAAAACTTCTTGCAGAGACGTCTGTATCAAGTACCCAGAGAGCCATCTCTTTAAAACCCACTTCGGTCAGAGCTTTTCGTGCTTCAAGAAAAAGGGTTCGGCCGTGTCCTGTGCATTGGTTTGAAGTGTCAACGTAGAGTGCTTTGAGTTCTCCGGTAGTACTTGGATCTAAATCATCATCTCGGCAGGCACCGCAACTCATTACCCCTACAGGCTCTCCATTATCTTCAAGGATTTTGGTGATGTTCTTTTCGTGTGAGATGATCTCTTCCCACGCTGATGTTCGCTCCTCTACGGAGAGAGAGTCCAGATAAGATTGATCTATAAGGCCAGCATAGAGAGTTTTCCACGTACTTACTTGGGCTTGAGCGATGTATGAGGCATCGCTTTTTTGAGCTGCTCGAATGTGTGTCATCAAGAGTTCTCCTGTTCCAATTCTGCTTGACTTTGTTCGCCGTAGACCACAATGGAATCACTTCCCCAGATTCCACCGAGTACGCTAAAGACCTTTCGGTCACAGTAGTGAATCTGAGTGATCCCTTCTCGAGTAGCGGCATCTGCAATCGCATTTGAGCTCCACAGTGTCCGTGCGCCAGGAATACGTGGAATGCTTATTGATTTAAGGCCAGAACTCCCTGAGGAACTGCTGACTGGGGTGTCCTCCATATCAAGGCAGTATGGTTCTGTCGTATTGGTATAGATCCAACCACGCACGCACCCTGAAAAGAGGAGGCAAAGACAAAGAAGGAGCTGTTTACTCACCGTACGCAATGGTTGTCCGAGTTGAATAGAGTCCAAAAAGATAGAGTTCGTACCCTGAGTCTAAATGGGTAATCTTCTCAATCCCACCTGCGCGTGCTGCTGCCGAAGCACCTGCGTCTCCCCAAGCATACAGCCACAAGATGGAGTGAGCTTTGGACTCTCCGCGCTTAGGCCCCAGAACGGTGTTGTTCACATTCTTATCGAGGGGGGTCTTGATGTCCATATACACACACGAGGTGAGTAGAGGGAGCAAGAACAGAAGGGATAAAATGATTCGAGTTTTCACAAAAGCACCTACTTTGTTTCAGCGTCATTTCCGGGAATTACCCCCGCTTTTTCAAACCAAGAGCTAAAGGCGGCAAAAGTTTCATTGGCACCTCGTACTGCTTCTTGTCGGGCTGCATCATCTGGAACAAGAGCTTCAAGCGCCGGTGCAAAAGTGTTGTTGAACCGCTCACGAGCATCTGGAAAGTCACCGTATGCTTTAAGGAATCGAAAATTCTCAGGTGGTAATCCAGTGGCTCTTTGTACCATTGCAGCTACTACGGGGCCGCCAATACTTGAGCCTTCAAGAACATAGAGTATCCCAGCAGCGTAAGCAGTAGACTGAGGAGTCGGGACCTCGGGTTTTTTGATTGCGTGAATATCTTCAACTGAGAGGCCGAGCGAGATAAGATCTTCAACAAGTAAATGTGTCTTTTCCATCTCTTGAAGTGAGAGGGGCGAGTCGACGAAGAGTGCTCGGCCCGCATCGCTTCGATGAACAGCATCCTCTATAGCACAAACGATGCCGTAGTGAGCCACCATGAGATTGCTGTAGGATTGCTTTGCTACTTCTGGATCTTCACCACGCTTAAAGACTTTAGACGTTTTTCTATCAAGTGCATCATGAGCTTCGGTAGTTGCTTGTTTTAAGAAAACACGAACTGACACCTCCTGAGAAGGAGAGCCGCTGCGATCTGGCTCTGGGCTTACGGGTTGTGCGTGCATCACTACCTCCTTGTGTGAATGCAAATGAGTAATGAGAAAGAAAAGAGGATGCTTCTATTGGGAAGACATCAACTTTTGATATTGAACATTGCTAGGTATATCAAGCAAGTCTTGGGCAGATCAAGTTGTATGGTAGGTTAACAAGTTTAAAAAGTGAAAAAACTAATTGTCTTGAACAAACCACCGGCCAACTTTCTTTGCCGCGCGAGTTAAGAGAGGAGCTTGGTGAGCTTTTACAATATCTGGAATCTCCTGTTTGTAGATATCTTGTTGCCAATGCCCCACGGCCCGGAAGGTATTATTTGCAGAGCGAACAGCTTCTTTAATGGCGTCAGGATCTTGAGTGAATTCATCTGAGCCCTTGAGAAATTCAGTGAACACAGCTTGAGTTCCTTTGCCAAAGAGACCGTAGAACTGAATTCCGCTCGTGGCATCAATCTCGAGTGTGTCACGAACATTCTTCGCGATGATAAGGCCGCCCATTCGTGAGCCGATTCTGACATAGAGCCCACCAATCGCTTCTGGGATGGTGCTAAACTCTGGAAGGGCCATCGTTGCCTCAAGGGGAGAGTGTCCAAGAGCAGCGAGATCTTCTGCGATAAGGTCTGATGCAAAAAGATGAGGTTCGGGAAGCTTTAACGCCGCTCGAGTTCGTTTTCCAAGTTCGCTTTTATCGAGAGCGTTTTCTAGAGCAAGTTCAAAGCCGTGTTGAGCTTTGAGCGCTGCGATGTAGACACGGTGGAACTGGTGTTGGCGCCGCTCGAGAACCTCTGGTGTTATATCACCTGAATCAACGAGCGCTTGCTTGGCAGGGTCAACTTTTCCAGCCAGGATTTGGTTGATAGCGTTTCCGTCTTCAACATCACTGTGTGCTGAACGAGTATCTTGTTTGAGCGAGGTTGTAAGGTCTTGCCTAACATATCTCCCAGATGACGAGAGGTCTTCAGGACGAAACGCAGTTATTGCAGTTGTGCGGTGTTCAAACATTTTAGGTAATCCTACAAAAAATCTCTTTATCGAGAGCTTGAAATGTGTGGGATGAAAGAAAACCTTCAAGCCCACGGGTGTTGAGAATCCATCGTTTACTTCTTGGGATCGTCTCCGTTGGGAGGACTTACCTGAGAGGCTGAGGTAGTGACCTGCACCTTGTTGGAAGGAGAGTTTGAGGTAGGGCATGTTTTGCCACACTTCGCACAGCTTCCATCAGCAGTTCGGTTCTTACAGCCAGACGATTTCGATTCGCGAGTCATACACAGTTCCTTTCACTTTGACTTCTTCCCATATCCAAGGGGGCAGCCGCCTGCCGAATCCGTTGTGAGAAAGAGCGCCACAAGCTTGGAGTGCTTGAGCGAGTTCTCCCAAATTCTTTTGCCAAGGGTATAGAGAAGAATGAGAAATACGATCCACGTCACTAGTACAAGGCTAACGCCAAGATACCAGTGCCAACTAAACTCAGCTTGACCGAAAAACTCGAAGACGATCATCGTGACGATCACCGTCTTAAGAGCAATGGTCATGCGGTTGAGAGTGTATGGTTCTGTCACCTTGGACATTTTCGCGATGAAAACGGAGCCAGGGGGACGGTGACCATCACGAACGACGAGCTGAAAGAGCCTGCCGCCAATGACAAGGAAGAAGCCGACAGAGAGCACCTCAAGGAGGTACCGCACAATGTCGGCGCGATCGAACGCGGTATAGTATCCGAACCATCCGAGGGCAAGAGCGAGAAGCCCCGTCCACCAGATTCGTCGGTACCGCCTATCTTGAAAGAAAACAGAATACATTCCGGTGACCACCATAAAGGCGCCACCGCCAGTCAGTACTGGACACGCCATAGTTAACCTCCTAAGCGCCTTTCATGGGGACTTGGAAACCTTCGAGATGAACCGTTCATCCCGCGAGGAAAAAAGAGATCTCTCCTTTCCTCGCGGAAACGGTTAAACGCTACTACTCTTACCCAATTGTTCTCCTCTCTCGCTATGCAGCACGTGCCCATAGCTGTGCGATGTCTGAAGCAGTTTTGGTATGAAAAGCATACTGTGCTCGAGAGGCGTCTCGAACAGAGTTGGAAGTATCCAAACCTTGATTGTGATTAACATCGAGAGTTTTCCCAGTAAACGGGGGAGAGAGTTCTCCGTTTACAGAGAGGCGAATGAAAAATTCTCTTAAAGAAAGATGCGCAATATCGCTTGCGTCAATAGAGCCAAAATGTTCTTGAACAGTTTGTGAATCGTTTGCACTTAGCTGAAATGAGATAAACGTTCCGATGCAGTCGAGCACTTCTTTTGAAATACTCTCGTCAAGTTGAGAGAGGTTTTGGTTTGCCAAGGCGATTGCGAGCCCTGATTTTGTAGCTTGCTTAAGTAGCTTGAGCAAAAGCTCGCTTGTCATGCACTGAAATTCATCGATGTAGAGTGAACAGTTGAGTTGATCGAGAGGATGCGCAGAGGAGGTGTTCTGCGCTGCTTGCCCGAGTCGAGCGAGTAGGAGAGAAGCAAGAAAGAGAGCATTTTGTGAGCCGAGGATTCCTTTTGGAAGGCGGGCGAGGAAGATTTTTTTCTGCTCAAGGATCTCAGAGAATCGGATTTTACTTACCGGATTGTCGAGAACGTGGTGTAGTTGCTCAGAGGCGAGAAGTTGGCCGAGTTTGTTTTCAAGAGAGGCAACCAGAAGATCTCGTTCGTTGTCAGAAAGAGTGAGGAACTCGGAATTCCAGTATGTTTCAAGCTGGCCAGGAGGGAGGTCGTCAATGATACTTTGCCGAAATTGAGTATCTTTTAAGAAGAGAAGGACGGTCCTGAGGGTACTTCCCGCAATACCGAGCACCGTCGTGATAGCGTTCAAGAGCAGCTTCTCCCTGTCGTTGGTATCACAGGCGACATCGGCACTTCGAAATGCTTGTAAGAGAGCAAAAGCGACTTCTTCACGCTGAGATTCTACGACAGAAGAGCATGGATTAAAGCTCATTGCGAAGTCGGAATCAGCCGGGTGAAAAAGAACCACATCGTTTATGCGCTCTTTTGGAATAGAACGGATCACCGAATCAATAAGATCACCGTGGGGATCAATAACGGCAACTCCTCTTCCTTGTTCCAGATCGTCACGGATAAGAAGCTCAAGGAGTTTCGATTTCCCAGTGCCAGTTTTACCAAGAATGTACGTGTGTTTCAGTCTGTCTTGAGGAAGGAGGCCAAAGTCACGCTCGACTCCTCTATAGGTGTTTGTTCCAAAGAGAGCGACATCAGGAGAGGTGGACTTCATTGGGAGACTGTCTGGAGGAGAGAGACGTTTGCTCAGGAGAGGAGAAACTGGAGTTTCGTTACATGGCGAGACCATATGCCAAAAAGAGGTAAACTCTCGACCTGTGAGGCGAAAAGGTTTTCTTGTCTGCCTCTCCATAAGAAGTTCTCGAGCTTGTTCGTCCCTGTGTATGTGGGTCATACGAAGGGAGTTGAGAACGGGGGAATGAAAAGGGGCATACCCTTTGCTCATTGTGCTGAGGTAGTCTTGGGCGTATTGAGTTTTCTCTGATCCTGGCGGAAAGCTCACAGCAAGTCTCGCTGTTACCGAGAAAAATTCGCCGTGCAAGCGAGCAGCAATCGCTTCCTTTTGGACCTTTTTAGCATACGGGTGTATCCAGTATTTGGGGGAGGTGAGGTGCTGCAGGCGGGCTTTAAGAGATGAGAATTTGAGACGAGCTTGTTGGTAAGTTGTGTCTGGTAGTGGCTCTGCAACATACTGAGCAACATATTTCCCTTCGAGTGGAAGTTGAGTCCAGACGCTCACAGGTACCCCAAGGGCGTCGATCATTAAGTCATAGTATGATTTTAAAGGAATGATATCTTCGCGCGTTGTTTCAAGCTCTGCAGTGGTTAGGGACCAGTCGGCTGGAATAACTTCTGAAAGCTGAGGGTGAGGTGATATTTGTACCTGGGGGTAGTTTGCGTAGATAAGACTAGATATGAAATCAAGCACCTGATCGGAACCTGAAAACGTAAGAGCGATCTTTTGCTTTTCTAGGATAAGTTCGAGTGCGAAGCGCTCATTGACTCCTTCCCAGATCTCTTTAAAGAGTTGCTCGAACATAGTCTGAGGAGTGACACCCCATTTTGTCTGAATAATGGCGTGTACCTCAGTGTAGTCCTCGTAAGGGATATGAAATGATAAGGTGTTCAAACTGGAAGCCCTACATGCTCAACGCGCGTTCTTGTTACTCAGGTAGTGAAAACTACTGAGAATCCTCGTAAATTCAGAGGGATAATTAATACCATGAAGAGGTCTCATTATCACTACTTGAGCATCTTATTGCATACTTTTGTTAGGCATGGCAAGCGATGAGCTGATAATGCATGCACGCAAAAGGGGCGGAAAGGCGACCCTTAAAAACCCTGCAATATAAAGTAGTTATGATCCTTGCTCGCGCTGCCAAAAGTCTTTAAGAAATGGGGAGAGGTGCTCACTCCTCTGTTGTCGAAATGATTCATTTCGGTGGTCGTTTCCAGAAACAGTTTTACGACACGTTTTCGACCCACATTTGCATTCAATATTCCATTCGGGATCCGTTGCAAACGTTGCGTAGTCAACAACGAGCTCTTCACCTTCTTCTATGTCACGCAAAGTGACAAAAGTACGTTCATTGGCAAGGCCCATGTTTGGTTCGCATGAGTGATTTGCATACGCCCCGCCATTAACCGATGAGTCTAAGAAGGACCACTCCCAATCGTAGGCGAGGTCATTTTGATGATCGAGTTCAGTGGTTGCAAGTTCTACAAGACAATTTGGTGACTGTACTCCTCTATCTACAATGACGATTTCGCCTTTTTGAAGTGGAGCGGTGGTGTGAAGTCCTTGGCCGTGAATAGGAGAAGCAAGAAGTTTTGTTTTGGGATGAAAGAGAGGAGTGGGAAGAGTGCTTA
>JAUIBK010000067.1 GCA_030428205.1 bacterium
GCCGCCGAGGCGTCCTCCCTCGATCGGGTGGTCGTCGTGACCGGACGGAGTGCCACAGACGTGAGAGCCGCGATCCCGGACCGGAGGGCGTCGTTCGCACACAACCCCGATTTCGCCACCGGCAACCAGGTCGCCTGTTCGGCCAGCCGCCTCGTCTACGTGATGTGTGGGACCGAGGACGAGGACATCGAGAAGTTGAAGAAGCTCTTCTTCTCGTAGCATCACAGGTGCAAAACATAGAAGATGGTGTTCTGAGAGGGATACGCCACGATCTCCATGCCATCTCAGCAAGTGGGGGAGATCTTAAGCACCTTCAAGACTTTTTTAGAGATCGTCATCCGAGAATAGCCCCCCAGCGATTTATCCATTTTGTTCAAGACCTAGCGGAGCTTCACCGAAACAAAGTAGATGGAGTAGGCCGGCTCCTGAAAGACGCACACTATGCCTGGCGAGATGAGCAAGCCGGAAAAGCTGGTGCAAATATGAGTGGTTTTCTCACTGAGGCAAAGGTAGAGCTCGATCTCATACGGCATGGATACAAGCTCAAAGAGATATCTTTGAGACGAGGAATACGCTTTCCATATGATGCTGTGGGTCTCACACCAGAGGGCGCTCCTTGTGCTATTGAAATTAAAAATTCACTAGGAACGCTCTCAAATAAAGAGAAGGAGAATCTCGAGGATTCTCAGATCGTAGAATTTACGAGGTCAGCGAATAGGGAAGGGCTTGAGCCGATTATTGTGGTGCCAAAAATGTCTCCTGGAGATCATTGGGCGGTGGTTCACTTGCAAAGCCTCTATGAGCGGATGCAAGGTGAGCTTCAAGTTGACATTCTACCAAGAGTTATTGCCTCGCAAACGAATATGAGGATACCAATTCGTTAGCCTGATTATTGCTGAAGAGAAAGGAGGAGATGTTCTCGGCATGCATATTCAGCTAGTATAAGCAAACAGAAAATAGTCATGAAAATGATGGATGAATCGATAGAAAACGCTTTATATAGCGTGTTATTTGTTTTCGAGGGATAAATAGTATATACTCTCCCTGACGCTTTGAGACGATGAGTCTCGTCTTCTCATAAACTCTTTTCTCGGTATCACATACCCATCATTTTCGGCTTTAGGGTGTACAAGAGGGGTGAAGTGTCGAGTGCTTCTTACGAAGTCTTTCAGGTTACTGTTTTATAGCGAGAAGCTATGAGTGTTGGGGTCCCAGCGTCTTTCTCTTCTCAGCGGGTTTTACAATCGACTTTCCAAAGGGAGCTATACATTGAAAGCAATCAAATTCAAAGTTGGAGATAAAGTTGTCTATCCTGGTCATGGGGTAGGTGAAATCGTAGAAGTACAAGAAAAGAAAATCGCAAATACTGCACAGCACTTTTTCAACATCGTTATCATGGAATCTGAAATGAAAATCATGGTTCCAGTCGCTCAGTGTGAATCCGTTGGTCTCCGCCGAATCGTTGATAAGAAAACTATCGATAAAGTTTTTCGTATTCTTAAAGATCGCTCTTCAAAAATTGATACACAAACTTGGAATCGTCGCTTCCGTGAATACTCGCAGAAGATTAAGACTGGTTCTGTTTTTGAAATTGCCGAAGTTATCCGCGATCTTTCAGTCTTGAGTGCAGATAAGGAGCTCTCTTTTGGTGAAAAGAAGATGCTTGATACGGCACATGGGCTTCTTGCGTCTGAGATTGCGGTGGCGAGATCTCGCCCTACGGAGAAGGTTATCGGCGAGCTCCGAGAAATGGTAGCCGCCGCGTAAATCGTCCAGCTTTTTCCCGATCTTCGCTCCAAGTACCTGCGGTACTTTCCGCGACTCTCTGCTTGCCGCTTTTCCTTACAGAAAAGCTACGCAGAGAGCTTCGTTGGGATGATTTTCCCGTGCTCGGTGACCTTCTAGGTCGCCTCCGCGCGTGAAACTCATCCCTCCTCGACCTCGAAAAAAATCTGAACGATTTACAGTGCCATAATGAGAGTTTTTGCAGGGCTCTCAGCTTTTTTCAGATCTTTGCTCCAAGTGCCTGCAGCACTTTCTATTTGCCGCATTGACTATACTCCCCGCACTTGAAATTACCGCTTCAATGAGCACAGAGGGCGGGGAGTATCCCCCGGAGGGAAGATACAGCCCTATACCGGGTGTAACTCAAAATCAGGAAGACCTGTGAGTCAGCACTTTCGTCCGGGATTTTGATTTGCGCCTGGTATACTCCGTGGCACAGTCCTTTTTGCGCTAAGCTCAAATCTATGCCACGGAGTAAAAAGTGAAAGAAAATGGCTGTTCAAACCAACTACCTGCCTACACGATTGCTGTCCCTTGAGTACCCGCTAAGCTCTGTTACAATTCCCTCTAAGGAAACTATCTTGCTAGGGGTTTTTCCTCTTTGGGTTGGCTGTGGGGTTTCATGGAGTGCTTTTCCTAAGTGCTTGCATGAAGCTCCATTTCCCTGACCCAGGAGGGTGTATGAATTCCAAGGAAAAAAGGCGCCTTAAGCTTCGTGCCTTGATCTGGGGGGGAGTGGCCGCATATGCCCTCATCCCTGCGATCTTGCTGCTCCTTGTCGATGCAGAGAGCCTCTGGCTCGTACTTGCCGTCTGGATCTTGATTATCGCTGAGGTCTTCTCAGCTCTGCTGTATGGCACGGCTGCTGGATTAATCTCGCGACAAGAGGACCAGAAAGAAGCTCTTCTCGTCGCTGGTTCGCTCGTGCTCTTCTTCTCGCTGCACTGCCTCATGATCTATTCAAGGGTGCTTGTGTAAGGCAGTAGGAATAAGTTCGTAAGGTTACATCAACGTGATAGTTTCCTTACATTCTTGTCTCAGTTTTTTTTGATTAAGACTCTCTTCTCACTTATTCTATGAGGCGTTCGCACTGTTAGGGGAAGTGCTGACAGGCGTTTTTTGGGATGCGTTGAAGTTCTTGTGAGCTTGAACCTGATAGGTGCGCATGACGACATCCCATATTCTTGAAACTTTCCCCCGAGAAGGGGACACGTCACTTCAGGGACATTTTGATTGTTCCTACCTCTATCACTCTCAATCTGGCTCTGTGCTTAGTGAACTTTCAGCTCCTGCTGAACAAGCGGTGATGCTTCCTGTAGAAATCTCTCTTTCCCACGAACAAGCTCAAGAAGTTGTTCGAAAACTCAATGATGCGTTTGTCTTGATCAGCCACGGGATCGTCGGCTCTGAGCCTCTTACTGCGCAATCCAAGATTGCGCTTCTTACGGCGCATCACCAAGCTATCGTTGGACTCCCTGGAGGAGCAAAAACGATGTATGCACGCTCCGTAGCAAATATACTCTCAGAGAGCAAAGTTTTTCGTGCAACCATGACAGAAGCAACCCGCGAAGACGACCTACTCGGAGGACGAGATATGGAAAAGGTGCTGCGTGGATACCGAAAGGGAGTACGTCGAACAGACGACACGATGATTGACTGTGATATTGCCCTCCTTGATGAATTTCGTGGTGCTCTCGATGGTGTGCTTCTTGCGCTCAATAACGTGCTTCATGAACGAGAAGTTGATGTCGCAGGCGTAAACCGTAGGGCAAGGATACACAGCGCCATTTGTACCTCAAACCATTGGGGAGAAGCTGCTCTTGCTGCGCTCTTTGATAGAATCATCTTCCAAGCAGAGTTTGGCAAAACACCATCAACGTTGGATCAGCTTGATATGGATATCTCCTCCCAGGAGCATCACGGAAAACCAATTTCGATACCAGAGGAGTTGCAGATTCCCATAGCTCATATCCGAGCGATGCCCGAGTATCTTCAAGAACACGTTACCATTCCCAATCACGTGATGTTCGTTCGAGAATTGCTCCTTACAGAGTGGCGAAAAGGAGAAATGCGAGAAGGGGAGCACATTCGTCAGGGGAAGGAACGTAGCGCGGAGCATTTTCTCAGTGGCCGAACTGCGCATGCCTCACTTGAAATGCTTGCTGCGATAGCTCTCCTTGATGGAAGGCGCGAAGCTTGTCTCGATGACATTCGTGCTCTTCGCTACGTTATTCCGCGTGTTGGAACAAAAGAAGAGAGGGAGTTTGTACCTCTTGCTCAAGATGCAGCTACGCTTTTAAGCAAAAAAGACTGTCAGGATGTAGACAAACTCATTGATATTCGCCGAGCAACAAAAGAGCTCTACCGTATGACCGTACTCGGAGAGCAAGCCTATGATCCCTCTACAACCGAAAAGATCTTGATGGTGTTTAAAGTATCTTCGCTGGGAAGGCTTACGTTTCGATCTCTTCGGGAATCAATGAAAGGAATATCTCCAAGCCACGGTGTTGTGCGAGATCTGCGAGATGCAAATCGAGATTATATCAATCAGTTCGAGAGAAGAATCAATGGAGATATCGACACTCAAATCTTTCGGTAGAATCTATGGCATCCCAGTCTTTTCTCTTTGAACCGGTTTCTCGTGATTGGGGTAGCCAGGGTCTACCAGTAAACGAGGCTCGTTCCTTTGGAGCATTGCCTCTTCCAGCTTTTCTCGAGAGGCTTGGTATAGCACTGTATGATGTTACCCCAGAACAACTCTCAGTTCTTCTTGCAGCACGAAAGAGTTATAAAAAATTACGCTCCTTTCAATCTTCGTATGCAGATGAAGCCGATCCTATACGAGATGAGTCGCATGTTCGAAAACTTGATGAAGAAACTTTTGAGTCTCTCACTTTTCGTATGATTCCGACAGAGGCCCCAACGAGTGATGTCCAGAGAAGAGCCGCTCATTCACCAGAAGATATTGAGCATTTAGTACAAGAAGAGTGGGGCTACTATCTAAACGATCCAAAAGATTTTCTTGATAGGTTTGCGAGAGGAGAGCTTCTTGTTGAGGAGCACTTAAGAGAAGTTCAAGAATATCGACACGAGCCGCAATATCACCACACACTCGAGAAAGGAAAAGAGCAGCAACGTGATAAACATGCCTACGTTCTCCTTGATGTATCTGGAACGATGGGAAACCGTGATAGGCGCGGAGTTGTTTCTCGAGGACTTACCCTAGGTGTGCTTCTGCAAGGAGTAGAGCATGGTTCGCACCTTAATTTTCGTACCTTTACGGATCAACTTGGAGAGCAAGTTTCAGGTTTTGGAGAAGAGACCCTGTCTCAACTTACGCACAGACTCTTGAAGCTTCAAGTTGGAGGACCGACAAGTATAACGAAATGCCTCTTAGCTGCTCTTGAAGACATCAATAAAGAGGGGAAATCAGCGGGCGCAGATCTTGTGTTTATTACCGATGGGATATCTCGACTTCCTGAAGAGAGTCCACTCAAAGGAGAGCGGCTACATGTCTTTGTGATCGGAAATGTTGTTGATAATTCACACCCAGGTGAGAAGAATAATATATTGCATGAATTGGAAAAGTTAAGAACATGGGCTACCTCACCCAGATTTCAGTCCATCAGTCGCGAAACTCTTTCTGAAATGCTTGTCCCGTCAGCTGATGATATCCTCCATTTTTATGGAATGCTCGATCAAATACGAGAGGAGAAGTCGTCAGTTCTCTTTGAAGAAGAAGTAGAACGGATGAGGCAAGTGCTCACGAATCTTGAATACCTTATCGGAGAGTACGAAAAAGGAGATGAGGCCTCTCCTGAATCTTTTGCCGTATTCCGAGAGGAGATTGCTGATCTCCAGCATGATCTCAATTCTGCATCACAGCGCGATTTTATGAAACAAAATGCCGAACGGCTTGGAGAGGGGGAATTCGAACGTCGACAAGAACGAAAGCGACTTCGAGAGCAAGAGTACGAGGAGCAAGAGCTTTCGCTCAATCTCTCAGCCGGTGGTGGAAAAGTTGCACGAAGGAGTTGGAAACCTGCGTTGTATGAGTTTATGCGATTGTTGAGTAAGAAAGTTGTACGGCAAGCAAAAACGTTTGCACTTGTTCTGAAAGAGAAGTTATCTCACAAAGAGAAGCGGGGTGTGCGCCGAGAAAGATGGCGGCTGTGAGGTTTATTTTTTAACCGCGAAGACGCAAAGGCGCAAAGATCTCGATACAGAGATCTTTGCGCCTTTGCGGTTAAAACCGGACAGAACATATTTTTACCTCAAAGTTTCATTGAGTCGAGTATCTTAAGAACTTTATCTTTGATATTCTTAGCAATAGGTACGGAGTAGGGATCTAAGGTTCCTCTCTTTGTTTCCCGTGAATGTATTGTCGTAAGGGGCTCGGTATAGAAAGCTTTTCTGTAGCGAGCCCTCTAGGGCAATCGTGTAGGCTTCAACCGAAATCTTTACATGGGAAACACGAAGTTGGTGAGGCCCTTGGTGCCTAGCACTCAGAGCTTCACGATGAAGATGATCTCGTTGCCGATGCTCTTCGGCTCGATCGTCGTGGGCATCGTTGCTGCGGTGCTGTTCTTCGTCGACACCGATCACGCTCTGGTGGTTGCCGAGATGGCCCTCTGGACGTGTCTGTCGGCGTTGGCGCTGCACTACGGCGTGGCGCGTCGAATGGAGCGTGGATACGGGATCTCCCTCTTGGGGGTCATCTACGGGATCTTGTTGCTCACATTCTCGCTTCTGGTGAGGATGAGTATCCTGCTAGACCGTGGAGATGCCATCTACTTGGGAGCGGGGCTGTTTCTTTTGGTTCTTAAGGTATTGCTAGCACGCAATGACTTGATGCCGAAGGACCCGAATTAGAAGACGTAGCGTCGCCTCCAGCCATCGTTACAAAGAGGAGAGCGAAAGCTCTCCTCTTTAAAGGATTTTCACTTCCTTGACTTCCGTACCTCCATTTCTTTCCTTCTTCCAGCTATAAGCCTTAGCTGCTCCTAGACTTCGACTTTGACCGCTTTGTTGAGTTTGCCACGAGGCCTTGACCGAATATTTAAAAACCACGGAGGACGCGTAGTACACGGAGGGTTTCATGGAGAGGGAAATGAGAATTGCTAGGTAAAACTTTGTGCAGTCCCTATTTCTTGTTTTTATCCTCCTTCTCTTTTTCCTCTTCCTCATCCTTCTCATGCACCTGCACCAGTTTCTTTCTCCTCGCTCAATAGAGGAAGATGAGGAGGAGGTCGGGTGTGCAGGTTCAGGTGCAGGATGAGGATGAGGAAGAGGAAAAAGAGAAGGAGGAAAAAAGAGGAATGCAATGTATTCTTCTCCGTGAAATCCTCCGTGTACTACGCGCTCTCCGTGGTAAAAAAAATTCCCAAGAACAAGAAACTTCCTCATCCCTGAGCCAACATCTTCGCCAGCCGCTTCGCAATCACCCGATTCCCAATCTTGTTCGGATGACATCCATCAGAAGTAACATAAAGAATCGGCTGTTTCTTGAGCAGTCCACCGTATGAGTCTTTCATCTCCTTGACCATCGACGAGTACTTCTTTTCCTTTTGGAGCGAGGGGATAAGGTGGCGCAGGTTGACTTGAGCGTTATAAAAAAGCGCCTCTTCTTTTTGAGCTACCCGTTTTAGCGCTCGAGCATAAGGAGCGGGGCTACACACAGCAACAAGCATCACTTCGTTTGCCCCATACTCAAAGCTTTTTCGAATCATATATCGCATATTTGCCTTATACCGCTTCAGAGGAACGGCAAAGGTGCGATGAGTTGGATCGGACTGTTGCGGAGCTGGTGCGAGAGCTTTGTCGATAAGTCTCACGAAAGCACTGTGAGCTGTAAGCGAAGTACGTAGCCGTTGTAGTCCGGCTTGCTCTTTAAAACGTGCAACTTGTGAGCGGTGAGGCACAGAAGAAAGTCTGGCATCGTTTGCCCCAAAACTTAAAATAGCAATATCTCCCATCTCACTTGGTGCGTAGCGGTCAAACACAAGTCTTCCAAACTCAGAGGAGTCACCAGGCATGGCAAAGTTTGCAATTTCATATCCTTGCTCAACATTTTTCTTGTGCAGTTCTTCAGGAAGCAGAAAAGGATAGCTCTCATGAGCATCAACACCCCAACCGAAAGTGCTTGAGTCGCCAAAAAGAGTGATGCGTTTTGTAGGATCGATCGATTGAGGTTTCTCAGGGAGAGTGCGAAAGCCTTTCTCGGTTGAGTGTACCTCAAAGCCAGCGCCAGGAAGGTGCTTTGTCCAACTAAACGTATCAGGAATCCAATCAGAGATATTTGGCTCAAGGTGAACACGGTAGCCGTCGCCACTTTGAAAGAGGTCCATCCACTGAAGTTCTTTTGTTGAAAAGGTCTTTTGGTGATTTTGAGCCTCAACCATCCAACTTGGCATATCAAGAGTCATTGAGCCTTCTTTCTCAGGGGAAAAAGTCTCAATCAGTCTGGAGGCTCCTTCAATCAGGAGTAAGAAGAAGAGGGGGACGCAGGTGGCAAGAAGTAGGTTTGTGCGAAGAGAACTGCTGTTGGTCATATGTGTTACTACGCTTCGATTTGAAGTCCATCATAAGCAAGCTCTATACCGGCAGGAAGAGCCTTATTAACCGAGTGGTAATCCACGTCGTGAGTCATATGAATAAGATACGTTCGTTTGGCTCCTAGCTCCTGAGCCTTTGCCACTGCTTGGTCGATGGTGAAATGTGTTTTATGGGCTTTGTGCCGTAAGCCATCGAGGATTAAAACGGGCACATTGCGTAAGAGTTCCTCGGTCTCAGAAGGTAGGTAGTTGCAGTCTGTGGCATATGCGATATCACCAAATTTGTATCCTGTAACAGGACTTGAGCCGTGTGAGAGGGCAAAAGGAGTGATAGGGAGCTCAGCGACTGAGAACGTAGAATAGGGCTCTATCTCATTGAGTTCAAGTTTGGCAAGAAGACCTCCCTCATAGTTTGGGTTCGGCTCAAAGATATAGCGAAAGAAGTCTTTTAGCTGAGTAAGCGTTTCACGATCGCCGTAGCAGGGAAGAGGTGCGTTTCGAGAGAAGTTAAAGACTCGTAGATCGTCGGTCCCAAGAATGTGATCAGCGTGGGCATGAGTATAGAGCACCGCTTCAAGGCGATTGATTTTAAATCGCAAGGCTTGTTGGTGGAGATCGGGGCTAGCGTCAATCAAGATGTTTTCACCACTATCGGTGGTGATAAGTGCAGAGGTTCTCATCCGCTCGTTTTTTGGGTCACCAGAGGTGCAAACCTCACACGTACACCCAGGGATAGGAACGCCAGTTGATGTGCCACAGCCAAGAATGGATAATTTCATATGGGGGAGATCAGAGCATGGAGGTCAGGAAAAGACAAGAGAGGGAAGGAGGTTGTTATTATTGATATTCAATGGGTTATGTAGTCTGCTTGCAAATGATAAATGGGGAGTTTCATTTGCACCCGTGATATGGAGAGGCTGAAGCTGAGGCTGATACCAAGAATAAGACCAAGGCCAAGCTATAGACTAAGGCGTCGGCTGAGACTGAGAGAAAGAAAAGGAGAAAGACAAGGAGTTGTCACTGAGCCTTTGCCTTGGTCTCCGCCTTAGTCTCAGTTTTGGCTTATAGCTTGGCCTTGGTCTTATTCTTGGTATCAGCCTTGAAATATAGCCTTTGAGGATCCCATCCAATGGTTGCTAGTCATCCCCACCCTATATTAGAGTGTAACCACCTCTATCTGGAATACATGACCCATGACCGAAGAAGAAAACGAGCCGCAAGGCATTAAGGTGAAAGACAAACGTCGATTTGACCCCGAGGGGAACGTTCGCGAGTCAGCAGAGAGCGCCTCTAGTGAGAGCGAGTCTCAAGTCGCACAACCTGAACCGCAAGCAACGGCCGCCTCAGAGCCGCAGTATGAGGGCGAAGCCCCATCAATTGACTTTGCCGGTTTTGCTATCTCTTTGGCGACACAAGCACTTATGCAACTTGGTGCTATGCCAGCTCCAGATGGAGTAGAAGTTCCTGTTAACCGTGAAGCCGCAAAGCAGACTATCGATATCTTAAGTATGCTTCAGGTCAAGACAGCTGGAAATCTCTCTACTGAAGAAGATAAGATGATGGGCGAAATCCTCCATAATCTTCGCCTCACGTACCTTTCTCAGTCTTCATCTGCTTAAGTTTTTCTTCCGACGACTACCTAGCTACATTTGTGAGAATTTCAGTGAATCGTATTGTCTCTTTTTTTCTTTCTCTCTTCTTTTTTGCCACTTCAGTTTGTGCTCAACCCCTTTTTCAAGAAGGGCCATCAAAAGACACTTCAAAGTTGCCGAAGTCTCCGACTGACTTCTCGCAGCTTGCTTCTCATGTTGCTCATGCTGTCGTAAATATTTCTTCTGAAGGTGGAGGTGATGAAGACGAAGAAGACAGCTCAGGTGGTGGACATCCACTTCTCCCTGAAAAGCTTCTTCCTCAACGCTCTCTTGGCTCAGGCTTCATCATTCATCCTGATGGATATATCGTAACCAATAACCATGTGATCGCTCACTCCGGAAAGGTCATTGTTCGTATTCCAGATGATAAAACAGAGTACGAAGCAAAAGTCCTCGGGCGCGATGCCAAGACGGACTTAGCGCTTATTAAGATCGAATCAAAATCTCCTCTTGATATCCTTCACTTGGGAGATTCTGATTCGCTCAATATTGGAGAGTGGGTCCTGGCAGTAGGGAATCAGTTTCAGCTCGGCCAGACGTTTACCGCTGGAATTGTTTCTGCAAAAGCTCGCAGGGTACCGACTCGCTCAAGTGGTCCTTACGATCAGTTTATTCAGACCGATGCTTCCATTAATCCAGGGAGCTCGGGGGGACCACTCATTAGTACCCGTGGGGAGGTTGTTGGAATAAACACTGCAATCTTTAGTCCCGGTCGCCAACAGTTTGGTGGTGGCTCAGGGTTTAATATCGGTATTGGCTTTGCCATTCCCATCAACATGGCCAAAGATATCATCATTCAACTCCGTAAAACTGGAAAAGTCACGAGAGGGCTCTTAGGAGTTATTATCCAATCGGTTACGGGCGATATTCGAGACGCGATGGATTTGCCGGAGGCAAAAGGAGCACTTGTTGCTGATGTTCTCGAGAATACTCCAGCTGAGCGAGCTGGATTTCGCAGGGAAGATGTGATCGTGCGCTTTCGTGGTAGTGAGATTGAGGACCACGACGATCTCCCTCTGATGGTTGCCAAAACGCCTGTTGGGACTGTGGCGGATGTTATTGTCTTGCGCGGGGGTAAGTTTGTGACACTCCAGCCAAAGATAGGTACTTTACCGGAAAAAATTGTTCCAAAGAAAAATGAGAAACCTCAGCCCGATAAGGTGGGTCTTATAGTTGAAGAGAGTACGGCACGGATTGCAAAAGTTCTCGGTCAACCAAAGCCTTTTGGGGTTATCGTTGAATCTGTAGAGCCCGGCTCAGCTGCTGAAAAAGCAGGCGTCTCACGTGGGGATGTCATAGAAGAGATAGATAGAAAGCCTGTAAGCGACTTTGCAGCTTATACAGAGCTTGTTTCATCTCTAAAAGAGGGAAAAGCCGTGCTTGTACTCATCAGGCGGAAAGAAGGGACAAGGTTTTTGACGCTCAAGCTGCAATAATTGCCGCTTTTTTGACGAGACACTGTTCATAAATCATACAGTTAGGCAGTTTACGTCTCTTTTGCCGTGTGAAGATATTTTTCTAAGCTCCTTATATTTAGAGTTTTTTTCAAAAAAATCCTTTTTCTGAATCCCTTCGTCTTACCGAAATTCGGTGTTGGCATCCTTTTCGCATTCTTACATGTCAGATGCGCTCATTGTGACTAATCCTGGTGTGTGAGCGGGCGACATGTAGGTTGTTTATGGAGGATGTTATGTCGGAAGGGAAAACCGATCTCGAACTCATTGAAGAGTTTAAAGGTGGAAATCAAGCTGCGTATGAAGAGCTTATTGAACGCTACAGTGAAAAAGCTTACCACCTCGCATCTCGCATGTGCCGAAACCAAGAAGATGCCGAAGAAGTCCTCCAAGATGTCTTTGTGACTGTTTTTCGAAAAATAGCAGGCTTTGAAGGTAAATCATCATTTTCAAGTTGGCTTTACCGCGTAACGGTAAACTCCTCTCTCATGAAACTCCGCAAGCGCAAGCAAAATCGCTGCGTGCTTATGGAAGATACATTGAGTAGTGAAGATCACTCGATGCTTCTTCGCACCAAAGAAGAACACGACACTGATAAGATTGCTCTTCGTAAAGAGGTCTCAGAGGTGCTCCAGCAGGCTATCTCAAAATTGCCTGATGACTACCGTCCCGTTTTTATTCTCCGAGATATTGATGGTCTTACAAGTAGGGAGGTAGGGAAGATACTTGGACTATCAGTACCCGCAGTGAAATCAAGACTCCATCGGTCACGACTGATGCTTCGTAGAAAACTCTCTGCTTTTTACAGCGAGTACTCCTCTGGAGAAGCGAAGCCGCCGCTGAGTTCCGCAGGGAATATGTAAGTCTTGCTTGCCTGTGCCCCAGGAGACCGGGGTTCATGAGGGTTCGTGAGGGGGTTTGTTGTAGGGGGCATCTGCCCCCTACATTTTTTCTACCTGAGTAGTCCTGAGAACAGTCTTCTTTTCGTTACCATTTTCTTGAACTTTTTTCACCGTGGCACAGCTTTCAGGCGTCTCCCAGTATCGTTGTCACGGAGAAAAAAGTTCAAGAAAATGGCTGTTCAACATAGCCCGGACATTTCACCAGAAATCTGCTACGGGGTGCGATAGCACTGTTTTTTCGGGCCTTCAAGCTTCGATCCGACCTTGTTGTGTTTCAACACA
>JAUIBK010000014.1 GCA_030428205.1 bacterium
GCAGCGGATAGGTAATCGCTTTATCTGAGGAGAATGTGGCCGAAAGCTTTGTAACGTGGTCAGAGCACTAGCCAACTGTACTGTCCCTCAACTCGGCTGAGACTTCGGCGTGAGACTTCGGCGTGAGCTCAGTCGAACGCTCAGTCGAACGCTCGTCGCAGGCCGGGGGTTTTTGCCATTCGGCGAAAAAGTGCTCCTCCTCGGTTTATTCTGGTTCGCTCTTCAGCGTAACACTTGGGCTCCTTAGAAGCCGGTAAAAAAGCGGGGTGGGGTCATTCCATTACTAGACAAACTGACCTGCACAATATCCAGATGACCAAGCCCACTGAAAATTATATCCACCAAGCCAACCGGTCACATCAAGGACTTCTCCTATGAAATAGAGACCGCAAACCTTCCTTGTTTCAAAGGTTTGCGAGGAAAGCTCATCAACGCTCACCCCTCCAAGGGTCACCTCAGCCTTACGGTAACCTTCCGTACCACCGGGAGTAAGCGCCCATGAGTGAAAAAAGGCGCACAGAGACTCTTTCTCCTTGGCAGTTAATCGGGAGAGCTGTTTATCTTTTACCCAACTTGAAAATGCGTATTGTAGAAATCGCTTTGGAAGATAGTTCAACAGGATGCCCTTGAGCATATCAGAAGAATCTCTGTGCTGCTCAAGAAGTTCTGCGAGATCAATCTCAGGAAGAAGATTCACCTCAATCGAATCTCCTGGCTTCCAATACGAGGAGATCTGTAAAATAGAGGGACCACTTAAGCCGCGGTGAGTAAAAAGGAGGTGCTCACGAAAAGTAGTCGCATGACAGCTGAGCTCCACATCAAGCGCCAATCCTGAAAGATAAGAGAAAGACTCAAGGAGTTCATCGGAAAAAGTAAAGGGAACAAGTCCAGGGGCACACTCGGTACAAGCAATACCAAACTGACTTGCGACACGGTAACCAAAGTCAGTTGCTCCCATTTTTGGTATAGAGCGACCACCTGTAGCGATGACAAGCGATTTGGCAGAATAAGTTCGTGATTGAGCTTCAACCAAGAACTCTTCTATCTTTGAAAGGGAGGTGACGTTGATATTTCTTTCAAGAACAACTCCAGCCTCATCACACTCGGCAAGCAGCATCGCCACAATCTGTCTCGCTGAACCATCACAGAAGAGCTGTCCAAGTTTCTTTTCGTGGTAGAGGATCTTATGTTTTTTGATCAGCGCAAGAAAATCTAAAGGCGTATACCTGGCAAGAGCTGATTTTGCGAAATGTTTGTTCGAAGAGATATAGCAATCTGGGGAGACATGAAGGTTCGTAAAATTACACCTTCCTCCGCCAGAGATAAGGATTTTACTTCCTACCTTTTCTGAGCGTTCTAGGACAAGAACCTTACGGCCCCGTTTTCCAGCTTCAATGGCGCACATAAGCCCTGCGGCTCCGGCACCTATGATGATTACGTCGTAGTGGGACATGCGTTCTGATAGTTAACGTTCATGGCCAGTGCCCAAAAAGAACTTCCAGCTTTCATAGCAAAAAATATAACGCGAAGTACGCGAGGGACGCGAAGCAGTTGGTCTTCGCGTCCCTCGCGTACTTCGCGTTATAGATAATGAGCATGATCGGAAAGTAATAAGACTCAGCCACACTGAATATGTCCATCACTCCTCCAGCCCCTTCTCATTTAGGCCATATATATTGTATACTCCAGTCCACTGAATTAAAGCATCTACGAGGCCAAGAATGAAAGAAGCATATATCATTGACGCCGTACGTACCCCACGTGCCAAGCGAAAAGGAAAATTCTCTTCTGTGCATCCAGTGGATCTGATGACCTATCCGCTAAAGGCTCTTGCTGAGCGAAATTCTCTCGACCCTGGGCAGGTCGAAGATGTCATTCTTGGATGCGTCACCCAAACTGGCGAACAAGGCTGGTGCGTGGCTCGCTCTGCGGTTCTTGCTGCTGGCTGGCCTATTACTGTTCCGGCAACAACAATCAATAGGCTCTGTGGCTCTGGGCAACAAGCTACCAACTTTGCCGCCAGCACAGTGCTCGGTGGCACATATGACCTCGTCGTGTCAGGCGGACTAGAACATATGACGCGGTGTGCTATGTTTAGTGACATCGGTGGCGAAGAGAGCCCAATGCTCAACGAACAGCACCCTGACCTTGTACAACAAGGTGAATCAGCAGAGATCCTCACTGAAACATTTAAACTTTCCCGTGCTCAACTCGACGAGTTTGCTTACACTTCTCAGATGCGAGCAAAAGAAGCACAAGACGATAACCGCTTCTCAAAGAGCCTTGTTCCAGTTTCATATACAGACGAGGACGGAAATACTCAAACACTCGATAGAGATGACAACCCTCGCCCATCAACCACCGTTGAAAAGCTTGGTGAGCTGAAAACTGTTTTTAGAGATAACGGAGCGATTACTGCAGGCAACGCTTCAGCAATTGTAGATGGCGCAGCAGCTCTTCTGCTTGGATCAGAGGAGAAATGCTCTGAGCTTGGGGTCTCTCCGAGAGCGCGCATTGTCTCAACCGCTGTGGTTGGCTCTGAGCCACGCATCATGCTCACCGGCCCAGCACCTGCAAGTGAGTTGGCACTAAAAAAAGCAGGGCTCTCTGTGAGCGATATTAACCTTTGGGAAATCAACGAAGCCTTTGCCCCTGTGACACTTGTTGCCATTCAAGAACTTGGCCTTGACCCTGATAAGGTGAATGTCAACGGAGGGGCTATCGCTCTCGGGCACCCACTCGGTGCTACCGGAGCAATTCTCCTTGGAACAGCCCTTGACGAACTCGAAAGACGAGGCGATCGTTACGCTGCTATCACTATGTGTATTGGGCTTGGAATGGGAATAGCTACAATAATCGAAAGGATTTAGGTTTATGTATCCATACTCACAAGAAGACATCGTAACTTGTATTCAAGCTGCACCAAATATGAACTCTGCTCTCAAAAGCTTTCTCAAAAACGAGATGCAAAAAGGCGATCCTGCTTCAAAATTTATCAAAGCTTTTAAAGCAGCGCTCCAATCAAAAGCACCCCAGGCGCTTGAGTCCTTCTTACAAAAAGCACTCCCAAAATACGAAGCGCACCTCTATCTCGTCTCTCGACACGCTTTTGGTCAAGAGTGTGACACTATCATCGATCACGTCATCACGAACTACGCTGAAGATTTCAACAACACTTACTCTACGACCGAAACAACGATTGAAATTGGCGACAGAGAAAAGTTTGAAGAGCTGGCTCAACAAGCCTTGAACGATATAGGGGAAAAAATGAACGAGCTTGGCGTCCCCTCCTCCGGATTTATGAAAAATGCGATTGCTTACTCACTCTTTGAGCCCCTCGTCCTACAGGAACTTGACCCGCTTTTCGCTTCGTAGCCGCCCGTGGATACCCTGCTTACGTTTCTGGTACGATCAACAGCGCGGATATTTCAAATACTCCCTGAAAGTGCTGGAATAGCTTTTTTCACTTTAACGCTGAAGCTCACTGCAAGAGTCAGCCCAAAACACAAGAAGATAGCTCTACAAAATCTCTCTTTAGCTTTTCCTGACAAAGATCAAGCAACAAAACAGAAGATTCTTGAAGCTTCCTATAGAGAGCTCGCCCGACTTATCACCGTATCTCTCCGCCTCCCTCGTTACTCAAAAGAGTGGATAGCATCTCATGTTGAATTCCCTCGAAAAGATGAATGGGACAAACTTAATCGGGAGAGGGAAAATCAGGGGTTCTTGATTGCCACCGGTCATCTCGGATGCTTTGAACTCCTCGCCCATAGCATCGCTCTCTATGGGCATCCCATAAGCTATATTGTGAGAAACTTCAAAGCTGAGAAACTCGATACCTGGTGGAAAAGTATTCGTGAATCAACGGGCAATACCGTTATCAACCGAAAAGGAGCCTACAAAGAAACTGTGCGAACTCTACGAAAGGGGCGAAATGTTGGGATCCTCTTCGATCAAAATGTTACGAGGAATCATGCCATTTTCGTTGACTTCTTTGGAACCCCCGCTGCGACTTCAAAAGCATTAGCGCTTGCCGCCTTACAGGTGAAGTCTATCCTCATCGTTGCAACGATACGGAATCTGCCCGAGGGAAAGTATCGCATAGAATGGGAAAAGTGCGATGTTGATGACATCTACTCCTCTTCGCTCTCTCGAGACGAGAAAGTTTTTGAGATAACCAAAAGAGCTTCTCTTATTCTTGAAAAGAGAGTGAGAGATTATCCTGAGGGCTGGTTTTGGATGCACCGGAGGTGGAAGACACGACCAACTGAAGGTGATGAGGCGATTTATTGAGTCTCCAGCACCAACTCTCGTTGCCCCTCTCTTTTCTGCCTGCTCCCCCTCTCCTGCTCCTCATCCTGCACCTCTTCCTTCCCGGGCAATAATCTACGCCGAGCTCCACGGGCTAGTGAAGAAGAGAAAGCAGTTTGAAACCCATAAGGTGATGTCTGTTAAACACAGGAACTCTATCCAGCATTTAAGCTTATCCTTCTTGATCTGACTCCGCCTGATTACAAATATATAACGCGAAGTACGCGATGTACGCGAAGATCATCCCCCTTCGCGTACATCGCGTACTTCGCGTTATAAAATTTCACCGTGGTATCTGCATTTTCTATGAGATTGCCCCTTACCCGCGGATCTGGACTAGGAGGTTGCAGGATGAAGATTACGAGAAGAAAGAAAAAGGGCGGCATCTCAATAAAGAGATACCGCCCTTTCATTCAGGAGGGAGCAAGCCCCCTCCTTCTATACAGAAAGCTACTTACGCATCTGTATTACAAGCACTCACCTCAGCAGGAATTCCTTCAGCTGCAGTAAGAGCTTGTGCGTAAAGCTCATCGGCTTGAACAAGAAGCTTTTTACCGTTCTTCTTCTTGCCAGTAACTTTACGTGTACGTGCTACTGCCTGACCGACAATGTCGTGAAGCTCAGCTGCGTTCTCTGTGTACTTTTGTACTTCAGATACGTTACTAACGCTTACGCAAAGCTCGGTGTTTAGACAGTTGCTCACAACACTTGGAAAGCTCCAAGAGACCGTCCAACTTTCGTTGTAGGCCACATTGGCTTGAGCGATAAGCTGCTTCGCTAGCTTCTTCGCACTACGCTTTCCGTATTGTTTACCAACACGTCGTAACTTTCGAGCACTCTTTACAGCAAGAGCACGTTGCTCATCAGACGTTCCGTCCATGGTGAACTGCGTTTCAGAGATGTCAGCATCCGTACAGTCGAGGCATGTATCGTTGTTCCCGTTACATACACCACACTGATCGAGCTCACTATCAAGACAGCAAGTTCCATTCGTATCTTCTACAGAGAGGCCGTTTGGAATTCCTGCACAGTCAAGACAGGTGCTGTTCGCTTCAAGGTCACCTTGTACACGACAAACACCACACTCATCTTCAATGTTTTGTGGCTCATCGCCTTGGGCATACGGAGCGTCTGCACAATCAAGGTCACAAGCAGAAGAAGTGATATCTACTTCACACTGACTTGAACCGAAATCGTCGCTTACCGTGAGACGAACAACACAAGCTCCAGCTGGAACTTCTTGTCCTGTTCCTGGATCAAGAAGCGTAAGGTCGAGCTGCTCATCATCAGCGCCACTAACAGCGTACGTTGAGTTCACACCATCATCACCACACTGAACTTCCCAAGAGTACGAAACAGCACGTCCCTCTGGGTCAGTTCCCTGAGCAGTGAGCATAGTAGCAGTATCAACTCCACCACAGTTGAGTCCGGTCTGACCAACGATGGCACACGATGGGAGCTCGTTTGGCTCACAAAGCTGTGTGTTAAAGTCAGCCATATCAGACTCACCAGCAACTTCCCAGCTCACAGAATCAGCATCGTTAAACTCAACACTGAAACCTGGGTTTGTCATTGGATCTTGTCCACCAGCAACAAACGAAGTTGTCAGCGATGGATTTGGTGCGTTGTTACCACCTGTCACAAAGTTAAGTGTGCCGGCAGGGATATCGATTTCGAAGTTGTTATCGTTCGCATATCCAAACTTAGCAGTGAGGTAACCGTTCTGGTTTCCTTCAAGAGTTTGAGAGATACATGATGTTGGAGTGATCTGAGCACACTGCATGCAGATTTCTCCGTCAGGAGCGTGGGCACCTGCTACACTCTGCCAGGTAAACTCACCCCAATAGAGCATCCACGTCATCTCTTCCGTTTCAGAAGTATCCCAAGAGACACTCATCACACCGTCGTACTGACCGTTAGTAAACCACTGAGGCTGACCAACAACATTTTGGCTTGGTACATCAGGGTTAATCTCGTTTGCTCCACCTTGAATCTCATCAATTGCGATATGAGAATTTCCAGGTCGAAAACTTTCGTATCCAAACCAAGCAGTAAGCGTTCCATCCTGATTGTCATATGTACAAGTTACTTCAGGATTAATTGGAACATTCTCACATCGGTTCGCTGGCTCATCGAAGAAATCAACATCGATGTAATCAGGAGCTTCCGGAGCAGTATACGTTGAACCACCGTTAGAGATGCTCCATCGTGTACCAGAACCATCCCACGCGAGCGTGTAGCTTATTTCAGCTGGCCATGCAGGGAAGTTCGTTGGTTGGCCTTGGTCATTACCAATAGCGATGAACTTGTTGTTTCCTCCAACAGGAATATGTGTTGGAAGAGTATTCCAGTTTTTCACACGGAAATGTGCACGGTATCCATCACCTGGGATAGCTTCCATACAATCAATTTCAGGAATCACCGGACAGTCTTGAGCAGCTTGAGCTGGATCCGCTGTGGCATGCTCAGCGGGAGCAAGAAGCGGGTATTTTACTCGCCAAGTACGAGGAACACCGTTAGCAGGAAATGTCACGGAGTGTGAGTAGTGATACCCAGCAGTGAACACCGTCTCTTGTCCTTGATCCCAAGGATTTGGAATCATCTTGTTTAGAGGACTTACTGGTATCCAAATATCTGGACACGGTTGACAGACCCAGTCCCACTGAAAGAAATCAAAATAACACCATTCATCATTTGGGTTATCATAGTAGTAGTGAGCAGTAATAGTACCGTCACAGTTGTTTTCAAATTGAACATCAAGTTGAATTGAGTCGACACATTGAAATGTTGCATGAGCGGGAGTTGCAATTGCGACAAAGGCAAACAACGCCAGCACACACCAAAGCCGTTTAACGAGAAACATAAGATAGGTGCTCCTTAACATACATTAGTCTGAATTGGTCTTCATGGACTTCCTGAAAGAAGCAAGGAAGAACTCCCTACCGCTTTCCCCAGTTATCGGGCACAAGAGTACAGGAGTGAGCCAGGTAATCAAGTAAATGTGGTGGGTATACGTACCTATCCAGAAAACCCCAAAGAATCGTTCAAAAATGCATCGATACTAGTCGGTAATTTATGAATAATTCCAGGAGCATACCGCCGTTAGAAATTTATTTCATCGATATATTTACAATTATCGATTTATATCCGATAGTACCCTTATGAGCATCTGCGAAGTTTACAAGGCCATGGGAGATGAATCTCGCCTCCGTCTCCTCCATATCCTCAGTCAGGGACAGTTCAATGTCCAAGAGCTCACCTCTATCTTACACTTGAGTCAATCAACGGTAAGCCACCACTTAAAGGCGTTACTCCAAGCTGGATTTGCGGCAACAAAAAAAGAAGGAACATGGGTCTACTACCGACTTGCAGAGTCGGACGCACTGCCCTCTCAAGTAACACAAGGCTTTTTACAGTATCTTCACTCAAATCCTGCAGACACTTTTCATGCAATTCTTACTAAAGACAAAAGCAATCTAGCAGACGTGCTTCACCTCCGCCGGATCAAAGCAAAAGACTACTTTGAAACAGTTGCCAAAGAGTGGGACACCGTTCGCGATCAAGCACAAGGGTCTGAATCATACATCGACACCCTCCACTCTCATATTCCTTCATCAGATACACTTCTAGAATTGGGCTGCGGCTCGGGTGCTGTTTTAAAACAACTCCTCCCAAGAGAAGGGACAACGATTGGAGTTGATTACTCTGAGGCAATGATAGAAGAAGCCAAACGCAATCTTGAGGGGTCTCAGCCACAAACAGATTTACGGCTCGGCTCTCTCGAACACCTTCCACTCGGTGACAACACAGTCGATACCGCACTTGCTTATATGGTATTTCACCACGTGGCGGAACCAAGCGCAGCCTTACAAGACGCAGCTCGTGTCATACGACCAGGCGGCAAGCTTGTTATTATCGATCTCCTTGAACACGAAAATGATCGTATGCGAGAACAGTATGCAGATCTCTGGCTAGGTTTTTGTCCTAAACAATTTGCTGTTTGGGTAAAGCAAGCCGGATTCGATACCGTATCAACAGAAGTTTTAGGAGAACACAACGACGTATTTTTATTAACTGCTTCGGCGAAGTCATAAGGAAGATGCCTTCTGGCACACCTCCTTTTACACGCCAAACATAAAGGAACAAACAATGGCAACAAATGCTGCATCAAAAACTGCTCCTGCAGATTTCAACGACTATAAAGTTGCTGACATCTCGCTTGCTGAGTGGGGAAGAAAAGAAATCGATATCGCCGAAAAAGAGATGCCAGGCCTTATGGCACTCCGTGAAGAGTTCGGTCAACAAAAACCACTCAAAGGAGCACGTGTTGCTGGATGTCTTCATATGACTATCCAGACAGCTGTGCTCATCGAGACTCTTGTTGAACTTGGAGCCGAAGTACGTTGGTCAAGCTGTAACATCTTCTCAACGCAAGACCACGCTGCTGCGGCTATTGCTGCTGCAGGAATCCCTGTCTTTGCTTGGAAAGGTGAAACTGACGAAGAGTACGATTGGTGTATCGAGGAAACACTCAAGTTTGGCGACAAAGGTCCAAACATGCTTCTCGATGACGGTGGAGACCTCACGGTTATGGTTCATGAAAAGCACCACGACCTCATTGGAGATATCCTCGGCGTTTCTGAAGAGACAACAACTGGAGTAGCTCGCCTTTATCAAATGTTTGAACGTGGCGATCTGAAGATGCCAGCGTTTAACGTCAACGACTCCGTAACAAAGTCAAAGTTTGATAACCTTTACGGATGTCGCGAGTCACTCGCTGACGGCATCAAGCGTGCGACTGATGTGATGATCGCTGGTAAGGTTTGTGTTGTTGCTGGTTACGGTGGCGTTGGAAAAGGGTGTGCACACTCTATGCAAGGCTACGGTGCCCGCGTCATGATCACTGAGATTGACCCAATCATCGCTCTTCAAGCAGCCATGGAAGGGTTTGAGGTTGTCACCATGGAAGAAGCCGCAAGCAAAGGTGATATCTTTGTTACTGCGACTGGTAACTACAACGTCATTAACGGCTCCCACATGGAGGCCATGAAAGACGAAGCTATCGTTTGTAACATTGGACACTTCGACAATGAAATCGACATGGCATGGCTCGAGAACAACGATAAGATCACTGAGATGAACATCAAGCCACAAGTTGATAAGTTCATCTTCCCTGACGGCAAATCAATCATTGTGCTCGCTCGTGGTCGCCTCGTGAACCTTGGTTGCGCTACTGGGCACCCAAGCTTTGTGATGTCTGCTTCATTTACGAACCAGGTTATCGCTCAGATTGAGCTCTTTGCAAACCACGGTGATTACCAGATCGGCGTACATATGCTTCCAAAGCACCTTGACGAAAAAGTCGCTCGACTTCACCTCGATAAGCTTGGCGTAAAGCTCACACAGCTTACTCCTGAGCAGGCGGAGTATATTGGTGTTGAACTTGAAGGGCCGTATAAGCCTGAGCATTATCGGTACTAAGCTCTGCTTTTTTAGGGCCTAGGAGATCTCCTAGGCCTACTGAGCAAGATGAAGGACAAGGGTTCTGTCAATTTTAACACTTGCACTTCATCTTGCTCTTGCTCTTGCTCTAACTAGTAGCTCCTCCGATCAGTTCTTTCACTTCGCTTCAGAACACAAAGATCACGACATCAAAAAACATAATTTCATAGCTTCCCCTTCGATACCTCTGTCAGAAATTTTCATAAGAGTTCACTTTTTGCTTCCATTCTCATTTTCGTTCACTTATACTCGTGGTTTCCTCAAAAACCCAGAAAATTGAGATATACTGTGAAAACGAATTCGATCCCTCGAAATCCGCTCGCCTTTACGTGGTGGGCTACAGCCGGAGATCGGCGACTGATGGTTGTCTGCTGGGTAGCTGTTTTTTGCGCTATTGCAGTCGGTCGAACCGAATTTGTCGCCATCTCTAAACTTATTGACTCCGCCAACTTATACCTAAGCGGCGAGACACTTGATAATGTGTGGTTCTGGGCGCTCACGCTTGTAGTGCTTGGCTTGTTTACAACGGGACTCTGGCGCGTGAGTGGCTTTAGTGGTCAAAAATGGATGACCGCAGCTACCGCAAGGGTGTACGATACTCTTTTTCAGTATTTGACTGGCCACAGCACGAACTACTTTCAGAACCGCTTCGCAGGAGCCATCACCAACAAGATTTCCAACGCAGCACAGGGGGTCATCGGATTACTTCAGATTACGACCTGGCAGTTCTTTCCGCTCCTACTCGGCCTTGTTGGAGATACCTACCTCCTCTACCACGTTCATCCACATTTAGCGTGGATTCTACTTGGTTGGCTCATTGTGTTTTTTGCGGTCGATCTCGGACTTGTCGTTAAGCTACGCAAGCTTGCTTACGCTCACGCAGAAGCGAGCTCAAAGCTGAAAGGAAAGCTCGTTGATAGTGCTTCAAATATTGATACGGTACACCATCAAGCTGAAGAGCTATATGAACACCGCTACGTTGGTGATTTTATCCATAAAGAAAAAAATGCGCACCGCAAGAGCTGGTTTCTCTTTGAATGGATCCTTATCGCCAATGGCATACTCCTCTCGCTGCTCTCATTAGGGCTCTTCTCACTCTGTATCTTCTACTTTGAGCAAGGAGTCATCACTGTTGGCGCCCTCGCCATGATCGTTTCGATCGTTTTTAATCTCGACCGAAACCTGTTCTTCCTCGGCGAACAGCTCAGTCGAGCGATGCAGCTCTATGGGCAAATCGATGAAGGGCTTGAGGAACTTCTACAGCCTCACGAAATCACTGTACCTTCAGGTGCCGACGCACTCGCCCTCAAAAAAGGCAGAGTTGTCCTCGACAGAGTCAACTTTTCTTACGGCAATGCACCTGTTTTTACAGACTTATCGATAGACATTCCAGGTGGACAACGAGTGGGGCTTGTTGGTCCCAGTGGTGCTGGAAAATCAACTCTCGTTAACCTCCTCCTGAGACAGTACGACATCCAGTCTGGATCTATTTCTATAGATGGTCAAAATATTTCAGAGGTAACACTGAGCTCTTTACGTAAACAAATTGCGCTTGTTCCACAGTCGACAACTCTGTTTCACAGAACCATAGCTGAGAACATTCGTTACGGGAGACTTGATGCAAACGAGCAAGAGCTGATGCATGCAGCACACATGGCTCAAGCAGATGAGTTTATCAAACTTCTTCCCGAAGGATACGAAACCTATGTTGGAGAACGGGGGGTAAAGCTCTCTGGTGGGCAACGACAACGGATCTCTATTGCTCGAGCACTCCTAAAAGATTCACCGATTCTGATCCTCGATGAGGCCACCAGCGCGCTCGATAGTGAAAGCGAAGAAGCGATTCAACACGCACTTGAGAAGCTTATGGAAGGCCGCACGGTCATTGCTATCGCCCACAGACTTTCGACTCTTCGCCAGATGGACCGCATTCTTGTGATGCAGGAAGGTAGACTCATTGAAGATGGGCACCACAACGAGCTACTCGAGCAAGATGGCCTCTATGCGAGGCTGTGGAATAGCCAAGTTGGTGGCTTCTTAAGCGAAGAAGCAGCGTAAGAGTATGAGTAGGCCGAGCTTTGTACTCTTAGGCCTACTCCTACTTAAATGCACTTTGCTTACTTATGGGAAAACAAATTATCTCATGTTGATAAAACCAAAAGTACTACAGAAAGGTTCACGTATCGCTGCAGTCACGCTCTCCTGGGGTGGCCCTGGGGCCGTTCCTCATCGATATGAGGCCGGAAAACAACAGCTTGAAGACGCCTTCGGTGTTGAGCTAGTCAGCATGGAACACACCATGAAGCCTGCCGAGTGGATTCGAAAACACCCTGAGGCACGAGCTCAAGATCTTATGACTGCTTTTAAGGATCCGGACATCGACGGGATCATTTCAACTATTGGTGGAAGTGACTCGATTCGACTTATTCCGTTTATAGACCTTGATGTAATACGAGATAATCCAAAAGTATTCTTAGGGTATTCAGATACCACCGTCACTCACTTTGCCTGCCTCAAAGCGGGCATCGTCTCATTTTACGGGCCAAGCATCATGGCAGGATTTGGTGAAAACGGAGGCCTCTTCCCATACATGGAAGATTCAGTCCGTAAAACTCTCTTTTCAACGGAAAGAGTAGGTAAGCTTCTCCCAAATACTGATGGTTGGACAAAGCAGATTCTTCCTTGGGAAGACCCAAAAAATCAGTCCATCAAAAGGCAACTACAGCCATCTCTTGGTTGGAATTTCATTCAAGGTCAAGGGCAAGTAAATGGACATCTGATCGGTGGGTGTCTTGAGGTTCTCGAATTTCTGAAATGCACTCCGTACTGGCCAACCCTCGCCGAGTTTGAGAACGGCCTCCTCTTTCTTGAAACCAGTGAAGAAGCCCCCTCCCCCGAATATCTCAAGCGGTTCCTACGAAACCTAGCGGTACAAGGAGTATTGGAACGAATGAGAGGGATACTCTTGGGTCGACCTGGAGGTGAGCAAATCAACCCGGAACAATTCTCAGAGTACGATCAAGCAGTTCTTGATATTCTTCAAGGAGAGTTTTCGTTAGGGCATCTCTGCTATATTTCCGGGCTTGATTTTGGACACTCAGATCCAATGTTCGTCGTTCCCCAGGGAATACTTGCTGAGGCTGATTTTGATCAAAAGAGCCTTTCTCTTTTAGAGAGTGCTGTGAGTTAACTTATCAAGGGCAATATCTAGGCTGATCCCCCCCGTTTACATCCCTATTCACAGCTCCAAAGCCAAAGACATCTTAATCTTGACCACTCGAGATGTCTTTCTTTATCGCCTCAAGAAAATAGGCAAACGTAACGAAGTCAAACTCCACCTCTTCTTCAAGGTACGATTGCAGAAAAGAGACATCATCAGGCCCAACAGAATATCGGTCATGCATCTCAGGATCACTTCTTGGGCAAGGCTCAAAATGATCAACAAATTTCTCAAGCGAAAAAGAAGAGAGTTCATAGAGCGTCTCAAGCTCTTCACTCTCTCCGTCAAAAATTGTCAGGTAGCGTCCTATAGGGGATGTCATTATTCTTTATTTCTCATGAAATCTGCAATCTGATAGAATTTCTCAAGGAGAAATTTACGAACTTCTTCTTTGTAGTCCGACTGCAAAAGTGCGTCTTCCATGCACGACATCCATTGCTCTCGCTCGTCTTCTCCGATAGGGAAAGGCAGATGGCGCATCCGTAGCCGCGGGTGTCCATACTTCTCTACATAGAGCTGTGGCCCCCCAGACCAACCGACTAAAAACTCATAGAGTTTCTCGCGTGAACGAGAGAGATTCTTTGCATGAAGGTTTCGGATGACCTTAACGTCCGGCCGAATGTCCATCGTGTCATAAAAGCAGTCCACGAGAGAACGAATTCCCTCTTGGCCACCCATTTTATCAAAGAGGCCTATCATCACCTAGATGAACTATTAATCTTCAAAGGCAGTACTGGTCGTTACTTTAGAGCATCGACTCAGCAGCACGTAGAATATCGATATAGCTTACGATACCAATCAAATCTCCAGTTGATGCAGCTACCACAGGCACCGCTCCAACTCGATTATCAATCATAAGCCGTATGAGCTCTGAAGCTTCACTCTCTTCATCGATAGAGAGCACTGCTCCAGTCATAATCTCTGAAACCGGGGTGTCAAGCTTAGCGTGCACGTCTTCAAGAGAGTAGGCCTGGTCTTCAATTGGTGTTGAGTAGAGGCTTACATCACGATCACTAATCATCCCGATCAGCTCACCATCTCGCAAAACAGGGAGGTGCCTGACATCCAACTCGAGCATCTTTCCAAGAGCGGCACGAACGGTTTCCTCGGACATTACGCATTCTGGATTCTTGGTCATTAACTCTTTTACATTCATTACACTTTTTCCTTAATGAAATCCTTACAAACAAGAGATAAGGAGGATGATGTCCAGGGGCACTATAGCGCACTGGGATCAAAAAGCATAGAAATCGAATACATCTCAAAAGGGCATAACTATCCGGCAAGGAGTTGTAAAACCCCCATTATTTCAGTACCGTAGCTATGGAGGATTCTTCACGTATGAACCACTTACCAGCATCCCAGCGTTTTCCAGGGCTTAAGCTCCTGGTTGCCATCGCTTCCTTTATGGTGGTTATCGCTGGAATCATGAGCGCCCAGACATTTCTTATACCAATCCTCTTCTCCCTCTTTCTTGCGGTACTCGGCTCACCTGCTGTTGGGCTACTCATGCGGATTAAGTTTCCAAAAATTATTGCGGTGCTCACCGTTGCACTTATTTTTATTGCCCTGCTTATAGGCGTCGGGACACTCCTAGGACGCTCTGTGAATGAGTTTACCAATTCTATGCCAAAGTACACAGAGCGTGTGAGCGAGCTGAGCCAAGGATTCCAGGTTTGGCTCGAAGAGAAAGGTCTCGGTACAATTGAAGACGGTGTCTTTTCTAAACTGAATCCAGACTCGGTCATGAACCTCCTTGGAACAGCGCTTCGCGGTCTTGTGAGTGCGCTATCGAGCACCATGATGGTTTTTATCGTTATGGTTTTTATGCTGTACGAGGCAGCAGACTTCCGGGACAAACTTCAACTGGCTATGGGCAAAGCCTTCAATCAAGAGCGGTTTGAAGGGGTCGCTTTCGACGTGCAACGCTACCTCGCCATCAAAACTGCTACGAGTGCCATTACTGGCTTCCTTGTTGCCGCTTTCAACTTCGGTATGGGCATTGATTTTTGGATTCTCTGGGGAATTATTGCCTACATTATGAACTACATCCCTTTTGTCGGCTCAATTCTTGCCTCTGTTCCCGCAATCATTCTTGCTCTTATTCAATTTGGGGTCCCAGCGGCAATTACTGTTGCCATCGTTTACCTCATCATTAATGTTGGCGTGAGCAACTTCCTTGAGCCAATTATGATGGGAAGACGACTCGGGCTCTCTCCTCTTGTCGTGTTTCTTTCCCTCGTCATTTGGGGTTGGATTTGGGGGCCAGCTGGAATGCTCCTCTCGGTTCCACTGACTATGGTCTTCAAAATCCTACTTGAACACAGCGAAGAGTTTCGCTGGATTGCTATTCTCATGGACAATCGGCCTGAGAACATGCCCGAGATCACTTCTTCGTGAGTATCTACTGATAGTCCTCCCCTATCACTATCGGAAATCGCTCAGGCCGCTTTTTGTACCCTTCGAAACTTGCATAGAGCGGCTCCGGCCAGCGATGTCTTGGATCGAGATCATCATCAAGAGAGCGATGTTCATGCTTTTGTCCCACAAAGAAGATCTCAGGTCCAAAAAAGAATTCGTGAGTATTCGTTTCAATTCCTAAGGACTCTCTCATTTGAAGAATCTGCTTCTCAATGGGATCGAGGAGGTGGGCATGGGTCGTAAAATCAAAGTCTCCAAATCCAGCATGCTGTAAAGCAAGTTGAACTTCGGGAACAGTCCATTCGCGATTATGCCGCTGGTAGATAGATGTCGGCTTATACTCTATTTCTCTTCCAGGGTTAATTCCTGAAAGAGCGTACTTTACTCGAATAGCACCTGCTGCATTCGGAGTAGTAATCAGCAAGTGCCCACCGGGTCTCAAAACTCGATTAAACTCCAAAAGCGTCCACATCGGATCAACGATAAGATGCTCAAGAACGTCACAAAACAAGATCATCCCAAGAGAGTTATCCTCAAGTGGTAATCTATCTTGATCGCAGTGAAACTTATGACAGGGGATATCTTGACCATCAATGACAACTTGCTTAGGTTTAAGCTCTGCCACAGAGTATGGAAGAAGCGCAGGGAAAAACTCTTTGATGGCACGATAGAGAATTCCATATCCCGAGCCAACATCAAGAGTAGGCCCCTGATACAGTTCTTTTTTCAGTAACATCATAGATACAATACGGTGTAATCGAACGATGCTCTGTTCAATATATTTCGACAGCTTTTCGTCCTCTCCTTGAAGAACACGACGAAAATCATCTCTGTGTAGCCCGTTATAGAGCTCATCAACTTGATCAGGAAGACTCATAAGCCTCGACTCTGATGTATACTGGGCCTAAAATGTATGCCCACACTGTGATTAGTGCTTTATCTATTCGTAGCATTTTATAACACCTCTCGCTATGACGAATCCGGACAGGCTACATCCCGCACAGGCCTACTCATGCTTCATTGGAGAGTCGCACCTTAATCGAAACACCCTCTGACCCATTGGTTTGACGTAGAGACGATCACAATACCAGCCGTGAAAATCGCCGCTATGTTGATATTGCAATGCAGTATCTACGAGCGGGCCAAACTCAGTCATCAACATCGGCTGCTCAGGGGAATTCATAGCCACAGCACCCCCTTGCACAACAGCGGAGCCGCCTGTTGAATTTGTCGCAGTCTTCGGCCGAAACTCATCTAACTCATAGTGCTCTTCACTCCGAACATAAAGCTCCTTTCCAATGAACTGAGAGTCAAGAAACGAGCCATCTTTTACCGAAGAACTCACCGAGGCTCCTGTGATTGGCTGAAAGTGCTCTCCATAGACCGTAACGTACCACTTCTTATCAGCAGCTTGCGAAAAAGATGGCAAAAATATCAGAAGAGAGAGAAGAAAAAAGAGTGGCCGCATGACGTATTCCTTAGAAAGAGGACAAACACAAATGTAAGGCAACTGGTATGGTGCACAGCTCCCTACCCACGAGCCATAGTCTCTATTCACCGCCCTTCTTTCAAGAGATATGTTCTCTAAGAGTAAGATCGAGAGTTGATAGCGCAATACAGAATGACGGAGCCATTCGTTAAAGCCCTGGACATTGAACCTCTCCTGCCCTGAATCATCCAACGTCTTCGAAATGCAGGATTCAAGCACCGTGGAGCTTACTGCCGCTTCCTCACGGAGGCACTCATAAAACAACTCCTGCAGCCTATCAGACAGCTGTCTCACACCCACGAACATCTCGCGAACAAGTGCAAGGCTTGAGGAAACACCTGCTAGAATAGTCAAAGGATCTTTACCACTACATACCTCACAGAGAGAGCGCGAGACCTCTTATACCCTCAGTGGAGTAAATCGACGAAAGCGTCAGCAAAGCTCTAAGGGGGAATAAAAATGTGTACATTGCTGTGGAGGCCTAAACTCTGTGGCAAAAACCCTTACCTCAGCCCACCAAGACGCAACTTTAAAGCACTTTTAATAAAAATCGAGTGATTTTCCCCCTTTGCAGGTTCTCGAGAGGGTGTTATGAGTAAGACCGTGGCACACTGTGATTTCAATGGATACAGCACAGAGGCACGCGGCATCAAGGTTACCGTAGTCCCTGAGCATCTCTTCGAAAACTCCGTTCCCGAGGAAGACGTCTTCGCTTTTACCTACACCGTAACTATAGAGAACATGAGCCCTGACAACGTTCAGCTTCTTGAACGTCACTGGCTTATTACTTCGGGAGGATATCACCTCGCTGAGGTGGTAGGACCTGGGGTTGTGGGCGAACAACCTGAGCTCGAAGTTGGTGAAGTCTTTGAGTATACGAGCACAGCTGTGATTCAAGATCCGAGTGGATATATGGAAGGGGCGTATACCTTTCGCACTCAAGAGGGGGCGTACTTTGAAGTTCCTATTCCGCGGTTTGATCTGCACTATCCATTAGTCATTCACTAAAATCAGCCCCCTTACTCTCATTCCTTCTGGAGCAGATCAAAGACTAGGACTAAGCCCAGATCCACGGGGAAGGTGGATAACCAGTGAAGAAGAGAAAGCAGTTTGAAACCCATAAGGTGATGTCTGTTAAACACAGGAACTCTATCCAGGATTTAAGCTTATCCTTCTTGATCTGACTCCGCCTGGTTACAAATTTATAACGCGAAGTACGCGATGTACGCGAAGATCTCCCCCTTCGCGTACATCGCGTACTTCGCGTTATAAAATTTCACCGTGGTATCTGCATATTCTATGAGATTGCCCCTTACCAGTGGATCTGGGCTAAGCCTAGGAACTTATAACTCCTAGTCCTAGTCTTTGACTTGCTCCAAGTTCACATTCACGCACAAGGTTAAAAAATGAGCACTGAGATGAAGCCACGGATCGTGACAAAAAGAAAAGTACACCTCCAAGCAAGCGCGGGAACCTTTTCAGTTAAAGGACCTCAGGAATCTCTTCCATGCTCAGTCCTCCTGCAAAAGTGGAGATGTTTGAGGGCGTACAAGGTTTTCCCTTGCACGCCCTGTTACGCGACTCGCTACTCCCTCCCGATCACTCGGAAGCGATAGGAATCGCCCACCACCTGACCGCCGTCGCACGTCGAGCCCGGAGGCACGTCGACGATGGCTTCAAAGGAGACCTCGAACAGCCACTGCTCTCCGATGGCGGGAAGCGGAAGCTGCCAGCTGGCAACCCCCTCGCTGACGGATAGAGTCTCAGTGTAGTCATGCGTGATGTCCTTCACCACGCATTGCATACTCGAGTACGTATACCCGGCTGGCGGAGCAGGAGCCTCGAAGATCTGAAGAGATCCGGGACCGTGAACCTCGATGTCGTACCACCCGGAGGTCTCATACGAGCACGAAGTGTAGTCCAAACCGGGCACACATTCACAACCGACACGAACCATCACGGGGCGCGAGTAGCGACCCAGTTCGTCTCGGACGACCGCGACGGTGCCGACACCGACGTCCGGATACATCACGAAGTCGCCGTACTCGTTGACGGCGATCGTGGTGTACCAGTTGTCGACGAGCGGAGTGACTCCAGCCCAATCCCCACTGGCGTGGAAGAGGTGGACCTGACCGTTCAAGCCAAGTAGCTTGGTCTGAGTGTCCCAGTCCCAGACGTGCCAGAACACGCCGGTCTCGGGAACACCATTGATGACGCGGTGGAACTTCGGACCACGCGCTTCGAGCAACTCGGGCACGAAGGTGATGGACGTCGACACGTTCCACAGCTCGCTGGGCGGCGGGTACCCGTTGTCGGAGTACCACTTGAGCGGCACGGTGGCCGTCACCGTCCAGGTCGTCTCGTCGGTCCCCGGCAGTTCGTCGAAGAGCTGCTCCTTCGTGAAGCCACACGCACCGACACCCTCGGTGACCGGAGCATACGGAGCGAAGGTGACCTCGGTCTCGCCAGGAGCGAGAATCACGGTCTTCACGAGCCCCACGCCACCGCCGGCCGCCTCGTTCTGCTCGAAGCGGAACGTGGTACCAGCGACCGGGTTGGTGCCGTCGAACAGCTGGAAGTTCAGCCAACCTTCGGGGACCACGATGTGGCCTCCGTCGGCGATGGTGAGGAAGGCGAACGGGTCGCCCATCTCGATCGAGGCCCCTTGAGGGGGGAACGTGGGAGCGGAGCCACCAGAAGCAGTGGAACCGGAATCGGAGTTATGGCACGCAGCCAAGAGGGCGAGCATGCTCGCGAACAAGAGGTTCTTCATGATCTCTAGAGAAGGGTTGAGGCGGGAATATCCGCCTGGACTTGAGGAAGAGAAGAGCACAACCGGCCCGTGCACTGGCAATAGTTGTGCTTGGGCTACTTCAAACAAACCTTTTACGCTTGCTTGAGGTGCAAGCAGAAAAACGCACAAGCGCTTTCTCCTTGCAACTCAAGCATAGGAATAATCTACCCCAATAAAAAATGAGCACGGAAGCGTGAGGAGTCAAGCTTTCAAACAACACCTCAAGAACACCTGTTTCTTGACCTAGACTTTGCTAACCAAGCCGTAGAGCACTGACTTGATGTGCATCGAAAGAAAAGCTTGTGCTGCTAACCCCAGCAACGGTAAGCCCCTGAAAGACCGTAATTTCTATAGTAAATGAACGGTACCACTAAGCAAATTTATCTGCTGCTCTGTGAGAAAAAAGAATGAATCCATAGGCAGTTAGATAACTTTTTTGGAAATCCCTAACCGATACCCCCAAAAGGAAGCAAAAAAGGAACACACACCTAGAAGGAGAACATGCCCAAGCGCCAGAGAGGGAGTGAGAAACCAGAAGAAGCACAAATATACGATGATACACGCCATATAGAGTGCCGAACGTTGAAATCTTCGAATGTTATTGAAGCGTGTCGACCAGAAGCTTACCAAGGAGACAAAGACAAGAAACAATACTCCGCAAGCAAGCTGAACGGACGTGCTCAGGCAACATTCAAGAGAAGTAGCCGCCCATGTATGTGGAACACAACTGTGGATATCGAAAAAGAATGTTAAAAAGGAGGAAGTGGCAAAAAGAAGCAGAAAAGGTAATAGAGCAAACATCATACTTTGCACCAACACAACAATAATCACACGCTGGTGGTACTGCCCCATTAAACTGTGGGCTTCATTCTTGACCCGATCTATCGAACGGGGTCTATCTTCGCTCATGAGATTGCAGTTTCGATGTCACAGTTCTCAGATTCGTACTTCTCACCGTGAGCCCTGTAGTAGTCTTGCCTCACAAAAAGCAAGTACCCCTGCTCTTTCGAGCCACTACGGTAAATAAGGCACCAGTCGGTATCATTGAGCAAGATATTACTTGCTGGGCTCTCCGCTCGCCAGAGGATAGTCTGCGGTTCTACGGCATCAATAAACGCATGCCACTTATAACGGCCATGGAACATATCTGAAAATTTTACCCATATATCGTGAGGAGTAACGTTCGTTCTCCCATCAATTGCCACGGGATAATCTAGTGTACCATCCTCATTACTAAGTCGGTACATCATGTAGCCCCCTTTCCCAAAATCATTGAGTATCGGATGAGGCAACTTCTCTTTGAGGAAAAAATCAACTGCCGCAACTGGTGTGTAAGAAGCATCAAGTGGCTCACGCCATTCTTTCACGACACTCACAATAGCAGAGCAGAGAAACACAAAGGTAAGGCCTTCTCGAGGAATACGAGCAGAAAAAGCTTTCAGGCGCTCAATGGCTTCTCCAAGGTTACCAAATGCACTTCGGTACGTTGTGCTTGATCGCCACATGTCCGCCAACAATGCTCCAAGTACTACAATGGCAAAAGGGAGAAACTTAATAACGGTAAGGGCCCCAAAAATCATCACACCAACAGCAACAAGCTTGCCATGAGCAACAGCAAAGGGGCGTCTCACAAGGAAGACAGCAGCCCAAATAGAAAGAAAAAGTAAAATCCCTGTCGGGTATTGCATAATCGTAGCGGGCCTAAACTCGGCGATCGAGGCATGTTGAAGTGGATGTCCTGTTTTATTCAGAAAGACAAACCACTCAGCTCCTAAGTACGGAGTGAGGAGAGTACCAACAAAACACAAGAGCGCCACCAGGACTGTTCGAGGAAGATCTTCTCTGTCATACACCCAGAGTGTCACAACAAAAATTCCAAGCGCCGTCGTAATATGCGCATTCGCCCAAGCACAAAAGAGAAAGACAAGGAGTAGAGCACTTCTTCGAGTAAGTCCCTCCTCGCGAATTCGGTCTGCCCAATACAGTGCCCAGATCAGAAATATCCAGACGATACTTTGTGGACGAAGAGTAAAGTGTTCATAACAACCTGCCGTCACAAGCGCGCCAAGCAAAAGCCCAACAAACCAGTCTTGAGAGATTCGCGAATAGCAATATGAAAACGAAAGGGTTATCAAGACTCCGAGTATGAGCTTGAGCAGCAACAACCCGTGGTTCCCAAAAAATTGATCGATAAAAGCGAAGACAACTTCATGACTCCACGAGTACGCTATCCACGGCTTATTCAATGCAAACATATTCCAGTGCTCAGAAAATGGAACCTGGCCATGAGCAAGGATCCATTTTCCAACGGTGATGTGCCACCACAGATCGGGGTCCAATACCGGTCCGCAAATACCACAACCAATTGCAACAACGACAGAAAGCCATAGGAGAATCTTCATACGAGCACTGTATCGAGAGTTGCATAAAGGCGTCTACGGAGGAAGGCTAACGCCGCCACAACCACCTGATATAGCTGAGATTATTGAAGCACCCCTCTCCTCAAACGAGAGCAAATAAGAGCTCTCCGTTGATCTTTTTGAGCTGACCATTACACTATAGGGGAAACAAGAAATTTGAAGGGTTTGTCTATGTCTTTCCTCCTGAAGCGTTTTAAGGTGTCACTGTTGACAGCGCTTCTCCTCGTCTTTGTGCCGTTCAGTACCGCAGCTTGTCCACTTATAGACGGTATGGTGGATTTCAACTGCGACGGTCAGATTCGTATCGGCATTACAGGTGACAGTATCGTCAAGGGAGTCGGCGATGAAAAAGGTCTTGGATATCCAGGTAGATTAGCCAAAAAAATCCTTTCGGCTGCTTTTGAAAATATTGGAGTATCTGGCACAACTCCTCGACGACTCCGTAGGCTCTTCATCAGAAATCTACCCAAAGGTAAGGTTACTACTGAGAAATCCAGCGACCTTGATTACCTTATCATCGAAGTAGGAACTAACTCTTACTGGGACGAGGAACCAGCAAGCCTTACGGTTCGCGATATTAAAAGACTCAAAAAAACGCTCGAAGAGAAGCTCGAAGAGATGTTTAGCGTTGCTCCGCTTATTTTCGTATCGACTCTTCCTCCTGTCAGACGAGACTATCAACAACCCTTTATCGATCAGGTCAACCAGCTCCTTCTGAAAAAGAAAAAGAAACTCAATGTCCGCATCAGATTCGACAAGCTTCCCGTAAATATCATTAGTGACGACAACCTCCATCCCAACGCAAAAGGTTACGCTCGAATAACAAAAATAGTGAAACGAAAAGTCCTTAAGCTGTTCCCCAAAAAAGCATCTTCTCTCCGCTCCGACTTAGACAATGACAACCTCTACGATGAGGTTGAACCAGCAAGATTTGGGACGGATCCAACCCTTACCGATACAGACGGAGACTCCGTTTCCGACGGTGACGAGATCTTTGTTTTTGAAACGGATCCTCTTACCGCTAACGATCTTCTTACGGAAGATTTCTTAATAGACTAAGTGCTAATTGTGGTGCGAGGTTCGCTTGCCCGAGAACGGCAGAACCAGCTTGTTGAAGAATCTGATGCCGAATCATTTTAGATGTCTCCTCGGCGATATCTGCATCTACGATGCGACCTTCTGCTGATTTATAGTTAAGGACTGCTTCGCTTAAGTTTCCACCGGCAGCTTCTAAGCGACGAAGCATGCTCCCAATTTCGCTTCGCTCCATTGCAAGACTTTCTAAAGCTTGAGCAAGAAAGGTCAGTGCATCCCTGGAGCTCTCTTGGGTAAGAAGGTTAACGCGCGCAAGATCGATAGTTTCCGTTGTATTACTTAAATATGCACGGAAAGTATCGCCATTTAAAGAACCAACTATATCAAGCGCACCATCACCATTCATATCGGCAACATCTAAGTTAGAACCACCAAAACCAAAAGAATCACTTGCTTCAAATGTACCATCTTCTTGCCCGAGCATAATGGTAGCATCGTTTGCATCTCCAACGAGAATATCGAGCAAGCCATCTTCATTGATATCTCGAACAGTAGCACTCGTAACGTTAGAAGGGCCTCCAACAATTTCTTCAGCCTCGCCAAATGTACCATCACCATTTCCGCGCATCACCGAGAGCGTCCCGCCAATTGCTGCGACAATATCAAGATAACCATCATAATCGATATCGACGAGGTCGTATTCATTAAACGAACTAGTATTTCCACCGGTAGACGAGAGCTGCTCATCACCAAATGAGCCGTCTCCATTTCCAAGCCTTACTCTCAAATTTGTTGTTAGCCCTTCGAGCGAGACAAAATCAAGATTACCATCATTATTTACATCAGACAGAAAGATACCAGTAAGTGCCGCACCACTTGACGCTGCTATAGAGCTCTGCTGAGAATAGCCCCCATTCCCATTCCCAGTAAACGCCGATAGGGTTTCACCAGTAACAGCTAGGATGTCAAGCATGCCATCGCCGTTTAAATCCCCAGTCTCTAGCTGATGGCCCGTATCAAAAGCAGCTGCAGCAACACTTCCTACTGTCGTTCCCCCATCAAAGCTTCCCGTCCCATCACCTGCATAGGCAATGATATCACCAGCAGAATCAATCGTGAGTATATCTAGGTGTGAATCCCCATTCGTATCTACAAACTCAAAATCCCTAACATTGGCACCGACGGCAGCTACGAACGTAGTCGAACCAGCAGCTGAACCTGCTCGAAGATATACTTGATCATTCCCACCAGTATATCCAAGCACCGCCACATCAATGTGTCCATCTCCATTAAAATCTACCATCTCAGAGGCAGAATGCAGCCCAAGCGCAAATCCTGGATTAAGAGTATTACCGATAGTTCCATCAGCTACTACATCCTCCAGCTGATCACCCAAATCAAATGACAAGATTGCATCTGAGCCATATCCAGCTTGCAGATGAGTGCTATCGTTCCCAGATTGGATCACCATCTGACCATTAAACGTTGTTGTATGAAGAATTCGGTTATATTCAAGTCTCAAGGAGAGAGCTTCTCCGTCGAGCGCACGACGTTGTTCGGTGGTGTAAATGCCATTTGCTGAAGACTCAGCGAGTTCTGTCATACGGGTAACAATACCTGACATTTCACCAAGCGCACCGTCCGCAATATGGAGCATGCTGACGCCATCGTTGATGTTTCTTATAGCTTGGTTAAAGACTCTCGCGTCTGCGTTGAGTGAGGAGGCGATTGCTAATCCTGCCGCATCATCACTCGCACGATTAATCCGCATTCCGGACGCAAGTCTCTCGAATGACCTGCTGAGAGTGTCATTGGTACGTGCAAGCCGTTGCTGGGTAGCAAGGCTTGCTATGTTGGATGACAAGCTAATAATTGCCAACCGTACTGCGCTCCGTCTTTCACTTCAGACAGAGGTACTACACTTAGGAGTATGGGGCGTTTACTTCTACATGAGCCTCCAGTCGTTACACACACGTAAGTGCACAGCAGATCTTTGCTGCGTTCTTACAACACACATTTCTGGGGCGGAAAAAGGAGCGCTACTCCATAGTATTATCGGTAGGTTACGAGCACAGCTTCAGTGAAATACGCACAACCCGTCCTGAGCATAAGCCATTGAAAGAAAAGGACTATTTTAGCTAAGAGAGCTCTTTATAGTACTCACAGAGAGCTGTGACCGCGAACTTGCACGTGAACCCGAACATCTTCTTGTATAAAAGCTATAAGAACAACTTCAGAAGGAACACAGGCGACAATAGCATCAAAGCAACTTAAGCGATCCGTGAAAGCTCTTGGTACTTGGTTCCCGTGGCTCTTGCCAGCAAAACAGCCCGAAGGATTTGGGTAGTATTATTCGGAGAAACTTATAAAGCCCTCGAGACGCTATTACTCCAAAGAGCCTAGTTATCAATACTGAGAAGTAGCGCTGCTAGATGATTGATGATTAATTGATTAGATCTCCCTTGAAGGAACCTGAGAGATCTGTAGGCCATATCTCCACTGCGGTTATTCATTCGTCTATCTGCCTTTCAAAATTTGAGGAGTTTCGGAACACTTCCCTATTGGAATAGTTGGAATGTCCACAAAAAAAAATTTAAGTGTATATGAATCGAAGAGGGCTCAGTATGAAAAGACCTGTCCGAACCTTCAAAACTCCCCCAACCATTGAAATTACATCAATTCTTCACTATTAATCACAATTAAATCATTAATTGATTGTGAATTTGTGGCATTCTGCAGACCAGATTGCAATCATTCCCAATAATCCTTCAAAGTGCTGCTGTCGTTCGAGAACGGAGAGGTCTTAGCCTTTGGCAACGAAGTATCTGCCTTTCAACGGCTGTCCCAGAAGTGACACCTTTATCTTTCATCTCTCAGGAGTATTTTGATATGGCTGCTAGCATTTCCAATCTGCGTTCGCTGTTTCTCTATGGACTTATCAACCTCTTGAGAGGTTTTGTAATTCTGGGGCTACTCATCTGGGATTTCACATTCGTCGCTCCAGTTCATGCGCATCCTGCTGTGAAGATTCAGCCTGTAGGTTCTACCAAGAATCAAGTGCATACAAATGCCTCTATTCGCCCCGTCCCGTGGCAGGAGGATGTTATTGATCCGCTTCCTAACGTCAGTGGTACAAGAGCTGGGTTTCTCCCCGGGCAGCTTTCTGTAACGGAAACTGGAACGGCGCGATACGAAATGCCAATCGAACTTTCTCCTGGCACAAATGGACTAAAACCAACTCTCAAGCTTGTTTATGACTCTCGATCACAAAATGGGCCCTTGGGAATGGGATGGTCGCTTGGCGGACTCTCATCTATCGCTCGTTGTCAGGCAACTTTAGAGCAAGATGGTTTTGTTGGGGCTGTTCGTTTTGATTCAGATGATCGCTTCTGCTTGGATGGCCAAAGGCTAAAGGTGCTTGGTGGAGACCTCTACGGAGAGAGTAATGCTGAGTACGGACTAGAAAACGAAGAGTTTTCACGTATTCGATCTAGTGGCACAGCTGGAACCGGGCCAGCAGAATTCGAAGTGAATTCAAAAGATGGCCTAACGTTTTATTACGGTACAACGGAAGACTCTCGTATTGAAGCCCAAGGGGTCAGTGAAGTTTTTATTTGGCGACTCGCTCGGGTAAAGGATTCATTTGGGAATTACTTCACTGTTACCTATCACGAAGACAATGAGTTGGGGGAGTCTTATCCGATTCAGCTCGATTATACCGGAAATGAGGGGACGTCTGCTGAGCCATACAATTCCGTAGAACTGCTCTATGAGGAAAGAGCTGATTCTTTTCCAAAGTACCTCAGTGGCTCCCGTTTTCAGCTGACAAAGCGACTTTCCAGTATTGTCATGAAGAATGATGGTACTGAAAGTTGGCGCTATGAGCTTTCGTATGAGGAGCTGATGCACGGCACATCGCTCCTGGAGTCAGTTTCATTTTGTGACGTTAGTGGAGAGTGCTTGCCGGCAACGAACTTCTTCTGGAAAACTTCGGTACAGGAGTTCGGCGAATCTATTCCGTGGCATTACGGGACTACGAATGGAAACGGAAACTTTCCAGTCTACCAAAGTCAACCAACGGTATATACGGATCTCATCGATATGGATGGAGATGGTCTATTAGATCGTGTCTCTCATAAGGGGCTCTTTGGGGAGAGCTCTTCGGACTTTTATGTTTATCGAAATACGGGAAGTGGCTTTGGGCCAGGGGAAGTTTGGCAGGTAGGAGTTGATACGACCCTCACCTATGCACGCTACGCTGGAAACTCCGGGATCTTTACGGATCTCATGGATGTCACAGGTGATGGGCTGCCCGATCGTATATCGTATCGAGGGATCCAAAATGAAGATGCTGATGCGTTTTTTGTTTATCGAAATAATGGCAATGGTTTTGACCCCGGAGAGATGTGGTATGACAGCCCCATTAGCGGTTCATATGACTACCCGCTCTCTAGCAATAACGGAGGAGGAAACGCTTTCACAAATCTCGTTGATATGGATGGTGACGGCTTACCAGATAGAGTGTCTCGTGACGGAATTTTTGGAGAACCAAGCAATAAGTTCTATGTTTATCGTCAAAATGGTTCTGGCTTTGACGATGCCGTAGTTTGGTATGACAGCACCGTTGATAACACCTTTGATAACCCTCGGTACGGAAACAGCTCATCCTCATATCACGATCTTATAGATATTAATGGTGACTCATTACCTGATCGGGTGACTTACAGAGCATTCTTGGATGACGACAGACGGGGCCTCATTGTTTATCCCAATACGGGATATGGGTTTAGCGAGAGTGAAAGATGGTACGAATCCTGGGATGAGACTTGGGACTATCCCTTTTATGGCGGAACCGAATCACTTTACACTACTTTAATAGACATGAATGGTGATGGTCTCCTTGATAGGGTTGCTTATCGAGACTTTAGATCTGGAGATAATACGAACCAGCTTACCGTCTATCTTAACCGGGGGAAGTTTAATGGTGTCGATGGCTTTACTGAAGGGGTGATTTGGCAGGAAGGACCGAATGCTTCGACTAGTTATCCTAGGGATGGTGGGGGGAGTGGTCGTTACACTGATCTTATCGACATGAATGGCGACAACCTCCCCGATAGAGTTTCGTACTACGATTATATGGGGAGTCAACAAGACGGCTTCACTGTTTACCTCAATACTGGAGCAGGGTTTACCGAAGGCACCATCTGGTACACCGCGTCCAATTCCTGGAAGGACTACCCAAGTCATCGAGATGGAAATGGCATCTATACCGATCTTCTCGATATGAATGGCGATGGGCTGCCAGATAGAGTGGCTCACAGAGATATTTTGGGTGATGACTCGAGTGGGTTCACCGTTTATCTCAACCAGATGAGCACACCCCTTCTTGAGAGAGTTGAGGACGGTATAGGGAAAACTACCTCGGTTGAGTACTCCTATGCTTCAGACTCTTCCGTTCACCAAAAGGATGTCGGATCTGTTTATCCAGTACAGGATATGGGTGGACCACTTCCTCTCGTGAAACGATATACAGAGTCCGACGGGCTTGGTGGAGAACAGGGGGCGAGTTACTTCTATGAGGGATTAAAGTTCTCTACGACGGGTAGAGGTTTCTGTGGTTTTCGTCGGATTACCGTAACGGATGAAGCCTCAGGTATGAGTACGGTCACTTCCTACCATCAAGAGCACCCACTAAAAACGATGCCCTACCTGGTGGAAACATATGTGGCTGACGGAACGCTTGTCAGTCGAAGTGAAGATACTTGGGAAACTCGAGAGCTTTCGGATGGAAGGTACTTTAATTATGTTCGATACAGCGAGGCTGAGAGATTTGAATTAGATGGTCATCGGTTCGAACGAACAAGCACGGAGAAAGAATATGATGAGTTCGGAAGTGTAACTCGTATAGAGATTGTTCGAGATGATGGTTTTCGAACGATAACCACGAACGAGTACCTCCATAACCTCGCTAGGTGGCATCTCGGTAAGGTCGAGCGTTCCACCGTACAGCACAAAGCAACGGCGCAGTTTCCGATAACGAAGCACTCAAGCTTTGAGTATGACAGTATAACAGGCGCTCTTCGAACTGAAAGAACAGAGCCAGATCACCCGACACTCTCTACAACCAAGCGCTATTTTTACGACGACTTCGGTAATATTCAGAAAACTATCCGAACAACTCCGCTTGTCGCAGAACCTCGTGAAACCACAACTGAGTATGATCAAAGAGGACAGTTTGTCGTTTCAACCACCAATCAAGTAGGTCATACCAGCCTTGAACAGCGTGAAGCCTTACGAGGGAATCTTGTGAGTGCTACCAGCGCAAGCGGACAAACAAAGGTGACTCACTATGACTCCTTTGGTCGAAAACTCAAAGAGATTCATCCGCACGGTACTGAAACGAGGGAACTCTCTTTCCTAGTCGAGGAAAATGACGAAAATGCGCCAGATCTTGCCATATATTATGTACGGCTAGATGCCTCCGGTGTTCAGAAACCAGTTCTCAAGTACTTTGATCTACTTGGTAGAGAGATTCGCACTCTTACAAGCAGTTTTGACGGTGAACTTATAGCGGTTGATAAGGTATACAACGCGCGAGGGGAAGTTTCTCGAGTTTCCGAGCCGTACTTTCTTCACCAAACACCAATTTGGACTGAGATGTTTTACGATGACTTAGGAAGAGTTGTGCGAGTTGAGAGTCCGGGGAGTGCAAGTTCTGGTGGAGAGCTCCGGGTAACAGAAACCCTTTATGATGGTTATGAGACAACGGTAATCGATCCTCTTCTTCACGAGCACACCCGCATTGTTAATAGCCTCGGGAAGCTCACTGAGACTATCGATAACATCGCTGAGTCCGTTTACTATCTTCATGATGCGATGGGACGAGTGGTTGGTACCTATGATACCAACTTTAATGGAACGAGCGTTGCATTTGATGTAAATGGGAATCCGATTGAGGCGGATGATCTTAGCCTCGGATATCGTACGTATGAATACAACGGATACGGCGAGCTCTTATCTGAGATGAACGCTGCGGGAGAGCAGACAACCTATACATATGACGCTCTTGGTCGGATGACGAGTCGATCTTCCCCTGAAGGCGTAGATACCTTTGAGTATGATCTCAGTCCGTACGCTAAGGGCTCTCTTTCTCGTACCATCTCGTCTGATGGAGAGCATGAAGAGCTGATTATCTATGATCAGCACGGAAGGGTTAAACAGACTCGCACTTGGATTGACGGGGAGCTGTTTCAAAGAGGCACTTTCTACGACCAGTATGGAAGAACAAAACGACTCAATTACCCCGGTGGATTTTCAGTGGAGCAGAACTACTCGCAACATAATGGCGAGCTTATCTCTGTTAAAAATACCACCTCTCATGTCGAGTACTGGCGGTTACTTGAGCAAACGGCTCGGGGCAAAGTAGCAAAGTTTGAGCAAGGGAACGGAGTGGTAACAACCCGCTCGTTTGACTCAGGAACTGGCTATCTCGAATCGATCACGACTGGCACATCCTATGTTCAGGACCTCACATTTACCTTTGATCCCATAGGAAACCTCCTTTCTCGAACTGATTACCTCATCAGCAAGACTGAGGAATTTGAGTATGACGAGATGAATCGTCTTACGCGAGCAGAGGTGCTTGGCGGGCCCGATCTTCCTACAGAAGTTGAGTATGACTCACTCGGCAACATCCGTTATATGAGAGGTGTAGGAGACTACTATTATCAAGGCGTTAGCCCACATGCTGTAACAAGTATATCGGGTGCTCTAGCAAACACCTATACCTACGATGCCAAAGGGAACCGAGTAGCGGATCTTTTCGGAACGGCTAGTTACACCTCTTTCAACAAGCCGCTTGAGCTAACGAAAGGAGGAGCTGCATATCGTTACTCGTATTCTGCAGATCGAGATCGGTACCGTGTGGAGATTTTTCAGGATGATATCCTGCAGCGAAGGAAGATCTATGTTGGAAAACTCTTTGAAAGAGAAGAGTCGGATACTCAGATTACCTTTCGTAACTACATAGCAAGTGGTGATGGGGTGATAGCAGTGGTTGAGAAAACCTCTGGGGTCACTACTGAGCACTATCTTCATAAGGATCACTTGGGTTCTATTCAAGCTCTAACGAATGACCTTGGAGATGTGGTTGAGACACTTAGCTTTGATGCTTGGGGTAATAGACGTAATGCAGAGGACTGGACGAGAGCACAAGCCCCTATAGCAAGTGGACTCGAACGCGGTTTTACAGGGCATGAAATGCTTGATGAGCTAGCACTCGTTCATATGAACGGAAGGGTGTATGACCCGACGATTGGGCGCTTTCTCTCGCCAGATCCGTTTGTTCAGTCCCCCGATAATTCCCAAAATCTTAACAGGTACTCGTATGTACTCAACAATCCACTCTCTTACACCGATCCAAGCGGCTTCTTCTTTAAGAAGCTCTTTAAATGGGTAAAGAAGTTCTTCAAGAAATATAAAGCCGTCATTTTGGCTACAGCTGCTGCTGTTGTTGTTGGTGCCTGGGCTTCTAGTCAGATACTTGGAGCGTTAAGCACTGCACAGGGAGCAAGTGCTGGTGCTCTTTTTGCAGCTGGTGTTGGAGGAGGTGCCGCAGGTGGATTCGCGAGCTCGCTCGCTGGAGTACTTGTGAACGGAGGTGAGATAGGTGAGGCTTTTAAAGAGGGGCTTCGCGGAGGATTCTTCGGTGCTCTTTCTGGTGGAATCTTTGAAAAGATTGGAGCCTCTAGGCTTGCGGGTTTCCGTAAAACTCTTGCCCACGGTGTTGCTGGAGGAGGAGTTCGGGTGGCTCAAGGAGGGAAGTTCCATCACGGATTCATCAGCTCCTTCGCTAATCAGCATTTTTCTCGTGAAATCAGCTTTTTAGACCAAGGTACACGTGGAGTAAGCGCCATTCGAGCTGCCGCTTCAGCAACTCTCGGTGGGTCTGTTTCTGCTCTCTCAGGAGGTAACTTTGCCAACGGTGCGATTACCTCGGCGTTTGCGAGAATGTATAACGATGATTTTCACGAAAAACTTACTGTCAAGAGCGGTGCCACCGCTGGTGATCTTGCTACCACGGTTGGGCTGCAGAAATACCCAAAGTCAGGGTACCTCTTTGGTTTGAATAAAGCGTTTTCAGGCCTTGGCCTCACGCTTTCCTTCTTTGAGTTCAAGGGAAACCCGAATGTCTGGACAGGGATTGAATTTGGCACGGCATCAGCTCCAGTTTTTCTTGGAGCTGCGGGTTTAACAACTGCTAGTACTGTAGCTGGTGGAGCCGGGTTTGTCGCATTTGGAGCTGACATGGTTGGGGTTCCTTACGATGGTTACAACGCAAGTATCGCCGACTATATTGGGAGTGCCCTTTACGCGCCTGTCTTGCATGCGGTGTACGGCTCGCAAGTTGCTAACGAAGCTATGTCTGATTTTTGGAGCTCTCGCTCAGAAGATCGCGTTTATGATTATAGTGGAGTCATGAGCTACAGATAAATTTTTTTCCTTATGCAGATCTGGGCAAGTAGGTGCCCAGATGACTAAGCCTCTCTTCTCGACGAATTGATGTAATATCAACGTGGCTAATGAGTTTTGGGAAGGCTTTCTTCATTTCATCAATGAGATGAGTGAAGTGATAGTAGTCCTTTGCTTCGTACTCAACTTCAAGCTTGCTTTGTCCAAGCTGTTCAATGAAGCAACTTAGATGATGCTCTTTGTCACAATACTCGAGGAGTCTCTTGAGTTCCTTCTGGTTGTAGTCTCTAAGGTAGAGCTGACCTTTGAGAATTCGAATTCCAAGAGCTGCATGATTTATTGCTATTCGATAGCGCGCGATGAGTCCCTCTTCTTCTAGTTTATTAATACGATAAGCTACGGTACTTTCACTCACATGCAGCTTCTCTGAAAGTTCCCGGATGGATACACGGGCATCTGTTGTAAGAGTCTGTAGAAGGAGCGCATCAGTTTTGTCGATATTTATCTGAGGAACATCTCCACCAAATTCATGAGATATCCTTCCCGTTTCTGTTAGGTAGCTTTTCGCATAGACCCGAGTTCTGAGAACGGTGAACGTTTGAAATACAAGAAAAATATCTCGAAATTCATGCATAAACTGATTTTGAATTTCTTGGAATTCAAGAGGTGTTCTTGTGAGAGAAGCCAACATGAAGTCCCAAGAGCCGTCACTCTCGGCAACCCAATAGGCACTTGGCATCTTTCTTACTCGGTCCAACAGCTCTGCTTTTCGGTTAGGAATATTTCCGAGACGAAAGTAGGTCTTATACATCTGCATGCCCAGCATGGCTGAGTTCAGCATGGCGTGAAACCCCACGATAACCCCTTCTTCGTGCATCTTTCGAACTCGATAGTCAACGATATCTCTTCCCAGTCGAAGCTTTCGAGCAAGAGCGGCGAGGGGCTGGCGGGAGTTACAATCGAGCTCGATTAAAATTTTGCGGTCAATTCGGTCAAGGATTTCCATAGGAGAACAACTCTAGAAAAACTGTGTCACAAGCCATTACAGGATACCTTGTCTATATTCTTTGATAGGGGCCTGAGAGTTATGGAGGCGTTGAGTTTTATCAAGCAATATCACTATATTATTAGATGTATTGTTGGCTGTCTGCGTGCCATGGCTGGAGGATCTGAAACCATGAACCCGAACACCTTCTTGTATGAAAGCTATAAGAACAAAGATGCTAGCCGAGATACTCGCGCAAATTATTCTCTATGCGACTTCGCACATCACCACCAAAGGGAGTAAAAGATTTCCCCGCGATTTGCTCAAAGGAATCCATGTAGTGTTTTGAAAGCGAGACAAGATGGTCTTCGGTAAAAGTCGGAATTTCACCTTCTCCTTTATATCCCTGACTTAGGAGCCATTGACGTGTAGGCTCTTTATCGAGCATTACTGGAGATTCACCAGCTTCAAATCGCTCTTGGTAAGACTCTGCTACCCAATAACGAGAGGAATCAAGAGTATGAATTTCATCTGCAAGAATAAGCTCACCATCAATGAGCCCAAACTCATACTTTGTATCAACAAGGATAAGTCCTTGCTCGAGCGCCTTCTCTTGCCCCAGTGCAAATAAGGCAAAGGCCTTTTCTCTTACTGTATTCCAGAGATCTTCTGCTACAATTCCACGGGAAAGAATCTCACTCTCAGAGATCGGCTCATCGTGCTCTCCGCGTTCAGCTTTCGTTGATGGTGTCAGGATTGGCTCGGGAAGCTGTTGATTCGCACGTAAGCCCTTGGGCAGCTCAATACCACTTACAGCCTTTCCTGCCTCATAGTCCCTCCATGCACTTCCAGTAATATATCCACGTACAATGACTTCTACAGGAAGAATTTCGCAGTTACGAACCACCATCACATTTGGATCAGGACATGCAATAATATGATTTGGCATAATGTCCTTGGCTTGCTCAAACCAATGTATAGCGAGCTCATTGAGGACTTGTCCTTTGAAAGGGACACAGGCGACAACAACATCAAAACAACTTAAGCGATCCGTTGTAATCAGAAAGCGTTTGTCTCCTTGGACATAACTATCTCGAACTTTCCCTTCATACTTCTCACCGAGAAAAGAGAAGTCGGTTTCATTAAGCACATGTGGTATCTGTGATTGAATGAGATTTTCGTTCATGAGTCACCTTTGAGTAAGATTTGGCCCAGCAAAGTAAGAAGGGTACTTCATTGCTTCTGAAAGGGCAATGAAACGGAGTACTCGTGTCATTTCAAATTGAGTTTTGCCAACCGGCAAAAAAATGTGGCTCCTCGCCTAACCGATAAAAAATAATTTGTCGCCACACTAGGAAACCTCGAGAAGGGCCTCTAAACGCTTAAGATTTCCTTTGACCACCCGCAATGTACCTTTTTCATCTTGAGAAAGTGTCGCTCGGGCAAGGAAATTTCTTGCGTTCACAAGTAACTTCTTAGCCTCCTTAAGCTTCTTTCGCTGCCCTTTACGCGCTGCCTGCTCTACAAGCAAGAGTGCTTTATTTTGAAAAATTGCTGCCCGCAGAATCGGATTATCGTGAGGACGGAGAAAAGAGCCAGCTTGCACATAGGCCCTCTCTGCACACAGCTGAAATCCGCGTTCTGGAGACTCGCCCCCCAAAGCTCGTTCCAAAAAATCATTTCCAAGCTTCCACCACGGGTAGGCCAAATGAGCTCCACTCACCCAAGGCGCCCGAATCCCCCCAGCAGCACGTAAGGAAAGTTCACTGTACCCTTGAAGGTCTTCGGGGGGTCTTTTCGCAGAGAGTAAATGCGCAAAAAAATCAATTGTTGAACCAGCCGGAGTTTGTGGCACATGAATGCGTGGCACGTAGCGAATCGCCTTAAAGACAATGGGCTTTGAAGACCAGTCATGAACAAAGAAATACGACTTTGGCTTGGTATCCTCATGAAAAGCAAAATGGAGAGTCAGATAAGAATCGTCACCAGTAATCACTCCAAGACCACCAACCTCACCTAAGAGGGCAGAGAGATCTTCGTCCCTTTTTAGATCTCGATAGAAACGCCCTACCGGCAGCGCTCCAAGCTGTTCTAATCGCTCATTGACTCCTTCTCGAAATATGCGAGTTTTCTTTTCAAGCTCATCACCAGAGAATTTTGCAATGATATATGGGGTCTGAGCTGACTTTGTCAGCGAGAATGCATACAGAGCACTCACACTCCCTGCACAAAGCACAAAGAGAAAAAGGGGAGTAGTGAATTGGAGCTTCGTTCGCATTGCACTCCAAAGCAGTAAAACGAAGGGGATAAAGAGAATATATTGAACTGTAGAGAGGTCCAACGTTAGCCCCCCGAATCGCAGACCTCCATATGCGAGGAGAAGCAATAAATAGGCTAGGACAAGGCCTATAGCATAGCTTCTCTTGTACATTACCCTATCTCCTTATTACGAAAGGCTCGACCCGAGACTTGAATCAGTATACGATACTCCCCTCGAACCCGAATGATACATAGTAGAAAGAGCATATGACGCTTCTCCCTATTTTTAAATACCCTGAGGAAGTTCTTCGCCAAGATTGCGAAGAAGTGACTGATTTTGATAGCAGTCTCAATGAGCTGCTCGATAATATGGCTCAGACTATGTACGAGGCTCAAGGCATAGGCCTTGCGGCCCCACAGATTGGTGTCACCAAGCAGATTACCGTCATTGATGTTTCTGCTGATGAACCCGAACTCATCGAGTTTATTAATCCTACCATTGTCTCCAAAGAAGGCTCTGTTTCCTCCGAAGAAGGGTGTTTAAGCATTCCGGAGTATCGAGAGTCGGTCAAACGTGCAGAAAACATCGTCGTTGAAGCCTATGACCGTCATGGAAAATCGTTTCGAATAGATGCCGACGGCCTCCTCTCAATCTGCCTCCAACACGAAATTGACCACCTCCACGGCGTTCTCTTTATCGATCACCTCAGCCGCCTCAAAAGAGAGATGTTTAAACGGTGGTATAAGAAACGAGGCGGTTTTGACGAGGAATAGATTCTCATGACCGTTCCTGCCCCAATCGTTTTTTTTGGTACTCCCGACTTTTCCGTCTTCACTCTCGAAGCTCTCCTCACCTCGCCTCACGTAGAAGTAAAAGCTGTTATCACACAACCAGATCGTCCAGCTGGAAGAGGTGGAAAGCTCAAAGCGTCTCCCGTAAAAGAGTGCGCATCTAAAGCTAAGATACCTGTTCTTCAACCCACGAGCGTACGCAAAGAGCTAGAGTCTTTTACTTCCGAACTCAGCCAGCACGGCCCTTTTACTCTAGGTGTTGTAGTAGCCTTCGGACAAATTCTTCCTATCGAGATCTTAGAACTCCCACAATATGGCTCAGTAAACATCCACGCATCTCTCCTACCACGCTGGAGAGGAGCTGCGCCGATACAGAGGGCAATCATGGAAGGTGACACACAAACTGGCATCTGTCTTATGAAAATGGACGAAGGCCTCGACACCGGACCAGTCTACGTAGAGCAATCAACGCCGATAACTGAGCATGATACTGCCGGATCACTTCACGACCGCTTGGGAAAAATGGGAGCGGATCTCCTCTGTGAGAATATCAAGGCTCTCTCAAACGGAGATAGAGTGGCGACCCCTCAGCCTGAAGATGGCATCACCTACGCAAAAAAGATTTCAAAATCAGAAGCTGTTATCGACTGGTCACGCTCTGCTCAAGAAATCTCGTTTCACATCCGCGGCCTTTCGCCATTTCCAGGTGCCTTTACATCTTTACAAGGAAAGAGACTCAAAGTGCTCCAAGCAACACCAGTGGCATCTTTTCGAGATAAAGAGACAGGGCGCCCAGGCTCAATCTACTATCAAGACGGTGAACGGCTTGAGATCTCGTGTGGGCAGGGCATTCTCTCTCTTGGAGAACTCCAACTCGAAGGAAAAAAGAAGCTTCCAACAAGAGAACTCTTGAAAGGAGTGAGTATTCCAGCCGATACTATTCTTGTCTAAAATGTATGTAAATCATTCTTATGAACACCATTATTGCACCTTCGATCCTTGCCGCAGACATCTCAAAACTCGGCGAGGAAATCTCCTCTATTGTCCAGGCTGGCGCTGATTGGATTCATATCGATATCATGGACGGCTCTTTTGTTCCGCCGATCACTTTCGGAAGAAATGTGATCGCCGCAGCTGAGCAATCCTGCGATCTCTTTCTTGATGCTCACCTTATGGTCGAACACCCTGAAACTCACTTTGAAGACTTTATAGCAGCGGGGGCTAACGGGATTACCATTCACCAAGAGACATGCCCCCACCTTCACCGTTCCCTTTCGGCCCTTCGCTCACTCGGAGTAAAAGCTGGAGTTTCCATTAATCCAGGCACGCCGGTTGAAACGATCTTTCCGGTTCTTGGGTTATGCGATCTCGTACTTGTGATGAGCGTGAACCCAGGCTGGGGCGGACAAAGCTTTATCCCTTCTTCTTTAGAAAAGATAAAGGCACTCAGCGAAGAGATTAACCACCAAAAACTCTCCACATACATCCAAGTTGATGGAGGAGTAAACGAGACAACGAGCGCACAGTGTGTTGCAGCTGGCGCAAACGTGCTTGTTGCAGGTTCATATATCTTTGGCGCAAACGACCGCGCAAAGGCTATTACGAGCCTACGTTAAACGAAAAGCCTCTCTCTCTCCACCAGGTAGAGTTGCAAGATATAACGCGAGGGAAGACGATCTTCGCATCCTTCGCGTTATAATTCAACTTTATCGCCGACGAAAATCCTTAGAGAAGCTCTAACGCATTTGGTGCCACGTAAGAACACGTTCCATTGTCCCACTGCACCACGACAAGAAACTCTTCAGGATGAGCATCTCCTTTGTTTGAGCCAGCGACCTCTTGACGAACGTCTTTGATAGTACCTTGAGGACCTTTTCCAGAGGCTCGCTTTACTCTGTCGTCAACTTTATATGCCTTATCTGTCATATTTCTTCCTCCAGAAGCTCAATACAGTTAAGATATGCTAGCGCCCCTTTCTGCGCAACACGAATTGAGGGGGTTTGCTCTCTCATAAGGTGTTGTACAATACCTTAGATATCCATACTGCCCTGAAAGCATGAAAAAAATTCAAAAAATCTCACGAATTCTCGCTGTACTCCAAACACTCCTCATTATCGCACTCGTCTACTTCGGAAGAAGTATCGTTACCGGGGTCATGGAGAGTATGCGCGGGGGTGGATATACCTATGCTCACATCTACCTTGGAGTGACCTGTATTGCTGCACCTTTTCTCGCTGCCTACTACGTTTATCTTCTCAAACACCTCGAAGTATATAAAGTTGTCTTCCACATTCTTTGGGTGACTCTGCTTGGATACGTGGCGCAAATTATTATGGTTCAACCCGTAGAGGTCACGCACATCCCACTCTATGGGACACTTGCTGCTTTGATCTTTCTTGCTCGCGATACACAACCTATCTGGCCAGCCGCAGCAAAAGCGCTCGGTTTAACAGCATGCGTGGCTATTGTTGACGAGCTCCTTCAAGGACTTCACCCAGAACGGTATGGAGACTTTCACGACTTTTCCCTGAATACCTTTTCGGCACTCATTGGCCTCTCAATTGTCGTCCCGCTCGTCGTCAAGCATCACGAGAGAATAGCTGCTACTAAGTAACCTCCTCATATCACTAGCCTCTTTTGCCTCAACACTTAAGTTAACGTAAAAAAACACCGATATACCGTAAAAGGGAAGAGAATCCAGAGACTTCCTGGCTATCTCGTTCTTTTTTTTACAGATCTCTCTCGTGCTGGAAATTTTTACGTAGTTTCACCACGAGAAGTCTGAACTGCTTTACTGCTCTCTTACATCACAATCATAAGAGAGGTTTTCTAAAGAGGATTTCAGATGGGCCGAGACACTGGAAATAAATCGAACGATCTAGTCTGCACTTTTTGTGGCAAGACCCAAGACGAAGTGCAAAAACTCGTTGCTGGACCAGGAGTCTACATATGCGACGAATGTGTAGAATTGTGCAACGACATCTTGACCGAAGAACTCACGGACGATTTTGGTGATGTAGAGCGATTTGATGTTCCGACTCCAAAATCCATCATGGACGAACTCAATGAGTACATCATTGGCCAAGAACACGCGAAAAAGGTTCTCTCTGTTGCCGTTCACAACCACTATAAGCGAATTCAAAACAATCAATTTTTAAGAAAAGATGATGTTGAGCTTCAAAAGTCCAACATCCTTCTTCTCGGGCCTACGGGATCAGGAAAAACACTTCTTGCACAAACGCTTGCAAGAGTTCTCGATGTTCCCTTTACCATTGCTGACGCAACAAGCCTAACGGAAGCTGGATATGTCGGAGAAGATGTTGAAAACATCATCGTGAATCTCCTCCAAGCCGCAGAATACGACGTTGAAAAAGCACAACGTGGGATTGTGTACATCGATGAAATCGATAAAATTTCACGTAAAAGTGACACTCCATCGGTTACACGAGATGTGTCCGGGGAAGGTGTGCAGCAAGCACTTCTTAAGATTATGGAAGGAACAAAAGCAAACGTCCCTCCAAAAGGCGGCAGAAAACATCCACAACAAGAATTTATTCAGATCGATACAACCAACATTCTCTTCATCATTGGTGGAGCGTTTGCAGGCATCGAAAATCTCGTCAAGCAACGCACAGGAAAAAAATCTCTCGGTTTTGGTACTAACCTCGAGCAACATGAACAAGATCAAAACGATCCAATGCTCAATAAGCCACAGACCGAAGATCTGCTGAAATTTGGAATGATTCCAGAATTCATCGGTCGAGTACCCGTCGTTGCATGCTTAGAGGAGCTCAAAGAAGAAGATCTTGTACGTATTCTTTGCGAGCCGAAAAACGCTCTCGTAAAACAGTACACTCATTTGATTGAACTTGAAGGCGTTGATCTTACCTTTACGAAAGAAGCTCTCGCCTCCATTGCACAAGAAGCAATTTCCCGTAAAACAGGCGCAAGAGGACTACGATCAATAATCGAGAAAACAATGCTCGATGTTATGTACGACGTTCCAAACACACCAGAGATTAAAGAGGTTGTGATTACGCCTGAGGCGGTCAAAGACGAGGGAAAGCCTGTCGTTGTCTATCACAACGAGGCACTTGAACAGGCATCTTAATTTCCTTACGGATTGAGCTTTACCGCTAAGACGCAAAGTCGCAAAGATCTTTAGCTACAGATCTTAGCGGCTTTGCGTCTTAGCGGTAAAAAACTTTGCTCGTTAAGAGCGAACTCCAATCTCTGATTCAGGTATACGATTGAGCTTCCTCGTTAGCTGACGATGTTGGAGATCTGAAATGTGGCTCGTGACATCGGTTACAGTTCGGTAGATCTTTTCAAAAAACTGCATAACACCACTCTGCTTACTTTCTTTTTGAACTTTCTTTTTTTGAGGAAAAGCAAAAACTTTAGCAGGCCCCTTGCGTACTCGTGAAGCAGCACTACGCACCGCTCCACCATTGGCTACTTGCCGCATCTCAGCTTCTCTCGCCTTCGCAAGCGCATGAAATTTTTCGATCTGAGAAAGGGTGCGCTCTTGAGCTTCAAATCGACTCCGTGCATCTTCATCTTTTAACGCATCATAGGCACGACGAATCTTTCGAAATCTTTCAGCAGAAGCTTGGGGCTTATTGGAGTCTGGATGATACTCCTTAGCAAGCGCACGGTAAGCTTGATAGATCTCTTTCTGAGATGCTCCAGTGCGTACTCCGAGGAGTTGATAATACTTCTTCATGATAAAAGTCTGTCCTTTTTACGAGTCAGGCACTTATCTGAACTAGCAACTACTTTGCTTCCGTTCTAGGCGTATCAGCCCTTAACCACATGAAATTACTGGCTTCTGTTCCCAAAATCACTCTATAGCTACGCCGTCCTCACATCCCAAACGGCAATGAGATCTGAGCATCTTCTCCCCGGATGCAAACAGGTGAGCCTTTGGGATAAAGGCTACTCACAGAAACACCTACAAGCCGAATAGATGTACGCCCAGCATCAGTTAACGCGAGAAGCTCTTGCGCTATCCGAGAGATCTCCAGTTGAGAATCAATAGGATACTCAAGCGTTCGACTCCGTGAAATCTGCTCAAAGGTATGATACTTCACTTTGAGAGTGACTGTTTTTGCTAAAATCTCTTTTCTTTGAAGCACCACACTTATCTTCTCAGTGAGCGATTGAAGCACTTCTCCAAGATACGACAAATCAAGCACATCATCATGAAAGGTTGTTTCACTCCCAAGAGACTTCCTCTCTCTGTGGGGAGTAACCGGCCTATCATCAATACCTCGGGCTACATCAAAGAACCACTGCCCGTTCTTTCCAAAGTGAGCCTGCAACTCAGTGAGGGATCGTTGCCTGAGATGCCCTATCGTTGCAATTCCAACAGAAAGCATCTTTTCTTCTGTCACTCTTCCAACTCCAGGAATCGTGCGAATAGGAAGTGGCGTAAGAAACGCTTCAACTTCATGTGGTTGTATAACCTTCATTCCATTTGGTTTATTTACATCTGATGCGATTTTGGCAAGAAACTTATTTGGAGCAACACCGGCTGAAGCCGTCAGTCCCGTATAGGAAGATATTGTCTTGCGTATTTCTTTGGCAACATTTGAAGCATACAGTATGCCTTTTTTGTTTCTTGTCACATCAAGATACGCCTCATCAAGCGAAAGGGGCTCAATCAGATCCGTGTAGCTTCGCAAAATACCGAGAACAACCCTTGAGACTCTTCTATAGACAGATATGCGAGGCGGAAGAAAAACAGCCTGTGGGCATAGCCGATACGCCTGGGCACACGGCATAGCAGAGCGGACTCCGAACTTACGTGCTTCATAACTGGCAGCAGCAACCACTCCTCGCGAATCAGGCCTCCCCCCTACAATGACTGGTTTATCCTGTAGTCGCGGGTCATTTCGCTGCTCAACAGAAGCAAAAAAGGCATCCATATCGACATGGATAATCTTTCGATCATGGGGCTGGTTCATCGTGCACACAGAGAGAAAATAAGAGGACTACATCCACTTTTTCTTCTTAAAATATAAAAGCATGGCGAGGACAAGGCCAAGCATGACTGACCAAACATAGAAGTAGCCATACTTCCACTTTAATTCTGGAATAACCTCAAAATTCATCCCATACACACCAGCAATAAAGGTAATCGGGATAAATATAGCCGCCATAATGGTGAGCACTTTCATGATATCATTTGTACGGTTGCTCGCAGAAGAGAGGTAGAGATCAATAAGCCCTGAGAGAATTTCTCGATTTGCATCGATGGACTCAACGACCTGGAGCACGTGGTCATAAACATCGGCAAAAAACTTTTCTGTAGCTTGGCTCACAAGTTTCGGATCGCCTTTGTGTAGGCTGCTTAAGACCTCTCGAAGAGGCGCAATATTTCGACGAACATGCACTATCTCTCTTTTGAGGAGATAAACCTCCTGAAGAACTGCTGGTGTAGGTTCCTCTATGACTTTGGTATCAAGCTCTTCTATTCGATCACTAAACTCATCAAGCACAGCAAAATAGTGATCAACAAGCGCATCAATAAGGGCATAGGCAAGGTAATCAGCTTTTCGTGAACGGATGCGGCCTCTTCCTGCCCGAAGCCGCTCTCGAACGAGGGAGAACACATCGCCAGGCCTCTCTTGAAAGGAAATGATATAATTCTCCCCCAGAAGAAGACTCACCTGCTCCCGCTCAGTCAGGGTTCGCTCAGGGTTCATGTACAACATCTTCATAACGACAAAGACATACGTACCATAGTCATCAATTTTTGGTCGCTGACGAGTGTTCAAACAATCTTCGAGAACCAAGCTGTCAACACCAAAGTGTTCACCGAGTTTTTCAAACAACGTAAGATCGTGTAGACCATCAATATTAATCCAAGTAACACTCTGTTTGTCACGATACTCGAAACATTCCTCAATGGTAGCAACTTTCCTCTCATCAATCTGAGAGGCGGTAAAATCAATAATGGAAATATCGACAGCTTCTGTCTTCTGCTCGCCAACAAGCATAAGCGTGCCCGGCGCTGTTCCAGCATGCTTTCTTCGTAACGCTTTTTTCTTTCTTGCTTGAGGCATGAAGACTCCAAGCTCGCTACAGAGAGCTATTCTCAATAATAACCTCTACCCGACGGTTTCTTGCACGTCCAGTGTCCGTTCGATTCGACGCTATTGGGTCTGTTTCTCCAAAACCACGGGTAGTGATGCGGCGCCTCGAGACTCCTTCTCTGACAAGTGCTGAAGCCACAGAATTCGCACGTTCTTCAGAGAGACGTTGATTATATGAAATCGTTCCAATTGAATCGGTGTGTCCTTCCACAGCGATATGGCGATCGGAGACGTCTCGGAGCACTTGCACAATGTCATATACGGTGTCTTGGGCGTCAGAAGTAAGTCGAGAGCTATCAAACTCAAAGAGTACATCTGGAAGATTAACAACCACTCCTCTATCAGAAATTCGAGCATCAGCTCCGCGGCGTTTGAGCTCATCAATAATCCGTTGATTTTCTGCAATCATGCGGTCGCGTTCATCAAGCTGATTCTCGATACCAACTTGATACTCTTCGTCTTTGTCCATTTCATTGCCGACCACACCACCAGCGAGTGCGCCAACACCACCACCAATGGCCGTACCGACACCAGCATCACCAGTTGCTGCTCCGATAATAGCACCTATGCCAGCTCCGAGAGCTGCGCCACCAAGTATTCCTTTGTCTCGGTTACGCATCCCCCCTTCGCTACAAGCACTAAGGAAAAAGACGAGAATAACGAAGAGGATTCGAGAATGCTTCATATGACCTCGCAAAACTTAATATCGTTCCGGTTGATTCAGTGCACCAAGTTGTACCACAGCTGGCCGGTAGGTTGGATCTAAACGGAGAGCCTCACGAAATTCGAATTCAGCGTCTTCCGTTCGTCCAAGTGAGAGGTACACCTCACCGAGACCGAGGTGAAACGAAGGGTTCTCTGGGCAGAGTCTTAAAGCGCGCCGAAAATGAAAAAGCTTATCGGCCGTCTCAGAGGCACCCCGTGCTTGATTCACCTCCTCTTCAGCTTTATGACACTCTGTCGTGTCAGGAGTATTTTTTGAATGGAGTGCTCGCTCTTGTGGAGTATCAACAATCACAGGCTCCTCCTCGATGGTAGCCTTTGTTTCAGGCACTATCGCTGGCTTTTGCACCACCGGCTGCACTTCCTCAACAACCGAGGCGGTCGTGCCAGTATCAACAAGTGTCTTTTCGGCTAAGCCTGACGAATTCGCTCGCGAGAAAGTAGCTTTTTGGTTTTGGCTCGCAGCAGCCATACGACGTGGTGCTTGAGTTTGAGGCAAACTTGCTGCACGACGGATAGTGGGTGCGGCCTGAGGCACTGGGGGAATATAGGTCGAACTTGTGAGACCAACGCTTTTATCAGTGCGCAAGGACGGAGGGAGTTTTAGAACGCGAACCGGGACACGTCGCATCTTCTTGGGCTTACTGCCAAAACTTGCGCGAGCATTTTGCGTGTCCATCGCCGGCGTTGACGCAGGAGAGGAGTAGACGTCCTTGGAGCGAAATGTCACAGAGTCTTGACTTACGCGTTTAAGCTCCTCTATCTCTGTTCGCTGAGCGCGTATAAGCTGCTCCTGTCTTTCGATCGCCTCATCTTGCGTACGAATAGATTCTTCTTGCGACTCAAGCACTCCGCCGACAGCAGCGCCTGCACCCGCTCCCGCAAGTGCGCCTATCACCGCACCACCTCCGGCATCGCCTGTCGTGCTACCAATAATGGCACCGAGACCGGCACCCATCACGCCACCCGTTGCGGTAGCTACTTGCGTTGTTTCTCCCATATCACTACATCCAGAAAAGAGGAGCAGTGCACATGGACAGAGTATACGGAGTAAACGTTGCATACGATCACCTTTCCTTTGTGTATGGCTTGAGCGCTTTATTATAAAATTTTTGTCTTTTGAGATCGTCGATCTCACGTTGTTGGCGTTGCATCTCCATCTCTTGTCGCCGCAAAATCTCCTCTTGCCGAGCAATTTTCTCATCATGAGACTCATCCTCCTGCTCTTGGGAAACCACATCACCTGGAGCGCGCTCTGGACGCGGAGTAGATGAGCTGCAGCCCGCAAGGAGCAAAAGGCCAACGACACTGTAAGAGATAAGACAAAACGAAAGGGGCTTTCTCATAGGTATCCTTCTTGAGCGGTCCAAACACCGTATTGAAACTCTACACCATTCTCTTAAGGTCGAAAACAGGGGTTTTAGAGAAATCAATCCAACACGCGGCCAAGCTAAACCGAGTTTCTTCAGGTGACTCTGCCTCTGCATAGACCTGAGCAGAAATAAAGATAAAGTTTTGTAACGCGAAGTACGAGAAGCTCAACTCTCTTCGCGTACTTCGCGCCCTTCGCGTTACAAGATCCTATCCAAAATATCTGCAATTACCTTCAGGAGCTACTCGCAGACGCCTGAGCATCGCGCGGTGCAGGCTTTCGGAAGATTAAAATAGCGACACCGATGCAAATGGCACTATCAGCAACATTAAACGAAGGCCAGTGATACGACTGGACGTAGACATCAAGAAAATCGACAACAACTCCAAGTCGGACGCGATCAATAATATTACCTACTGCCCCACCAAGGATGAGACCAAGAGCCGCTTGAGCAATGAGATCGTGGTAGTAATCTTTCGCGAGAAAATAAAACACGACGAGCAGTGCAAGGACAGTCACTGCCCCTAATACCAACTGACGTGTTCCATCAGGCAGATCTCCGAGCATACCAAAAGCAGCACCCGGATTATACGCTAAGGTAAGATTAAAGAATCCCGGGATAATCTCAATCCGCTCACCGAGAGTAAGCGCGGAGACGATCAGAAACTTCGTCCACTGATCGAGGAACGCTACAAGCATAACGCTTAAGCCAATCACGCCTGCAGTCTTCCTAGGTGCGATACGCTCAAATTTCTCTTGAGGCTCTAGCGTCTCCTCGCTCATGCGGCACCCTTATCCTTTGATACTTCTGTAAGCTTATCGAGTTGAATAAGCATCATAGATCCGTCAACACCGCCAGCAACAGCTCTTTTCTCGTCCAGAAAGCTCAGTTCTTGAATACTTGGGACACGGCTCTCTCGTGTAAGAACAAGCTCATAAAACACCTCGCCGAGCACATCATCCTCCCTTCGAACGATCTCCCAGACTTTGAGCATTCCATCTCGGCCGTAACCCATAACCTTCTGCGAGGCACTATCAAAGTCAAGCTCCTTAATCACACCTCGATAGGCTTGAGCTACAGCCTCACGTTTGTATCCACGTGTTGACCAAAGCTCAATATTTCCACCTCCAGTGCCAAGTAAAAAGAACTCTCCATCCTGTGATACACGGATAAAATCGATACTGGTTGCGTCTGAGCGTGCGGCTACGCGAAAAGGCACTCTCTCTGTAAAGAATTTTCCTTCAAATATATTTTCATCGAAACCACCCTCAAAGAGGTCAGAGTCATATAACAACCATGCACGTAGTCTTCCCTTCCAATCCCCACTGAGAAAAAATCGCCCATTGGGGTGAAACGCCACAGCACTCACGACAGTCGCATGCCCCAGATATCTTTCAAAAGGCTTGTTGCGCTCTGAGGGGTCATTGACTACTTCATTCCCGAGATACTTCCATCGATACACTTTGCCGTCAGCTCCTGCTATGAGAACCGAACCACCATGTGGATGAAATGTAAGCGCGTTCACACGGGTCGCCAAGCGATCAAGCGCTCCAAGTTGACGGTGCTCTGGCAGGCTGTGGAGGGAGACCGTTGTACCTCGTGCAACAGCAAGAAGTCTCTGGTCGGCTGAGAGCGCATACGTATCCCCCGGGGAGGCCAGGGTGTAGAGCTCATACGGGACGTTCTCACGGAGCATCCACAACAAAACTTTCCCGTCCCGGTCAACCGAGATGGTACGCAGGGACCCATCAGTTGCGGGATTAAGTCGAAAAATATCAATGACTTGTGCAGAATGCCCCTTTGAAGGAGTGAGATAGCGGGGATCCGGTTGCCACGGCCGAGAGGTCTGCTGAAGTACACGCTGGTCACCAACTGAGTCTTGGGTAACCACTTTACTTCTTTGGGGAATATCATTAGACTCGGCAGGAATTTGAGGGGCACACGAACTAAGCCCACATGCCAGAAACCCTGTTAGCACAACCATACGGATGCGCGCAGCCAAATAATTGCACACAAGAGATGCGTGCAGAGAAAGGACTGAGGCGGGGTGACGAGCAGATCGACTGGCTGACAGCATAATTAAAGACCCCTCTGAATCAACGTACACCAATTTTTTTCATTATCATTTGAAGAACCTTAAAAAGGTAAATACGAACCATGCAAGAAAACACTATACCAAAGGAAGAAAACGAACAAACAACAGAAGCAGCTCAGGAGACATCTTACTCCGATCTTCTCGATGACGAACAGCTTCTCGGCGTACTCTCCGGCGACACCCCAACAGCCCTTGATATGCGGGCTATCCCTGAGATCCTCGCCAAAAAGAGCGTCACCGCTCTTTGCCGCGCAAAATCATCCAACTACGGAAGTATCATTCTTCCGCTAGCGCAAATGTACCGCGAAGACAAGAAAATCTGTTTTATCGTTCCATCTCTCCGAGATGCGCAGTACATCACTCGAGTTGCTGATGCTTATGGACTCTCCTCATATGTTGACGCTGACCCTGAGAAAGAGCACGCTAAACCGAAAGGGTCTTTCGATGACGCGTTTCTTGTTGTTGGCACTCCCTCCTCTCTTCTCCTTACCGTACAAGAAAAGCCAGTAGCTTATGGCGCTGCTATTCTTTGTGGGTTTGAGAGTGGTGGAAACTCTGCTCCAAGCCAAGAGATCAATATCCTTCTCGACTCTATTGATGAGACAGAAGTTTCGCAGAAAATCTGGCTCAGCCGCTCAATTCCTTCTTCTATGAACACACTCGTTGAGAAGTATTTTGTAGACGGCGTACAGCTCGATCTCGAAGGAGAAGCAGCAAAGAGGATCTCTCACGAGTACTACGAGCTTGGACAAGATCTTCTGGCAAAGCCAAATGCTATCTCCGACCTCATGACAGTCGCTGGAAAACCTTCAACTGTAATTTTCTGTAACAGCCCTGCTGACACAGACCTGCTTGAGGTCATGCTGACCAAGCGCGGCTTTCTCGCCAAAAAGCTTGTTGGACACGTTCCTGACAGAGCTCTCCACGGCGCTGTTCGAAAAGCCCGTAATGGAGAACTCAATGTACTCATTGTTACTGACGTATCAGCAAGAAAACTCTCTGCAGAGCGCTTTGAGCTCGTTATCAACCACTCAGCCCCTGAAGATCCAGAGCTCTACATGCAACGCATCGGCGAACCATCTCTTGATAGCTCACTCTCAAGAGTCGTAAGCCTTGTTGGAGCAACTGATCTCGGAAATTTCCACCACCTTCAAAAAGTAGTGAAGCTTACTTTCGCTCAGAAGGAGCTCCCAACTGCTGAAGAGCTTGAATCAGCACACTTTGCTGAGCTCATCTTGCAAGCTAAGCGAGCCGAGGACGAAATTTCTTCCGAAACCAAAAATCTTGTAAACGCACTCTTAGAGCACGAGCAAAAAGATCTTCTTATTGCACTCCTCTTACACAACACCACACAAGTTATTCCTGAGCTCCGCTCAAACTCTCGACGTGGCCGTGGAAAGAACGATCGACGTGGCCGTGAGGACCGAGACGACTACGATTCATCACCACGTTCTCGCAAATACGATGACGAAGATAAACGCGAAAGACACCCTAAGGTGCCAGCGAAAAAAGACACTCGCATCTATCTTGGACAGGGCACAGCCGATTCTCTGACTGAAGAGTGGCTGACAAAGGCCCTCAATGGTGGCGACGAAGGAGCAAAGTTCGAGCGAATTACACTACGTGACAAGTACGGCTTCGTTGACTTCCCAGAAGAAGTCTCTGAAGATGTGCTTGAGAAGCTCAAAGACATGGAGCTTCCAAGCGGCGACAAAGTTTTCGCTTGCAAAGCTACCGTTATCTCTGCTCCTCGCAGCGAACAGAGCGAAGAAGAAGATTCGAGCTCAACGTCTGAGGAAGAAAGCACTTCCGAACAAGCCCAAGAGGAACAAACAGAGGCGGCTCCTGCTGAAGAGAGTGCTACTGCATAAACTGCTTCGTTGATCGAAGTAGTCTCATGAAGCGCGAAGGCCGCAAAGTACGCGATGAGAGTTCATTTTCGTGTACCTTGCGGCCTTCGCGTTTTAAATCTTGAGACTCTAAGAAAGTTTCTTTGGAGCAGGCCTAAGACTAGGAACCTGTCTCAAAAGTAAGCGCAACTCACCGAGAGTATCCGGACAGTTTCTAGGACAAGCCCTAGGAGGAGGTCGGCTCTTAGACATGTGCCAAAGAAGCAAAAGAATGATTAGTAGATCGAGATCACCTGCCCCACACGGAGGCCAGAACCACTAATCCCATTCTTTCGTTTCAAGTACGTGACAGAGACTCCATACTTACGGCTAATACTCCAAAGACTCTCTCCTGGCCGCACCTTATGGCGAACCGCTTTCTGCTGAGCACTAGAGGCCGAGGAGGACCCTTTCAGTTTCAAGCGCTGCCCAACTCGAATCGTTGAACCTCTTAGATTATTCAGAGAGCGGAGCGTTGAGAGGGACACACCGTGCCGTTGGGCAATGCCCCCAAGGGTATCGCCACGCTTAACAACATAACTTGAAGGTGTTTTGCGAGGCGGAGAGGCACTTGCCGATGGCGAGTGAAAAGCAGGAACCCTGAGACGTTGGCCTATTCGAATGGATGAGCCTTTCATTCCATTGAGACTGCGCAACCGCGAGACAGTCGTGCGGTGGTTTCGAGCAATTCGAAAGAGACTGTCTCCACGTTTGACAACATACGTGTCAGTCCCACTTTTCGTTTGCACGCGTGCCTTTTGAGGTGGGCTTTTAGCAGGCTTTACTACGAGTCGTTGCCCTACCCGTATAAGATCATTTGAAAGGCCATTATAACTGCGAAGTTTAGCTATCGTAGTGCGATATTTGCGAGCAATCTTGCCTAAGGAATCTCCACGCCGCACACGATAGACAATTCCTCCATAAACAGAGCTGGTAGAGTCAGCACGAGCCTTCGCGCGTGGATCAGGGCTAAGCGAAGCAAGTCGCTGCCCATACTCTTGAGGCACGTTGAGCACGTATCCTTTTGGGATAGAATATGCGCCCGACCAAACCCGCTTTGAGAGCGCATAGTTTGTAGACTGAAGCTTCTCCTTGCTCATTCCTAGCTCACGCAAGACATGTGAAACGGTCACTGGGCTTGTGAGGCGTTTTCGCGATAACTTAAGAGGTGGCTCAGGTTGAACATTTGGAAAGAAGCGGTGCAGATTCTCATAAATCTCAAGAGCCGCAAGAAACTCGGGAAAAAAGTTCTGCGAAGCAAACCCAAAAGGTTGATCGTTCGAGCGCTCTACGAGCGAAACGATATCTCTTGTTCCATACTTTTTCACTTTACGTGCAACTCCAGCAACACCATGGTTGTACGAAGTAAGAGCCAAGGGCCACGTTCCGAGTCGTTGGTAGGCATCGGTAAGATACGCTGCTGCTCCACGTGTTGCTGAGTAAATGTCACGTCGTTCATCAACTATGCTACCAACCTTCATTTTATACACTCGCGCCGTTCGAGGCATAAACTGCCAAATACCAGCAGCTCCAACAGAGCTATACGCTTTGTAATCAAAAGATGATTCGACAAAAGGAAGTCGAGTAAGCTCAATCGGAAGACCAAATTCGTTAACAAAAACATCTTCAAGGATATGCATATATCGCCCTGAGCGGCTCACGGCTTCCGCATACCTTTCTTTAATCCCACGCTGTGCACGAATCCACTTTTTATTAATGACAGTACGATACTTTGAGGTTCCTCTTCCAAGGTGCGCCATTTCACGCACAATCCTCTTTTCTAACTCTGTGCTCGGCGACTTTCCTTGAGCAAGCCTCCCCAGCGCCTTTTTGATTTTTGCAATTTCTGACTTAACAACCTTTTTTCTCAGTTTTTCAAAAGCACCAGCAGACAATCTCTTCGCTTCTGCCGAGAGATCCTTAATGCGAAATGTCACTTCTGGGGACATTCGGTGATGAAAAATGATGTCGTATTTTCCATATAGGCTGAAGATGTCGATCCAAAAATCAACACGGCTTCGCATTTTAGGTTGGACTTGAAATTCTGCAGGACGACTTGACGACGAAGAAAAGGAATAACGCTCTGCGCGAGCCATATCTTGTGAGAAGACAACAGCAACACTAAGAATAAAAGAGACAAAGTAACGCTTCATACGTGTATTTCAGTCCACATGACTTTAAGTTTGAGAACGGTACAAGAGGCGGACCAGTTTCTCTTCAAATCGATGAGCATTCGCTCTCGATCTTACGCTGTTCTGCAAGAGAACAAAAGCATATAACCGCCCGTACTTGTTTCGAACAACCCCCGCAAGCGAGCTTACGCCGTTAATTGTTCCCGTCTTTGCTCGAACAACCCCTTCCATCCGTCGCTTCTGCAAGGTACCACTACGCGAATCAACCGCCAGCGAGCGTTCAAACTCAACTCGATACTCCTCTTCGCCATACATCTTGGCGATAGCGCGTGCGAGAGCCCGCGCGGTAATACGATTTGAGTGGCTTAATCCTGAAGCATCATGAAGATCATACTCATCTGCACTGGCTCCGAGGCGATGCAAGTATTTGCCAAGCTGCTCAAGAGCAACCTGTCGGTCATACCCACTCAGCGAATCTCCACCGAGAAGGAGAAGCACCTGCTCCGCAATGAAGTTACTGCTATAGTGATTAAGATCGCGTAAGATTCGAGAGAGTGGCTTAGAGCGGTGCGTGAAAAGTTTGGTTGTTCGAAGCGGGGTAATCCCCACATCCACCGGACGCTCTACAGTAATCCCGACCCCCTCAAGAAACTCTCGAAACACGACCCCGAAGTACGACAGAGAGTCTGGGACACTTCTATAGACAGGAAGACAACCACTTCTTGCAGAGATGTTTCCTTTGAGGTTGTATTTCAGTTGAGAAGGAGGAGCAACATGTGGCACCCCCTTTACTTCATCAATATGATAACTGCTCTTTTTACCACTTACCGTACGAATAACGCCTTTGGTAGCTACGGGGTACTCAAAAGGCTCAAGCGTCACTCGAGCCGGCGATCCAACCGTAGTCGGACAAATTTCAAAGGTAATCGTATTGAAGTTCAGGGGGAGTGCTGAAGCGCCTGCTTCATATGCTCGTTGCCCTTGTCGTTTCTTGGTATTCACAAAACGAGAAGGATCAAGAAAGATTTGCCCGATAGAACGGATACCACGAAGCTTAAGCTTCCGCGCAATGAGCCAGAGCTGTTCCTGCGTCATGCTTGGATCTGCTCCACCGATGACATACAGGGTGGTAAGGTGGTGACCAGTCATACCAGTAGCACGTAGCTCTGTCTGAAAACGATAATCGGGACCAAGGAGATCGAGTGCAGCGCCGGTAGTAACAAGCTTAAGAACGCTTGCTGGCTTAAGGAGCTGCCCAGCATTATGCTCATACAGTGTTGCCCCATGCTCAAGATCGAGTACAACTACTCCCGAATTCTTTGGTGGGGAGAGATTGTTGCGCAAGATACGCTGGAGCGCATTCTCAGGAAAAGATTTTCTCTCTGCAGATTGAACTTGGGCAATAGAGTGCGATGGATGGCCAAGCAAACCAAGAAAGAACGCAAGGAACAAAGAGAGAGGGTAAATTCGTCGCTGTTGTAACATCAACAACAAATATAGTGGGACTTACCTCTGAGCAACAGCCCCGTTTCGAGCAAAAGTCGTATATCTATTTGGCAGTACACCGAAGTTCATCGAGCTGCTCATCCCCTAAGGAGACGGTCTCATCTTCATTAATCTTAACAAACTCTTCCATATCGGACGGAACGGCGGAGTCTTCATAGATTGCCTCAACAGGGCACTCTGTCTCACAAGCTCCACAGTTAATGCACTCGTCAGGGTGGATCACAAGCAAGCCTACTGCATCAGCCCCATCCTCCTCCTCAGTCTCAAGGCCGTAAGAGCTGTTATACTTCTTTTTCTTAATGTCGTAGAAACAATCAACTGGGCAGACCTCAACACAAGACCGGTCCTTCGTACCAATACACGGCTTTGTCACAACGTATGTCATTGATTACACTCCTAAGGGTCACTATCGTGGGAATACTACGACACTCAGATTGAAATGGGAATACTGGCAAAAAACCAAGAGGGCTACCATTTGAGTGGGAGAAAAATGCACTCGGCCACGAGCTGTGCCCCTCGGTTTCTATTCAAATACCTAATATCTTTATAGTATTAGTTCCGGGCAAAGGCTGAATGCTTACAAAAAAAAGAGGCGATTCAAAAGAATATCTTGAATCGCCCCCAACTCGCAGAAAGGATGGTGTCATGCCTACTTATATAAGCTTATCGACCTCATACGGGGATCTTTAACAAATGGGCGCGAAATAGTGAAAAATATATTTTAGTAATAAAAATAAATAGTTACAAGGCTATTTCCCTAGGAAAAACGCTGGTTTTTTACACCCTCTAGCATTTCTCAAAATCTGCGCTATACTCCCTCCTCGCAACTTCAAGTCCCAACACGAATCTCCGCCAGGAGCGTGTACATCTTCTAGTTGAGAACCCCATGTGGCCCGGTCTCCATCCCCCTACGCCTAGGCTACGGCGGGATAGGCAGTTGTTGAGATCGAGGACTAAGGTTTTTTTCACATCACCACATTATGTGGCCCGATCGCCAAGTTGGCTAAGGCAATGGTTTGCAAAACCATTATTCGCCGGTTCGAATCCGGCTCGGGCCTTTTTTCCACCCCACCTCTTCCCCTTGAAACATGACGTTTCAACCGAACCGTAGGTTCGTCGAGCGTGCTCTGCTCGTTCCGGATTGAACGAGTGGAGCTTGCGAGAGGGAGCTGAAGGACAGGATGTCCGTAAGCGACCCAGGGACACTTATCGGATTCGAATCTCAAAACAATACTGCGAATCCGATTGAGCTCTGTAAGAGCTCAATTCTCGAGCTCGGGCCTTATTTCCTCACATCCCTCACTTTCATTACGGAAAGATGCGGCAATAAGCGATCTCACTTTGAAACAGGATGTTTCTACCGAACCAAAGGTTCGTCGAGCGGCGATGCTCGTTCCGGATTGAACGAGTGGAGCTTGCGAGAGGGCGCTGGAGGACAGGATGTCCGTAAGCGACCCAGGGACACTTATCGGATTCGAACCTCAAAACAATACTGCTAAGCCGATTGGGCTCTGTAAGAGCTCAATTCTCTAGTGCTATGACCAAAAAGTTTTTTCACTTCGTTCAAACCCTTTTTGGCCATAGCACTAGTAGCCCCAGTTACTCATATAACGCAAAGTTCAATTCCCTTCGCGTACTTCGCGGCCTTCGCGTTATAAATTTCAAACGATAGAAACTGCAAACTCCATGAAAGGATTGCCAGTAAAGGAATAGCCGGATTCTATGGTTCAAGTAATCGCTGTGCTAACTCCCCTTTTTATTAACCACCTTGAGCTTCTTCTCTGCCCCTTCAAGCAACGCTCTCAACTGACTAATGACGAGCATTCCTCTTTCATACGAAAGGATTGAAGCATCAAGATCGAGAGCCCCTGTTTCCACCTTTTCTACCAACTCCTCAAGGAGTGAAAGCCCCTGTTCAAAGGATAACGTTTCAATCACCTTGGCTGGATCTTCTGTGGCGAGGAGTTCTTTAAGAGATAATTTCTTTACCATGTATCTTCCTTTCTTTTCGAGATAACTGAAGTTTCTACTGTTCCATCAACTAAAGAAAGAGAAAGTTCTCGGTTTTCTTTAATCTGATCTACGGAGCGAATAAACCGCGAGCCATCTTTTACAAGTGCAAATCCACGCTGGAGCACTTGTTTCGGATTAATAGAGGAGAGTCGCTTCTCATAAGATCTGAGCAACTCTGCTTGGCGTTCGAAATATCGTCCTGTTGCCTTTTCTAGGCGGTGCTGGGTGTGGTCTGTCTTCTCTCGTGCCACCTCAAACATCCGCATCGGAGAGCACCTCTCAAGGCGTAAAGAGCACGAAGCAAGTGCATCTTGACGAGATGTGATACTTGCCCTCACAACTCGACCAAGCTCGCCCGAGACACCATCAACACGAGCACGCAGCGTCTCAAGCAGCCTTTGGGGGCGAAGCCCTTCTACTCGAGCTTGGTAGGCTCGCAACTCAAGGTACGCATTTTCTAACTTTCTTCCCGTAAGCTCTTTCAGTCGAAGTTCAAGCTCATCAACTTGTTGCCCGAGTGGCATAAACCACTCTTCAAGGTCGGAAAGGCGTGTTTCAAGATCGTCAATCTGAGAGAGGAGATCGTCTCTTCGAGGAACAACCATCTCCCCAGCAGCAGTTGGAGTAGGTGCGCGCACATCTGCTACAAGATCAGAAAGCGCAACGTCAACTTCATGACCAACACCAGAGATTACTGGTAGACGAGAGGCATACACTGCACGCGCGACAATCTCTTCATTAAACGCCCAAAGGTCTTCTAAAGAACCACCACCACGTCCAACAATCAAGACATCCACAACATCAAGTCGATTAAAGAGTGAGATGGCATCAGCAATCTCTTGAGCGGCCCCCTCACCTTGCACCCGAACATCAATCAGATAGACCTGCATCGAAGGCATACGCTCACGGATCTTTGTCATAATGTCATGAATAACAGCGCCTGTTTTTGAAGTTACAACACCCACAGCTCGGGGAAGAAATGGGAGAGTTCGTTTTCGAGAGGGATCAAAGAGCCCCTCATTTTCAAGCTTTGCCTTAAGCTCTAAATATTTCTGTTGCAACAACCCTTCACCAGCCAGGAGCATGCGGTGCACAACAACTTGCAGCCTTCCAGAAACGTTATAGACATTCGGCCTTCCGTGACAGAGTACACTCATACCGGGCTCGGGCTCAAAGGAGAGAGACGCCGTCGTACCTTTCCACATCACGGCCGAGAGCTGACTCTTATTGTCTTTTAACGTAAAATAGAGATGTCCACTCGCAGCACGAGTAAGTTGCGAGATCTCTCCCTCAAAGAGAACCTGCGGGACTCCCTCTTTGAGCACCGTATTTATGAGGGTATGAACCTCAGTAATAGATATGTAATGATGTTGATCACTCATAGAGAAAGAGACATCGTCCGTACTCAGACTGAGAGATGACACTACCTTAGGATTTTTAAGCAATCAATGTTAAACGAATCCGTTTTTCAAGAACTCCAACAAGCCCACGAAAATAGTGAGCTGGCCCATAGGCGCTGGAAAATTGCGCTCTATACTCTGCCTATTGACCTTGTGGTTTTTGCCTTCCTGTCAGAAACAAATAACCTTCCTACAGCTGATATAGAGGTTGTTCGACTAGCGCTTTCTCTCTCTCTTGTACTTGGCCTCTTTGCCGCCTTTCGAGAGTATTTTCTCGATCTCATTCTCCAACTGCAGGGCTTTCGAAATCGAATTGAAACAGTACATTCGAATTACCCCTACCTCATCTCCATCGTTGTCGCTGGTGCCATACTCGTGGATCTCGCCATGCAGCTCAGTCAACTAGGCAAAATTCCTGTCTTCTTCCTCTTTCTTGTTGCCGCGTTTCTCTTCCCTAAATGGCTACGGAGTGTAGTCAAACAAGCTATGTTGCGTAAACAAAATAAAAAACAAAGAGCGACCTGGACAATTAACGCGCAGATCTTTCTCCTCATCACCGTTTCAATTATGCTTGCAAGGCTCCCTGGCCTGATCGCTGCATTCGGGCTAAGCCTTACGAGTGGCTCGCTCACTTCCATGCTTCTCTACTGGGCGCTCTCACTTCTTCTGCTGCTTGCTGCAGAGCCTCACGAAGATCACTTTATCATCTGCTGTAAGAGGTGTGGTCAAAGGGCGAGCAGAGCATTTAAAAACACTTTTTCCTGCCCACGGTGTGAACAACTCGGATTTCGCGCACCTGCGAACCTGCTCAAAGCGAAGCAAACCGCTCCTTCTACGGGAGCTACTTTTTCTTGGCAATCACGCTTACCTGAGAAGTGGCGAAAACCTGCTGAGCTTTTCTTGCGGACAATCCTCAAGGATGAGCGCGAAGACAATGCTAAGAAAACGCCAAAGAAGAATTAACCTCTCTACTGAACACATATCAAGCCGCCCTCGGGGACGGCGCACCGAACAAATATACCCCAACAGAGTAACGACATTCGGCTTAAATTCAGAGAAATACTTTTGAAACAACAGAGTATGGCCGTAGTAGAGTGGCCCGGAAACCCCGCATTGTTTACCCAAAGATCTGGAAAGCCTGCTTTGAGAACATAAAAAAGAAAGCGAAGCGAGGCCTCAGCCAAAAAAGCTCACTCCAAGAGAACCCGGGCTAAGCCTTTGGGATAAAGTCCTTTAGCTTCGGCCAAAATCTACTTTTCGCCACTCGTGAAGATACTCTTTGGCGCTGCTCTTCCGGAGAATGAGATAAAACGCCTTCATAAGGAAAATCCCAGTGTTCTGCCGCAAGGGGCTGGCGAAGCACCTGAAGAAGCCTTCCATCACGCGCAAACAACATTACCTTCAAAACCGGCTTTCCTTCAAGGTCGTTTGACGAAAGCTCAGGAGCACAATGCACTTCTTCTTGAATCCATCCTGACCTACGTGGATAAGGTTTCAGCAGTTCAGAAAAGGATAATTGAGAAATAGTACCTGGTAGTACAACCTTCGCTTCTTGCTCCTCTTCTCGACCCTCAGAAGAAACTATCTCCGTGTAAAGCGTTAAGGTTTCTTCGGGAGGAGCGCCACAATCAAGATCGAGCCGAAAGGTTGCTTTTACATCACCACCAAGAAGCCCTCCTGTGGTCACCATATCGGAGATATATGCTGGAGATCGGGGCTTTGGGATCGGAGCCATTGGAGCATCATACGGGGGAGCGTCAACAAGCTGTTCGACAACATGCAGCTGAACACCTTGAGTATCAAGTAACGAAGCGGTTACAAGGAGATTTTTCTGTGCCCCGACAGGAATATGAGACGGTGCGGGATAAAGAGAAAGGATCTCTTGAACTCCATAACACCCCACAAGTGTTTGCCCAGAATCTTCACCAGGGAGAAAGTGCAATAAGCGCGTGAGTCGTTTCTGGCCTCCCTCGAGAGCTATCTCAATCTTCAAGCCGTATGGCAATTCACTTGAAACAGGCGAATCGACCTGGCAGCAAACACGAAATGCTTTCGTACTTCCAAAAGGAAAGAGTGGATCAATCGTAAGATCGGCGATCTGATGCAAACTTTCACTGCATAAAACGTCACGTGTCTTCTGCCATGTTTGAGCAGCTGGCGCACATAATACATGAGAAAAGAAATGCGGGGGCACAAGCTCTTGAGCACCACAAACAACCCGACCATCATCAGTTCGCACAAGAAGCTCTACAAAGAAGGGCTGCTTTTGATGAGAAACAGAGTCAAGCTGAGCGGCACACAGTGGTAATTCAAGATCAACAGGTGAAAGGACAGAACAGGAAGATGAAGGAGACAACAGGCATGATGTCGTCAAGCGTCCTTTGCTATCAGCAAACTCGGGCAGAGCACTCGTAACAGGCACTCCCTCGTCATCAAGCAAGCGACACTCTATGAGAAGTGACCTGCTTGTTTCAGCAAAGACTCTTAACTCACTTCGCACACGGAGAGTATCGATCGGATCATGTCCTACGCTATGAGTACACCGTTCAACTCGAGTATGAAGAAAGCCTGTACGAGTCACTGGATCCTCTCTCCAATATCCAAGTTGCTGAGGGCTTGAGATTGGAGACACATTTCCCTGAGGTGATGGCACAGAGAAGGAAGTATCACTCTGGCACCGTGCAAGCTCATGACCTTTGCGGTTTCGAACACGGACAGTGACATTAACTTTTTGCTTGCCAGATTGAAGTTTGAGTGCTGCATATGGCACAAAAAGTCGGACTTCATCGACAAAAAGCTCTTGGCTGTTGGGCCTCAAAGGAAGAACTGAAACAAACGAGCGCGAGACCTCTCTTGGGAACGGCGTACCTGACGCATCGAGATACGACCAAGCCTCCCAGCCAGGCGCTACTTCGACCGGGCCTTTCCCCGTTGAAAGGGTAGTTTCCGCCCAAAGCACTTCACCAGCTCTTCCTTTCCAACACTGTGAGGTACAGACAAACATTCCAGGCACACCTGAGAGTGACGCGTCGTGTTCAAGGCGGAGAGAAAAAACCTCGTCGTCCAGTTTGAGAGCGTCTTTGACATCAACGCCTCTTGCTTCTTGCAAAGCAAGGTAAGCCTCTCGCACAGAGAGTCGAGTAGTGTACCACCGCAAAAAAGCACGAGCTGAATGGAGTCCAATGATCTGTTTTGCGGCGTCTCGATTCTCCAAAAGGGTGCTTGGTTGATACCCACCAAGAAACTCAAAGAGCTCTCCAAGTTGCTGACGTTGTACAGGGCCAGCACCCAACGACTTGAGAAAGCGTGGAATCCCAATTTCAAGATCATATGTACCAGATTCACGAGCAACAATTTGCTCAAACAGCTTTCGCCACTGAGAGAGCTCAAACTTGGAAGTGTGCGCTTCGGAAATAAGAGGTGTGAGATCGGGGAACGACGTTCTTCCACGATCACTTACAAGAGAAGCTCCTCGCGCATCAGGGAGCTGAACAATCTTGCTCCGTGAGTTCGTATTACCACTATCTTCTGCTGTGTTCATTAGAGAGAGAGTATCTCATCCCCGCATTGAAGTTAAGTCAATTTGACTGTTATTCTCTAACCTTGCGCGTGAACTTGAACATCTCTACCCCCCGCAAATAAAAATGCCTGACTCCAATCAGCATCAGCACTTCTTGAACCACGGAGAACACGGCGAGCACGGAGAATTTCACGGAGGGGTTTTCTCTCTCCGTGAAGTCCTCCGAGAGCTCCGCGTACTCCGTGGTTGGAGGTTCACGCACAAGGTTATGGGATTACTAAAGAAACTCCTTAACCTTGTGGCTCTGGGGATATACCAGGCGCAAATCAAAATCCCGGACGAAAGTGCTGACTCACAAGTCTTCCTGATTTTGATTTACACCCGGTATAGGGCTGTATCTTCCCTCGACTCGGCTGAGCTCGTCGCAGGCCGGGGGATGCTCCCCGCCCTCGGTGCTCAATGAACCGGGAATTTCAAGTGCGGGGAGTATAACTCATCCCTCGATTGACATTCGATGGCTAGAATCGTAAAAATCTCTTAGAAAAGAGCGACTTACTACCCCCTACAAGGACTCCAGCATGGCCATAGAAATTAAAATGCCCCAACTGAGTGACACCATGGACTCAGGCAAAATTCTCTCGTGGAACAAGCAAGAGGGCGACGCCATTGATCGCGGAGATGTTCTCGCTGAAGTTGAGACTGATAAAGCCAACCTCGAGATTGAATCATTCCATAAGGGAGTCCTTTTAAAGATCATCACTGGAGCAAACGACTCTGCCAACGTCGGCGATGTAATTGCCTACATCGGTGAAGCAGGAGAATCTATAGAAGACACCTCTAACACCGCACCGAAAGAGAGCTCTAACGTAGCCCCCGAACCAACACCAGCACCGGCTCCTGAAGTTGAAGCAGCCCCTACTGCTACGCCGACCCCTAGCCACTCAATCTCGTCAACAAACGGCTCATCCTCAGGGAGAATTAAAGCCTCTCCGCTAGCAAAACAGATGGCAGCACAAAAAAATATCCCTCTTCACACCGTAACTGGGAGTGGCCCTCAGGGGCGGATCGTTAAACGTGATATTGAGCAGCTTGAGTCTTCTTCTCCTCAAAGTGTTACGACTCCACAACCAGCGCCAGCGGCGCCCACCCCGCAGCCTGCGGCTGCTCGTCCTCAACCAACTGCACCTGCAATGAGCACCTCGCCCAGCTCCGTCCCATTTTCTAAGATGCGCGACACCATCGCTCGTAGGATGCAAGAGAGCGTGCGAGAAGCCCCTCACTTCTACGTGACAACATCTATTCGCATGGATGAAGTCATCAGGCTCAGAAAGAAACTCAAGCAGCGCCCTGAATTTGAACGGCTGAGCATCAACCACTTTATCATCAAAGCTGCCGCCTACGGCATCGCCCAAGAGCCGCGCGTAAATCGCGCTGTTCGCAATGACACCGAGACCTACGATCCCGGTGAAATTAATATCGGTATGATTACCGCTATCGAAGACGGACTCCTGATTCCTGTGCTCCGTCAAGCCGATCGCATGTCTCTCCAAGACGTGGCTTTTGAAGCAAATGCAGCTATCGAGCGAGCACGAGCAGGTCGCCCCACATCAGCCGATCTGACTGGAGGCACCTTCAGTATCTCTAATATGGGAATGTTTGATGTTGAGAACTTCACTGCTATAATTAACCCAGGCCAAGGATCTGTACTTGCAGTGAGCTCTTCAAAAGAACAGCCTATCGTTGAGAACGGTCAAATTATTATTGGCAACATGATGAAGGCGACCATATCCGTGGATCACCGCATTATTGATGGAGTAATGGCTGGCAATTTTCTCAAGGCTTTTCGCGAAGCACTCGAATGCCCTGCTCTGATGCTCGTCTAAGACCCATAGAGGAAACACCATGCCTGTTAAAGTTCCCCGCAAACAACAAGTCATGAAAGAACGGCTTGTGAAACCGAACTGGCTTAAAGTCAAAGCCCCAGGATCACCAGAGTATCTTGAGACCCGACAGATTGTTAAAGATCTTGCCCTGAATACAGTATGTGAAGAGGCGCACTGTCCCAACATCGGAGAGTGTTGGGCGCACAGAACCGCTACCTTCATGATCATGGGAGAGCTGTGTACAAGACGGTGTCACTTTTGCTCAGTGAAAGACGGCAACGAAGACAACCTGCAGCCACTCGACTCACTCGAACCTCATCGCGTCGGTATGGCAGTAAAAAAACTCGGTCTCAAACACGCTGTCATCACCTCAGTAGATCGTGACGATGTTGATGACTTTGGTGCAGGTCACTATGCACGCACCGTTGAGAGCATCCACCGCCATGCCCCAGGCTGTAAAGTAGAGCTCCTTATCCCTGATATGATGGGTTCCCAAGAGGATCTCGCTACAATCATGAAGACAGGCGTAGATGTACTTAACCACAACGTAGAAACAGTTCCGCGCCTCTACCGGAAAGTCCGCCCGAATGCTGGCTACATCCGCTCTTTGAGCATTCTACGCTGGGCCAAAGAGATGGATCCCACTACAAAAACAAAATCCGGTATCATGGTCGGCCTCGGGGAAAAGAAAGATGAGGTACTCGCTCTCATGGATGATCTTCGTGCCTGTAACGTAGACATCATGACAATCGGTCAATATTTACGCCCTACAGCAAAGCAACTTCCTGTACGGGAGTTCATTACCCCAGAAGAATTCGATGAATACCGCGAAGAAGGCCTCAAGCGTGGATTCTCCTTTGTTGAATCAGGTGCACTTGTACGAAGTTCCTACCATGCCTGGAAGCACACCAGCCCCCCTGAGCCCGAGGACATCATCAAAAGAGCTGCTTCTTAGCGATCTGGCGACATCTTACAATGAAATGCTATAGTTAGCCCTACCAAGCGAACTTCACAATGGCTCTCTACACTTCATCTGCTCCGTTGTGTTGCGGCATTTTGAAGTTCGCCTAGCAATACACTCCATACTTTTGTCACACCAGTAGTGTCTATCAATGGACCAAAGAGAAGAGAATCCAAAGAAGAAGAAAAACGGAGTTCGCCTTCTCTTCCTCGGGCTGGTAGCAGGATTCATTGCAAGTGGTGCAATTGTGCTGTTCGAGCGCTATCTTGCCTCCGAAATTTCAAACCTTCTTGAAGAAGAAGTAAAAAAAGCATGCAACTGTTCATTTGATATCGACTCAATCTCTGTCTCTCTCCTTACCCTGAGCGCGAAAGGCAAGCGAGCACGTATCCTTCAAGAAGGCGAAGCTGGGCTTGTCGTTGATACTCTTCGGGCACGATTTAGTATTGAGCAGATTGCCCAACGAAACCTCGTCATAAAACATCTCGAACTGGAAGGCGCTCAAATCTTAGGCGTCGGCAACGATAGCATGACTTTTCAGTTTATCGACTATCTAGCTGCACCGATTAGCCCCGAGAAACAGGAAGAAAATACATTGAGGCTTGTCCTCAATCGACTTTCACTCTCAGACGCTACCTATAGCGAGGAAATGGGACTGCTTACCCTTCTTGGGGAAAATGCCTCGCTCACTTACCAACGTCTTCCAGACGACAATATAAAACTCACCACATACACACCCTCTGTTTCACTTATTGACTCACTCTCTACAGAAAGACCAAGCCTCACCGTTCCACTCGGAGCACTTAACGGCGAACTGCTTATCACAGATGACACCATAGACTTTCAAAAACTAACACTCATTGGGTCACACTCCCACATCTCCGCACAAGGCAAGGCCGCCCCTCGCCCAACATACAACCTCGAAGGAGACCTCTCTTACACACTCAATACAGCCGGTCTTCACTCCTCGATAAAGAGCGGAAAGTATAGTGGCAGCGCCTCTCTCGGAGGCACCCTCGCAAACCCCTCCTGGAAAGGGACAATGGAACTCTCGGCTCAAGACGCTATGCGAATCTCCCCTGAGCCAGAGATTGACATAGACTTCACGAAAGGCGGTGGTACATATATTTTCCGCTACAACGACGGTGACCCTTTCGTTACTTTCACCAAGCTTCTCCTCCAAGGGAGTCAAGGCAAAGCGTCTCTTCAAGAGCCCCTTACGATTAATGAGAATGGGTACCAGGGAATCTTCTCTCTCCAAAACATTCGACTCGATACCCCCCAATGGGGATTTTCGGATGGAGACGTTACTCTCGCTGTGACTGGAGCGCTCAACGATCCCTCACTCTCTCTGCAGGGAAGAGTGAATCAAGTCTATGTCTCTGACTACGAGCTCCCAGCCCTCTCGCTGAAAGGGATCATAAATAACAACGAGCTCTCCTTTGACGCTAATCACCGAACATCTCCACTTGGAGCTCTTACCTCTCGAGGAAAACTCACACTCTCAGAAGGAAGGGATACGCTCGACGAATTCTCTTTTGAACTCTCGGACTTCCTGCTTATCCCGAAGGAAGATAACACTGCAGAGTCAAAGCAGCTTGCCCTTTTCCCGAGGCTCTCAGGAAAAGGAAACTTGCACGGCGAACTTGCAGCAGACCTTTTGCGTGGTAACGCCACACTTGTCCTCTCCTCAGAGCATTTTGAAGGGGAAGCCGCTCTACGAGGAACTGGTAAGTTAGAAGATGGCGAAGTCGCCCTCTCGCTGACGAACGAATCAAACTCGGTCAACGTCTCGCTTGCTCTCTCACTCACGGAGCAAAAACAGAGCACTCTTGAAGTTGCTCTCAACGAATTTACTCCTAAAGAATACGACCCTTCACTTGAGTGTATGCAAATCTCCCTTCACTCTCTTTACACATTCTATGCTGCAGAATTTGCTACGGGCGATGGCACCATCGACATCTCCAATCTCTCGCTTGGCTGCAAGCCTCACACAACACGCTTGGAGAAACCTGCGCACCTGACGATCGGCACAGGGAAAATACCTCTTCCCGAAATCTCCTTGATTGGCAAAGACACTCAAGCCCTTATCACTGGATCAGTCGATCTCCTGGAAGGATACGATCTTGTTCTCAACGGCTCATTACAGCTAAGCGCTCTTTTACCATTTGTCCCCATGTTCGACGATTTGCGTGGCGAGCTACAGATGTCTTGTTCTGTAACTGGACCTCTCGGAGCACCTATCTTTGAAGGAGAGGCGAAGCTGCTCGATGGAGAGATGGGTATTGAGTCAGCCAACATCAATGTTACAGACGTTGACGGGGATTTTCTCTTTGACGCTGGAGACATTAAGCTTCTCGGTGTTCAAGGAACAATCAATGGAGGAGAATTTGCTCTCACAGGCGAAGTCTATCCGTTCAATATGTACGACACCTTCCTCGATCTTGACTTCTCCCACGTCTACTTTGAATTATTTGAAGACACATCAATTGAGCTCTCCGGAGATCTGCACCTCGCTGAGAGCGACCCTGAACGTCTTGCTCTCGGCGGCACTATTGAAGTTGACTCAGCTCGCTTCGAGAAGAACCTCGATCTCGTCACCCTCATTCGAGAGGTTCCGAGCCTTCTTTTTCAGACAGCTCAGGACACTCGCGAAGAACGCACCAAACTCCCCGATCTCGACTTGGCCCTCAATGTCAGCGCAACGCGCAACATTTTCATACTCACTACCTGGCTCGGTGCTGAGCTACGAGGAGCTCTCTCGATCGCAGGTACTTTAGCTGAGCCCAATATTACTGGTTCACTTGATACTCTCTCGGGCTGGTTCGGCTTAAACAATAGACGCTTCGATGTCACCTCTGGCGAAGTATTCTTTGAGCCAATCACATCCACTCCAACCTTAGAAGTGCTCGCCGAAACATACGCACGCTCCCGATCTGGGGATAACGTCCTTGTACTTCTTGAAGCAGAAGGCCCTCTGTTGTCACCCCGCATTCGACTCTCCTCGGACCGAGGATATAGCCAAGAACAGATTCTCTCTCTGCTTACCTCTGGAGGCGGAGTGTCTGGTGTTGAGATCCGAGAAGCTACAAACGGCAACCTGACCCTCGAAACACAAACCGAGCAACTCTCTACGTGGGAAGTGCTCGAGTCACTTATTACCGGAATCGCCTCGATAGACTCTCTTTCTATTGAGCCACGTATGAACGCCCGAAGAGGGCAGCTCGAGCCGACGATAGTTGCCCAAAAGAACCTCCTTCCACATGTGAATCTTATCGGCGAAAGTTTCTTCAGCACCCCTGGCGATGATGCTCGACTATCACTTCAATATGACTTAACACAAAAAGTGAGCATCGCTGGAAGTGTTGATACGGTAAGCTCTGAAAATGAAAGCGCTCTCGGAATAGACCTCAAATATACGATTCTTGACAAATCACCTCCATTTCTTACGCTCACCTTCTCCGGCAATTCCGCTCTCAGCGAAGAAACCTTGCGCCGAAATCAGAGACTCGCTTCAAACTCTCGCATTCCAACCACCGATCTCGAACGCATCGAAGGGAGTATTCTTCGCTTCTATGCTGAAAATGGATTTTTCGAAGCATCTGCTCGCGCACTCTGCAAAGAAACATCAAACAACTTCTGTCGCGAACTCACCATAGAAATAGAAGAAGGTCCTCAAGCCTTCGTAAGAGAGATCAAACTCAAAGGAGATGCTCTGCCCGATGAACTCGATCTCTCCTCTCTTCTCACTGTCGATGGCCAACAGCCAGCCGATCAGCTCTACCTAGAGAAGATATCAAATGAAATCATTCGAGCTCTCCGCCTCGAGGGATACATTCGAAGCCGAGTGAAAGGTTCATACATCCCCCTTCCAAAAGAGGAGAACACACACCTGCTCTCCCTCTCGCTGTACACTGGCACACCAGTTACCTTCACTTTTACAGGGAACAAGACATTTTCCCCAGAGGAGTTCCTTGAAACGATTAACCTGCTCAAACGCAAACAGCCATTTGGGAACAACACCATCCGCATACTTGTTGAGAATATCGAACGAATATACCGTGAAGCAGGCTATCTCTACGCTACAATTGACTACCAAGAACTGCGAGACCCAGTCACAGAGCGGATCAACTATCTCGTGACTATCAACGAAGATATCAAGGCTCCCGTTTCAGAAGTCCGACTCAAGGGAAATGCGCAGCTCACTGCGAGCACACTCCGCTCGCTCATTCCAACGCCAGAACTAACGTCCCGACTCTTCGACCCTACCTTCGCTATTGACGAGGAGATTAAGGATAATGCCGTTCTTCTCAAAGAGCTCTATGTAGAAGAAGGCTTTCCGTTTGCGTCGGTACGCGGAGACATTCTTCCTTCAGAGAAAGGGCGCAGCGTTGATATCATCTATACTATTACAGAAGGTGAACCAACGAACGCTGACTGGCTCACGATAGAGGGCTATCCATCTGAACTTACACTTCCTCAGGAGCCACAAGCCCCTTACTCCATCCCCAAAGCCAATAGGTACATCGACACTCTCTTTGTGACACTACAGGATAAGGGGTTTTTAGAGCCCAATATTTGGTCGGAGTTAAGCGAAGACACCAAAACACTCACGGTTCATATCATACCAGGAGAACGCACTGTCATTCAGGAGATCTCGATCCTAGGACTCTCCCTTCTTGACCGAGACATCGTTGAGGAAAAACTCAATATTGAGGAAGGCTCGTTCTGGGACAATGATCTTATCCGCGAAGGAAGAAGGCGTCTCCTTCGAACAGGTCTCGTATCGCGCGTTGATGTACAGAAAGAACCGCTTGAAACGCACGCTGTCCGCCTGACGGTTGAGATCGTAGAGCGGAGCTTACAAACTCTTGAAGTGGGTGGTGGCGCAAACTCCGCATTTGGCCTACATCTTTTTGGCGAAGCAACAGACAAAAGCCTCTTCCTTGATGGAAGATCCCTCGCCCTACGATTTGACACATACTATGACGATACTCAAGGAGATATATCTCGGGGGCTAGCAAATCTTCGCTACAACGATCCGAGCTTCCTTGATTCAGAACTCAGTCTTTCAGAAAACCTACAATTTCAAAAAATCGATCTCGCCACTCAAGAGTTCGACCTCGAACGCTCGTCCTTCTCCTCGCTTCTCTACAGAAACTATATCGACGGTGGGCACTTTGCCTTTGGGCATACGATTTTTCACGAGAATCTGAGCAACGTTACACCTGGCGCTACTCTCAGTACTCTTGATACTGGAGGACTCAATGTCAGCTTCTTGCACGGCACAGTTGGTTTAGACCAACGAGACGATCCACTCAACGCACGAAAAGGATATAACCTCCAGCTCGACACCCATGTCGCAAGCGAGGCTCTTGGCTCAGACGTCAACTATGTCTCGATTGGTGGTGCAGCCTCATTCATCATTCCATTTGGAATAGAACACTACAAGTTCGCCCTTGCAAACAACACAAGAAGCGAGGCCGCCTGGACCTACGGAGGGACCCCACATATCCCTATCAGTCAGCGCTACTATCTCGGAGGGAGAACAACTGTTCGTGGATTTCGGGAACATTCGCTTGGTCCCCGCGGTAATGGAGATGCTGTGATTGGTGGAGACTTCTCTCTCTTAAACAACTTTGAACTCCGCTACTTCCCTGGGCCGACGACATCACTTCATCTCTTCTTTGATCAAGGAAATGTATTCTTGCAGGACGACGAGATCGATCTAGACGAACTCCGATATAGCACCGGCATAGGCGTGCGATACCTCTCCCCTATTGGACCAATAGGTTTTGATATTGGGCACCCCCTCGATGAAAAGTCTGGTGAGCCCTCAGTTCGGTTCCATTTTCAGGTTGGATCGACATTCTAGCCCGAATGATACATGAGTCTTTGTCGCGAGGGGCTATAAGAGACGTAAATGTACGATGAAAATAAGGTCTTAAGAACTACCCTAAAGCGGCATGAGCATAGACCTCAGGCTCTTCCCCAGATTCTGTTACTTCAATAAATTCAATAATTGCCTTAGGGCTTACGATAAAGACTGGCTGCCCAACTCTATCGACTATCACAGTACAGGGGCACGAGCCGAGTGTCATACGCTCCATCACTTCACGCAAAGTTGCAGAGTCAGGCTCAATACATACGTTACGGCTCATAAGTGAAGCTACCACAAGATCTGAGACTGGGCGGGTTGAGGCCTCAAGAAAACACTCTATCGAGTCGCGATCGAGCACACCAAGAATAGTGTCACGAGACTCCTGGATAAGGGCAAAGTCTACGTGTTCTTCTTCAAGCTGACGAAGCGCCTCCGTCGCCTTCACCGTAGGCGCCAATATAACAAGGTTTCTGGGAAAGACATCACACACGGATTGATCGAGAAACGGGGCGATACTTTTATCAACGCTCTTGCCTTCGAGACCAACTTGAATAAACTTAAGACGTTCACTCCACTCGGAAAGATGCATACCTTATCTCCTCTTTACACTCACAAGTAATGTGAAAGAAAAATAATGAGTTCTCAGAAAACCCTTGGAAAAAAGGTGCCAGCTAGGGAAAACCATGCGTGATAGTACAGCTTTTAGAGGTAAAACTGAAAAAAAATCAGCCCTCACAAAGTTAATCTTTCTTTAGGGGCACCTAACTTATTGTTTTTCTATATATTTATTGAAAGAATAGTTATTCTTACAGCAATTACGAGAACTCCTCTTTCGATAACTTCTTCTTCAACAGAAACTCCCCTTATCGTCAAAGAAAATTCCGACAACACTCCCAGGAGAGCAGAAAAATAAATCAATAAATTCAGGTTATTACTGTTTTTCCCTGGCTTTCTTGTACCCTTTTTTTTCATCCCGGCATCTTATTCATTCAGAAGGGCTAAAAACCGTTCTACTGGTGAAAAGCAATACCCCCTTTTTCAACTGGCTTGATAAGGTTCAATCCAGAGTAACTAAGGAGAGTAATCGAAGAAGGGTTATAGGAACGTGTAGAGGTTGGCTATGGAACAGATTGTCATCTTTAATAACGAGTGTAACGGGACGACCATTGACGGTTTAATTGATCAATTGTCCCTCGTTAGTGGTGACCAAGCGATTATTGTCATCGGGAATTACAACGGCGAGAACTCGTCTCGAGTAACGAACATCTCACTTGAGAACCAGTCCTTTATCGAAGCAACTTCTCAAGCGCTTGAGAACATATCAGCAGAAAACGATATTGTTTTTCTCTCAGCTCAAAATAACGCAAATAACGAAGAGATAAAAGATGCAGTTACTGCTCTCCTCAACGCTCAAGGTGACATTAATACGTGTTCTATTCAAAGCGGAAAAGGCGAAATCGAACTAGCAGAGCTTTCCTGCGACAACCTCATCCGTGAAATCTCGTTTCTTCCTGAGTGGCCTCTGGCTCTCATCTCAGTTAAAGCCCAATTTGCTAAAGCGATTGAGGAAGCTGCCTGCCCCGAAGATTTTATCGGACAGATTCTCGTTCATGGACTTGCGGCACACGCTTCTTTCAGCACGAATGCAGCTTCAGTAAGCAGCATGAACTGTTCAGCAATATCTCAAGAAATAGCAGCTCGACTACTTCAATCCGCTGTAAATACCATCAATATCGAGGAGCTCTTTCCAAACCACGCTTGGGAAACCCATCAAGAGGAAAGCGCAGCTGCTTGTTACCACACGCTCGCTGCAGCCTTTATTCGCCTGAACGACTTTGACACGGCTACGCAATGTCTTGCTTTTGGTGACAGGCTCGAAGATAGCCCACGTTCACTTGCACTCAAGGGAATCATCGCTCTCAATAAAGGTGAAACACTGAATGCTGTTGCGAATATGGTCTCAAGTCTTCAAGAGTACGAACGAAGAAAAATGGACTCAAAAGAGCACTATCTCTCCTTTATGCCAAAGGACTTAGAGCAGATTAATACAAGCTTACAGTCTGGATTATCAGCATTAAATGAGCGTGATAATGACACTGCGGTAAACTTTTTTGCAAACGCAGTGTTCAACTTCGACTCTTTCTACAGCGACTGTGGTCTCGAACCATCGAAGTAATTAAACGAAAGCCGCAACGTAGGCTATCCACGTTTCATACTCACTTCCAGCTTCCGTGATCCACTCATAGGTAGACTCTTCTTCGTCATCTTCGCCTTCTACCATCTCCCAATAGACGCGAATATCTGAAAAACCAGCTTCTCGGGCACACTCTTGAACTTCGGGCAATGTCCACACACGCCAATCATAGACAAAAGCATCAGGATATTTCTCTCCTGTCTCAAGGGTAAATCCGATAGTATAGACTCCGTTATGTGTCAGCGGCTCAAATGATCGGTGGGTCCAACGGTACGTAAACCACGGTTCTCCCTCTTGTTCGCCGTGGTCATACTCTACATCTCGATCCTCTTCGAATGGCGCATCAATAAAACTCGGACCTCCTGCCATTTCAAGAACGAGCACTCCGCCTTCAAGCAAACTCTTTCGAGCCTGTTCAAAATATTTGATAAGCGTTTGGCGCTGGTGAAAAATAAAAAAGGAGAAGTTACAAACACCAATAACGTCGGCCTGAAGATCTGTTGCCTCAAGAACATCTTGCTCATAGACGGACAACCGTTTTTGTTGTGAAGGCGAGAGACTTGCAAGGTGTGTACGCTTGCCGTAATCAAGAGGGGCAGGATCGAGATCGAGAGCAATGGCTCGATTTTTCGAATCACGTTTCACCCACTCTGAGGAGATAAGAAAACTACCACAAAAGTCTTCACGGAGTATGTGAGGCTGTTCGCCGTGTTTTTCGCGATAGATCTTTTCAAACACCTCAGCTTGCTGAATAGGGTCTTGAACTGCTGCTTCATAGAGAGAGTACTTCAGGTCAGGCTCTAGGTATAATTCTGTCGATTTCTTCTTTGCTTGCATAATTACCGCTCAATTACAAAAATGAAGGCACAACGGCTCTCAAACTGTCCAGATGCGCTCATTGCGAGGCATACTCTGGCATAGTGCAGGCAGAGTCTCAAGACGCCTTCGCGCCTCTTGAGCTCAGCCCCAAAGCAGTCGTATAGTGCGACCTAAGACCATGAACAGAAAACCACTCCTGACACGACTTCAATCTATCGGAGAAGGCTTAAGCCTCGCCTTTGCTATCGTCTGCGTCTTAGCCATCGGCACTCTAGGCTATGCTACGATTGAAGGTTGGGAGGTCTTTGACGCTCTCTACATGACCGTCATTACACTGTCTACGGTTGGTTACGGGGAGATTCATTCGCTCAGCGAACCTGGCCGGTGGTTTACGATATTTCTTATCTTCGTTGGAGTTGGTGTGGTTATGGTAGTACTCACATCAGCTGCCAACAAATTCCTCGAGCGTGAATTGCGCTGGATTTGGAGAGGGGGACGAATGCGAGAAAAAATAGAATCGACTTCCGAGCACACTATCTTTTGTGGCTTTGGAAGATTGGCACAAGTGGCTATTTTTGACCTCCTCGAGTCAAATCAAGAAGTCGTTGTCATTGATAGTAATGAAGAACGTATTCGAGAGATTGAGGAGCAAGGTATGCTCGGGCTACTTGGCGATGCAACACAAGACTCAATCCTTCAAGAAGCTGGGATTGAACGCGCCTCTCGTCTTGTAAGCCTTCTACCAAAAGATGCGGATAACCTCTACGTTATTCTTGCCGCGAGAGAACTCAATCCAAACCTCTTTACCATCACACGAGCTGAATACGCTGCAGGAGAAAAACGCCTTAAGCAAGCTGGCGCGAACAGGGTCATTTCTCCGTACCGCGTTGGTGGTCAAAAAATCGCCGATGGTCTTATGCGCCCTCATGTCATGGATTTTCTTGAACTTGCTGCTTCTGGCACAAAAGGAGATCTCTTTATCGAGGAGATCTTTGTGCCTAACACCTCCCCTCTCTGTGGTCAAACCCTCAAAGAGACCAACCTACGTGCACAGTCAGATATCATTATTGCTGCTATGATTTCACCCGAGGGGGAAACTCTCTTCAATCCCACCGGAACATCTCGGGTTCTCGGCGGCTCAACCCTCATTGCGCTAGGCAAGAAAAGAGACTTTCATGACATAGAAAAGCTCATTCTTCCACCTTCAGAATCTTAGAGAGCCTGCCTTCTACCATGCCTCAGTCGTTACAGATTTCATACTTACGTAAACACCTCAAGAGGAGATGGAAGAGCAACCTCGCTTGGACTGCAATTGTATTCTCTCTCTTAATCCTTCTCTCAGGAGGAGGCACTCTTTGGGTCAAAGGGGGCTTCTCCTTTCTCTCCACAAGCCGCATCGTCCCTGTTCTCATCCTCGCCTGTGGACTCATTGGTATATTGGCATCACACGTTCACTCCCTCTTCCCTCTTCAGCTTTCCATTCGTACAGCACCCATAGCGCCATTTCTGTTCGGTGTTATAGCCCTCTTCTGCCTCGACTGGCTTACCCGTCCATATAACCTTATTCAAGGACCAAACATCCGCGGAGAAATTGTTCTCTTTGCCTTGCTCTCTTGGATCGCACTGTCCCGCAAGCTGTCCTGGGCTCTCCCCTTTGCTGTCCTTTTTAGTTTGGCGCTTCTTGCTGCTCTCTTACTCCATACGACAGGAGACGGACTCCTCTTTTCTGACGACAACGCCACATTCCTCTATCGCTTTGCCTTACTCAAGGAGCATTTCCCTCGCATTCCATTCTATGGGCCGCTTTGGAATGCTGGAATTGAAGTGAGAGACTTCTTTGCTACCGGGGCTCTCAATGTCTTCTTCCTCTTCAGCCCTCTTTTTGCTCTTCTGGAAGTGGAGTCGGCTTACAATATCGTTGTAACGGCTCTTCTTTTTGGGGTACTTCCTCTCTCGCTCTATACGGCCGCTTCAATTGAGGGCCTAGGAGCAAAGGGGAGATGGTTTGCTGCACTCCTTGCTCCAGCTACAAGTCTTCTCTGGTACCGCTGGGCCCTTCAGTACGGGACGCTCGGTTTTGTTACAAGCGCAACGTTGCTCCCTCTCAACACAGCCCTCATCATCAAATTCCTCCATCCCACTCGAACAATAACAAGATGGGAAGCCGTCCTTGCTGTTGCCTCCATTACCCTTATGCTACTCTGGAGCCTCTCTGGAATCGCTCTCCTCCCACTTGTCCTTGGGGGGCTTGTGTACGCAAAGCGGTACTTCCGTAAAAAATACGCCTTTCTTATCTTTGTTGCCCTTTTTCTCCTCAACCTCCCGTGGATCGTGATCTTTTGGCAAGCTTCTCAAGTCTCTTCGTTTTTACATTCGGAGAAAAAAGCTGAAGTAAGTCAGTCCTTGCTTACTACAAACACAACCCAAACCAAGAAAGCCGAAGAGAAAAAAGAGCGCATTACCTACAAACATAAAGCTGGTGGAGTAGACCTCAAAAAAACTCTCTCTCTGTTGCGTGAGTATTCCACCTCTCACCAACCTCTTCTGTGGCTTCTTTTTCTTCCAGGGGTTTTTCGTTTACGTAGAGGATCTCGAGGATTCTACCTCTTACTTGCAGGGTGGCTCCTCTTTCTCGGAGCTTTTCTTCCTCCTGTTAAACCACAGCTCGAACTCGACCGGATGCTTATCTTCTTAGGCATCGTAGCGTGTATTCCTGCGGCTCGAACCCTTGAGCGGTCCATTGGACATTTTTCAAAAGCCTCTTTCTTTTTTCGCGTCGGAACCGTTCTTGCTCTAGGCTTTGCCTTTGCAGGTATTGTGAGCTCAGGTGCTGTCCTACGGAAACGAACGCTCGTACCTTTCACAGTTACCGACAAGGATTTTGGTGGGCTCCCACAAGCGCTCACGCAGCACTACCCAGGTGGTCGAATCCTCTTTACTGGCTTCATGCTGCACGATTTTATGGGCGGTCACATCGCACCGATGGCCCATTTCATCAAGCTTCCACTCATCGCTTCAAGCCCAGTACACAATATGTGGAAATACCAGCAGGTCTTCCCAAAGGAGTTTCTTTCACGTGGAGATGAAGGGATAGAGGAATACCTGAATCTCTACAACGTGGGCCTTGTTCTTGCACATGAAAAAAGGTGGAAAGACAAATTACTTCAGAATGACAATTTTCATGAAGTTTGGCGTTCTCGCAAATTCATCCTGTTTGAGCGTACCTCTTTTCCCGATACATACTTTTTAAAAGGTAAAGGAGAAGTCCTCCAACAAACAGCTCGCTCAGTCACCCTTCGAATGGACTCGTCCTCAGCCGTGATAAGCTTTCACTACCTTCCTTTTCTCAAAAGCAGTCAGTGCACTCTTTCTCCTTACTCCATTACCGACGAGATCAACTTTGTACGGCTCGACAACTGTGCTGCAGGCTCAACGGTAACCCTTGAGGGTGAAGGCGCAAGTAAACGATTTTTCGGAGGGGTCTTATGATTTTCTCAAGCCTCCTTCTGCTCGCCTCACTCCTACTCATTGCCTTCTCCCCAAAAAGCTCTTTCTTTGGAGTACTCGACAGAGCTCATCCAACCCATCCAGAATGGAGCCTTATTGTCGATACAACAACAAACGCTTTTCACAGCTGGAGCTGGGATCCTCTGCTTGTTCTTCTTCTAGGAGACACTGGAGTTGCTGGCTCATGGCTTCTGCCTCTGGTACACCTCGGAGTGTTTACCATTGGCACAATCTTTGTTTTACGACACTCTTTTGATTCCAGCTGGTTACGAGCCTGCATCGATGCGGCTCTTTCATCTGTAATCGTCGTTGCGCTCTTTGGGCTTCATCCAGTCATTCTTGGCACACTGACTTGGCTTCCGTGGTGTGTGCTATGTTGTCGCCCCTCTTGGCTACTGAAACAAAATAGCCATTTACGTCCTGCAATAGCTCTCTTTTTCATACTCAGACTCGTTCGCACCGCTCACCAGCTCTCCCCTTTAGCCCTCGGCTTTACCTTTCTCTTTGCATTTTCTCAATCATCAAAAGATACTCGTCATCGCTCTCAGGTTGTATTCCTCAGCCTCTTTTCAGTAGTAGCCTTTGCACTCTCACTGTACCAGTCCTTTGAAGTCCCTCTTCCTCCCTTGCCAGATTATCCCATTTATTCACAAGTAGTACCTGATGATGGCGTCCCAGGCAGAGTCTCTCCCCTTCTCACGTCATACGCACCTCTTCAATTAATCGATCGCTCTCTTGTTCGATACAGCCTCTCTCTTTTTGCGCTCCTTGGACTCCTCCTCTCGTGTTTGAGTTATCTCTTCACTAACACAGCAGGGGTAAAAAGATATGCGCGCATTTCTACAGTACTTTTCATCATTCTCTACTTCGACACCTACGCGGCTGAATCTTGGAGTATCATCTCTCCCATCCAGACTGTGCGCCGACTTCTCCCAGGAACATTCTTCCTCTCACTTTCTCCCTTCATACTCTGTGCTTCGCTCCTTTTTCTTTGGTGGACTCTCTTGAGAAACCGCCTACTTCTCAAAGCATTCTTCTTTCTCCTCTTGTGGCTTATCAACCCATTTGACCACCACTCAGTGGCGATTACTGCAGGCAAGACACTTACTCCACCACTCTCCATCCCTGAGGATTCTTTAGAACGCACATGGGCTGTAAGCCCTTCATATGCTCTGTATCGTCAAAACGGCCGCAAAGCCATTACTCGCGCAAGAACAACCCAACTCCATTTCCATAAACTTGGAAACCTTAAACCCACACTCCTTGCTTCCAATCACAACGCACCAAAAGCTCTTCATCGCATGGTCGATGGAAGAGGAAAGACGCGCTGGTCTGAACATACGGGAAAACAAAGTGGGAACGAATGGGTTCAGATCTCACTGCCTGAGCCCATTGTTGTTGAAGCACTTGATCTGAACGTAGGAAAATTCACATCAGACTTCCCACGGGGAATTCGTATCACCTCATGGCCAACACCTTGTACAACAAGAGAGCCTGAGACCGCACAGATTGTAGTTGAAAAAGAGAAGTGGCTAGGGACAGTAGGATTCTCAGAAAAAGGCTTTCCCTACTACAAACCTCAGCACCAGGTTATTGCTGTCTTCTCTCAACCCACAAAAACACAGTGCTTACTCCTTGAGCAAACGGGAACAGCCAACTTTGATTGGTCAATTGCTCGGCTAAGGCTAGCCCGGATATTTCACCAGACTTCGTCGCGAGGGGAGTGAGAGTGCTGTTTTTTCGGGTTTTCGAGATTTGATCCGGACGACGGTGTGTTGAAACACAACAAGGTCGGATCGAAGCTTGAAGGCCCGAAAAAACAGTGCTATCGCTGCCCGTAGCAGATTTCTGGTGAAATGTCCGGGCTAGCCCACATTATCCATGAGTAAATGCACTACCATCAAAAAGCTACGAACAAGACGGCAATACGTGAAAGGTGATCTCGGATAATCGTTTATTGAGAATCGAAAGAGCAGCACTCAGTGAGCACGTTTCTGGGTAAAAACATGTTCCCGGAGCTTGCTCCCCAGCCATCCCAACCATAGGATTCGCATAGCCATCGAGTCGGACATAACACCCGGACGGCTCATTCAGGTTCCTCACATAGCACATTTGATATCTGGGCAAAAAAGAACTCACAGCAGGAGCTTCAAGTTGATACGAGCCACTCGCATTATCGACAGGAACAGAGTTTCCAGCTACCTGAGCACATACTTCCTGATTCCCACTATAATTATCCCATCGAGTGATAATTCCAGCGTAAAAATAAACCTTTCCATTATCTCTCAAGTACGTTCCGCTAACGATCTCAACCTGACCATTAACAGGGGCAACTTCAAAGCAAGCAGGAATGCGCTGTATAAGCTCTGAGATGGCACCTACGTTACCCTCAAGCTCCACAACTCGCGCCTCAACTTGAGTTCGCTTATCTTTTAGTTCCTGTAGTCGATTTTGTTGTTCCACGGAAAGAAACAAGCTCGATGCTAACTTCGATATCTTTTTGTTGAGTTTCTTCAAACGCTTTTTGGCACTTCGCAATCTCTTTTTCGCAACTTTCCGAGAGCGGTTCAGCGTGCGTTTGGCCTTCTTTTTCTTTACCGACTTTGATGTGCCATTCTTGGAGGTAATCTGAATCTGACTCAGCTTTGGATCTCCATAACGAAGGCATTCATAGCTAGCACTTTTCAGCGGATCAATACCAAGAATTTGAACAGTCTGTGCAAATGCAGGGGAAAAGCCTGAGCAAAAAACAGCAAACGAGAGAACAGAGCCAAGTACAACTAACGAGCGAAGCCTGAAGGTAAATAGATTCATACGAGTTTTCCAATGCACTAAAAAGTTACAACACCCCAACTGCCCTATCACGAGCAAGCAAAAGAACATGCCGTAGACTGTAGATACCTATAAGATGTATCTATGCAGCAAATCGACTATCCGTTTACAACGGCGAGCTCGTCTTCAATAGCAGCTTGTTTTTCTTCTTCTATGAGCTCAGGGTGCTCACGAAAAAGACGTGCTACGTGATCGAGCACACCATTGATAAATGTTGGAGAATCATCAGAGCCGTACCGCTTGGAAACTTCGATAGCTTCGTTAATACTCACGCTAGACGGAATATCATCACAAAAAGCCATCTCGTATACAGCAAGGCGGAGGATATTACGATCGACGCGCGACATCCGCTCGATATTCCAATGCGTTGAGGCCGTAGTAATTTGCTTGTCGAGAAAAATGAGAAAATCGCGTGCTCCAAAGATGAGCTTACGTGCAAAAAGAAAATTATCTTGGTGTGAGCTATTGGAGGAGAGCTCTTTTTCCTCAGTGAACTGCTGAAAGTACAGTTCAATAGTATCGTTAAGCCAATTTGCACAAGTATCACACTGATAGAGTGCTTGAAGAGCGGCTTCTCGAGCTTTACGACGTGACTTCATCTCTGTCCTTTATCAATCCCACGGCAAACTTGAACCATCTCAATAGCAGCCGCAGCAGCATTGGAACCGTAGTTACCTGCCTTTGACCCAGAGCGCTCAATTGCTTGCTCAATCGTCTCAGTGGTAACAACACCAAAAGTTACTGGAATGCCAAATTGAAGTGATACTGAAGAGATTCCCTTAGCAAGCTCAGAGGTGACGTGCTCGTAGTGAGAAGTAGAGCCACGAATAACAGCCCCCACGGTAATAATGGCGTCATACCGGCCAGTTTCAGCTAGCTTCTTACAGGTAAGAGGGATTTCAAAACTGCCTGGAACGTGAACCACGGTTATATTTTCTGATCGTGCTCCGTGTTGAAGAAGTGTGCCACGAGCTCCTTGAAGGAGGGGCTCAGAGAGAAAACTATTAAAACGCCCAGCGACAATAGCAAAGCGGGCAGTGGAAGCATCCATTTGGCCTTCGATTACAGTTGATTGAGAATCGTGATCCA
>JAUIBK010000068.1 GCA_030428205.1 bacterium
TTCATCGCCATTAATGTCTTAAGACTAGCAAGTCTCATAACCCAATTAGGATGTGAGGCAAACTTAGCAATAAAAGCCCCAGCCTTATCTCCCATGATCTGGCCAAGATAAAAAGTAGCAGTCCAGCGCTTATGCTCAGGAAACTCCCAAAGACTTTTTCCAACGAGGATACGCTTCTGATGGAGGGGTAGGAAAAGAAGTCGTTCCTCTTGTAAAGAAAAAGAAGAGCAAAGAGAAAGCGAAAGATGACAGCAAAAGCGGAATACTCAAGGATTCAGAGTCTTCTTCTCCTCTTCAAGCAAAGCAACACTCAGTAGTAGCACCATCAATATTACTCGACGACGAAGGAGTACCGGTTCACAGTATTGGTCTGATCGTTGATGGTCAAAACAAGGTTCATTTTCAAAAACATTTGGAAACATTAATAGATACAGCATCTCGGTTTGAACTCCTGGTTACTCAAGTAGCAGCAATAGGGCTCATGCTTCCTGGAAAAGAAGGAATCAATATCGGCGAGTTCATGCATAGTCCCCACGCTTTTTCACTTATGGCTCTTGAAGGACAACTTGCTCCATACGCTGCACTCCCAGAAAAAATAGCTCATATTGAGCGCTCTCCAACTTGGGTGATCAACACAGCTCAAGGAGCTGTGCTTGTTGAGGGATTAGAGAAAATTTGGACTCTTTTTAACAAGAAGGGGGAGTTTCTCGGACTTAATGAGAACCTTCCAGCGCTGCAAGCAAAGCAGCAAGATATGCTCCGAGAGCTTGAGCACAAAGATCTTTCAAAAGAGACACTGAGTCCTCTTTAGGTAAGTTAACTCTTTTGTAGTTGACCCCGCAAACTCTCGAGAAAGGGAATGTCCTTAAATTGGTCAGCTTGTACAGCGTCCCAACAGACTCCCTTTGGTCGAGGATGAAGAGAATTGATTTCAATTGACTGCGTTGGTGTGAAAATTCCATCAAGGGGAAAATCGTGAGTTTGTAGTGGAACTTCACTTTCATCAACAAGTTGAACGTCGTGGACAGTCGTTACTACTTTAGCGTGTTCAGGGATGATATCGAGTTCACCAAAAACACCGAGTTCGAGATCTGCAAATCCACCACCTTTACCAGTGCGCCCACCGTTGGTCGCAACAGCAACGCTCCCTACGACAAAAACATCCATAGGCATCATATCAGTGAATTGAACTTTTTGACCGTACTTGAGTGCACCTTCAATGTGAGCTGCTTCAAGAAAGTCGATTCCTTGTTCTTGAAGCTTCTGTGGATCAAGCAGAACGAATGGGAAATCTTGGACAAGTTCAGGAACTGGGGTGTAGAGAAGCTTTCCATCAACGAGTGCTCGGTGACGAACAGGTATTTGAGGGATGTCAGGGTTACATTTGATAACCTTGGCAGCTTTCCAGTATGGTGTCTGAGCAAGACGCTCAGCAGCTTTATCAGCATCAACAAAGTTTGAGATAAGGTTCCAAATAGGCCCCTGTCCGTACCCTGTCTCTTCGAGAATAGACCATACTCGGCGACGTAATTCGTCTTTTTGACTATTTCTTCCGGCCCAACGCAGCTCTTTATCGCTCATAGGTAAACCCTTTGATGTTCAAATTTATACTCCCCGCACTTAAAATTCCCGGTTCAATGAGCACCGAGGGCGGGGAGTATCCCCCATAGGGACAACACATACCTCCCGCCAGATAGCGATAAGGCCCGATCAGGGCCTTTCCACAAGAAGTGCCTATACTTATTGAAGTTAGGCATTTTCATTTGCGGGAGGTATAGAGACGGAAGTATACCCCAGGAAAGATTCTAACTCAAAAGTTAGCTCGTACTTCTTGCGTAGTGAGAAAGTATTGGTATTCTTGCTGCAAGAGGACTTTTTCCTATGGATCAAATGCCACACACTAGCAGGGAACCGATAGATCCGTTGCGCACGCGGGCCGTTGCAGATACCTATGGCTTTGAGCTGCTAGGTCGGCGGATTGATGCCATAGAACCTCTGCTCCGTGACTACCTCAGTCAGCCTCTTCCTAAGCTCGTATTAGAACCGGGTGTTGTGCAAGTTTCTGGGATTGGAAGCTCTCGTGCTCACGCCGAATATTTCACCTCTCTCCTAAATTGTTCTCCTGCCTATAATGCGATTTTTCAGGAGATTCCCTACGATGGAGACTCAAAACCATTCTCTGAGGGGACGACAGTTCTCTTTTCACAGGGATTAAGCTCTAATGCCCATGGAATCGTGCAACAACAAATTTTAGCAGGAAATGGGCTACTCTTTACTGCTGTGACTTCACACGGGCTAGAACAAGGAGGTAAGGCCGACAAGGCTCATCTTTTAAGACTGATCGAATCCTCTGATGTGTGCACCGTGCCGATGCCTCTTGAGGATGAGTACGAAACTTTGATACGAGTTGTAGGACCTTGGTACGGTTATCTTGCCTCATATCGGGTAGCTGCAGAACTACTTCCAGAACACTATCCAGCTATTGATGAAGCTCAGCTTTCCAGAATGTTTTCACGAGCAAGTGAGAGTGCATCCGGAGTCCTGGACTCTCTCTCTGTTGAACACCTCGAAAAGGGAATCCACCTCGTTTCCTTCGGCCTTGGTGGGGCCTTGAAAAATATCGGTGAAAAATTTGTTGAGGGTACATTTTTCAACCGTCCCGCGCTCTCGGGGATTCTTGAGTTTGATCACGGACCATTTCAACTCATAGCGAGAAGAGGTGGTCAGGTCGTCCTTTTTCGGAGCCAAGATGAATCTGAACGTGAACCAGCTCAGAGACTTCGGAGTGGTCTTGAGAGATGTGGAGCAGCTCCCCTTACAGAGGTGTATTCCCAGTTACCCGAGCCGCTAAGGATTCTCGAGTACGAGATGGTCATGAATCACGTTATGCTCGGTTTGATGAAGGAGAGAGGAGAGCTGTGTGACCAGATTAGGTTTGTTGAGGGGAGTAATTACGATATGAGTCCGGGAAACGCTTCATAGTTGTATGGCATTGCGACTGCTCCATCTTTCCCCCCCCTTTTTTTTCTTGCTCAGAATAGAATAGGATTTTGAATTGTGTTAGTAGTAACCCTCCTCTGTAGTTTCTTGGGATTTTCTAGACTGTGGGAGAGTTGAGTTCCTCACAACCTATCGATAGTAATGGCACTCTAGGCCATGAAGTATCTCCCAGCGCGCAGCCTAGTGAAGTTTCTAGTAGTTCCAGTAAGCAGCATCTTGTAGGTGAGCTCGTCCAAGTAAATGGGCCAGCACATACCATTGGTAGCAAAGCTCGAGAGACCTTACGCAAAACTATTCACGAGCCTGGTTCCGCCTTCGCTCGAGATATTGCCGATAGCCCAACACGAGGCTCAACAGTTAGTCTTGGTTCACTCAAACTCGAGCTACAGCAGGGCTCATTCACTGCTCATGCGTTTGAGTCGCTCACCGATCGAGGGCACATTATCGCGTTGAGTAAAGGCGATATTACAACCGTCGAACCTTTGCTTATACGTGTACACTCAGAGTGTATTACGAGTGAAACGCTTGGTGGTTGTGATTGTGATTGTGTTGAACAGCTCGAAGGTGCTCTTCAAGCTATAGCTGATGAGGGGCGTGGAGTTGTGTTTTACCTCCGACAAGAAGGTCGAGGTGCTGGATATTCTCTCAAAGGCCGTGACAGGATGATGGTTTGTGCTTCTGAAAATGAAGTTGAGACCTTTGAGGCGTATAAAGGGCTTGGGCTTGCACCAGATGAAAGACGGTATGAACGCCTCCGTGATGTGGCTTATCTTTTAGGCATTCAAGCTCCATTGAAAGTTATGACGAATAATCCGGATAAACTTGATGGGCTTTCTTCGCTGGGGTTTGTGGTAGAAGGCCGTCAAGCTCTTACCATTCCTCCTAACCCCCATAACGCCTTTTACCTTGAAACGAAAGGGCAAAATGGTCATATGCTAGGGGAAAATGGTTCGAGTTCATCAGTGGCCGGATACCCGTGGCAAGTCGATACATTTACTCCCCACCGTCTTGGAGATGCGCTTCGATTTTCACACAATGCGTCTTATCCTCTCCCAATTCGTCCTCTTCGCGGAGTACTTGTTCTTGCCCCAGAAGACTTCTATGCTCTTCAAGAGTTGCAAGATGATAATACTATTGGAGCGAAGGTTATTCAGTCTGCCGATAGCCTTGGATATGGGAAGTTTCGTGTGCAGTTAACCGATGAGGCGATTGAGCTTATTCATCGGGAACCAAGTTCTCCTCTTGCTCAGTTTGTTGGGCATAATCCTCACTGGTTTAATGATCATATTTATCACGATAGTGTTACTGGTCTAGATTATGTTGCTCTTACCTACGAAGAGCGTGACGACATCGTTCCGCTCATTCGGGTGCATAGTGAAAACTTACTTGATCGTTTCCCACTTGCTGATGAAGACGAAACGACCAAATATCAACGGTCGATTGATGAAATCGTGGCTCATGGCCGTGGTATGCTACTCCTTTACCCTGAAGACGGTAGGGGAAAGGGGTTTAGTTCAACATTTCTTGAAAGACGGCTGATTGAAGAAGGTTACGCCTCTGATTCTAGCCAAGCAGCTCAGATGCTTGGACTTGCAGATGACCACCGTGACTATGATGCTCTTGGACAGTTAATTCTGCATCACTACCCAGAGCAAGAAATTAAGCTTATTTTTTCTTCTCCTGCGAGTCTTGAACGAAAGAAGCCATTTCTTGATCTCCTGAATGAGTTGTCCATCAAAGTCCAAGACTACTTATTTCTACAGTAGCGAAATATCCCTAATGCTCTGAAAATACTAAGAAAAGAGTGCTTACTTAAGAATCCCCAATCTGATACAATCTCTCTTGTAGGGAACAACAAAATCTCTCTTTTTCGTTTCAATTGTCGGTTTTTGCAGGGTTTTATAAAAACTCTTTCTCTGGGGACTAGAGATACATGCAGAAAAACCGTCAAAGCGCATTCCTTTTTTCATCTCCTCGCTGTGAGGGCCACAACCACGCCAATATTGCCCGTCATCTTACTGGGGTACGACCTGGCTATAGCCGAGAAGTAATGGAAAAGAAGTTTCTCGAGCTATTGTCCGTAAACTACGTACAGACTCTGCCAAACACCCAGCGACAAGCAAAACCGAAAAGCCGTGCTATTTTCGGCACTCTGCTCTCCTAAATCACCATGATCACAGAATAGTTAATTTTATGTTAACGGGTAGGTTGGCATCAGAATGTCACCTATATTACCGACAGAGTTAACCTCTACGACGTAGGAATGTCGCTGTACATTTTGTGGCAAGATTAGTGTCTCAATGAAAACATACGCAGTTCATATCCCACACGAGGAGTATGGCCAAATAATGGCTATCATCGAAACCTCGTACAATATTACAAAGCACACAATGTTCAACCAAGTGCTCAAAGAGTACTGGGACGCCATCTGTGAACCATTTGCTTTAGAATTTATGGTTCACCGCCAAAATATTACGTTGTGTATAACAGCTCCTGATCCAGTTCTCGAGCTCATGCTGGGAAGTTTGTATGCAAACTTCGCACACATTCAGGTTGAGCCTTATCCATCGCTTCACGAAGATATTCCCTCTGATTGGAGTGTTTCTTGTTCTGAGATGAAGCTCCTGCGTGAGGATATTATTCCACTGAAGGATTATTCAGTTTGTTTTGTTGACTCTCTCGCACCTGCTTTTAGCGCTTTTCAATGTCTTCCTCTCGAGGGCAAGTATGTCATGCAGTTTGTCTTAAAGCCTATTGCTGATTCAACGAAGCACCATATGGCAATGAAGACTGCGCTGTTCAAGGAGCGTTTCCGCCACATGTTTCGCCCCAAGTACTGGATAAAGAAACATGGAACAGCAAAACGTTTCAAGGGAATAGCTGAAAAGTATGTCTCTGAGCTTTTTAGCCTCTCTGCGCGGTGTGGCGTAGCGCTTCCCCCTGACTATAGTGATGAGCGAGATGTTCCACACCTCCTGAACCAAATGCTTCGGGGGTATACGGAGACATATTCAAGCGACGGGAACCGGTTCTTTCTTTCAAAACCAATTCATGGTGAAAAGGCGCTTGAACGCCTCGACTCGCGACCGCTCCTCAAGCCGAATAAAATCTCTACTAAAGAGATGGCAACACTGTGGCATGTTGTTGCTCCTGGACCAGGAGCCCCTGTTTCTAAGCTCATGAGTAAGCGCTTTACTCCGCCGACCAACTTGCCATCGCTCCAAACAGATCCCGATATTGGGCTTTTTGGTGTGAACACCTACCGAAGTGTTGAGCGGCCGTTTGGGATTTTGCCTGAAGATCGCCTCCGCCACATGTACGTAATAGGGAAGACCGGGAGTGGAAAATCGAAGCTACTCGAGCTACTTATTCGTGACGATATCGAACAAGGGCGTGGTGCTGCTGTTATTGACCCCCACGGAGATCTCGTAGATTCTGTTCTCCGTTCAATTCCTCAAGAGCGCATCAATGACGTAGTGCTCTTTGATCCGTGCGACAAAAATTTCCCCGTTAGCTTTAATCCTTTTTCTTGTGTGCCGGCAGAACACCGTGAAGTTGTTGCAGCGGATCTTTTCCAAGCGTTTCGGAGTGCGAAGGTAGAGTGTCCCTCTGAGGAAACAGAACGGCTCCTCCTCCGTTCTATTGAGACGGTGATTGGTGTGCCTGGGAGCACTGTTCGTACGATACTTCGGTTACTCAAGGACTCAAGTTTTCGGAGAGATGTGGTGTACGCCCTAGAGAATCCTGCACTTGAAAACTTCTGGACAGAGGATTTTGAAGATATTCCTGCTGGTGAACTAGAAGTCCTACTTGCGTCGCTAGAAAACCGTATCGGTCAACTGCTTGCCACGGATCTCATTCACCATGTGATGGATGCTCCTATCAACAAGGTGAATCTCGTTGAGATTATGCAGAGAAAAAAGATACTTCTTATTCGGCTCCCAAAAGGGATTCTCGGTGCTACAAATGCAAGGTTTCTCGCTTCGCTGCTTCTCGCGCGAATTCGCCACGCCGCCGGGCGTTCGTATCGTGACCTAGCAAATGGCAAGAATGGCTACTCGCTGTATATTGATGAATTTCATTGTATGACAAGTAAGCTCATGATGTCTGTGTTTCAGCAAGCTACTCAAAGTGGGCTCTCTGTGACGATTGCCAATCAGTGCCTCTCTCAGTTGGAGGAGGGCGTGCGTAAAGAGCTTCTCCAAAACGTTGGAACGTTCCTCTCTTTTCAGCTCAGCGGTCATGAAGCAGAGCTCGTGAGTGAGAGATTTAACGCTGTAGACCATATGGACCTCATGAATCTCTCTTTAAGAGACTTTTTTGTTCAGATGAGCGTAAGGGGAGAGCAGACCTCTACCTTTACAGGTCGTACGATTGATGTGACTTACGGAGAAGATTTCTCTCAACAGGTACGAAACTACTCTCGTGAGCATTACGCTGTACCGCTTGGTGATGCTCAGGATATAGCACAACTCTGGTCGCGAGCCGCGTAAGAGCCCAGCTTTTGCCCGCTGTTCGCCCAGGGTGCTTATTGCACCCTAGGCGACTCTCTGCTTGCCGCTTTTCTTCCAGAAAAGCTACGCAGAGAGCATCGTCAGAGCATATCGGCCCGTGCTCAGTGTATCAAACGTACGCTTCCGCTCGGGCCGATACGCTCTTCCTCGACAATGAACAAAATCTGAACGCTTACAGTGGCAGAAAAAAGTTAAAGAAAATGGTTGTCCCACCGAGTAAAGTTGCTGAGAAGGACCGTCTAAGGTACGAAAATCCTCCGCTCATACCGGGCTCTCTCTTCTCCACGTTCAAAGGTTACCGTAAAGAGCCACAGGCCTGGCTTTGCGATAGATATCGGCCCTTGGATAGTCTGAGCCCCTTCAGAGGGGAGGTTGAGGGAGACGGAGGTATCGAGTGATGAATCGGGTGGAAATGCCCCTTCGAGAATCACTTTTGTAAATGGTGGGTCTACGGGAGATAGATCCAGGTTTGCTGTGTAGCCAGATTCGCCCTTTGTTATCCCAAAGCTTTTGAGAAGTTTAAGCTCTTTGCCCTTCGTGAGCTCATCGATGACCCCTTGGTATGCTATTCCAGCTTCGTAGGGAGATTGCGCGATAAGATCTGTCTTGGCATCCAGAGCTAACATGATTGTTATCGTGCCAGCGATTCCTACTGAGGCAAGTGCCCCAATGACAGCAAGTGGCCAGGCGTAGTACGAAAGAGGTTTTTGAGCTTCGGTCATGGTCATCCTGTGGGGCCCAAAAGAGTTACTTCTTGGGTCTGAGTATAGCTGGCTCCATCAGTCACTGTTACCTCAACCTTACGAGAACCGTCCACAAGCGAAGCTTTAGGGACATTCAAGAAGATGGGAGTTGTGAGCATCTTTCCACCAGGGACGGGGAAGGGGTTTATCGGAGTGATAAGCTGTACATCCTCAGCCTCTGTAGCTGAGATGGTATAGGTTCTATCCTCACTTCCTTTATTTGAGATACGTAAGTGGAGGTGGTTCGAGATTGTTTCATCATCGAGGAGGCTATATGGCTTATCGAGAGCTCCACGAAGAACCTTAATTTCACTGAGCTCTCTGGTTCCGATAGCGTAGAGAAAGCCGAAGAGGAAAATTGAGAGGAAGAGGGTATAGAAGAAGATTCTCGGGCGAATGAGTTTGGTTTTTCCGCCTTCGAGAAGTTTAACCTCAGAATCGTAGCGAATGAGGCCTTTGGGTTTATCCAACCCAACCATGATGGAGTCACAAGCGTCGATACATGCTGTGCACTGAATGCACTCAAGTTGCAGGCCGTTTCGAATATCTATGCCCGTAGGACAAACACGAACACACAACCCACAGTCGATACAATCGCCAAGTTCTGTAGCATCATCGCTTTTACGTCTCTTTCCGCGAGGCTCGCCTCGGGTTGGGTCATATCCGACCTGAATTGTGTGTGGGTCCATCAGTACAGACTGAAAGCGAGCATAGGGGCAAACGACAGTACAAAATTGCTCACGAAACCAGCCGAACTCAAAGAGGAGGATGCCCATGAGTACAAGCGTTAGTACGAAGAGTTGAAGGTTCTCAGTCGGAGGACTCGCTATCATATCGAACAGCTCAGTGCGTCCAACGAAGTAGGCTAATGCTGTAGAAGCCAAGATCCAAGAAACAAGTGCGAAAACAAAAAGTTTCAAACCTTTCTTAAATATCTTCTGAGGAGTCCAAGGGGCTTGGTCTAAGCGGAGTCGTTTGGCAGCTGGGCCTTCAATCAAGCGTTCAATTGGTCGGTATAGAAACTCCAGGAACACGGTTTGTGGACATGCCCAGCCACACCAAAGACGGCCAAAGAGCGCCGTAAAGAAAAAGAGTGAGCTTGCCAACACGCCTAAAAGGAGAAAAAGAAACTGAGTATCTGTTGCCCAAAACGTGTTGCCGAGAAAGATAAACTTTCGACTTGGGAGATCTAGGAGGACAGCTTGCGAGCCACCAATTTCAATCCAAGGCATCAAGATGTAGATAGCCATCAGTATGTAGACGACTACTTTTCTTGTGTTCATGAAGAAACCAGAGATGTCTTGAGGGTAGACCCATTTTCGGTTTCCGTCTTTGCTGATCGTGTAGAGGACCTCGCGATAATCGTCACTCATGACGTGCGCTCCAAAGAATAATTGTTTCCAATGAACAGGAAACGGTAAGCATGCTGTATTTTAACGCTAAGTTTGGATGAAGAGAAAGAGGGAAGGGGGTCTATTTTTGAAAAGAAGAGGGGCATATAAAAACTGCGGGGACCTCGTAGTGGATCCTCGCAGTTCTTAAAGAGAGAAGTGCGTGAGTATATTACTCAGCTATCACATCTCCCTCAGCCGCTTTTCCAGGAACATTCGTATTACGAATAGACCAGAGGAAAGCGACGACATTGTTGATCTCTTCAGGCTTTAATACACCTTTCCAAGCAAGCATTCCCTTTTCAAGGACACCATTTTCAACAATACGAACCATATCAGGAATCGTTCCACCGTGAATCCAAGCGTTGTCTGTGAGATTCGGCCCTACAAGACCTTGCCCCTTGTCGGCATGGCAAGCAGCACATTTAGCCGTGTAAACTTCTTTACCCTGGGCAAGCTTTGTTTCATCCGTAGCAGCGGCAGTGATGAATTCAACCGCAGATTCGCTTGATACAGAAGTTGATGCTTCGTTTTTCGCAACAATTGCATTATGTGCTTGCATCTCTTTATCAAGAAGAGCAAGTGGCTGGCCGTCTGTTCCTGGACCAAAGTGGTAATAGGAGATGTAGAAGGCTGAGAAAGCAATCGTAATGAAAAAGAGATAGAGCCACCAACGGGGAAGATCGTTGTCGTATTCTTCGATACCGTCGTAGTTGCTATCAAGGAGTTCGTCCATTTTTTTAGCCATTGTGATACCTCGAGTTTCTCAAAAATAATTAATCTTCATCCAAAGGCAGCTTGCCGAGTTTCTGGTAGTCCTTTGACGCCCATGGGCGATACGCCCAGGCGACCAAAAGGACAAAAAGAACCATAAACACGACAAGCGTTATTTGGGGCCAAGTCGTCAGTTCAAACGAGGCGAACACGTGTTTCATTACGCGTCTCCCTTAATGTCTGTTCCGAGACGTTGCATGTAGGAGATGAGAGCGATGATTTCCTTCTTGTAGAGGTCATCACCTTCTTTTACTCCTTGGTCACGAAGTTCTTGGGCTACAGCTTTTGCTTGTGTTTCAAGGTTGGCTACAGCGTTTTCTACTTCACTGTCTGAGTAAGGAGCCCCGAGAGTTCGGAACGCATTAATCTTCGAAGAAGTAAGAGAGGTATCAAGCTCATTCTCAGCAAGCCATTGATAGCTTGGCATAATAGAGCCTGGGCTTGTTGCTCGTGGATCGATCATATGCCGGTAGTGCCAGAAAGAAGGGTACTTTCCACCAAGCCGGTGAAGATCAGGCCCCGTTCTCTTTGACCCGAATTGGAATGGGCGATCATAAACGAACTCTCCAGACTTAGAGTACTCGCCGTATCGAACCACTTCATCACGGAACGGTCGAACCATCTGTGAGTGACAGGTGTAACATCCTTCACGAACGTAGATATCACGCCCTTCAAGTTCGAGTGGAGTGTAAGGCTTCACAGAGGAGATGGTTGGTACGTTACTTTCAATAGCAACCATTGGAACTATCTCTACAATACCGCCTATAAGAACGGCGATAAGTGAAAGAGTACTAAAAAGTACGGGCTTTCCTTCGAGAGCGTGGTGCCATGCCACTGCTCGGTCCGAAGCTCCACTGTGCGCAGCTTCTTTTTGGAGAGGTGGAGCTGTCACAGTTGGGTCCGAGAGATCCGCACCATCTTTCTTCGCCTGAGCGATGGTTTTGAGGATATTGAATCCCATAATCAAGATACCAACGAGGTACATACCACCACCGAGTACACGGACCCAATAAAATGGAACGAGCTCGAGTACGGTCTCAAGGAATTCAGGGTAGACAAGAGTTCCATCTTCGTTGAACGCTTTCCACATGAGTCCTTGGGTTACACCAGCTGCCCACATCGAGATGATGTAAAGCACGATACCAAGAGTTGAGAGCCAGAAGTGAGCAGCCATAAGCGACTTGCTCCATACTTCAGTCTTCCAGAGTCGTGGCATAAGCCAGTAGATCATTCCAAAAGCAAGAAACCCGTTCCAACCAAGTGCACCACCGTGAACGTGACCAATGGTCCAGTCGGTGTAGTGAGATAGAGAGTTTACTGCCTGCACAGACATCATCGGCCCTTCGAAAGTCGACATTCCGTAGAAGGTCACGCCCACAACGAAGAACTTCAGGATTGGATCCGTACGGAGTTTATCCCAAGCACCACGGAGTGTCAGAAGTCCGTTAATCATACCTCCCCAAGATGGAGCGATCAGCATAACTGAGAATGTTACACCGAGTGTTTGTGCCCAGTCAGGAAGAGAGGTGTAGAGAAGGTGGTGAGGTCCTGCCCAAATGTAAAGAAAGATCAGAGACCAGAAGTGCACGATAGAGAGTCGGTATGAGTATACTGGACGCTCAGCCGCTTTTGGCATGAAGTAGTACATGAGGCCAAGGAAGGGAGTAGTAAGGAAGAACGCAACGGCGTTGTGACCATACCACCACTGAACCAGAGCATCTTGCACACCTGCAAAGACAGGATAGCTCTTAAAGAGTGAAACAGGGAGGTTGAGAGAGTTCACGATATGAAGCATCGCAACGGTCAGAATGGTTGCAATGTAGAACCAGATGGCGACATAGATGTGCTTCTCTCTTCTCTTAATAAGAGTGCCAAAGAAGTTAATCGCAAAAACTACCCAGATAAGCGCAATCGCAATATCAATTGGCCACTCAAGTTCGGC
>JAUIBK010000015.1 GCA_030428205.1 bacterium
TTTTACTTGGTAAACCAAGGTAAAAGAAACCCAGCTTCTCGGGATCTTTTACTTGGTAAACCAAGGTAAAAGAAACCCAGCTTCTCGGGATCTTTTACTTGGTAAACCAAGGTAAAAGAAACCCAATAAGGCTTTGCCTTAGAGCTCTTTTTTTTATTCCCTTGCCAGTTGGTATGGTGGGAGTAGAATAAGAGCCTTCCTATCACCCTTTGTGGGGCTGTAGCTCAGTTGGGAGAGCGCCTGCTTTGCACGCAGGAGGTCAGGGGTTCGACTCCCCTCAGCTCCATATTTCCGTTCGGCACTGCGCCCAATGAGGGGAGTCGAACCCCTTGAAACAATACCGCTTCGACTTTCTGTTGCAACGCAACAGAGACTCCCCTCAGCTCCATATTTCCGTTCGGCACTGCGCCCAATGAGGGGATTTTAAGAATCAAGGCTCGCCACAACTCCCCTTGCCACTTCTCGCCTTATGACAACCGCTTCGCGTTTGTCGGGCTCGACCCCTTTAAGACAATACGGCTTCGACTTTCTGTTGCAACGCAACAGAGACTCCCACCTCTTTCAAAATAACCACCCCATACTCGAATAAACTGATCATCAACTATGCAGTAGTAAATAGAAATCCAGCCCATTTGCAAAACGTCGTCTCTCATAGAAGAACGCTACTCACCGGTTTTCTTACCCGTGAAACTTGGCTCACATCAGACCAGGGTATTCATTCCTAGGTTCCCTTCTCATCTGGTTTTCAAAATCTAATCCTTAGGAGACTTCACTATGAAAAATATCTTTTTCATTCTATCTGTGCTCTTTGTTGCAAGTTTTGCAACGAGCGCACACGCAGACTCTTGTTCACGACTCAACCCAAACTTGGTCTTATCGACCGAACTTCGTGTGGTAAACCTTCCAGGAACAACTGATTACTCAATCGGTACGCAAGTTGATATCGATGGTGGAGAAATTCACCCGATGTTTACAGGACAAATCCTTTCGATCTACTACGTTCTCGGAATGGATAAGGATCCACTCGATTCTGATATGGACTATCTGACAGAAGCGAAGAGCATCTACGAATCAGGAATAATCGATAGCTCTCTTTCCCTCTTACCAGAAACAATGAAGTGCAAAGATACAAACGATAGGCTCAACAATCATCTGCCTGAGCTCGTTCACCAATCATCTCATATCATAAACACCATAGAGAACATGTCGCAGACAGGACAAGACGCTTGGCAGGCATTCTATGATTATTGTGACGAAACGTACGGCACCGTTGGGTACTCAAATCAGCAAAATAAACAGGTGACATCTCCTCTTGTTAATATTGCTCAAGAAATAAGTAGGACGATGCAATATAGTGGTGATGATAGCCTCTTTGAAAAAATCGCGAATAATGTAGTAGAGCATGCACCTGAAATAATAACTGGAACAACGGGAGCTCTTCTTCAAGCTGCAGGTGTTGGCACTCTCCCAGCTGCGGTTGCTGGTGTTGCTGTGGCTGTGGCCGTAGATGTGGCTGCAGAAGAACTTGGAGAGTTTATTGATGTAACAGTAAACACTGTGTCTACCACCCTCAGAAAGCTATACAAAGACACCAAGCCATTTAATGGGCTCGTCCTTCATGACTTTGAGAAAGAAGATGCTATTCCACTTCCAGGATGGGCAAAACCAGCACCATGGTACATGGACGTCTACGAATTCTTATTCGAATGGTAAGAATCTAACCAATACATATGTGGGGGGGGCTCCCCCTCACAAATTTCAGTGCCAACTCTCAAAAAAATGCCCGCGAAAGCTGCGTAACCATCATTCTTTCCAGTTTGCTTGCGTAACACTGTTTACCCTAGAAAATGCAAGAGTCTATTCCAAATACCTCATCGGCGGGACTATGAGGAATGTAACCAAGAGATGATACATGGCTAGTACTACTGCTCATACACAGCAAGCAAAGTCTGGAAACCGCTTTGGCGCACTCCTTCTCACCTGCTTACCTGCCTTATCTCCCTGCGGAGCTCAATCAGAAGCGCTCGAAAAATCATTAGGTGAAATCAATACGCTCCAAGAACGTGTCGAGCTACCCCATCAAAATCCTGTATATCTCCTCACTCAAGATGAAGTCATAGGAGTACAAGATGGCACTATCATCAGTATCACGGAGCAAGCACCTCAAGGAGCTACAACTTTTGACCTGACGGCATATACCGTTCTTCCCGGCCTGATCGATCTCCACACGCACTTTCTTCAAACAGGGAGCACAGACATCGATGAGGCCGCTGAGCAAGCCAGCTCATATCTTGAGTCGGGATTTACGACATGCCTCGATCTCGGCTCACCAAATAATTTAAGTCTTCAACTAAGGGATGCTATCGAGCGCGGCGACATGAAAGGTCCTGAGCTGCTTGTGTCTGGAAAAATTATCTGCGGCGATCCAAGTAGAGATGGCGAAGACCTCATTCGATATGTTACTGGAGTCGAGGAAGTACGTCAGGCAGTAAGAGAGCAGGCAGAACTTGGCGTTGACTGGATTAAAATAGCAACATCCGATCCAGGTCAATGTATGGTGCACGATGAATCCTACACCATGCTCAGCAAAGAAGAGATTGAAGCAGCCGTAGATGAAGCACATAAACACGGCCTCAAAATAACAGCTCACGCTCACGGATCTCTTGGTTTTGAACTAGCGGTAAAAGCAGGAGTGGATCGCATTGAGCACGGCACATTTATGACTCGTGCGCACATTGATCTTCTCCTCGAATATGACACAACTCTCGTCCCCACTCGATTTGCATGGTTCTACAACTATTCTCTTGCTGTTCATGCCGCTAAAAAAGAACCCCCTGCACAAGCGCGCAAGCTACTCGAATTCTACAACGATGAAGCGATTGAGTCTGAGCGTATTCTCCAAGAAGCGATTCAGTCTGGAGTCAAAATTGGGTTCGGCAGCGATCTTGGTGCCGTTCCGCATCTTGGAGAAAAAATTGCTCGGAACATTAATGAATTTACCCTGCTTGAACAAGTTGGCCTTACACCAAAACAGCTTATTACGATGGCCACTAGCGGTGCGGCTGAAGAGCTCGGCCTTGAAGATCACATTGGCAAGCTTGAAGTGGGATTTGAAGCGGATATCATTGCTGTGCCAAATAATGCTGATAAAGATATCACCTCTCTCACAATGCCTGTTTTTGTAATGAGTGACGGAGAAATTATTAAAGATGACGTACGCTAAGGTCACGTTTGGCTTCTTCTCTCTTCTTTTCATCTTTTATGCTTCACAAAAGCTTTCTCCAGATCTCTTTCTTGAAGATCGACTTCAATCAAGCATTCAGCGATCGCTGCGCTCTGTTGTGCGTGTGAGCAAGCCTCATTCAGAGGCATCCCTTGGAGCTGGGTTTCTCGTTAATCGGGAGAAGCGCTTCGTCGTGACAAGTTATCATATTGTCGTCAACACTCACTCTCTTGTTATTCAATTTTGGCAAGATAAAGAGGTTTATCCGTGTAGGATAATATCAACTGACCCTGAGCGTGACTTGGCACTCCTTGAAGTGCAAGGAGATGAGTCTCTCTTTCCCCCCGCACTCAAGCTTCAATCTGACGATCAAATAGAGCTGGGACAATTTGCGATTGCGATTGGAAGCCCCGGCGGATTTGATTTTAGTGCTAGTTTAGGAATCGTCAGCTCATTAAACAGAGAACTCCAAGACGTCCATACACAAACAACCTTTCTTCAAGTTGATACGCCAATGTTTAGAGGTTCAAGTGGAGGGCCACTGATCAATCTCAACGGGGAGGTTGTTGGAATAAACAGTCGAGGAGGAGCCAACGGAACAGTCGCATTTGCCATTCCTGTAATGCATATCCGGGCTGCCCTGAAAGAAGTAGAGGAGTAAAAAAACGCCTCACATATCAAAGCATTTCATACAGCCACCTCACACAGTTTGTAGAAGCTAGGGCACTGCAGTCTGTCCTTTGGCCCGACTACTTGCTCTCTCCCTGTCCACTTGCCAAACCTGACGCGACTCGGCATTCTTCAAGACACAGCAATTTCTTCGGCACACCAAAGGACACCTTGATATGGCAAGTACGGATCCGACTACTCTACCACTTTCTTCTCTCAACACGGGCGACACCGGTGTGCTGCACTCTATTTCGCTCAGCCAAGAGATAACCGCCCAACTTGAACGCCTCGGCTTAGCACCTGGCCGAAAAGTGAAACTTATAAAACATGGAAACAGATGCTTGCTCGGTGTTGCTGGGGCTCGTTTTGCACTTGATCGTGAACTTGCTTCACAGATATTCGTTTCTTAACCGCGGGGCTTGTCGTGAACGCCTCTCTTCGCATCTTCTCATCACAGCCCAAACACTCCCAGCACTGCGTTATTCTTGCAGGCCCCCCAAATGCTGGCAAAACTTCTCTCTTCAATCACCTCACGGGACTCAATGCACACACATCAAACTATCCCGGCACCACGGTTGAAGTTCGTAAAGGAGAAGTTGAGTTCGGAACTCAATCTGCTCTCGTTCTTGATCTCCCTGGGACATACGGACTCAGTGGGAACACCCTCGATCAAAAAGCAGCTCAAGAGGTGATTGCGGGAAGGAATGTTTCATTTCCTGAGCCAAACCTCCTTATTGTGGTGATTGATGCAACAAGAATTTCGCATCACCTCGCACTCGTCTCAGAATTACTCGAACAAAACCTCCCCACTGTTGTTGCTCTCAATATGATTGATGAAGTTGAGCGTAAAAACACCTCTCTCGATCTCAAGCTTCTGCAAGAAGAGCTTGGCACTTCTGTCATCCCTATCTCTACAAGGACAACGAAAGGACTTAAGAAGCTTACCAATGCCATTTCTCGCCACTTGGAGATGGAACGCACAACTCCTTCAACAAATTCAAGCGCTCTGTGCACCGGTTGCTCAGTTGCCGAGCGATGCAAATGGGCAGACGATGTCTCTCTTAAAGCTCTTTCAGGCAAAGAGCAACAGGGATCCTTACGTTCAGACCTCCTTGACTCTTTCTTAACCTCGCCCATCTTCGGACTCCCGTTTTTCTTTCTTGTTATGTTCGGGCTCTTCGGGAGTGTTTTCTCCGTGGCTTCCTATCCGATGGAGTGGGTTGATACAATTTTTGGACACCTCGCAAATACATCAAGCTCGCTTATATCTCATGAGCTCCTGTCCAGTCTCGTGTCTGATGGAATCATTGGTGGTATTGGCGGGGTTGTAATCTTTCTTCCTCAGATATGTATCCTCTTTTTTGGAATCTCACTTCTTGAAGACTCAGGATATCTCTCACGTGCAGTGGTGGCTGTTGATAGAGTCATGCGGAAATTTGGTCTTCCTGGACAAGCTTTCGTACCACTTCTTTCTGCTCACGCTTGCGCGATACCTGCTATCATGTCGACGAGAGTGATTGAAAATACAAAAGACAGACTTCGCACTATTTTGGTCATTCCGCTCTTAACATGTTCTGCGAGACTTCCAGTATACCTCATGGTTGCTGTCCTTCTCTTTGGGAAAGATCCACTTTGGGGCTCACTTCTTTTTGTCGGAGGCTACCTTCTTGGGGGAGTAACTGCTGTTATTGTCTCATTCCTGCTACAACGATCTGTGGTACGAGGCACACCAGACTACCTCGCCATTGAACTTCCCCCTTACCGAATCCCAAGTTTTCGGGTCGCATTTACGCTCGCCTTTGATAGAGCCAAAGTTTTTTTCAAACAAGCAGGAACATTTATCCTTCTCTTTTCTCTTATCCTTTGGGCGGCTGCCACCTTTCCTCAACTTTCCGAAGAAAATCTTTCTACATTTGCGCATCCTGCTGACTCAACTCGTATAGCGTTCCTCACCGAAGCACTGAACTCTTCTCCCACCACAGAGCTCCAATATGAGTATGACCTCCTCCTCGACAGGTATGCCTTAGAGTATTCTGCCGCTGGACGTATTGGAAAATTTGTTGAGCCTGTGTTTTCTCCACTCGGTTTTGATTGGCGCTTAAGTATCGGCATCCTTAGTTCCTTTGCCGCGCGTGAGGTAGTCGTTTCTGTACTCTCCGTCATAAGTGGTGTTGAAGAAACATCAGAGGGAGATAATGCCAGTCTCATTGCCTCCCTCAGAGAGATGAAACGACCTGACGGCTCGCTTCTCTTCGATGTCCCAACGGCCTTGAGCCTCTTTGTCTTCTTTGTACTTGCAATGCAGTGCCTTCCGACTCAGGCTGTAACATACAGAGAGACAAAGTCATGGAAATGGCCTATTTTTCAGCTTGGATATATGACTGTTCTCGCATATGGAGGAGCGTTTCTCACGTACCGCATCACAGCTCACCTCCTTCATCTCTAGAGAGTTTTCCACAAGGTCGACTCTCTCGCCCATCCCATATATAGTATTCGTGCTAGAGAAGTAGGACAGACGAACTATGAGCCAACTTGCAAGAATTCCAAACAACTCAACTCCTCAAAAAGAAAGAGAGAGCACTCTCCAAGAGACCAAACCTCGCTTTCGGTGGTGGCATAGCGCTTTGCTTGTCTTAACAAGTCTCTGCGTAACACTTGTTCTTCTTGAATGTGTTTATCGTGTTTTCTTAGCCGTCGCACCAAAGCCTGTTACCTGGTCTGACAGGCCTGCTCGTTACTACAAACCAGAAGCCTCAAAAACCCTCCAAGATTATGCTTATGCAATTCCAAAACCAGAGGGTACGTTCCGCATTGCTGTTATCGGCGATTCATTTACTTTTGCCCCTTACATGCAGTTTGATGACGCATTTCCTAAACGGCTCGAGCGCATGCTCAATTTGAATAAGGAAAGTAAGAAAGTAGAAGTTATGAACTACGGTGTTCCTGGCTTTTCTACATCACACGAGGTTATAAGCGCTCGCCAAGCTACAAAAGAAGGAGCCGATCTCATCCTTCTTCAAATCACCCTGAACGATCCGCAACTCAAACCATATCGACCTACCGGCCTCGTTGGTCAACACCAATTTGGAAACTACGAGCAAGACACTTCGTTTCTACGACACTGGAAGTCTCTTCAATTTGTGCTTGAGCGACTGCACAACTCTCAAACACACCGTCGATACCAATCATACTATTTCGATCTCTTTAAAGATGGCTCAAAAACTCGTAAGTCTTTTGAGCAATCCTTGGGACGATTTGCAAAACTACAAAAGAACAGAAATATTCCCGTTGTTGCTGTAGTCTTTCCACTTTTTGGCGTTCCACTTGATGATCACTACCCCTTTCATTCTATTCACCAGATAGTGAATAATGCTCTCGATTCGCTCGAAATCCCAGCGCTTGACCTTTTTTCAATCTATCAGGGAATCCCCCTATCTCGCATTCAAGTTATTCCAGGAGCTGATTTCCACCCTAACGAGATAGGCCACCGCATGGCTGCAGAAGAGATCTATTCTTGGCTCATATCCAACAATCATATTCCCCAAGCTCTTAGCATCAATGAAGAGTTTCAAAGTCGTACCGACATTCGCCCCTTGGATTCTCTGCGAATCAAACAGTGACCCTTGCCAGCCTTCCCTCTCGTATACGATAGTGAGCGAGATATGCTAGAAAGCCTACTCCACCAACACGGCATAGTTTTGTATGCCATGCTTTTCTTCTCACTCATTGGTGGTGCCGTCGGTCTCCCAATCCCTGAAGATGTGCCTCTTATTGCAGCAGGGATTATTGCTCAAGTTGGAACGGCACCTCCCGAACTTCTCTTCATCGTGTGCTACGTAGCCATCATACTTGGCGACCTCATCATTTTCTTTGCTGGCAGAAAACTTGGTCCTGCCCTTTTTACCAAGTCGTGGTTCAAGAAAAAACTCAGTGCATCAAAAATTCGACGCTTCCGACTTGGACTTGAGAAACGGAGTCTTCCAACTATCTTTCTCGCAAGACACCTTTTTTATCTCCGCACCGTAACATTTCTTGCATGTGGCGCGGTAAAAATGAAGCCAAGTCGCTTTCTTGCCGCTGATGCTCTCTCCGCCCTTGTCAGCACGCCAATCATGATGACTATTGGGTATTTTGCTGCTGAACACTGGGAAGAGGTTGTTCAAAACATTCAGTACGGCATGCTTGCCTTAGGAGTACTTCTTATTGGAGGGTACTTTGTGCTCCGCCGACGGAAGAAAAGAGCTCAAGAAGAGCAAGTGCATTAATGCAACTCGTTATCCCGAAAGAGTAGGAGATCCCGAAGAGCTAATCCAAGAGACTCTCGAAACGAGAGCGCTTCAGATTCAATAGGCCCCTGCGGAGCCTGGAGAACTGTTTTATAGCAGTATGTATGATCGTTCAGCTCAAGACCTGCATGAAAGAGGATGGCTTGCCGCACTTCGATCTGAATCACCATCTGCTCAACAGTTGGCAACCAGATGTAGGTATCTCTCAGCTCAGGAGGAGTCAGTCCACCAGTATCAACGAGCACAGAGACGTTCTCAGCACCTTTTCGATTGAATATTTCATCACCGATCTCTGGCTTCCATAGAAGGCCGGCGTCCTCTAGATGATGAGCGATCTCGACAAACTGTACAGAACTCATACGCAACCTCGATAAAACATCTTAAGAGTAGAATCGGTTATCCGACAACTCCCCTAAAGCCTTGGGATTTCCTGATATATAATTTTGATGCAATAGGGCCCAAAAAAGCGGCGATCGCACTCAAAAGTGTGCAGAAAGTCCGAATGACCATTCGATAAGAGCGAGTTCTCTATGAGCTGCTGTCGCTCATGGGCGTTTGAGATTCTTCGGTTGAGGCCGCTTCTTCCTCTTGAGCTCCGTCATCAGTCTTCTTGGTGACCCCGTTGAGATGCGTGTTGAAGTCACCAGAGTCTTGTCTTTCGGGATAGGAAAGTTGGTAAAGGGTAAAGCCAACAATAAACGCAATGGCTGCAAGAGCGAGAACTATTTTGTAGCAGAAGATAATAACAAAAGCAGAAATAAAAGCGGTTACAGACGCAAGCTCTCCATTTTCTTGCACCCACACACGCGCATTTGAGATTTTATCACGAACAAGAGCTTCCCACTCCTGCTGGCTCTTCTTACGAATTTCCTCAATGATGTGAAATGCCATTCGGATAATCCTTCCTTATACAGGGCACTCCTTCACTCGACTTCGACCGCCACCCTATCTCTGTTTGAGTCAAAGTAAAAGTTCAAAGAGTTATCGGCCCCTATTCTGCCTTGCGGCGATCATATCGAATCCTCTCCGAGAAGCAAGCCTCTCTCAAAAGGCGTTCTGAGAGTCCTCCTTCTGGCTGAAAACCCGTATATACCCCGTGAGATCAGGTTTGTCGTGTTCTCTCAATGGTTGTGGCGCATATGGTGGTGTGAAAGCTAATCGCTTTCACGCGTTTTTCTGCACGGGGTATATTTGTCTTCCCCAGGGAAATACGCTGCTAGCGCAGCATACTTCCCGTGCGGCGTCCCCGAGGACGCCTTGAAAAGCGCATAGCGCTTTTTATCCTCAAAACTCAGTTTTGTCTGCGACAAACCTGATCTCTTTGAGTATTTTCTCTCGTTGGACTCACAGTTGATTGCTCCACTGCCCCAAAGTTGATAGAAGATAGACAGAGTCAACCTGACTGGAGTTACCTATGAAAAACCTACTGCTTGCATCACTAACCCTTCTTATCTTTCTTAACGCCTCTACTGCACTTGCTGACGCTACTGCTGGAAAGGCTGTGTATGACAAAGTTTGTGCATCGTGCCACGGAGTAACTGGACTCGGTGATGGTCCTGTTGGTGCCTCACTTCCTCCTGCGATGAAGCCGGCTGACCTCGTTAAAGCCGAATACAAAAAAGTTACTGACGCTGCATCGATTGTAGATCTCCTCACAAAAGGAGGGCCTGCATTTGGACTCAACCCTCTTATGGCAGCTCAACCAACTCTCTCTGACCAAGAGAAGAAAGATGTTGCTGAGTATGTTCTGAGTTTAAAGAAGTAAACCTTTCTTTCCATCAGACCCTGCCTCCTTTTTTGATGAATCTCTCAGATGAAGTCACTGGAACGGTGGGCGCTGCGTGGTTATCATTTCTTTGAAACACAGAGAGGCGCACAGAAGAACACAGAGGGCGTCCTCTTCCCTTTCTCTGTGTTTCTCTGTGCGCCTCTCTGTTCAATGAGTATTCTTTCAGCCATACGGCTCAAAAGCCACTAGTGCTATATTCCCTCGACTCGGCTGAGATTTCGGCGAGAGCTCAGTCGAACGCTCGTCGCAGGCCGGGGGTTCTGCCTCCGGCAGAATTGTACAGCGTCTCCTTTTTCTAAAGTATAGGCGTAGAAATTTAGGTTACGCTGTACTAGTTCGCCCGCACACTAATAGTTCGCTTTCCAGCTTTCACCGGCTCTACCTTTGGTAGGTGGACCGTGAGGACTCCTTTTTGCAGAGAAGCATCAATTGCATCATGGTCAACCTCTGCAGCTAGAGGAATGACACGCTGAAAAGAACCAAAAGAAGACTCATAGTAAAAGCTTTTCCCTTTTCCTTCTTCTTTCTTTTCGTAGCGCTTTTCTCCCGAGATGGTGAGCGCATCGTTTTCCACTGAGAGATCGAGATCTCCCTCTTCCAACCCAGGAACTTCACACGTTACTGTGTAAGCCTCTGGTGTCTCCTCAACGTTAACGTTGGGAGAAAAAGACTCAAAACGCTGCTCACCACGGGTCAGTGATTGCGTCGGGAAACCTTGAAAAAAGTTTTCAAAAATCTGATCAATATCTCCTCCAAAAATACGAGACGGAGAAGAGAGCCGACGTACTGGAACATGGCTTCCGGATAAATGCAGTGGAACAAGATCTCGAAGTTTCATAATATACACTCCAAAAAGAGTTAAACATAAAATCTCATTGAAGGACTTTGTCCCTCACTTTTACATAAGCACGAGATCTTATGATTTCAAGAAAAAAGAATTTCGCTTACAGAAATGCAAATCTTACTTGAAAAAACTATTGCGAATGGTTATGGGATACTACTGTATGCACATTGCCCTGGTTAACCCTGAAATCCCGCAGAACACCGGTTCGATAGCACGAACATGCGCAGCGACTCACACTCCCTTACACCTTATTGGAGAACTCGGCTTTGAGCTCTCTGAGAAGCGCGTACGACGAGCGGGGCTTGACTACTGGCCGTGGGTCAACCTTCACCAATATGAAAATTGGCATTCCTTTTCCGAGGAGATCTCACCTACCCGGTTTTGGTATATTTCAAAATTTGGCGCTCGCACACTCTATGAGCCTGAATTTCAGATTGGCGATACTTTTGTCTTTGGGAGCGAAACAAAAGGGCTTGGTGAGGAGTTTCTCTCCACAAAACCTCAAGAATCTATACTCAACATTCCGATGAGCAATAAACATGTACGGAGCTTAAACTTAAGCAATGCGGTATCGATTGTACTCTATGAAGGGATTCGGCAAATGAGCCTTAACCAAGGAGGCTAAAAAGCTGCTGAAGCGCTTTTCTTCGATGAGTTGGTACCTCTACTCCCTCACCCTTAAGGTGAGCGAGCGTGTGTCCAAACTCCGGCACAAAGAACAGGGGATCGTACCCAAAACCTCCACCTTGCTCTTTTTCATGAGCGATTTCCCCATCTATCTGGTCCCGGATGAAAAGAGGAGCTTCTGCTCCAACCATGCATAGTACACAGATGAAAGTAGCTTGTCGGTTTGACTGGCCATCAAGAGCAGCAAGAAGTTTGTGCATGTTATCTTCAGGAGAACAGTGCTCACCAGCATAGCGAGCTGCATAGAGCCCGGGCTCGCCACCAAGCGCTTCTACTTCCAATCCTGTATCATCTGCTACTGCAGGCAGGCCAGACCACTCATGATACGCCTGGGCCTTGAGGAGGGCATTTTCCTCATAGTTTTTTCCTGTTTCTTCCACGTCAGGAGGAGGAGCGGTTGGAAATGTAATATTATGTGCTTTACAAAAGGACTCTGTGAGATCAGATGGAGCAACAAGCTCTACGCCACACTCAGCAGCTAATTGCTTCGCTTCAGCGCACTTTCCTTTATTTCCCGATGCAAAAAGAATCATGCTCCCTCCTTAGCTTTTCTTTGAGAAATCTCTCTCTGAGTGCACTCCTTATCCTTATCCTCATCTTAATCCTGCACCTGCTCCTGCACCAATTCCTCCTCATCATCAAGCAACTTCCCAGCAAAATCAACGATACACTCTTAGAACTAATCAACCCAACCTGGAGGGAAATAATGTTTACCCACGAAAAATTCGAAGCCTATCAAATAGCTATCGAATTCTCTCAACTCTCACTCAAAATCATGGATGAAATCCCAATCGGACATTCGAGCATAAAAGATCAACTCAAAAGAGCCACCTTCTCAATACCACTGAATATTGCCGAGGGCACAGGGAAAAATACCAAAGCAGATCGGAAACGATATTATGCAATAGCCAGAGGGTCCGCAATGGAGTGTGCTGCTATATGTGACATCGTTGCTTTGATTGATGAAAATCTCAACAGAAACACTCTCGTAGCAAAGGAAAAACTTGTGCATATAGTAAAAATCTTATCGACTATATGTTCTCAGGTTTAGGAGGAGGAATTGGTGCAGGAGCAGGTGCAGGATTAGGACGAAGATGAGGTGCACTCCTCATCCTTCCCCCACTTCTTAACCCCTCTGTTCACTCCAAGTGCGACCACACCAACAAGAACAATTGAGAGCCAGGTGAGTGGTGACATGAGAAGAAAATACCGTCTTCCAACACCAGCAGCGTACTCAAAATCAGGTAATTTCATCGTGAAAAAGCCTGAGAGCTTCAGCGCTATGACCCACCCAGCATGAAGACCGATGCAAAGAATAAGGGATCGAGTACGGTAAACAACGATACAAAGCACCATTCCCACAAGAAACATGCCGAGGAATGCTGGGGCAACTCCTGGTAGGAGCAAACGTTCCCCAACTGCAACAAGGTAACGAAAACCGATATCAAGACTCCATCCTGGATAGACCCACTGTTTTGCTGGAGTGATGAAATGAGCGATCGCGTACAACAAACTACAAGCAATCATTGCCAACACCACTGGGAGCCCCTTGAGCAAGCGTTGAAAGAGGATGACGCGAAAGAACCCCTCTTCAAGTACAGAAACGAGAAGTGCCGCAGGAAGGACTTTAAGAATGCGAAAAAAGATTTCAGACGTTGTTTTCGGATTCCAAGTGAGACTGACTCCATCAACCATTCCAGGAAGTATTGCAAGGGAGATAACAACCGAGAGAAACATTCCAAAGGGAAGAGACTGCCACTCTTTGCGAAACCGCTCCTTACTCAAATAACCCTTCACCGGCTTTAGCGGAAAATCCTTACGGAAGATAAGTATCAGAATCGCTATGCACAGCATAGCGACACGGTCAAAAACACGTGAGAATGGCCAGATATCCTCGCCCATTATCGACTGCAAGCCACTATAAATCGGGGGCGTAAAGAGAGCGCTAAAGAAAAGCGTTCCGCCAACCATCCACAATAAAGCACGAATCATTAAACGATATTCTCCGAAAGGCTTGAAAAATCAACACTCAAAAGTACGAGGTTATCCTCGTCATGTTTCCATACGACATGCGGAAGATCAAACAGCGAAACAACACGCTCATACACCCCTTCCTGTAATATGCGCTGGGAAAGATACATAGCGATGTCTGACTCATGTAAGAGGACATATCCATTTTTAGTCGGAAAATATCCATCGGAGGAATGCGTCACTGCTACACGCGAGTAACGCGAGAGGAACAGTGGAACACTTGAATCTTCAGAAGTGACAACATGCAATGCTTCTCCTTGAGGAACATACTGCTCAAGAACAACGCCAAATGATGTGTGCCCCATTAAGTAGTGCTTGAGCCCCACAAAGGAAAAGAGCGTAAGGACAAAGAAAATGACAATCCCACACCACGACATTCCCAGCCGGAGGTTGCCTTGAGGAGAGAAGTAGGCCGCAAAGAAGAAGAAGAAGACGGAGAAAGAGGCGAATAAGAGGCGCTTCTGGGATGAGACAAACCAACCTCCACTTGCACGAAGAAAAACATTTCCATCGTAGAGAGCATAAGGAGAAAGCGCATAAAAAAGTGAGAGCAGAAGACTCAGCAGAAGCAAGCCGATAAGAAAAACACTCAAAATATTTCTCACACGAACGACTCCCTTACCAGAAAGCACTGCATACCTCCGAATACAGGCTCTCACCACCAACCAACAACAGGGCACAGCAACCAGCACCCACCAAAGCGAGAGAGAAAACGCTAATGCCACAACAAAGCAACAGGCCAAAAGCAACGAGACAAGAGAAGCAAGATGGAACCCATACGCACGCATTCTGAAATCACGACGCGAGGCAAGTATTACAGCAGCAACCACCACAAGAAGCGTTGAGGCGTACAAACTGAGTTCAAGCTCTCTTGAGGCTTGGTCAAGTTCGATCAGATCGATAAAGAGAAGTACCACACAGAAAAAAAACGTGGCAAAAAACCCTCCCCAATAGAGCGATAACTTACTGCTGTTCATGGACATGCTCGCTAGAGTGCCTCCCCAACAGGCACAAAGGCAAGCAAAACTGCAGGGAAAGAATCCAGAAGGAGAAAGAATTGGGAGGAAAAAATGTCGGAAATGTTGATGGGGTGAAAGTTTACGACCAACCGCCAAAAATCATTGTAAGAACCATGACGCTTGCGCAAACAAAAGCAACTACTTCAAATACACCCATACTCTGCTACCTCCAGAAATTGACAGGGGACTCTCAAATCAAGGGCTACCAGACTATTCACAGGCCCTTGAGGAGGGTCAGCTCCCTTGTCATAACGGCCAGATGATATACCCTAGGGTAGGTCATCAAGGCAATCTCGTCAGCGGGGATTTTTACCTAGAACTGGAAAAAAGAAAAGATTAGATTTAAGTTAATTAAAGTAGTAGAACACCCCCTATAATAAAACACTATTTACTCGATTGAGAATACTGAGAATCTACAGGCTGTATGCGAATAGGAATTATCGATTTAGGGACAAATTCAGTTCGTTTTTTTGTTTTTGAATACTCAAAGAAATCTCCGATCCATCAACTTCATAAGGAAAAACACATGGTTCGGCTCGGTGACAGCCTCTTCCATAAGAAGAGGCTTAATTGGAAGGCCTATCGTAGAACTGTCCAAGCCTTTGAGCATTATAAAGATCTCATAAAGGAGTTTGAAGTCGAGCACGTCTGGGCCGTCGCTACAAGTGCTGTGCGAACCGCTGCTGACGGGCACCGACTTCTTGATATCATCAAAAAACATACAGATATCTCTGTTGAAATAATTTCTGGCCAACGGGAAGCAGAGCTCATTGCACAGGGAGTTCTTGCAAATGTCGAACTTCCTCCGGAGTCTGTGCTCCTTGTTGATATTGGTGGGGGCAGCACAGAGATATCACGGATAAAAAACAACAAAGTGAAACAATCGTTTAGTCTCGAGCTCGGGGCTGCCCGCTGTCAACAACTTTACTTACAGTCTGTTCCACCAATGAAAGGAGGAGAGGAAGAACTACGAAAGACAGTTCGCAAACTTCTCAAAAAAACGTCAGGTAACATGGATCAAAAAAAGTATGCTTGTGCGCTTGGGACAAGTGGTTCGATTCGAGCAGTGGAAGCGATCAAAAACGGGCTTGATAGCGAAGAACAAGCCTTTTCTCACCACTTCCTGAAAAAGCTACTCAAAAAAATGCGACCTATGAAGCGCAAGGACTTTGCTACTTTTGAAACACTTGAAGAAAGAAGAATCGATCTCATTCTCTCTGCTGTGATCCTCTTAGATGAAATTCTCAATTTTTATTCCATTGATAACGTCGAGGTAACCCAGTCATCACTGAAAGATGGGCTTATTGCTGACTTTTGTAAGAGGTTAGGGTAAAGCGGTCACCAAAAGTATTGTCCGAGAGGACGTTAATTTTAGGCATAGCAAACGATTGCTGAACGGCTCTCCCTCTGAAATGAACCACCGAGCACACCGAGTTTGAAGGCTACGTTCTCGGTGCTTTCAGTGCGCTCGGTGGTTCATTTCACTTAACAAAATCCCTAACTAATATCAGCATTCTTTGCCAACTTCATCAAAGCTTCCTGTGAAGAAGTCTCGAAATCTTGCTCACTTTGGGGGATCCGCCTCGTATAGGCACCACTTCCATCAAGCTCCCAAGCGAGACACCGGTCCCCAAGCGCAATGTCTAAGAGCTGCCAGAGGCGTTGCTTATGCGCACGCTCTTCAACAGGAGCGATAACCTCGACTCTCCGGTGAAGGTTTCGGCTCATCCAATCGGCAGATCCAATGGAGAAGTCACCATCAACAGAGTCTTCTTGGCCATTTCGAAAGTAGTACAAGCGAGAGTGCTCAAGAAGTCTACCAACAATAGAGATGACACGAATATTATCACTGAGATGTGTCACTCCAGGTCTCAAACAACAGACAGTACGAACGATAAGATCAATTTTGACACCAGCTTGCGAGGCAGCATAGAGCGCCTCAATCATCTCTTTATCTTCGAGATTGTTCATCTTCGCTACGATATGGGCCGGACGACCAGCCCGGTGGTGTTCGCACTCTCGCTCAATCGAAGCGAGAAAACGAGAAGACATGTTTACTGGTGCAACAAAGAGTTGATCGTAACTATCCTTATTCGATCTTCCCGTAAGGTAGTTGAAAAAGTGAATAAGCTCCTCAATATAACTCTCTTTTGCCGTAAAAAGCCCAAGATCTGTATAGAGATTAGCTGTTTCAGAGTGATAGTTTCCTGTTCCTATGTGCGCATACCCTCGCACTCCATCAACTTCTTCTCGGATAACAAGCAAAGTTTTCGCGTGAATCTTTACACCTGCAATTCCGTAAATAACATGTACTCCAGCGTCTTCAAGTTGTTGTGCCCAGGCCATATTACGGCGCTCATCAAAGCGAGCTTTCAGCTCTACAAGACATACTACATTTTTTCCTCGTGCAGCAGCTTCAATCAGGAGAGGGATAATGGGAGTCTCATCTCCAACTCGATATACGGTCATTTTAATCGAATGCACACGCGGATCTTCGGCTGCTTCACGCACGAAGCGTTCTACACTGGAAGAAAAACTCTCGTAAGGATGATGAACAAGAATATCTTTCGTTCGAAGGAGATTGAAAAAACTCGTATCTTCACGTAGTGCTGGGGGAGTTACTGGAACCCACGGTTTATGTTTGAGATCGGGAATCGGAAGTTTCGTTACCGTTCGAAGAGAGGAATACTCTAACTCATCAGAAACCTCATAAACATCATGCGGATGAAGATTGAGCTCCTCTCGTAAAAATTCAAGGATCCATTTTTCTGGATCGGGCCCATGTTCGAGACGAACAACCATACCCTTTCGCCGTTGCCGAAGCTCTTCTTCCATGAGCTCACGAAGGTCGTCGCTCTCTTCCTCATCGACCTCAAGAGCAATATTTCGCGTAATGCGAAATGGCATGCACTCTAGGATCTCCATTTTCGGAAAGAAGAGTGAAAGATGTTCAAGGACAAGCTCTTTCACAGAAACAAATCGATACGTATGACCAAAAGAATCAGGATTCAACCAGACCCACTGAGGATCAATTGAACTTATCTTTACCCGAGCAAAGAGTGCATCATCCCTATCAGGATGACTCAATGCCACACCAAGAGACGCAGAAAGGTTACTCATAAAGGGAAAAGGGTGCCCAGCATCAACGGCTAATGGAGTAAGGAGAGGAAATATTCGTTGTGTAAAATATTCTTTAGCAACTTCTTGCTCTTTGATCGTTAACTCGTGCCATGAGAGAAGCTCCACTCCTGATTCAAAAAGAGCAGGCTTCAGTTCGCTTGAATAGATATGGCTTGCACGTTGTATTTGAGGGACAACAGCTTGCCGAATAATTTTGAGCTGATCTTTAGGGTTGAGCCCGTCCATCCCTTCGGCCATCATGCCAGCAGCAATGTGACGCTTGAGACCTCCGACCCGCTTCATAAAGAACTCGTCGAGGTTACTCGTGAAGATTCCTAAAAAATGAAGTCGCTCAAGGAGTGGTGTAGTTGTGTCTGAAGCTTGTCGTAAAACTCGAGCATTGAAGTGAAGCCAGCTTAGTTCTCTATTGAAATACCTCACGACCTCTTCTTGAGCTTCCTGCAAAGGAGCATCTTCTTGTTGATGATGAATACCATTTGAAGCTGATCGCTCTGCTGACATAGTGAAATTACCTTCGGAAAGACCACCTGAGGGCCCCTCTTCTTATTAGATTCAATGTGAGCAAAAACGAAGTAAAATATCTTATACGGGGAGCGGGAAGAAGATCCAGGTTAAATGACCGAGACAGCAAACCTCCCTTCAAAGGAACATAAAATCCCTTCACTGACAGGCTCACCACCGATTCGCATCGAAACACGGTTTGAAAGCGGGAGTGCTGTTTCACACACAGCCCCCTGCTGGGAGATCTCAGCAAGCTCTTTATTACTCAAAGTCATTTCACCAAAGGAAAGAGTGAGTCGTGTGGTTCCTTCCGGGAGAGCAAATTGAGGCACAGGTTGTGGCACAATCTCAAATCCAAACATTTTCTCAACCATACACAACTTTGCTTTTGACCAAGGCGTTCCATTGTGGGAAAGGATAATTTCATCGGTGAGAGAAGTTTCTAGATCTATGACCGCCCCCTTCTTTGTATACTGAGAGAGCATCGAGGGAGGAACAGCAAGTTGTGTGAGCTCTAAAGAGTAGGTCCCATTTTCCTCCTCATCAACTTTTCCCGTCGAGTGAATCTGTCTCCGCCAAAGCCCGTCAAGCCTATCAACCATAAGCTTGCCCAACGAAATCCAAACAACACAGCTTGAACCATTCACAGAAAACGTTACCCGAATACCACCAGCATATCTCAAACTCTGCGGATCCATCTCAGAATCAAAACGGATATTGGACAACTCTGGACCACTCCACGACATGCCAAGGCTCGTTAACAATCTTCGAGCGAGGTATTCAGCTAAGACTCGTCCGGCGCTTCGGGGCGACCCTGGAAGAATCACATCGATAAGTGTTTGAAGGGCCTCCTCCTCTAGGGCAAAGGCAATTGGTTCATCATCAACCGTGCCAACGAAAGCGTTATCAAAACCCTTTGGTACAGAAACAAACGGCTTGACTTCAAGCACATCAAACTCAACACCAAGAGAATGTGCAAGGGTCATCCAATGCGTTGAGAGCCCAGGGAGCCACCGTTCAGGACGGCACCTCAAAAAGCCACGCGAGAGGCGAGCATCTACCGACGGCACAGAGCGTAGCACCTTTTCAGGCTCCCACGGAGTGGGCTGCAGCAGCCCTGATGCGCTCCCTTGCTCTTCCACCTTACTTTCCTCTCTTGGTAACGATACTCACGTGCACAAACTCCCTACTCACCTGAAGACTTTTCTAAATCAGATAACGCACCTCGGAGCAAACTTCCAATAAACGGCATGCGAAGCTCCGGAGGCTGCGACGCTAATTCTTCTGCAGACTTTGATAGCCCAGCTCCAGCTAACGAGTCATTTTCGAGGTAGACCCGCGCTTCGTGCCCATCAAGAAGCACTGCGATCCCGACAAGAGCTCGATGATAAGCAGTCAGTGCACGAAACCGTTGCGCATCCATTACGATCCACCTCCAGGAGGCAATTCTTTACTATGTCCCTCGAGTCGCAATGCTGCTGACTGCACATCGTGCAACGCTTTGGGAATATCTCCCTCGAATTGAGATCGAGCTTCACGCTGAATAAACCCATACCAATAACCGACCATACCTCCAACGATTCCGACAAGAAAAACAAAGACAACTATAGACATAGTTAATCCTGTATAATCTTCCTCAGGAACTCTCCAACGAAAAAAGAAACTCGTAAGAGGAACACGAACGACTGTGCCATCATCATTAAAAGCCCCTTCTTCAAGCAGATTATTGCCTGGCTCAATACGAGTATGTGGAGAGAGGTGAACGCTTTCAACACCAAGACCAGGAACGGTCTTCGCAATCAGATCTCGAATTTCAGCCTCATCAACATCAGCACCTTCTCGAAGTTGAAGAACGACCGACGCACCAGGCTCACTATCTCCGCGCAAAAAGTTCACACGAACAATGGCTCTACTCGAAAGCACACCAGGCAGGTTATCAAGCATCTCTTGCAACTGAACCCCAAGGGCGTGGTCAAGGCGCAACGCTTCAACCTCTCGAGAATCAGGAATAATCCCTTTTTGTGCGATCAAATCAGAGAACCGTTCTTGCGCTTTTGCCGGTAACCCTTTGGAGTGCAACAAGTCAACAGCACGAGTGTAATAAGACTTCTTGACCTCAACATCATATGTGTCACCAACTCCGACCTGCTTATCAGCGATAGCGTATATACCGTGGTGGCTCAAGACGGCAACAATCTCGTTAGCCTGAGATTGAGTCACCCCGCGTGCAACCGGTACGTCACCACACCCCGTGAGACAAAAGCTCAAGAGGAACAAGCAGCTCAGTTGAATAACATATTTGAGGTACAACCTTCTCTCACTCACTCACTCGTTCCTTACTTAGGATTTTCCTACATGGGCGATAAGCGTCACAAGGAACTCGACATCACCTAACCGCAACCAATCACCGTGTTCAAGAGTAACAACTTCCTCTTCACGCTGGTAGGTGTCTTCGTCCTTTCCACGTACATGCACCCCACGCTCACTCATGAGGTCCTGTACTTCAAAACCTCTTTCTGAAATAGACACAAGTGCATGTGGCGTTGAGATGCTCTCATGATCGAGAACCATATCCGTCTCTTTCAGACTCGATCCTGTAACAAAGAAACGGCCTTCACGGAGCTCAACAGCCTCTCCTTCAGGGTTCGTGTAGCTTACAAGCCAACCAAAAAGTCTCCCGTGTTGAGGGGCCTTGGCAGCAAGAGCGCCACGAGCTGGCTTAGCTTGAGGGGCCTCCTTTACAGGCTCCTTTGCTTGAGGCTCTGGTTTGGATTTTTTAGGAGTAGATTTTTTTGGAGCAGGTGTCGGCTCAGGTTCAATGAAATCCTCTTGAACCTCTTCGACCACCTCCTCGTTGACTCTCGATTGAGCCTCTTGTACTGGTTCTGGCTGTAGCGGCTTTTCTTGCTTTGGAGCAGGTTCCTGCTTGTTAAAAGAGAGTCCTCCTCGTTTAGTGCCTGTTTCTATACGTACCGAAGGTTTAGGTTGTTCTTGGCTCTTAGCACCATTTCCGTTACGCGCAGGTTTCATGGCTTCAGGAGCTTCTTGCTCTTTCGCTGAAGCATCTTGTACTGGCTCAGGAGCTTCATCTATCTCTTCGAGGTATCCACTGAGAGGATCATCGAGCGGACCGTCATCATACTCGCTCTCCATTTCCATACTCTCTTGCTCGACACCCTCCTCTTCTGCTTCAAAGGCATCTTCAGCAGCCACAATTTCATCGCGAATCTGCTCAGCAGTAGACGATAGGTCGCTCTTTGATTTTGACATCGTTCGTTGACGAACACGACCTGAAGGCTCCTCTTGCGCAGGAGATTCTTCTCCTTGCATATCGGCTTCCGTATCAAGTGAAGCACCGCACATCCGACAGCGTGTAGAAACCGCTGGCACTAAGCTGCGACAAGATGGGCAACGAACAAATGTAAGCTCCGTACTATCCGTAGACATGGTAACGTATCCCCTATTTCGATACAGAAATCTTCGAGAGTGACTTTAACTCAAAAGGGAGAGAAAAAAACCGTCTCAACCAAATATTTCTGACTACCTAAACAAAAAACCTCATAAAATGATCGGCAACAAAAGTTGCGCGAGCACAAAAATAAAAAGAACTACACAAAAAGCAGAAAGGACAAGCAACAACTTCTGACGAAACGTGAGCCGCTTATACACCCTCCGAAACTGTTCCGCATCAACACCCGGAGCGGCGTCTTGGACATGCGCTGAGGAAGCAAGCGCTTGAGATTGAAATTGTCGCGACTGAGCACGAAGTGCAATCTCAGATTCATCGAGAAAGGTCTCCGGTGCTCCGTGATGCTCAAGGAAGCGTTGTTCATGCTCTTCAGTGAAACACAGTCCCAAGGTAATATTGCTCCCGAAATTGAGTACAATTGGCTCCCCATCAAGATCGATTGACTCACCGTGATTGAGAATACCCTTATCATAGGCAACACCATTCATACTGTGATCAGTAACAACAAGCTTTCCCGTTTTTGTCACCGCAATCGAACAGTGGTGACGAGAAATATGGGGAGCACCAAGCCAGACATCACTATTCGGATCGCGGCCCACTTGAAGATCCGCTCCAGGAGAAAGGACAAGCTTTGCAGGACGAGCTACCTCTGAGAGGGAGAGTAAAATCGGATACTGCGATTGAGGCGCAGCTGCACGAGAAGACTCCTCTCCTCCCTCTTGGCAGACTTGCTTGATCTGCTCATCTGAAACAACACCGTAAATACAGATATCACGCCCAAGCACGATAGGCTTTCCAGGCTCAACAGAGATGCGACCAGATACTTGTTGTCCATCCACAAACGTTCCATTCGTAGAGCCAAGATCTTCGAGCCAGAATGCACCTGACTCATATCCCAAACGCGCGTGCTTCCCGGATATATCAGAAGCATCGAGACGAAGTGCGCACTGGTTCGAGCGACCAATCAGAACGGGCTGATCAGGAACAAAGGAAACAACCATAGGCTGAATTCCTGGAACGACTACAGCTGGAAATTTCGGAGTTTGTTGTGCACACGATTGACGAAGGATTCTCACTCCAGCTCTATCAGGTGGCTCATTTTCTTTGAGTAAGAGATCGGTATCTAACGTCGTCAACGTCATACGCACGGGACCGAGATCTAGCGTAGCCTCACCTTCGTAGACACCCTGAAGAATTGAAGGAACAGAGCTCCCTTCAGTCATTGCCACAGGCTGTACAGAAAACTTTCTCCCGAGGCCACGAAAAATACGGAGCTGGTAGTTAAGATCCTTCATGTCATCAATCACCACATGCGCATAATCACTTGAACCAATAAGCGCTTGTGGACGACGAATAAAAATCATCTCCGGGCGAGAGACTCCGTCAGTAAATGTGATCTCTAAGGCAAACATACCTACTCACTCGTAAACGTTTCTGGCACTCGCCCGCATGTATGATACGAACGAATGATGCTTCTGCCCCAAATACGGCAAAACACTTTAACCCCTCTTAGGAGTATCAAATAGTTAACGAGGATCCGTACTTTTCCTAGAGAGAAAGTCAAGAGCGCCATTTTTTTCATTCTCGTTACATTTACGACTAAGAAATCAAACGCTATCTCAACAACAAGCCCCTCTCTCATGTATCCTTTCCATCTCGTTTGACATCTCTTAAAGAAGAGCTTCTCGTTTTCTTGGTTGTTTCGAGGCCAAGAGAGCGAGTATCGTATGCAACATCTCATTCAAGTTTTTGGAGCTCTCGACCTTATGGACCAACAACCAAAAATTCTCATTATCGACGACGATATGACAGCACTTGATATCGTTGATTTTCTCTTTGAAGACAAAGGATTTGAGGTTGTGCGCCGTGCGGATGGCCTGGGTGCCCTTGAGTGTGTCGAAGACGAAAACCCAAACATCATTCTCGTTGATCTCATGATGCCAAAGATGAGCGGTCAAGAATGTGTACGCGAATTAAGAGCCAAGGGAATTACCGTTCCTGTAGTAGCTTTTACGGCAGTTGATGATCCTGAAATTCATCAAGAAGCCCTTGATGCTGGGTGCAACCTTGTACTCACTAAGCCGTGTAAGCCTGCTGATTTAGTGAAGCATATTGACGATCTGCTGGCGCATTAGGCTCACTACATTACCCATAGCAGACCAGGCATAAGGACTCCTGTTCATCATACACGTCCTACTCGTGCGCCTCATCTTTTATCGTTATCTTTCAGAGATAAATAATAGAATTTCTCCGGGTTTGTTGATCACATTCAAGGGAAGCTAAAGGTAGAAGGTGAGAAAAACTTTTCCGATGATAATCTCATCACCAGCGCTCAGATCGTGGCGGGTCCCTTTTTCAAGCTTTTCACCTCGGTTTAGAAAGGTGCCATTGAGACTGCCAAGATCTTCTAATGTAGCGGTATCTCCAGTGCGTCGAATAAGAGCATGCTTGCGTGAGATCTTAGCATCGGTATCGTAGGATTCGAGGTCAACTTCAGGAAAAGCGCTTGTATCAGGGTCCCATCTACCAATGAGATTCGATCCTTCCTCAAGGCGAAAAACTTTACCCTTCGCTATGCCCTTGCTTACCTCTAATCTCATTCCCTGAGCAACCTCTCGGGGCTCCTCGTCCATATGGTGGGATGACTGACTCATCTGGTCGTTCGATTTCATCTCTCCCCTGCTTCCTCCTCGAAGAAACTCACCATCTTTAAAGTACTGGAATATCAAATAGTTAAAGGATTATCCCAGATCTTCAGGGCCTGTTCAAGATAAATCGGCGTATTTGCAGCGAAACCCAAGGAGATTCTTGGTGAGCAGAAATTTCTCGATTTATTCTGGAACCTTGAAGTCTTTTCTGTCTTCTTACTATAATAGGGGACACTTATTTGCGGAAGTGAGATTTACTCGGATATATGATTATCCGTTTTCCTTCCCCAATAAACTCTAACTTGAGTGCCGTGAGGTGGCATTCATACGATTTTTACTTTTTTGCGCTCAGTGCCTCTTGATTATTCTGGTCCACTAGAAGCTATCTTGAGAACAGCACTGTGATTTTTTGAACGAACCTGGTCACCAGGAGTTACTGAAAGATATTTTTAGGAGAGCTTTTCGTAAAGGAAACACACAACTCAGTTTCCTTGACTTGACGCACCCATGGCCGGAGAAGACGTCACAAAGACACGAAATCTTCTCAGGAAAGAATGACAAGTTTGCTATTAAGGATTACTACCATTACTTCCTTTTTACAAAACACATACTTCTTCCCAAAGAGCTTTCATAAAGCACTCTACATTCTCCGTGCGTGTACACCACGCATCCTTCCTTTGAGAAATTGGAGTTGTAGACGCTTGGTGCTCTCTCTCATACAAACGACCATCGTGAAGGCTTCTTCACGTAGCAGCTCACCCCTTCTCCTTTCTTTCACTACTCCAACTCTATCCAACCAGGTTCCATCCCATGTGAGGAATCTATGGTCTGCCGGATGCTTATCAACGCCATTCACTCTGAAGAATGTCGGATTGCTATTGTAGAAGACTCCAATCTGCTTGAACTCGAAATCGAGTCCACAGTTGGAAAAAAACTTAAAGGAAATATTTTTAAAGCTGAAATCTCTCGTATCGAGCCCAGCCTTCAAGCTGCCTTTCTTAACATCGGTGCAGAGCGTAATGGCTTCCTACAGATCAACGACATCCACCCTGCTTATTTTCGAAATCATAAGGGAAACCGCCGGCCCCGTATTCAAGATGTTTTGCACGCTGGCCAAGAGCTCGTAGTACAGGTGGTAAAAGAAGAGCGTGACCTCAAAGGGGCAACGCTGACGACCTATCTCTCTCTTCCTGGAAGGTATGTTGTCATTATGCCAGGAAGCGATCGTGGCGGCATCTCTCGAAGAATCAATGACAGCCAACAACGTCGAAGACTCCGCTCTCTCGCCGAAGAACTCGCCATGCCAGCTGGTGTTGGAATGATTATCAGAACAGCAGGGCTCGACCGATCCCAATCGGAGCTTTCTCGTGATCTTAGCCTTCAGCTCAAACTCTGGGAGAAGATCCTTGATAAATCACAAGGTGTCTCATGCCCAACTCTTCTCTATGAAGAAAGCGATCTTGCTACCCGAGTAATCCGCGACTATTTCTCCCCTGAGATTAGAGAAATTCTCATCGATAACAAATCCACCTACGAGCGCGTCAAAGAGTTCGTCGATGTCGTTATGCCTCGTTACCGTTCACGGGTGAAGCTTCATGAAAGCGAAACACCTATTTTCTCCGAACACCAAATCGACGACCAGGTGTCTGATACGATGAAAGGTGAAGTCAAGCTTCCATCTGGCGGAGCTATTGTGATTGATACCCTCGAGGCCCTTGTCGCTATTGATGTGAACTCAGGAAAAGCAACGGCCGGTGGCAATATTGAAGAAACGGCATATCGGACAAATCTAGAAGCGGCTGAGGAGATTGCTCGTCAGCTCCGCCTTCGTGACTTGGGCGGGCTCGTTGTGATCGACTTCATTGATATGCTCGATCGAAAACATAAAGCAGATGTTGAGAGAAAAATGAAAGACGCTGTTCGTCTGGATCGTGCACGTATTGAAGTTGGGAAGCTTTCAAAATTTGGTCTCCTTGAGATGTCACGTCAACGAATGCGATCTTCACTTGCAAGTCACAGTCATCTCAAATGTCAACACTGCTCTGGATCGGGAAAAGTAAAAAACCCTGAACTTGTTGCTCTCGAAGTTCTTCGAAAAATCCAAGGTGCCGTTGTCCTTGGAAACATCTCGCTCGTGAAAGCTCGCTTAGCCCCCGGAGCAGCCCTTTTTCTTCTTAACAACAAGAAGTTTGAGCTCTCTTCGCTTGAGCAGGATTATAATGTGAGAATTTTCATTCTTGCAGATGGTCGCTTACGAGCAGATGAATATCAATTTGAAATGGAGTCTCAACACTCGCAACAAGAAGCAGAGCGCGAAGCTCATCGGGCCGACCAGGAGAAAAACGAAGAAGCTGCCCCTCAGATGCTGGATCATGACGACGATGAAGGTGTGCAAAGTCCTCTCAAAGAAGAAGAGGACGAGGAAGATGGCGCTGATGACTCAGCGGCCTCCGTAGTAAAGGAAGCCGCCGAGATTCACTCTTCGTAAGCTTCTCAGTTACTTTGTCATAAGATCAAGGCCGATCTCAATCTCATCATAGATGAGCTTGTCACCTAGTTTTTTCGGATCAAAGAATTTTCCAGAGTTATACTTAATATCCCACTTGAGACGATCGATCTTGACATTGGCTAACGCATGATACGAGTCACCTTTTTGGGACACTGTGGCAGGAAATGAAACTGCATGAGTTTTATTCTTGATAGTTAGGTCGCCAGAGATCAAGTAACCATCAGCTTGTGGCTCTGCTTTTGTAATAACAAACTTACCCTCTGGATATTGAGACACATTGAAAAAATCATCAGACTTAAGGTGATTCTCAAGCTTGGCACGCCACTTAGGGCTTTCAACATCAAGGTTCACTATGCTGGCCATATCGAGGGTGAAGGATCCACCAGTCAGTACACCATCAGTAAAGGTTGCTGCGCCACTTTTCACCTTGAGAGTTCCATTATGAGCTCCTGCTACTTTTTCACCCTTCCAAGAGACAACACTCTTTTCGAGATCGAGATCATGTGAAGTCTCATTAGCAAAAGCTGTTGCGCTAAGAAGTACAAGAGAAGAAAAAAGGGTAAATATAAATTTCATTCAGTCCTCCAGGAGAGTTATTCACTTGAAGGTATCTTTACGATATAGACGGAAAAGCACAAGGCTTGTTGGTACTAGATATCCTCAAAAAAACGTAAAAATTCTTGAGCTTTCTTCTCAGTACTATATACCTGAGCACAGGCTGTGCCATTTTGCCTCAGTAAATCCCTTAAAGGCTTATCTCGCAGTATACCTCTGATCTGGCGTGCGAGCTCTTCTGCTGGATTGAGGTTCTTGTGGTCAAAAACAACACCTGTACTCAAGTGTTGTATATGATCGGTAAAACAATCCAAATGAGAAACGACAGGGATACTACCACAAGCCATCGCTTCAAGTGGTGCGACACCATAGGACTCACCTTTTTCAGCAAAGGAGGGATAACAAAAAAGCTCAGCATTTCTGTACTCGCGAGCAAGCTGGGTTGGATCATAGATGGGATCAAGAAAGGTTACCGGAAGGCCGGAAGCCTTTTGGCGTAACTTTTCCATATAAGACTTTCCACCACCACCCTGCTCTTGTTGAAAGGGGCCGACAATCCGCAAGGAGGCTCCGGGGATATCCCTTACGACGAGGGAAATTGCATCAAGGAGTACATGTACTCCTTTTTCTGGGTGGAGCCGACCGACATAGAGAAGCGATAAAGGATCTCTTTGAGAAGAGCTACTCTCTGGAGGGCAAAAAACAGTAGTATCTATCGGGTACGGGATACGACAGATTTTAGAACTGCACGTCGGTGCCTGTTTTGTCAGCGCTTGTTCAATATAGGTTGTGGGCACCACGATTCCATCAACTCCCCCATAAAAGCGATATTGTCCTTTCGGGTATCTCCCAACAATAGCACAAATCTTCCCGTATCGCCTTCTTCGAAGTTGAGAGAAAAAAGGGAAGAAAAGATCGTTGACGACTAAGACATCAGACTCAGGCAATGCTTTGAGGGCTTGAAATGAGTAAACAAAGTCCTTGAGCAAGTTCAAAGCCAAAGAGTTACTTTGATGAAAACCACCGTATCGGATTACATCTATACCGCCAATCTTCTCACGAGCAGATTGCCCAGAATAACTTCGCGCAAGAAGAGTAGTACTATGGCCAAGTCGTACGAACTCTTCTCCTAACCCCATCCAAATACGGTTCGTTGATCCACCTAAAAGAGGAGGCACTGGAAGCCATGGCCCCACAACAATGGAAATCCTCATTTTGCCTTTACCACCTTGGATGAACACAGGGTCTCTTGAACTTGAGAGGGACACCGCCAGAGAAAGATGAGTACGCAACCCGCAGTGCAGACTGCAACAATTTTGAGAAGGAACGGAAAGGATAAAAAAAGGATAGGGTACGACATCAAGCCTACCAGCATAAGAGTGGCAATCCACTTTGTACGAATATGAATAAACCCGCCTCTCTCCCAATCACAGATAATCCCTCCCAGCACTGGGCTTTGTAAAAGAAGGGCATGGAGTTTCTCTGAGCTATTTGAAAAAAACCATGCAGCAAGAAGGAGAAACGGTGTTGTTGGCACAAGCGGAAGAAACAAACCTATGATTCCAAGGAAGACAGAGAGGATGCCAAGAAGGAGATAGAGTGGTCGCCGAAACATAAAGCTATCTTCTTAGAAATGGAGGATCGTGCCAATCCCATATCCTATGAATATGCTGGTCAACATCAACTGGTTTACTATTCCAGAGATGCACTTCCCAGTTTTGAGCTCCCTGATAGTGAACTCCTATGGAGAAGACAGCCAATAGAATAAAGAATCCAAGTCGGGGCGCAAGAAAACGTAACGGCTTATCTTTAAGAAGTGAAAAGTAATCAATAAGCATGAAGCTCAAATAAGGGAGCATATCAGTCATAAGTCGAGGGCCAAAACTGTGGCCTGCCCACCACCGGGGGAACGAAGAAACACAAAGTAGATGAAGAAGTATTATCATCCCTAGTGTAAGAGTGATTGGGGACAATAGTTTACTTTTCGCGAGATTCAAAAAAGCCAAAAAACTAAAGATGAAAAAAGGAGAGTATACCAGAAGCCCCCTAGCAGGACTCATAATATTTGCCGCGAATGCCTCTAGAAAAGAAGAACCTTCCCCGACACGCGAAGGCGCATAATAGGGAGGAAGAAACGCTTCATAAACACCATAAGAGTGCCAAAAAAAAGCAACAACAAAGGGAAGGGCAAAAAGTAGATAGCGCACAAAGAAGGCACGGTAAGCATAGAACATATACACCGTAAAACACAAAATAGTTATTGCGTTTGTTGGTCTTACAAAAAAACTGAGCGCTAAAGGAACACTAGCATAAGCCGCATAAGACGCATTTCTTTTTGCGGCAAGAAAAAAAGACAGGCTTAACGAAAGGCACAACATCGACGGAGCGTGCTGCCACATCGACTGGCTCGCGACTGACCAAGTTGAAGTTCCAAACGCTACTACTGCAGTAACCATCAAAGCAAAAGAGAGAGGAAGTTGCATCTTTGCCCAGACAAAGAGAATTGCCACAAACAAAGCACTAATGACTGACGCAGTAAAATGCTCAAGCTGCTTTCGTACTTGTAAAACTGAAGGAGTTTTTGCTCGCTTTTGGAACCGTTCAAAGCCAGGCACCATCGAGATAAAAAACGAGGGAACCTGCTCATAGAGAGCCACAACAGGAAGGGCGAACAGAGTAGAGCCAATCGGAAAATAATTATAAATCCGATCTCCGTGGAGAGTAAGTGAATACTCACTGACCCGCTTTTTGGATTGCTCAAATTCATTAAGAGAGAAATTCCCCTCATGAAGAAGACTATGAGCCGTAAAAACAGTCCACTCAGAATCAGGATTCGCGTTTACTCGTGAGTTGACGTAAACAATAAAAGTGATCAAAAAGACCAGTAACGCACTAAGAAGAACTCGAGGAATACTCGTCTGAGCGGATTCAGGGCAAGCACTCGGAACGAGATCTGTCGTGAGAGATTGTGTGAGATCCATACAAAAAGAGCTGTTACGCTGTTAAGGGTGCCAGAATACTTAAGAAAACATCAAATGTACAATTGAAAGCAGTTAATTTTCTTTAAGAAAATGCCGAATACTACCCCTAAGAATCATTCTGGAAGCAGGTATACCCGAAGATGAGCGACTCTCCCGTTGTGCTCTACAGAAGTGCTGATTGCGCTACCGAACTCAAATCTGCTCTACAGGAGTGGAATTACACTCCCGTTTCATTTCAATCAACAAGTGAAGCACTTGAACTTATTCGCAAAGAAAATTCGAGTGGACTGATTATTCTTGAATGGGCCCCTGCCAAGGATGACATCTCTTCTTTCCTCCAAGCACTAAGAAAAATCCAGCACGAAATCCCCAGCTACGTTGTCCTCCTCGGCAAAGAAGAGCACCATGATGCTCTTCTTGAGGCTCTTCACATTGGAGCCCATGATTTCTTTCTCTCTCCAGTTGATTACCCACTTCTTCAAACAAAGCTCCACATCGGGCATACAACCATAAACGACAAGCAAGCTTTGATTGATGCATCCCAAGTCCTCGAACGATACGCGATGCACATCGATCGCATAGCCGCAGAACGTGCTCGGCAACTCTTTCATGCTGAACGACTCTCAACGCTTGGAACGATGTCTGCCGGCTTAGCGCATGAAATAAGCACCCCGATTGGGTATATTTCAGCGAGTCTACAAACTGTGAAAATTTTTTGGGGACAGATTGAAGAGATTCTCACCAACCTTAACAATGAAAAGCAGGACGAGAAGAACATTGATAAACTTCTTGAAAAGTATCCCAAAGCACTCGGTCGAATAGAACTTGGTATGCAAAAAATTGATAAGCTAATGAGTGGGCTCAAAAACTTTGCCCGCAGTAGTCGTGGTGAGCGTGTCCCAACCAATATCAATGACTGCGTCCATATGGCGTTAGAGATGGCCGAATCGACGCTGAAGTATCATGTAGAGGTAAAAACTGACCTACAAGACAATCTTCCTCTGGTTGAAGTGGATGCTCAACAAATTGAACAAGTATGTATTAACCTCTGCGTCAATGCAGCCCACGCAATGGAAGAAACAGAAAATGCTATTCTTCACATCTCAACCCGAGCAACTGAAGATAATCATATAACACTCACTATCGAAGATACTGGCCCAGGAATCCCAGAAGAAGCTCTCGAATCAATTTGGCAGCCGTTTTATACAACCAAAGAAGTTGGCAAGGGAACTGGACTTGGCTTAGCTATCTGTCGAAACCTTATACGGGACAATAGCGGGACCATTGACGTCACGAATGCAAACGGAGGGGGCGCACGGTTTGTGATTGTCCTGCATTAACCTGATACTTCTCATTATACCCTCTCTGCCAATGCTTGAGAGCACATGAAGAGCACGTCGAAAGACAAACCATAGGTTAACTCAAATGAGACAGACTCTAATGGTGACACTTAGGTGACAAAACACTGAAAATCTCTGGTAGCAGCAAAGCTCTTTCGTCAAAGCCCTGGTCAACCTACTGGAATGCTTTTCTTTTTTAAAAATGATGTTTCCTCCGCCAGCTCTTGCCTCACTTCGATCAGATCGATAAATCTATTATCCTAAGCATCGAATCACTATGACCAAAGAATCGTCTCTCTTCTCCTATATATTTGTCTCTGCCGTAATCCACGGGATCGCCCTTGGTGGTATGAGCGGCTTATTCTCAGAGGATGCTAAGATCGACTTTGCTCATGATGTCACGAGTGTTTCTATTCGCCTCTCTGGGGCACCTGTGGATCCACCGCTGGAACAACCCGTTGAACCAGAAGCTTCAACTCCTGAGCTCATTGAGCCAGATCTCAGCCCTGTTACGCTTGAGCGGTCTATTCCAAAGATTCCCCGAAAACGAATCAAACCAATAAAACGCATTCCCCGCCCTTCTCCCCCGACTCCAACCCCAGCACATCATAAAACTGCCGGGGGTATGGGCGAGGCACACGCAAGCCCTCAACTGATTTCAGCTCCTAAACCACCTTACCCTCGTCGAGCAAGGCGTATGGGATTTGAAGGAACCGTTGTGCTCCATGCTTCGATTGCAGCAACTGGCAAAGTGACGAACGTTGATATTTTACGATCGTCTGGAAGAAGCGACTGTGATCAATCTGCTCAACGAACTATCCTTCATCACTGGAAGTTTCAACCAGCAACTCTCTTTGGAAAGTCAGTAGAGGCCAAAGAAAAGATTGAGGTAACTTTCACGCTCCACGAAGGGGGTTTGAGATAAAAACATCATATTTTGAAAAACGCTCTTTCACGCGAGTTGCAACAGCTCTCGCCTTGCGCTGTTCGATGACACCAAAACATGTTGGACCAGATCCACTCATCTGGGCCTGAGAACAGCCAGATTCGCGTAATACTCGGCAAATCTCTTCTCTCTCGGGAAAAATGTGACGAACATATGGAGCGCGCTCAAGATCGTTTGCAAAAACAGCTTGTCCTCGCTTCGTTCCGCATCCTTCATAGTCACATTCACGTAAGCTGTTATACACATCACCTACAAAAACTTCTTTGAGTGGATAAACAAAGACAAAAGAAGTATCCGCAAGAAAGGGAACTATTTTCTGGGGTATATTTCCACGTCCAGTCACCTGAGCACACCTATATCCACTTGCAAAAAAAGCCGTATCGCTTCCAAAGCGTGATGCAAGATTTATTTTATCCTGCTTTGACAGCGACAGATTCCATAGCTGATGAAGTGCATCGATGACAGCCACTCCATCAGTTGAACTCCCCCCAAGACCACCGGAAAGAGGTATATGCTTCTTGATAGTAATCCGGAGATCATTTTGCGGAACATCGGGATACTCCTCATAAAGAGCTCGTACTGCTTTTGCACAAACATTTGCTTGTGCATTTCCAGTCGACGTTTGAGGAACCTGGGGATTGTCACACAATATTTCAAGAGCTCTATTGGTCCGTGGGAGCGTCTGCACGGTAACCGCGTCGAAGAGATCAAGAAGAACAAGAGTAGACTCAATCCTCGTGTATCCCTCATTCCCACTTCCAGAAGGAAAATCACCAAGGACTTGTAAGTTCCAATTTATTTTGGCATGTGCGTTAATAGTGATTTTCACAGCATCAGAGCCTCTCTGAGAGAAGGCGCTCTGCAAGAAAGAGATCTTCTTGGGTCGTAATCTTTACATTGGTATACCCACAATCAATAAAAAAAACTGGCGTACCAGCTTTTTGGAGGAGGGCAGAATCTTCAAACCCAGGAGTATCAAGGTATCCCTCTCTTTTTGCAATTTCTCGTGCCTGGCGGAGAAGGCGCCATTGCGCCGCAACGGGGGTTGCAACTGCACGCAGCGTATCTCGATCGAAAGTTTGCACGCAGCAACCTGACTCATCGATTTTTTGAATAGTGTCTTTTGGTTTTACTCCACAAATGCTTGCACCATGCTCTTTGGCAGATTGAATGAGTTCCGTAATAAGTTGCTGGGACGTAAAAGGTCTACTGGCATCCTGAATGAGAATAATATCCTCATCAGTCAGAGAGAGTGCATCTAGCCCACACTGCACGGACTGCATACGTGTACCAGCTCCAGGAACAACTGTTATCCGATCAAGAAGATCCTCTCGCTCAAGCAACTCTTGTACACGTCGGCAATCATCTTCAGCCGTCCCATCTTGGGGATTACCGGCACAAACGACAATCTGATCAACGCCTGGTGAGGCAACAAAATTTTCAATGGTATACGAGAGCACAGGTCTATCAAGAAGCTTGGCAAAAATCTTGTTATAGCCAAGACCTAGTCGACGTCCAATTCCACCTGCAACAATAATAACAGAATTCATACGCGTTTCGTTTTTTCCCGATCTTTGCTTGTAAAAAATCCTACCAAGTATGTACAATGGGTAAAGTTTTTAACACTGGATTTGTTAAAAAACACCACAAGATCTCTTGCTCATTGACTTCCACTGCTCGATTGAGCTGACACCGAAGCCTTGACCAACAATCTTAACTACTTAGTGAAATAAAAATCGAGGCCGATCTTAAAAAGTAAGTAGGAAAGGTGGTTGTTTGGATACGTTTGCCCTAAAGGCCCTTGTTTATGGCACAAGCACTACACACAAAGCGAGTACAATCGGTTGAGGAGATTGTACACCCTGAGCGCCCCCTGCCAAAGGCGTCTGTTGCTCGCTGGAGCTCTCCGCTCCTTCGACTCTTCTTTGCTCTACTCGTTTTTGAAACACTCACTGGCTTTGCCATATTTTTCCTCGGCCGGTTCCTCCCTTTTGCAGAGCAAACCTTTCAAGCACATTGGATTGTGGGAATCCTTATGGTTCCATTTTCTACTCTGTACCTTTGGAGTCACTATAAGAGGATCAAAATCTTCCCTAAGCAGCTTATCTATCAGCTCGGAGTACTCTCTTTCTATACTCTCTTGATGACCACGCTCACTGGAATACCACTTATTTGGCCAAATGAATCGAATAGTTGGTATCAAGCCCTCGATCTCATGCACCTCTTCTTCTCCTCACTCTTTCTCATCGTCTTGCCAACTCACCTTTTTGTTTTACTCCGTCGATTGTTGTTGAGAGCCAATTCCTCACTCCCAGATGGCAGTGTAGCTACCCTTGCTTGGTATCCGCTTCTTTTTTCTACTGTCGTTTATGCTCTCTTTCTTCTTTTCCTTTAGTCCGTACACCTTATGATTAATATCATTGGGGCATGTATCGTTACTCTCCTACTTCTTGCCCTTGCCTCGCAGCGCCCCTCACTTTCTCGTGTAGAGAAAAACATGTCAGAAGCCCCTTTCACCCTACATGTTTGCCTTCTTCTCCTTTTTTTCTTTCTTTTGATTGATGTAGCATTCCCAAACTCGCTCTCTTTTTGGCCTCTTCAGGCTCTTAACTTCCTTCTCACCGGCCTCACCCTCTGGATCCATGAAGCAGGACATGTGTATTGGGGGTGGGACGGCCAACTCTTACATTCATTTGGGGGAACACTTAACGAGCTTCTCTTTTCGCTACTTCCTGCTTTGTATTGTTACCGACAACAACACGTTCTGCTTTCTCTTGTATTTCTTTACTGGTTTGGGCACCTCTCGTTTGGCATCGCGCGTTACATAGGAGATGCACGTTCTCAAGCCATTCCACTTCTCGGTGGAGGAACGCATGACTGGCACTACATCCTCGGGGAAGTAGGTCTGCTTGAGTACGATAAGACCTTGGGTACACTCATGTGGTGGATAGGCCTTGTTGTCGCAATCACAGCACTCGTGCTGTACACTCGACACACCTTCAGCTTGAAAAATAAATGATTACCTATGCACCGAGTTTGATGAGCTGTAAATGAAGTAAGCATCTTCATCGACTTCTACAGCCAGATCATGAATTGTCTTTTTGTCTCTACGCCTTGCTTCGATAAAAAGGAGATGCGTTGGCCCGTCTCGTCCTTCTCCTTTAAAAAGCGTGGTAATGAACCCCGCATCACGTAACACTTGAGCAATCTCAGCTCCTTTTCGTGAAAAGATTCGAATTACCCTTCGCCCATGGGCGAGCCAATTTTCAAGCCACATTCCTACCGTCGTACCAGTGGCAAATCCGAAAGCAAAGGAGAAAATATAGGCTGGCTTTTCAAGGTTCGTGATGACATCAGCAACCACTAGGATCCAGATCAACATACCAGCGAAAGCATATGCCCAGGCAGCCATGCGGCGCCCCTGCACAACAGCCGCCGTACGCAACGTACCAAGTGAGACGTCAATAACCCGCGCGCCAAAAATAACGAGACAATCAAGAAGGAGGGTCCAATCCACAGTGCTGACCTCAGGAAGAATATCAATGTAAAAAGACTATTATACCAGACGCCAATCAGTATACCTGATCTCTAGTGGTCATTGCTGATACTAGAAAACGATCATGGGGGCCCAGTAGAAATGATACTAATGAAGCAACTGCTTCACTTTGTTCACCTCTTGGAGCGCTGTTCCCATTTCCTTGAGCGCAGGTGTTTCTAGAACAAACGGGAGGGATGAAAGTTTTGGGTGATTGAGAAAAGCCGTTAAGGCTTCTTGGCCTATCATACCGTCACCGATATTTTCATGCCGGTCACGTTTGCTATTCAGCTCTACCTTACTGTCATTAAGATGAACGCACCATACCTTTGACAGTCCAAAAATATTTTCTATGTCAGTGACAATTTCCTCGAGTTGATTTTGAAAATCATATCCACTTGCCCACATGTGTTGTGTGTCCAGCCCATAACCAACCCGACTCGAATCCTTTAGCCCATCGTGGATTCGCTTGAGCTCGCCCATGTTAGCCCCAATAATCTTTCCACTACCAGCGGCAACTTCTAAAATAAGGCGGGCCCCATCGTCAGCGCGCTGCATAACGTTATCAATCGCACCAATAATCCGCTCGTATCCTGCATCTTCATCCTTGAAATCCTTCATACTCCCAACATGCACCACGACTCCGTCTCCTCCAATACGGTTCATGAGATCAAGGTAGTAGACCAGGGAGTCCTGGGCCTTGCTGTGCTTCTCATCATCAGCGCTTGCAAGGTTGATCAAGTAAATTGCATGAAAAACGACTGAGCGGATACCAGACGATGGGAGGAGCTCCAAAAACTCACTCTCATACCCCTCAGGGTACGGCTCTCTATTCCACCGTTGAGGAGGTGAGGGGTGGAGTTGAATCGCGTTAACGCCAAGCTCTTGACCATTACGCACTGCATTTGCAAAGCCACCAGCACACGAGACGTGACAGCCAAATAGTCGCTCACTCATAGAATTCTTCCTCATAATAGTCAGCACTTGCTCTCTGAGAAAAAAGGAATATCATTAGGAGCAGAAGAATGCACGGCGCTTTTTATAACGATGTTATACTATGGTGATCTGGCGTCACTTATCGTAAAAATTCATAGTGTTAGGACTTGAATTTCTCACGCTCAGGCTTTACGTGTGTTGCATAAGAATGAACAACCTCTGAGGTAATCGTCCATGATTAAAGTATCAGAACTCTCTCGAAAATACGGTGATTTTACTGCCGTCGACTCTGTTTCCTTTGAGATCCCCAAAGGTGCAGTTGTTGGCTTGCTCGGTCATAACGGAGCCGGAAAAACAACAATCATGAAGATGCTTACCGGCTATCTTGAGCCGACTTCTGGTACAGCCTCGATTGATAACCTCGACGTACAATCAAACCGGCTCAAGGTCCAACAAAAGATTGGTTATCTTCCTGAAAACTGTCCAACGTACTTTGACATGAGCGTTGTTGAGTATCTGGAGTTCGTTGCAAACTTGCGCTCAATTCCTAAAGACAAACAAGCTGACGCTATCAGGTACGCTATCGAACACTGCCAGTTACAAGAAAAAGCAACAAGCCTGATCAGTACACTCTCTCGTGGATACAGACAACGCGTTGGTGTGGCTCAATCAATTATCCACAAACCTGAAATTCTTATCCTCGATGAACCTACTAATGGGCTCGACCCCTCACAGATCCACGAAATGCGTCAACTCATCCGTGACTTGAGTAAAAACGCTACCGTGATCATCTCCACTCACATCCTACAAGAGGTTCACGCCGTATGTGATCGAGTGCTCATTATGCGCCACGGCAAACTCGCGCTCGACTCCTCTCTTTCAGAACTTGAAAACAGCGATCGGCTCGTACTCAAGACTGACCAAAAAGCCGATAAACTTGAGGGAATGCTCAAGGACTTTACTGAAGTGACCTCTGTTGAGCTGACCCGTGAAGATGATGGTGTATCTGAGTTTCTCCTCGACACCAAGCCAATCAACGGAAGCCTCACTCCCAAAATAGCCAAAGCGCTCGTGGACCAAGGGTGTAGCCTCTACTCTCTTCACCCTCAAGAACGTAGCCTTGAATCAATCTTTCGTGAAATCAATACGACTGCTCAATAAGGAGAATCAGGAAACATGAGTAAAGCCTGTCAAGTCGCCCGTAAAGAACTCGCTTCATACTTTTCATCTCCGGTAGCGTTTCTCTTCCTACTTGCTTTTTTAGCCGTCAACCTTTTTACCTTTTTTTGGGTCGAGAAGTTTTTTGCGCGAAACATTGCTGATGTGCGACCACTCTTTGAGTGGATGCCACTCCTTCTCATATTTCTCGTTGGTGCACTTACGATGCGCATGTGGAGTGAAGAGCGGCGAGCAGGTACGGTTGAATTTCTGCTGACGCTCCCAATGAGCTCTTTTGAACTCATCATGGGTAAGTTTCTCGCTTGCCTTGGGTTGGTCGTGATTGCCCTCGTGCTCACTCTTCCAATTCCCATCACCGTTTCCTTTCTCGGAGATGTTGATTGGGGTCCCGTCTTTGCCGGATACCTTGCTACCCTCTTTCTCGCTGGCGCCTACGCTTCCGTTGGGTTGTACATCAGCTCAAAAACTGAAAACCAGATCGTAAGCCTTATTGGGACAGTTGTCGCTTGCACCATCCTCTACCTTATCGGCTCAGATGCACTTACTCCACTTGTTGGAAATTCTGGAGTTGAGGTTTTTAAACTTCTAGGTACTGGCTCACGCTTTGAATCCATTACTCGCGGCGTACTCGATGTACGAGACATCTACTACTACATCAGCGTAATGGGCATATTCTTAAGCCTCAACATTTTCTCCCTCGAAAATCTCCGCTGGTCTCTTGAGGGTCAGAACTCAAGCCACCGTCAGTGGAGAACCTTTACGTACCTCTGTGTGCTCAACTTTTTACTCGCGAACTTTTGGCTCCACAACGTCACCTCGCTTCGCCTTGATTTCACGAGGAACAAAGCCTATAGCATCTCTGAGACAACGAAAAATTACCTCTCACAGCTTAGAGAGCCCCTCCTGATACGAGGCTATTTTAGCTCACGAACACACCCGCTCCTTGCTCCACTTGTTCCGCAACTCCGCGATCTGATCCGCGAGTATCAGGCCGTTTCCGACGGTCGTGTTCGCGCTGAGTTTGTGGACCCACGGGAAAATCCAGAACTCGAAGAAGAAGCGAGTAAAAAGTTCGGCATCAAGCCAGTGCCTTTTCAAATTTCGGACCGGTACGAAGCCTCACTCGTCAACTCTTACTTTGACGTTCTTATTCAGTATGGTGATAAATTTGAAGTGCTCAACTTCCAAGATCTCATTGAAGTCCAGTTTCAAGGAGAAAGCGACCTTAATGTTCAACTTCGCAATCCTGAATACGACCTGACAAAAACAATTAAGAAAGTCCTTTACGGCTTCCAGACAACCGACAACCTCTTTGCAAGCCTCGCTAACCCAGTAATGTTTGAGGGCTTCATCTCTTCTGACGAGAAACTTCCTCCTCAACTCCAAGAGTACAAAAAAGTGCTCAATGAAACACTGAGCGAGATTGCTGATTCTTCTGGTGGAAAGCTGCAAGTTGCGATTGAAGATCCTCAAGCTGGCGACGGCTCATTAGCAGCCGAGATCGAGAAGCAGTATGGCTTTCGCCCAATGGCAGCAAGCCTCTTCTCACAGAACACATTCTTCTTCTATTCACTCCTTCGTGACAAAGACAAAGCTGTGCTTGTTCCTCTCCCTGAAGACTTCTCTCAGGAGGGTGCTCAGCGCACTATCGAAGCTGGCCTAAAAAGGTTCTCCGCCGGTTTTCTTAAAACCATCGGCATCAGTGTTCCTGCACCTGCAAGACCAGCCAATCCTTTTATGGGACCACAAGGTGGAAAAACCTTCCGTATGCTGAGAGACCAACTGAGCGAAGGTTTCACCGTAAAAGACGTTAACCTCGAACAAGGCACTCTCCCTGATGATCTTGACTTCCTCTTGGTTGCCGCACCAAAAGATCTCAACGCAAAAGCCGTCTTTGCCATAGACCAGTTTCTCATGAAAGGCGGAACAGTGATGTTCTTCACTGGATCACACGCTATAAACCGTACTCAACAGAGCTTGTCGGCCGAAGAAAATGTTAGTGGACTTGCCGACTGGTTCAAGCACCACGGCATTGAGATCGAAAACAGCCTCGTCCTTGACCCACAAAATGAGAAGTACCCTGTTCCAATGCAACGTCAAATTGCTCCCGGCGTCGTTATCCCTGAGCTTCGCATGGTCACCTATCCATACTTTGTCGATGTTCGCACTGACGGTATGAACGAAGATCTGATGATCACCTCAGGCATTCCTCAGATGACGATGAACTGGTCTTCGCCTGTGAACATTTCTCTGCCCGAAGGCTCTGCGCTCACATCCCAAACTCTCTTGAAGAGTTCCGCAGGTTCTTGGCGTTGGGACAGTCCATCGGTCATTCCTGATTTTAAAGCATATCCACAGCTTGGGTTTCCTGAGAGGAAGATAAACCCAGCTATTCTTGCTGCTATGGTCGAGGGGCAATTTACCTCCTTCTTTGAAGGGAAAGAATCTCCACTTCTTGCCAAAGAAGAACCTGCGCAAGAAGAGGCCCAAGAATCGAAAGAAGAAGAGAAAGAGATTATCTCTGGCATTATCACCAAGTCCCCGGACTCTGGGCGAATCATCCTCTTTGGCTCAAACGAGTTTGTCGCTGATTCTACACTTCAAATCTCTGCAAGCACGGGTAGTAACCGTTTTCTCAACTCACTCCAACTTGTACAAAACTCAATCGAGTGGTCACTTGAAGATCGTGGCCTACTTGCCATCCGTAGCCGTGGGCACTTCTCACGAACTCTCCGACCGTTGGAAAAACAGGAACAGATTTTTTGGGAGTATGGGAACTATGCCTTTGCTCTTCTTGGACTTTTTCTTGTGTTCACTCTTTATCGAGGAATGCGCTCTCAACGAAATGCGCATTTTCAGTCTATTCTGGCAGGAGGCGCAGCGTAAACGATGTCTAGTACAGCTATTAAATCCTTAATCGTCCTTCTTGTTATTCAAGCAGTACTCACGGCAACCATGTTTGCCCGTGATAACTCGCTTACAGCATTTACGCCACACGAACCTCTGCTAGATCTTCAGCTCGATCAGCTCAGTAAAATCATTGTGACTGAAGGGAAAGATTCACTTACTCTTGAGCAGCACGATGGCACTTGGGTACTACCGCACTTTGACCATTTTCCTATCTCAGACTCAAAGCGTGCACTGTTTGAAGACAAACTCTTTACCATCAATAAGCCTTATCCTGTAGGAAACACCGAGATTGCAGCAAAGCAGTTTGAAACCAGTGAAGAGAAGTTCAAAAAACGGCTTGCCTTTTACAAGGGCGAAACACTGGTTGAGAACCTTTTTCTTGGCAACTCTCCAGGATTTAAAAAAATCCATGTACGTAAAGGAAGTGAAGAGCAAACATTTAGCATAGAATTCAGCTCTTACGACCTCCAAACAACCGCTACCGCTTGGTATGACCGCAATTTTCTAAAAGTAAAACAAGACGATCTCAGCAAGCTCGAACTCAAAGACATCACCGTTGCCTTTGAAAACGGAGTCCCACTTCTTGATGGTCTTACAGACTCTGAGGAGCCTGTAGCAGACAAGCTTGACGATCTCGTTAAACAAACAACACGACTCACGTTTAGTGACATGCTTGGCACAGAGGAGAAGAAGTCTTACCGCATGGAGTCGCCTATCCTCACCTTTACTCTCACTCAATCAGATGGTTCTACCGTTGAGTACCTGTTTGGTGCCCCAGAACCTGAACAGAAGAAAGATGGCGAAGAAGAAAAAGCAGCTCCGGCCTACCACGCTGTCTTAAAGCTTTCTACGGCACCTTTTTATTTCCGTATCTCTGATTCTAAGATACAAGATCTTCTCGCTTGGAAACGCAGCGATCTTGTCAAAGCAAAAGAGGTCGAAGAGAAAGCTACGGAAGAAGGTGCCACTGAGGCAACTTCTTCCCAAGAGCCCCATGAAAACGCAACGGAGTAAACTCTCCGCATTAAGAAGTGCCTATGCTCATTGAAGCCAGCCATTTTCAAGTGCAAGGGGGTTATAACATTCGTGTGTTCTCTCAGGAACACCACAACTTTTATACCAGGCGCAAATCAAAATCACGGACGGGAGTGCTGACTTATAGGTCTTCCTGATTTTGATTTACTCCTGGTATTGGGCTGTATCCTCCCTCGACTCGGCTGAGACTTCGGCGTGAGGCTGAGACTTCGGCGTGAGCTCAGTCGAACGCTCAGTCGAACGCTCGTCGCAGGTCGGGGGATACTCCCCGCCCTTGGTGCCTATTGTACCGGTAATTTCAAGTGCGGGGAGTATAAAATGAGTTACACTATTTCAGTTTCTTCTGAAGCGTCTTCAAGAAGGTCACGCAATACGCGGCAAACATCGTAGGTTGTAAGAATTCCTACGAGCTTTCCATCATCGACAACAAGTGTTGAGCTAATATGGAGCCCCATCATCGAGTCTAGCGCTTTCACAAGCGAATCTGATGGGGATGCATGATATGGGTAGGCAATATACGCATCACCAACAGTAATGTCCTGCTTTTCCTTCTCCGCTGCATTTGCTGCCAGCAGAATATCTCGAGAAGAGAGTATGCCGACAAGCGTGTCGCTTTCAGTGACCGCAAGGTGTCGGCAATCGTGGATGTCCATTAAACGCGAGGCATCAGAGAGCGGTGCGTGCACATCAACAGTGACAGGATTTTCCGTCATCACCGCTCCAACCTGTAACTGAGAAGATGTAGTAGTCATGAGCTACTCCATAGAAAATTGATAAATCAACTCATTTTGTAACACACCACAACCTCTTTGTCTTCTTTTGAATATGTAGGTCAAGGACGGGGCGCTACCCACACATAATCCACAGGGGCGCTGGCTATATCTCAGGATTAGATTTGAACAGCCATTTTCTTGAACTAGTGTGGCGACAACTTAATTTTTGCCGGTTAGGCGAGGAGCCACACTTTTTTGCCGGAGGCAAAAACCCCCGGAGGGACACTACAGCCCAGCTAGTGTCATTTTAAATTGATTTTTGCCAACCGGCGAAAAATTAATTTGAAATGACACTAGTTTCTCCGTGGCTAAGATTCGGGCGCAACTCAAAAGACTACGCCACGGAGAAAATAGTTCAAGAAAAAGGAAACGAAAAGGAAGGAACGAAAAGCACGAGATTTCATGCCAGAAGTTTTAATCTTCAAAGAAGTTGTCCCCAAGACGATACGCATCAAAGTGACGCTCTAAACCTCGTCCTGTCTCATTGAGATCGGGCAGAGGTTGTCCTGTAAGCTCCTCAAGCACTTTGCCGTATGGCCCATTCAAGAGAGGACCCAGCAGCTGATCAATCTGACCATATGCTTCGGTTGGAGAAAGCCCTTCACCAGGGGAAACACCATAAGGTTTCTTTCGATTCGCACTTTGCGGCTCGCCCCCAAGTGCTTTTGAAACTTGATCAAATGCCTCATCTAGCCGGTTAAAGCTTTGGTTACTGCCCGTAAACGAATCATCCTCGTTACGATTACCCTTAGAGGGATATTTGTCTTCTGACGTTCTCATAACACGCGCCACATCAACCGGGACCCCATTCTTTTCGATATAGATACGAGGTCCAAGTCCACAATCCTTATAAGAGGCAGGAGCACTTAAAGCTGGACCAATATACTTCTCACCAAGAGGGCCACAAAGCGCAACACTCTCGATTTCTCCACAACGAAAATACCCTTCCTGCTCAAGCAAGAGGTTGCTAAACCGTACCCGATTTTGATCTTCGGTATGGCACCACTTTTGGAGAGTACCTTTTTCAAGTTTGACGGGGTGTAGCGTTTCAGCCACAAGAGAAGGCGTGAAGCAAAGAACGAAGAGTAAGAGAGAGACAGATCCTTTCATGTACTGAGGATCGACTATCTCATAGGGGAAACTTGAGGTCTTGGGGCTGAGGGAGAAGGAGATTGGACGGGAAATAGGTAATTTTCTTAGCTCCTAGAGAAAATACCAACCCTACTCTCTCGTCGAACCCACGTATAATTATAACGCGAGGTACGCGAAGATCCCTCCTCTTCGCGTACTTCGCGTTATAGGTTGTTCCATCATGATATCTGCAAATGCTATTGAGGAATTGCCTATCTAGGAGAAGGTCGTCTTTTGAAATTTTCAGACAGCTTTTTCTCCCTCATCCTGTCCCTCATATAAATAATAACGTTACTCCAACTGCTTTCGAAGCACCTCAAGCTCCGTTGTCGGAAGCTTACATGCTCCCAGCTCGCAGACATACGCCGTCGGGGAGTTCTTGAGAAGAGGTCTTCCCCTCAAGAGAGGCACTCGCTCTTCCCCGACCTGCCCACTTGCAATGACAAGATAGGGATAGAAAGTAGAGTGAATGAATCTATGAAGGTCGCTTTTCTCAGACTCTCCTTTGGGACGAACGAGTGCGAGCTCTTTGGCATCCGCTAGTAAATAATCAATAGCAAGAAAAAGCGAAGGGCAGGCAAAAGGGGCTTTACTCAAAAACGCCATCGAGCTTTCAACAACTTTTTTTGCTCGTATGCGGTATTCTCTATGAAGGGTAAGATCAGCAAGCTTGATGAGATTCAGCGCTGAAACACCATTGCTGTTTGGTCGTGCGTCATCAAAAAATACTTTTTCTTTTAAGATAAGCTTATCTTGAGAGTAAAAATATCCCCCTCTTGTATCATCCCAGAATAGATCATCTTGTTTTTGTTGGAGTTCTGCTGCCCACGTAAGCCACTGAGGATCTCCGCCGGCCTGGTAGAGCTCAAGCAAGCTTGAGATCAAATAGGCATAATCATCAAGCACCGCTGCAAAGCGCACATCTCCTGCTCGATAGCGACGATAGAGTTGTCCCTCTTTCCACAAAGCAGAGCGCACGGCACTTGCCGCTTTTGTAGCATCTTCTAAATATTGATCTTGCCCACTTACGCGAGAAGCTTTTGCAAAAGCCTCAATCATCAACCCATTCCAGGCCGTAAGCCACTTATCATCAAGCAATGGGCGAGGTCGCTTGGAGCGAGCGACACGAAGCTTGGTGCGAATCGCAATTCCCCTTTCAGAAAAGAGCCATTTCCAGCTCCTTGTGGATTCCAGGCGCACGATATTTGCTCCCTCTTCGAAGTTCCCTTGCTCTGTAAGAGAGACATGTTTTCGAAGCTCTTTGAGCTCTGCTTGCGACAAGACTTTTTGAAGCTCAGCAAGCGTCCACACATAAAAAGCACCTTCTCTTCCTTCAGAATCAGCATCTTGCGCACTGAAAAAACCGCCATTGGGCGAAGTCATCTCACGGCGAACAAATTCAAGCGTATCGAAAGCAACCTCTTTATAAAAACTCTCTTGGCTCACTTGATAAGCTTCAAGATAAACAAGTGCAAGCCCAGCATTATCGTAGAGCATCTTTTCAAAGTGTGGCACTTTCCAGGCAGCATCAGTAGCATAACGGTGAAACCCGCCTCCAATAGGATCATAGAGACCGCCGAGGGCCATTTTATCCAGGGAATGGAAGACCATTTTTTTCAACGCAGAGTTTCCCTTCGCGTGAAAACGGCGCAATAACACTCGCAGCTTAGCGCTGGGGGGAAATTTCGGAGCACCTCCAAATCCACCCTCAGCGATATCAAAAGAGTGCTCAGCTTCATGCACAAACTCCTCAAGCAAATCGCCAGTTATCTTGTACTCGGTTGACTCTCCGTAACCTTGAGAAAGGAAAGTCATAATCTTCTCTTTGCTTTCAAGCACACTTTGGCGATCTTCTTTCCACATCGTATTGAGCGAGGAGAGAACTTTGAGAAAATGCTCCTTTGGGTAATACGTACCTCCAAAGATAGGCTTGCGATCTGGTGTAAGAAACACACTCATCGGCCAACCACCTCTTCCCGAGAACGCTTGAACAGATTTCATATACACCTGGTCAACATCAGGCCGTTCCTCTCGGTCAACCTTGATGCTTATAAAATGTTTGTTCAGAAATTCAGCAACTTTCGCATCTTCAAAAGATTCATGCTCCATGACATGACACCAGTGACACGTTGAATACCCGATGCTCAGAAATATAAGCTTATCCTCTTCTTGAGCACGATCAAAAGGATCGTCACCCCACGGCCACCACCAAACCGGATTGTCTTTGTGCTGAAGAAGGTAGGGACTTTTTTCGTTGGCAAGATGATTCATACCTGTATCTGCTGCAAAAGTTGGAGAAGCTATCAAGAGAAAGAAACAAAAGATGAGCACGTAAAGAGGCATATTTTACGAAAGAAAAGAGAGATCGCACCGAGAAGCGATAAAGTGATTATTGCGAATCTCCGGCTTATTGTACGTTAACGGCTTTCCCGTCGTAACATCAAGCACCTTTCCATTTGCTTCTTCCACGATACATTGCGCTGCAGCGGTATCCCACTCCTTTGTCCCTTCAAGACGCGGATACACGTCGACCTCTCCTTCAGCGAGCTTACAGAGCTTAAGAGAAGAACCGAGCCTACGGACGTTCGTAATCTCATGTTTCTTACGGAATTCTTGAGAGGCCTCAGAGTCGTGAAAACAGCTCACAGCACACACAAGGTCATCACGTGAACTTTGATTCGAAATTTGGGTAATTTTTCCGTTTCGTAAAACAAATGCCCCACTTCCTTTTTCCGCAAAATACGTTTCATTGGTTACAGGAACGTGTACAACACCAAGCACGGGAATATTGTTTCGCACGAGGGCAATGTTGACCGTAAACTGTCCATCTCGAGCAATAAAGTTCTTCGTTCCATCAAGAGGATCTACAAGCCAATAAGCCTCCCAGTCTTTTCGCTGCTCATACTCGATCGGACTCTCTTCACTTAACACAGGATACGAGAAAGACTCCCTCAGGGATTGAGAGATATACTCGTGCGAGCAAAGATCTGCCTGAGTAACAGGAGAACTGTCGCTCTTTATTTCAATGGAAACATCGTGGCTCTCGTAGATCTTGAGAATACGCTTTGAAGCTTCAAGCGCTATCTCACGAACGCGTTCAATCATCCTCGATCTTCAATCGGCACATACTCAGCCTGCTCAGGCCCAGTATAAATTTGCCGCGGACGTCCAATACGGTTCTTTGGATCCTCGGTATATTCTTTTGCGTGCGCAATCCAACCTGGGAGTCGTCCAAGGGCAAACATTACCGTAAAGGCATTTACTGGAATACCCATAGCTCGGTAGATGATTCCACTGTAGAAATCGACATTAGGGTAAAGTTTACGTTCAGCAAAGTAGTCATCAGCAAGGGCTGCTTCTTGAAGCTCACGTGCGATATCAAGGAGAGGATCAGAAACTTTGAGCTTATTGAGAAGCTCTGCACACTTATCTTTAATAATAAGCGCCCGTGGATCGAAATTTTTGTACACACGGTGTCCAAAGCCCATAAGGCGGAATCCACTCTCACGGTCTTTTGCCATCTCTATAAATTTCTTCGTACCACCACCGTCTTCACGGATGCGTTGGAGCATCTCAATCACACGTTGGTTCGCACCACCGTGACGGGACCCCCAAAGAGCACAAATTCCAGAGGCAATACAAGCAAACATATTTGCCATACTGCTACGAACGATACGTACAGTAGATGTTGAGCAGTTCTGCTCGTGATCAGCATGAAGAATCAGGAGTGTATCGAGCACCTCAACCAAAAGAGGGTCGATCTCATACTCCTCCACCGGAAGTCCAAACATCATGTAAAGAAAATTTTCACAGTACGAGAGTGAATTATTCGGATATACAAAGGGGTGACCCACTGATTTTTTGTATGCCCACGCAGCAATGGTTGGAAGCTTCGCCATGAGGCGAATGCTGTTAAGATAAGAAACCTCTTCAGGACTACCCTCTTCATCTTGATAAAAAGCTGAAAGAGAGCAAACTACGGAAGCTAAAATCGCCATAGGGTGTGCATCACGTGGAAACCCATCATAGAAGCTCTTGACGTCTTCATAGAGCATCGTGTGGATTGTGATCTCTGACTGAAAATTTTCAAGTTCAGTTTTGTTCGGGAGTCGGCCGTTGATGAGGAGGTAAGAAGTCTCAAGGAAAGAAGCTTTCTCCGCCAAAGTTTCAATTGGAATTCCACGGTAACGAAGCACACCTTTTTCACCATCAATAAACGTAATGGCACTAAGACAGCTTCCAGTGTTTCCATATCCGGGATCGAGCGTGATGTACTTCGAGCTTCCACGTAGGCTCGTTACATCAACAGCTTTCTCTCCAGCACTTCCTGTAATCACAGGGAGTTCATATGTTTCACCGTTATCGAGTTTGAGTTCAGCAGTATCAGTCATGATTCCTCAGGTACATTAATCAACTTTGAAACTTTGGTAGATGTCTCTATCCGCTATACATAAGAGTCGTGCATCACACAAAAAGGTACAAACTTCGTACGCCCCTATTTGACTTTCGCAACCTTCTTTCTCAAGGGGCTGTTGACGCCTCATAAACTCTTCCTTGGACGAGTCACCAAGAGGGTCCTTTACTGGTGGTTCTTCACCACTAGAATATTCATTCTAATAGTTGCCAGCAGTAGCACAATACCCCTGGAAATTCTATAAAAATCGGTATGGTGCGCAACCGTAGCGCCGCCAGAAGGAAAAGCAAATCACAACAAACAATGTTTGATTAAATGTATGGTGTGGGTGTTTTTTCTGTCCAATGTTGTTATACACATGAGGTGCCTAGCTTTGAACCCGCCACGAATGTCTGACGAAACTAAGAAAAAGAACAGAGACACCACCCCACCTAGTAAAACAGAGGAAAACATGAGTATTTCACAATATGACCAGGCCCTTTATTCCAAAAAGAAGATCCGCAGCATTCTCCCTCTTGGAATGAGGGTTGTCGTGAATATCCTTGATGTTGATAACACAACGGATGGGGGGCTCTATCTTCCTGAAAACGCAAAATCGAACATGTCAGAGAGTGTCCTGGCAGAAGTGCTTGAGGTAGCAAGCGCCATTGATGATGAAACAGATGAAGAAACGAACATTAGTGGAATTCCACTTGGCGCCGTTGTACTTATTGAACGCACTACTGGGATTAAAGTTCCCTGGAACGAATCATTACGAATCGTAGATAGTAAAGATATTCTTGCTATGGTAGAAGAGGTTGACGTTCTCTAGTGTCCCTCCCCGTTAGATGAAAAAACTTTTTTTCTCGGAGCACTCGTTGTAGCTCATTCCTATAAAGTTACTCATTCCTTAAGTTTCATCTTCCCCTTCCAAGTGAACTTCATCGAGCCGTATAGGGCTGAGTTCCAGCCTACACAGAATGTGATTTACATTTAACCACCGAGCACACCAAGGTCACCGAGAAACAGGTCCCTAAAGTCTCGGTGGCCTCGGTGTGCTCGGTGGTTATTTGATTTAGAGCTAAACTGTATGGTCACGACTCTGGGCGAGGGAAAATGCTTGACAATGAGACCACCCAAACCTCAAGCTACTCAGTATGAGCGAAGCAAAAGATCTCTTCTACGGCGATGGTGATGTTCCTGGCGACATCTCCCACACATCGCTTGAGACAGTGATCGACAGTTATATACGTTACTATGCTTCTGGGTCTACTCACACCTCTCGAGCCAAGAGACTTGATCTTAATCATTTCATAGATTTTCTCACCAAACACTGCGGCTACTCGAAACCCTCAAAATTAAAAGTCCTCGATTGGGACTACACAAGTGTACAACGCTTTGTTGATTCTCGGCTCGAGAAAGGCGAGAGCCCTGCAACTGTTGCGAGGCGACTTGCTACCTTAAAACACATGGGCAGAACTCTCTCAGAGCGTATTGCGGGTTTTACCAATCCGGCCAAAGACATCAAATCCCCCAAAGTCCAAAAGGCACGCCCAAAAGCAGTTGAAAAACAAGAAATCGAAAAAATCAGGGAAAAAGCACGCTCTCGTTCAAACAATAAGCAATCTTTTCAACGTTATCGTAACGAGACGCTCTTTGCCCTACTTCTCGACACCGGTCTCCGTGCCGATGAAATCCGTCTTCTGCGGCGACATCAACTCGATGATACTTTTGAGTGGCTTCATAACGTCCGTACGAAAGGGCGTAGGTACCGCAATGTCTATATTAGCGAGCAGATGCGTGAACCACTGATGGAGTATTTGGAAGCTCGTTCAACAGAGCTAAGCCGCTACTTCGCTAAACTCACCGTTGCGCAAGATAAAAAATTACCACTCTTTATAAGTGGCTATGGAGCCAATGCCAAGGATCCGGACTCCTTTTTGATGGGTGCGAAATCTATCTGGCGAGCGATTAACGAACTTTCAACTGAGACGAAACTCCACCCGCACCTCCTCCGCCACTCTTTTGCGATCGATCTTCTTGATAACTCAAGAGATATTCGCCTTGTGGCTCAAGCCTTAGGCCACAGTGATGTTCGGGTGACGATGCGTTACACCGAGAGGGGAGATGAAGAAGTCGCAAAAGCCATTGAAACGGCAAGAAAAGGCGACACTTAGTCCAAGAAAAGAACCTAGATCATCTTAGGCATATCTCGTATTTTCATCCTGCAGAAATCTTGTGTAGCTATGATTGCCTTACATAAAAAAACCTAAGAATCCCACATCCTTCGTTGATAGAGAACCGGTTATTGATTCTCCCGTGGCATATATATTGCTCACCTTATGAGTGGTTATGTTGCGCAGGCTCGTAAGGAGTCGCACATGAGGCTATCACGTTCGGCCTCAAAGTTTAGGGGAACACAATGAAACGGTTTACTCGATACGTCTTATCCATTTTCTGTATACTTACTCTCTCTTCAACACAATCTTTTGCTGCGATAAAAGAGGGACCAGAAAAGGTCAAGCGACCTCCGACGCTCTCTTGTAAAATTTCAGTTACGCCAAATGAGGTGGCCTGTGGTCAAGGTACAGCTACTTTAAAGCTTGATGCTAGCGCTACCGTTTGTACTGATAGCGAAGGAAACTTAAGTGACCAAGCATGTCCAGATCTTAGTCTTGTTTGGCGAACATTAGCTCCTGGGCCTGACGGCGGTGTCGCTCAGCTAGAACAACAAGGTGCGACTATTACAAGTCTTACCGTTGCTACTCACATTGACGGCGTCTCCTTAGAATCATTCGAAGTCCAACTTGTTGCTGTTTCGGTGGCAAATAATCTCAAAGTTGTATGCGATAAAACCATTACCGTTGGTGAATGCTCTCATGACTGCAATGGTGTTCTGGGTGGTAGCGCCGTTGAAGATGCTTGTGGCGTCTGCGGAGGTGATGGATCCAGCTGTACTGACTGTGATGGCGTGCCAAACGGAGATGCCGTAGAAGACGCCTGTGGTGTGTGCGGAGGTGATGGCACAAGCTGTCTCGACTGCCCGCAAGGAATTGACGAATGTGGAATCTGTGGTGGTGATAATACAAGCTGCCTTCAATGTGACAGCATTGACATTTCCCCCTCTCAATTTGAGCTCGACGGCGCAGCTCAGCATATGAACGATCTCGTAGCCAAGGGAGTACGAGCCTTAAGGCGTGCGACAGGAAAATCATCAGGATTTAAGAAACTCCTTAACACGGCACACGAGGCCTATCTTCAGAGCTGGACGACCATCTGGTCCTTTGAAAGCACACAGCTGTCTAACTGTTCAAGTGATGCACTTTGCTCGTTGAGTGACAACTCAGGAAAGAAACAAGCCTACATCGGCTCACTCGAAACGCTCCTGCAAGAAGCAAGCAAGCAGATTCGAAGAAAGCTCAAGCGAAGCGGCAAGCGCAAATTAGCCAATAAGCTATGGAAACAGGCAAAGAACCAATATGAAATTGGAAAGATAGGAATTGAAAATATTCCAGACACACAAGAGGAGTGCAACTAAATCGTTTTCTCTTTATGTGCCGTCACGCAAAGTGTCAGGTTTGCATAACGTTGACAAAGGATGCTTGTGACTCGCCTATAAGACTTTCTACGGTTTGAACCCTTCTATTTGCCTTGGACATTTGATTTCATTACCATAAGTGATCTTATACCACGAAAGGTGTGATGAGAGCCCTCTGGTAAGGGTATGCCCTTATGAGAGGGCTCTCATTTCTGAGAGATAACAGTTCGCTGTCTTTCAAGCCGGCATTACGGCAGAAAGGGTATCTCATGGAGGTTTTGACAACTCGCTTTGGTACACTCGAAGTCAGGCAGGAGAGGATCATTACTTTTGAAAATGGTCTCCTTGGCTTCTCATTGGCAAAAAGATTTGCACTTCTTCAGCCCGAAGATGAGGCAGTCTTCTTTTGGCTTCAGAGCTTGGACCAACCTGATTTGGCGTTTGTAGTAACAGATCCGGATTTTTTCATTGATAATTACTCCGTTCCTTTAGGAGCCGGTGAAATTACACAACTTGGGATGACAGACCTTTCTGAATCCCAATGCTTCGTTATAGTGAATAGAGTCGGCAACCAGTTAACGGCGAACACCCAAGGTCCACTGATTATCTCACTTGAGACCATGAAGGGTGTCCAGACTGTTCTACTAGCAGGAGGTCAAATCAAACATCCCTTGATGCGGGTCAACGTATGAGGAATTTTCTAAGGAAAAGAAAGAAGGTGTAAGTGGGTGCTGGCCCCCAGACTTGACCAGCTCTTTCTACACTCCCAGGGCTTGAAATTCCCGGTTCAATGAGCAGTGGAGGCGAGGAGTATCCGCCAGCCTACTACGCCCCTCCTGCGCTAAAGCTATGAAGCGTCCTCGACAAGGCGACGTAGCCCCATAGTAGCAGGTTCGCCCTCCGTAGTTTTAGCGAAGGAGGGAGGGACAACACTTACCTCCCGCCAGATTGCGATAAGGCCCGATCCCTGTTCTTCGAAGCACCCAAAAGGACGTAGGAGATGAAGTCAGGCATTTTTATTTGCGAGAGATATACTCACTCTTGCCCCGAAACAGCTCCACTGAAGAGCCATGGAGCGAGCTACGAACTTTGGCGAATCAAAGAGACCAGAATCAAGCGGAAATCAGCCTTGGACACGCCCCATGAGCGTCTCAAGAAGCTCGCCTTGTTCGGGGTTGTCTAGACTAAACGAAGCAAGACGTTTCTCTAAGGCTGCTTTTTCTTCTCCATCTGACGTTATCAGACTCAAAGTGGTTAGCGCTGAGATGTGAGCGTACGAGCCGTTTTCGGCAACATTCTCGAGTAAAGACTTTCCTTTGCTCAGGGTCTCGTCGTTATCAAGATATCCACGAGCAAGAGCGACCGTAGCCAGTTCGCCGATAAACTGTACAGCTGGCTCAATCTGTTGTGTGCCCTGCCACTCTAGGCTCATGAGCTTTTGCTCTGCCGCCGTCAGATCACCATTGCGTAAGTCATGAAGCCCGGCATAGAGCGTTCCAAGCTCTTTGTAGGGTGTTCTTTCATCTGCAAGTGCTACAATTGAGTTTTGAAATTGCTCATAACTCTTATCATAATCTACCTGAGCTTGTTGAAGTTCGTCTTTTGCTTTGGTAAGAGCTTCTTCTTGCTCCTTGGTCGGAGCATCTCCTAAAGCAGCTTGAGCCTCTTTCACAGCCTGCGCCTTCTCTGTGCGATCTTCCTCGAGTGTTTCAAGCTCCGCAAAGGAGATACGAACCCCTGCAAAAATATCCGCTGCACGCTGCATGTTGGTAACGTAGGTTTCACGAAAAGCGTCGCGCGCGTACATAACAACAAAAACGGTTACAGCTACTCCAACAAGTTGTCTCCACCATTTTTTGAGAAAAACAAAGAGTGGGTCCTCCGTAACAGTCTGCTGAATGGTGGGATCGTCAAATATACGAGAATCACCATGCTCATGCGACTCAGGCGCAGTATCTGGCGTGCTTTCAGGGGCTTGCTTTCTTGCAGTATTTTTCTTCTTCGCCACGTCTTCCTTTACTTCATGTTAGCTATCACGTTTTATATTTGAAATCATCAGGATCGAGATCTTCGAGAACCTCATTCCACTTTTCCTTATCGATGTTCTTGAAGTCTCGTTCTGGGTAGGCTTCTTCCTGCTGGGCATTCTCATCAACGGGAATCTCTTCTTCAGCATTCTCTACGGCTTCACCCGCTTCTTGTGCTGACTGAGCAAATGTAATCTGGGCCTGATCGAGCACAGCTTTAGTGACAAATATTGGAGCAGATGCTCGAAGAGCTATGGCAATCGCATCGCTTGGCCTGGAATCAAAAATAAGAATTTTGTCACCCTGCGAGACGACAAGCTCAGCATAATAGGTAGAGTCTTTTAACTCAGTTACCACAATTCGTTGTACACGAACATCGAGCTCTCCGAAAAACTCTGTGATGAGGTCATGGGTCAGAGGACGAGCCATTTCAAGTTCTTTGATCGCGCTTGCAATAGAAGTGGCCTCAGCTACTCCTATCCAAATAGGGAGGTGAATTTCGCCTGACTCGTCTTTGAGCACAACAACTGGAGCCTGAGTATTGGGATCCAGAACGAGACCCCCAACAAACATCTCAATAGCCGATTCGTCTTTCATGTCTTGTACGTACCTTTACACCAAACAATTCTGGTAGCTTAGTCTATTGTATACTCATTGAAAGGTAAAATGGGCAATTGCCTCAAAGATGCATAGCCTCAGAGGACTAAAAAAATTGCTTCACCCCGGCAAGGCACAGAAGCCACCGTTATAAGCACTTGATATGGCTATGTAAATGCCTATTGCCCCGAGCAGTACTCTCCACGCAGAGTAAACTTTGAAGCCTCAAGAATCTTCGCTTGAACGATCATCCCAGGCCCCAGGGTAACCTCCTCTCTATTAAGATGCACGAGCAGGTTCTGCGAAGTTCTGCCTTGAAGCTTGGTAGGGTCGGCTTTTGTAAAACCATCAAGAAGAATCTCAACCTCTTTTCCAATCCAGGAAGCAAGAGCTCTCTCTGTGAGCTCATTTTGCAAACTTTGAAGCTCTTGAAGGCGACGTTGCTTTATCTCTAAGGGAACTTGATCTGGAAGATCTGCAGCTACAGTTTCAGGACGTGCCGAAAACATAAAAGAATAGCTACTTTCAAATTCGACCTGACGCATCACATCAAGAGTCTCTTCGAAGTCCTCTTCTGTTTCCCCAGGAAACCCCACAATAATATCCGTGGTAATGGCAATGTCAGGAACTCGCTCTTTGAGCCCTACAATAATGTCAAGAAACCGTTTTTTGCGGTAGTTCCGATTCATCGCTTTCAAGATCGTGTCACTTCCAGACTGAAGTGGCATATGAATGTGGCGACATACCTTCGGATTCTCAGCAACGAGATCGTAAAAATCTTTACGCACCTCTTGCGGATGTGGGCTGGTAAAGCGGATACGTTCAACTCCATCTACTTGAGCGACTTCTTCGAGAAGTTCGACAAACTTCTTTCTTGGAGCGAGGTCAAGCCCCCAGGAGTTTACTGTTTGTCCAAGCAAAACAATTTCTTTTGCCCCACGGTGCACTGATATACGCACCTCGCGTAAGATCTCTTCAAGAGGTCGCGAGACTTCAGGGCCACGTGTACGGGGAACAATACAGTACGTACAGTTCTTGTTACATCCACGGCTGATTGATACGAAAACAGAAGTTCTTCCTGTCCCAGGCACACCGAGTGGAAGATCTTCCCAGTCATCGCGATAATCAATGGCAACTTGAGGATCTGCGCCGGCACGGCGTTGATCAATAAGAGAAGGGACAACCGAGAGGTTATGAGTCCCAAAAACAAAATCAACTACGTCACTACGACGAACAATATTCTTCCCCTCTTGTTGTGCGACACAGCCACCAACACCAATCAAAACTCCATCACCGTCCTCTTTTAAAGGACGGAGTTTGCCAAGTAAGCTAAAAAGTTTGTGCTCTGGTTTTTCACGCACACTACAAGTGTTGACGAGGATAAGCTTTGCTTCCTCAGGAGATTCAACAGGAGCATAGCTCTCTGAGAGGATCTGATAGAGCTTATCAGAATCGTATTCGTTCATCTGACACCCAAAGGTCTTAATATAGACACCTGGAAGATTCGATGCTCCTTCGCCGCGCACACCAGAACCACAGCTGTCACCTAAACAACTCCCTTTATCACCACCGATGTTGATAAGCTTTTCCATGTGACCTTTCAGCACTACGAGCTGGCTAGGATACACTAAGGGGGAGTCGAGTTGCAAACGACGAACTCACCTCCCCCTTCTTACTGATATTACGAAGCTTTGTACACTGACGTAACATATGGGTCATGAAATGAATCTTCATGACCACTACCTTTACTATCCTCCTTTTTCCACGGACTCTCACAGAGAGGGGGATGATTTAGCGCAAGTAACTATACAGCACTCCCAATGCTCGACCGAGTCGATCTGCCGCATCTTCAGAGTGCTCGACTGCTTCGACAATCGTATCACCAGTTATTTGTACATCGGATATTGCAAGAAAGAGAGGATCTACAACGGTATCTAAATATCTTGCTGTTTCTTCAGGGAGGTTCACCCTCTCTCTTCTTCCGTAAAGCTCAAGCTCTCCAAGGAAGAAAAGAATATCATTTTGCCAAAGCTCTCTCTGGAGAATTCCCATCGGAGCAAGAGCTGCAATCGTTGCATACTGGTGCATGATACCTACAGATCTTAGGGTTACTCTTTGAGCTGCTCTGATCGCCTCCTCACTAGCTGAATCATGTACAAAGTCATAATCAACCTGTCCATTGTTTTCTTCCCCTTCAAAAGGCACTCGATCAAATGAGCCAGAGAAACACAGCATATTCGTTCGTTTCGCTTGCCAGATAGCCGAGATCGCTTCTTGAGATAATAACTGGGCCTCTGCAACGCTATCCCCATACACTCTTGTATCTTCAATACTAAGTGCTGCTGGCGAGACCAAAGTCTCTATGAATACATTTCCTCTTCTAGAGAGCCTACGATGACCTCTCAACCCCACTCGACGTAGTCTCAAAGTCTGCCGCTCATAATCTGCTTGAAGTTCAATGCGGTCACTATGAGGAATTACCCCGGACGACTTTGTGGCAATACTTTTCATTTCTTCAAGTATTGAATCTACTCTCTCCGCCATGCGAATCATGATGCTACGCTCACTTCTCTCATACCCTTCAAAGCAGACATCAGTCGCGGACACTGAGGATGCAAAGAGCAAGCTACATAACAATACTACGAACATCTTCATTGAATGTTTCTTCATTGTATTTCCTTTCTCAATATATAGTTCGTCCAAGGATCTACACGTACAGTATCCCTGGCATCGATCTCTAGGACTTAAACTTCAGACAACAATTACTCACGAACAACCAAGCACATCATGTGTGCCTCTTACTGGACAGCAAGATCTTCAAGAAAGAAAAGAGGACCTCTTCTTTCAATCCTCAGAGCATCATCATTCCTCATACGATGCTACCGCTTTGATGCCCCAGGAAAGAGATCGGAATCTCACTTTTGAAAAATACGAAAATTGCGCAGCCACTGGATAACAAGCCTGAGCAACGGGCTACATCTCTAGGAAATTCTCGTAAACTCTCTTCACAGCAGTGCGTAAAAAAACTATTCACCCACTAACAGACTTAACTGTGGCCGATACTTCGGAGTACCCTCATCATCATTACTTGGACTATCAATAAGTAGACGAATAGCTCTCGCTCTTTCAGGTTCAAGCCCTAGCTTTCCAAGCGATACCCGCTCCTCATGCGTCATTTGTACGCCAGTAATGGTATCAAAAAACTGAATAAGGAGAGTGGCATCATCAATGAGAGTTGTTGTGCTGTTTAAAAGTTCTGCTTCAATTTGAAACTGAGCCAAGCAGTCGGGACCAGGACATCCTGAACGGAGTTGAGCAATGCGTATGTTTTCAAGGCTGATTTCTCCTGCTTGCGAATTTTTTGCAAAGAGAGCTTTAGCCTCTGGTCCCCAAAATAGCTCTACCTGATAATCTGTAAGTCCTTTTGCATCAGTTGTAAGAACAAGCTCATAGGCCTCCCCCCCTTCAAGCACAGCACTCGCTGGGTCGCCATCAATTTCATCAAGGAGCTCGGCAACAGAGTACTCAGTACGTTGCACAATATTGCCACCTTGAAGCCCAAGAAGGCGCAAACCAACTTCCTGAGCTTGCCAATCTGTTTGGGCAAGCAGAGAAACAAGCACCAAAAAGCGCCCCCCATCATTAGCATCATCAAGAACTTCTATGAGAAAGGGGGTTTTTTGTTCTGCTGAGGCTTCCCCGTCTTGTGAGGCAACCACAACAATTTGAGGAGTTGGTTCTCCCCAAGGCCAGAGGGCACAGCCGGATAAAAGAAAAGGCAAAAAGCCAACAAGAAATAAATGCTTACGACTTAAGTTTTTTCTAGGAGGTGGTAGAGCCATCGTCAACGACCTCCCGCGATACGTACCTCCAACCAGATGAATAAGAAAAATTCCACTTCTGTCGCTCAATACGCTCATTAACAACGTAGAATGGCACCTTGTAATACTTCACAACCACTTCCACATCCGCGTCCATCGAGTCTTGGCCGTACTCTACGAAATCAACTTTGCTCTCAACAATCTTTTCACTCTTTCGCGAATCACGAATAAGCCGACGCAGCTCTTCTTGGCTACCATCTTCAGTAAGGGCAATAGCTTCACCAGCCTGTCCCCAATAAAGCGCGCGCTGGAAGTTATTGACAGAATCTTGAAGAAGCCGTTGGCGATCACTCTCAGACACTCCAATCTGCTTATAGGATTGAATGAGTGGTGCAAGTACACAACCTTGAAGAGATGCCACGAGCAAGACGAGCACTATGGAGCGAAAGAGAAACTTTAATGGGCAAGGCGCACATGAGTTCATAAGTACAAATCCTTTATTTATTCATTGTCTACATGAGAAAGGAGAGAATCAAGCTCGCGCCGATCCGTGGATGAAAGTTTATCTTTTGCAGAAGGTTGAGCCTTCCTTGCGCCAACCCACGACTGTTCACCTCTTCCGACAACATCCCAGTTAATACTTCCTTTGGCATTTGAAGAGGTCCTTACTGAAGGACTCTTTTGCACACGGGTAAACGAAGACGGGCGATCTCCCTTGAGCTCCTCCACAAGTTGCTTGCCACGTGCACGAAACCGGAACTGATTACCGTACTTATCATGAATCTCTTGCGCTCCAAGTGCGACGAGGCCGGAAGCAAAGAGAATAATAATAACATAATGAAGAAAAAAATTCGGACCCTGCTTACCTGACATAGAGAAACTCTGTCGTAGATCAACTTGAAACTAGGCACACCGCCTAAAGAAAGCGCTTTGAACGCCACTATATTATCGAACGCTCGAAGTTCTCACAACAAAAAACGGGAAAAGAAGCTAAGAAAGGCTCAATCGAAGTGGCTGCTAATCTCGTGGGACAACATTCTCACGTACCCAAGAAACAATCTCCGTGGTCGCGGCCCCTGGAAGGAATATTTTCTTTACACCAGCATCTGTAAGCTTCGTAACATCATCTTTAGGAATAATTCCACCACCGAAAACGATAATGTCATCTGCATTTTTCTCTTTAAGCAGATTTAACACTTCAGGAAAAAGAACCATGTGGGCACCAGAGAGGATGCTCATACCAATCGCTTGCACATCTTCTTGCAAGGCGCTTTGCACAATCATCTCAGGAGTTTGGTGAAGGCCAGTATAAATAACCTCCATTCCCGCGTCACGAAGAGCTCGCGCAACTACTTTTGCTCCACGGTCATGACCATCAAGGCCAGGCTTGGCAACAAGAACACGAATAGGAGCAGATTTTAGCGATGCTTCAGCCATCAGATACTCACCATAAAAAGGTCATCTATCCTAAGACTATACCGGAATTGAGGCTCGTTGCAAGAAGTGCCGCCTCGAGAGGGAGGGCTAACTATACCGAATCACTAATCTTAAGAATCATCTTGAGGGTAGCCGTAGCGCTCTTTCCATACCTCTGCTACCTGCTCTGGAGAACGAAGTGAAAATCCAGCAGTTATGTTGTACAGGTCAACTATCGCCTTTTCCTCTTCTTCTGAGAGGGGAAAGGAAGCAAGGTCATAATCAGGAAAGAGAAAGTCAGCATCAAAAGCAACTTTAACCACTTGGGTGGCGTATCCATCTGTAGGAGTCCCCACCTGCTGCATACTCTCAAAGTGTGCCTTTCTCGCCCCAGCTGCTTGAACATACAAGCTCCACGCATCCTCAGTGTTCCCCTCTACAAGGCGTTGTCTCGAAAGGTTATACGCGAGGTACCCAATGGCTTCATGCGCTTGCTGGGCTTCAAGCGCTCCGAGCATCTCATTTGCAAGCGTCGCATAGTGGTCACGAGTTCGTTGGAGAGATTCTTTGTCATCTCCTTCAGCTTCAAGTGCAGCATTTCGAGCAACGAGGTAAGTTTGATTAGCGACAAAGAAACGGAGTTTCGCAGGCGAACCATGATCAAGCGATGACCAAACCTCTTCGAGCTTCTCTAAAGGTATTGACCAATCAGGAGGGCCTCCCCTCTTCATGATTTGGTGTTGCTGATCGTATGTGTCAACGGCAGAGAGAAATTGAAACCGGGGATCTTGTGTGAGTGAAGTAGAGTGCGCAACTGCTTCAAGAACAAAAGGAAGTACACCAGCCGTTAACAGCTCTTGACGAAAGGTCATCATACAGTCCAGCGTTTGATCAAGTCGAACACTCGGGAGCACCTCTTCTTGAGCAAGCAGAGAAGAGACCGCCGTAACGAAGAGAACTTCATCTCGCGTAAGAGGCCCGTTAAGGATAAGGCGGTGTCGAATTGCTTCTTCTACCGGTCGAAGGAGTGATGGGAACTCAGCTTCAGCGTGTGATATTCCATGAGCAAGCTGTGCCAGAATCTCTCCAAGCTCGTGAACATCTCGAGTTTCTACAGCCCTTGTTTTCAGATTGGTAATGTCTTCTGATAAGCTCATCTACGTCTCCCCCCAGAGCAAACTCTATTATATGCACTCTGATTTTCTACTCAACTTCCCCTCCTTTCATGCTCCACACATAAGTCTCTGCTCTGCTCCAACTATTCAACTACGCAACTATTATTGATTTCAGAGCCTTAGCAGCTTGATGAAGGCTTTTATGGGGAACCTTTCTGCGTGTGTTATTTGAAATCTCAGTACTCTGAATGCTAGGTTCAGTTCATGAGCTTTCATAATCTCCCTCCTGACAAGCCTAAGAGTGCTCACTACCCCTCGGATCAGGACGATTTTTCGGGCGAGAGTTTTCCTCATCAGGCGTCGTGTTCTTTGAGTAAGCCCCTCCACCGACAGATCGTTACAGACCTACAGCAGAAGGGCTTTACTGAGGTCTGGCATGGGAGCAAAGTACAGGTGCCCTACTCCCTCACACCTCGCCAAGGCTCAACACTTCTTGAGGAGGCTCGAGATAGAGTACTCACTTTCTTGCGCGGCAACTCACTCGAATGTCATTTTGACAGCTCAATTCTCTTATATAACACAACAACAGAAACATTTGTGCTCTTAGCATACCTCGCACCTGATTCAGGAGAAGACAAACAACTGCTCCCATACCGGCAAGTCACCAATAACGAGTTTTGTTCTGATCACTACGATCCCTCAGTATGCCTTCAAGTGACCATGAAGAAGTATCCTCATGCGGATAAAGTCAGAATAAAGAAACTGGAGAATCCATATGCTGATAGAGAAGACGGATTTGATCTCCTCTTTGGCAATCCTGAGGAAAAAGATTTTGATGATAATGCGATCACGTCTTTTTCTACTCAGCTCGATGAGGCGTGGAGAGAGACTCCTGCCTTTCCAGGGGATGTTCAAGAGAGTTGGCGTGGCGGGATGCACACCGAGGGGCCTTTTTGGAACCCTGATGAGTACTACACCATTGACGATCCATATAACCTCAGACACTACTCACTCAAGCTTCAGCCCCGTTTCCCCAGAGAAGTATTTGAGGATCTCTTAACCCAAGCGAGAGAAGGCCAAGGATATCTTTATAACTCTCTCCTCAAAACATACTGCCACACCGTTGACGAAGAGATTCATAAATCCCATCCTCCCGTCCAAGATAAAAATGCTCTTGCTTCTCGTCGTTTTTATTGGATCAACCGGACAAAACCTGAGGCTGATTTTTCTCTTACCGTTGAACAGAGAACTCAAAATGGAGCAATACACGAAGTGCACATAAAGCTCTCAGGTCAACCGAGGCACAACTATGAGGTTGATGTTTGTGTTTCGTATGATAGTCAGCGCGGCTTATCACATGTCCGTGTGTTGGGAATCGATAAGATTGAGCAACAAACGGCGGCGTAGTTCCAGTGATACATTCCAAGCATAGCTCTTCTTGCTCTTGCACTTCACCTTCATCCTCTTCCTCCTCTTAATCCTTATCCTTCTCTTGAACCTGCACCTATCTCATCATCATTCTCTATTGGATCAAGATGAGGAGATAAGTGCAAGAGAAGGTGCAAGAGGAGGAGGAGGAAAAGGAAAATCCTCACTATACATTTCTGTAGGTAGAACTGACTAGAAGCGGCAAAACGCTAGATCATCCCAGGATCCGTATAAGTCCCAAATACCTCACGATACACATCCGAGACCTCACCAAGCGTTGCTCCTGCATCAACAGCATCAATCAACGCCGGCATTACATTTGCACCTGACTCACAAGCATTTCGAACGGCTGAGAGTGATTCTTTGTGCTTTGCCTCATCACGTGCAGCCTTGAAAGCCTTGACCCGCTCTATCTGAGCCTTTTCGCTCTCTAGGTCAATGTGTAGCGTAGGAATATCCTGTTCGTGATCATCGTCGTATTTGTTTACACCAACAATACCAAACTCTTTTGAATCGACACTCAGTTGAAATTGATACGCAGCTTCCGCGATCTCTTTCTGAGGGAAGCCAACATCAACGGCTTTAAGCATTCCACCGAGTGCATCAATCTTCTCAATGTACGAAAGGGCTTCGGCTTCAATCTCGTTGGTTAACTTTTCGACGTAATACGAGCCTCCGAGTGGATCAACAACATTTGTTACTCCACTTTCTTCAGCAATAATCTGCTGTGTACGAAGCGCTACCTTTACGGCTCCCTCCGTAGGAAGAGAGAGGGTTTCATCCATCGAATTCGTGTGAAGAGACTGCACACCCCCAAGCACAGCAGCTAAGGCTTGGAGAGAAACACGAGCAACGTTATTTACTGGCTGTTGCGCCGTTAAGCTTACACCAGCAGTTTGGGCATGAGTCCTGAGCTTCATCGAACGTTCTGATTGTGCCCCGTAGCGGTCACGCATAAATCGCGCCCACATACGACGAGCTGCTCGAAATTTAGCGATCTCTTCAAAGAAATCATTGTGCACGTCGAAGAAAAACGAGAGCCGTGGAGCAAATGAGTCAATATCCATCCCTCGCTCAACACAGTGGTCAACATAAGCCAGTCCATCAGCGAGCGTAAAAGCAAGCTCTTGAACAGCTGTCGCACCTGCCTCACGGATATGGTACCCACTTATACTAATGGGGTTAAACCGCGGAGCGTGCTCGGCACAATATTCAACGATATCACACGAAAGTTTCACAGATGGCTCAGGAGGAGAGATCCACTCTTTTTGTGCGATAAACTCTTTAAGCATATCGTTTTGAATCGTTCCACCAAGGGTAGTGAAATCAAGGCCTCGCCGACGAGCCACAGCAAAATACATCGCCATAGCTACCGTTGCAGTACAGTTAATGGTCATTGAGACAGTAACCTGATCAAGAGAAATTCCGTCAAAGAGGCATTCCATATCAGCAATAGTTGAAATAGAAACACCTTCACGACCCACTTCTCCACGGGACATCGGACTATCAGCGTCGTATCCCATAAGGCTCGGCATATCAAAAGCAGTTGAAAGTCCTGTTTGGCCGTGATCAAGGAGGTACTTAAAACGTTTATTGGTATCTTCTGGAGTACCAAAGCCTGCAAATTGGCGCATGGTCCACAACCTTCCACGGTGCATCGTTGCATGCACTCCACGGGTAAAGGGGTACTCTCCTGGATACCCGAGCTCTTCGTTATAACGAAATCCATTAAGTGATTCCGGAGAGACGAGAGGTGGTTGTTCACGAAAGCTTATCGACTGAAAAGACTCTTTGCGTTCTTTTTGTGAACCATAATGCTCCGACAACCACTCTTGCTCAGAAGAAGACTTTCGAACTTCTGCTTTCTTTTTATCTGATGCCAACGTTACACCTCGTTCATTTACACATTACTGCGATTCAGCAACAAGCCGAGACGCGATTACCAGGCGTTGAATCTCGCTTGTACCTTCGTAGATCTCCGTAATCTTGGCGTCACGCAAGTGTCGCTCAGCAGCGTAATCCTTGACGTAACCGTATCCACCGTGAATTTGTACACCAAGATTAGCACAAAATCGAGCCGTTTCAGAGGCATAGAGCTTTGCCATTGAGGCGTGCCGAATATAGTCCTGCCCTGAATCTTTGCGGTGTGCGGCTCCAAGAGTGAGGTACCGTGCCGCATCTACGCGACTCACCATATCAGCAAGATAGTTCTGGATCGACTGGTGCTCAACAATAGGCTTGCCGAATGCAATACGCTCTTTACCGTAAGCCAGAGCATCTCTCAGTGCTGCACGCGCAATCCCAATAGCTTGAGCAGCAACACCAAGACGACCACCGTTGAGAGTTGTCATCGCAACTTTAAAACCCTTGCTCTCTTCTCCAAGAAGGTGCTCTTTGGTAAGGCGCACCCCATCGTACATAAGACTACACGTTGGTGAACCACAGATACCAAGTTTATCTTCTGGTTTGCCACGCGAAATACCTTCCATATCAAGCGGATGGACAAACGCGCAGATTCCCTTGTGTCCTTTGCTACGATCGAGCATAGCAAACAACACACAAGTATCGGCTTTGGGGCCATTCGTAATCCAGTTCTTTGTTCCTTGAACGATGTAGTCATCACCATCTTTTGTAACGGTACACGTCATATCAGCAGCATCGCTTCCAGAACCGGGCTCAGAGAGTCCGAAACATCCAAGATGTTCGCCAGTAGCAAGCTTAGGAAGATAGGTCTTTTTCTGCTCTTCAGTACCAAAGTACAAAATCGGCGAAATACAGAGTGAGTTATGTGCGCTTACGATAATAGATGTCGATGCACAGGCGGCAGCGAGCTCTTCAACAATCAGACAGTACGCGACATGCGAAAGCTCAGCACCATCGTACTCCCCAGGAACACACGCTCCCATAAATCCGAGTTGTCCCATCTTTGGGATAAGCTCTTGAGGATAGTAGTGCTCGTGATCAATTTTTTCAGCTAAGGGAAGCACTTCGTTGGTAGCAAAACTTCGAGCAGTCTCTTGCACCATCTGTACTTCTTCACCAAGATCAAATGCGAATCCATCTTCCCAACTCATACCGTATGCTCCAAAGCTGTAGGCTAGTGTTCCGACAAAAAAGTTTTTTCACCCAACGGGGAGGAACACTTTTTCGTCGGATGGCGCCCCCCCCCGCCCGTCTTCGCTGAAGCTACGACGTGGTCCTGAGAACTCAGGTCACGACGAAGCTCGGAGAGCGTAGTCGGAGACGGACAATATAGCTGGCTAGTGCTATGATCAAAAAGGGTTTGAAGAAAGTGAAAAAACTTTTTGGTCATCGCACTAGTTTCCAGAAAACTCAGCTGCACGCTTTTCGAGAAAAGCAGTCATACCCTCTTTTCTATCTGCTGTCTGAAAAAGCTCTAAGAATTTTTCAATCTCTTGTGAGAGCCCAGAGGTCAAAAGATTATCTTGAGCACTGCGGATAACCTCTTTTGCTCCAGCTACAGCCAGAGGCCCCTTTGAGGCAATAGTAGTAGCCATAGCCTTTGCTTGCTCAAGGAGAACTTCGGGCTCAAACACCTGGTCAATAATACCTAACTGAACTCCTTCCTCCGCAGAGATAATGTCCCCAGTGTAACAGAGCCTCCGGGCAGTTCCTACACCACATCGATAGATCAGGCGCTGTGTTCCTCCAAAACCCGGAATAATTCCGAGATTCACTTCAGGTTGCCCGAGCTTTGCCTTCGCTGAGGCAAGGATAATGTCACAGGACAAAGCGAGCTCAAGACCACCGCCAAGAGCAAAACCATTCACAGCAGCAATCACTGGGACAGGACACAGCTCAATCGTGCGCATCACCTGTTGGCCGAGCTCAACATATGACCGAATACCAGCCTCATCGAGTCCACTCATCGATTGTATATCAGCGCCCGCAACAAAAGCTTTTTCTCCAGCGCCAGTGATAATAACAGCACGAAGCTCAGCATCACCACCAAGCTCTTGAAACGTAGCTTGCAGCCCTTCAAGCACAGCGCGGTTAAGCGCATTGAGGCTTTTGGGGCGATTAATTTCTATCGTAAGAAGTGAGCCCTCTTTTGAGGTTTGAATAACATTCTCTTCCATGTGCAATCTCCCTATGCAGGTGCTCCAAGTTTTTGTCCACCAATCACATGAAGATGCAAGTGCGGAACAAGAAGCCCAGCATCATCTCCACAGTTAAACGTTAAGCGGTATCCCCCATTCTCAATTCCTTCATCTCGAGCAAGCTGCGCTCCAACAAGCATCATCTTTCCAAGCAATTCCTTGTGAGACTCGTTTGCTTGGGAGATATCGCGGATAAATGTTTTCGGAATAACGAGCAGGTGCACTTTTGCTAGTGGATTGATATCGCGGATAGCAATGAGATCGTCATCTTCAAAGACTTTTTCCGCAGGTGCTTCTCCCCGAATGATTTTTCCAAAAATGGTATCGGAATCGGTTGTCATGAAGGTCTCCGTAGGGTCGATAGACAGGGGAGAGGATAACAAGAAGATAGGTAAAAGAGCAAAGGGAAGAAGATTTCTCTCAGCCTTGAACAAGCATTTTCTTGAACTTTTTCCTCCGTGGCAACGCTCTTAGTGCGATAGCAAAGAACAGTGCCACGGAGGAAAAGTTCAAGAAAATGCTAACGGAAAAAACTATCCTCTACCGATAAGAAGAATACGCTACCCCCGATGCAACGGCAAGGTTAACACAACCGTTGTACCAACCCCTGGCTCACTCTCAATAGCAACATCACCACCATAACTATTCGTCAGGTTATACACCGTCCATAGCCCAAGGCCATTCCCCTCAACGCTGACCTCGTTCTCTACGTCGAGATTCTTGGTACTAAAGAATGGCTCATAGACTCGCTTCAGAATATCGCTCTTCATCCCGCACCCTGTATCGGTTATATCAAGAAGGAGATGAGTCTCCGTTATATCACGGAGAGAAAAGGTGATGGAGCCTCTCTCTTCTATGGAATCAACTGCGTTTTGAATAACATGATGAAGTACGTCTCTAAGATTTCTCATGCTCATGTGAATTCGGTGACCACCTTCTATGTGGTTCTCAAACGCAATAAATGGATAATCTGAACGAAAGGAAAGGAGAATATCGTTGAGAGACAAGGAGAGATCCCGAAAGACTTCTTCGTCGTCTTCACCTTTTCGCTTTACAACAGTACCCATTCGCTTTGTAAGCTTCATGCCACTTTGGACCGCACGTTGTATCACTCCCAAACAACGCTCGAGACGCTCATCTCCTTGAACACGTCGAGCTAAGAGATCTGTTGCCCCGAGGATTCCCCCCATAATATTGTTAAAATTGTGCGCAATACCAGCAGCAAAGATACCTACCGTATCCATATTTTTTCGTTGCTGAACCTGACGCTCTAATTCTTTCACGTGGGTAAGATCTCTCCATAACCAAAGGCGTAAGTCTTGAGAACCTGGGAGATCAATCTGCCTTGAAGATACAAGGAAGTTACGAATCTGGCCTGATGCTATTTCAAACTCTCGCTGAAAGGAGTCTCCCATTTGCTGCGTGAGATAGCGGATCTCATTTTCATAAGAGTCGCGCAACAGTCCTCCATAGATCGAGCAAAAGACTTCTTCAATTTTGCGTAGATTGATGCTTCCGCATTCATGGTGTAACCTCTTGTTGATATACACCAACTCACCTTGAGAATTTTGCACCGCGAGTGCATCAGGGAGCGCGTCTCCCATGGCACTTTGTACAGCATACGATCGCTCAATACTCTCTTTTGCTTCGCGCAAACGCCGCTGAGAATCAACTAAGCGAAGTTGGTTATCCATGCGCGCCAGAAGCACCTTGCGATCAACTGGTTTTGTAACGTAATCATTCGCTCCGGCTTCGAGGCCAGCTGCGATATCGGAACCTTCCGACTTTGTTGTAACCATAATGATGGGGAGCTCTTCTTTGTTGTATTGCTCACGCAAGCGACGACACGTTTCGATGCCATCAATCTCAGGCATCATGATATCGAGCAGTACCATCTGTGGGACTTTTTCTGAGCAGAACTCAAGGCACTCTCGACCGTTACTCGATTCATTTGTCGAGAATCCAGCTTTACCTAAGATCGCCTTAAGTAATTTTCTATTCGTAGCACCATCATCAACTATGAGGATGATGCCATCCGAGCCTTCTTCAGTTGCTTCCATCAAGGTATTGAACAAGTCAAAAAAGTGAGACTATCTCTGATAGTTAGATCCACTTTTGGGTCCTAAGGGTTCTTTACCATCTTAGTATTCCAATACGAAGACATCGAGAAGAAGTCTCTGAATTTACGTTTGATTTTGGAGTGAATATTGCTCTACTCATCATTGCGGTTAGTTTCATAACCTGTCTACATCAAGAAACTCGCATGCTTAGAGCTCCAAAACTCCGTTCTTCTTCCCTAGGGATGTTCAAAAATGTGCATTCCGAGATCAAAAGTGTACACGATCTACCAAAATCCGTAATTCTTGCTGATGTTGTTCGATCGCTTGAGAACTCACTCAAAATCAAAGGACTGGTAGAATCAAGCTTTAGAACAGAGAATTTTTATCCTCTCTGGTTTCTCGTTGAAACAGAGAGAAACATTTTCTTATGGCGAAACGGGCTCTCACTGAGTAACCAAAATGACTTTGAGTTCTGGGTCGATCTTCCCAAGATTGTTGAAAAGAGACTCAAGCAACTTGATCACCTCTCCTCTGAAAATCCATTTCTTACCCCACTTTGGGGGAGCGCTAGCGCACAGCCAAAAGTGAGTAATGAAGAGAAGCTATATTTTGAAGAGCTGATTGAAGTTACAACAAGAATGCAAGAACATCTGCATGCTCTCAGTCAAGTAGGAAGTATTCTTTTGCAAGAGAATACGTTGGATGAAAAAGAGATTGTATTGCTTCCGGGATAGTAAGGCTTCCCTCTTTTCCCTTTATCAGAATCTCACTCATCTCTGCCTTAGCCTCTATCTTCATTTTGGTCTCATTCTTGGCCTTTGCTTCTGCTCAATGTGTAAGCGATGAATTGCGTCGCACCCTATCAATCACCGAGCGCACCGAGAGCACCGAGACTTTTCAACGTAGCTTCTCAGTTCTCTCGGTGCGCTCGGTGGTTTTTTTTATTTATAGACGTAAGTATAACCAAGCTTAGAACGAGGTGCGCATGAAGCTCCTCCTACATCACCCATGCTCCACCAATTCAACTTCTGAGGAAACTTCTCCACTTGGACCAAACTGCAACGTTCCAAAGGTGGCCGTTTCATGCTTTTGCTTCAGGAGATAATGCCGCAACTCGCCAGCTTGAGTGATTCCCTTATCCAATCCTGACAGCACGGCATTCATCGCGTCATAGGCATTTGAAGCAGTAAGAACTGGTTTATAACCAAAACGTTTTTCAAACCTCTCTTCGAAAGTAGAATCTACCACTATAAATCTTGTGTAATACAATCTTGGAAGGTGACGTTGAAATGCTGGGTTTGTCAGCCACCCTTCTCCATCGTGGATAGTAGCAAGCGAAACATCAGGAATACTCAGCCGATACTGTTGCAAAAAGGAGAGAAGCGAGGTTTCATTCCAGAGAAAAACAATCAGCACATCAGGCTTTTGCTGTTTCATCTTGGTGAGCATAGGCCGAAAATCAGACTCGCCACCCTGCACTCCAATATCAACAGCAAGGGACTTCACCTGCTCAAGGAGAAGTCTTCTCATCATCTCAGAGAAAACCTCTTCTTCATATATAAGCCCTATCTTTTGTAATCCTCGTGCACGAAGCTCTTTGACAAGAACGGCCATCTCCGTTGTTGAGTTATGATAAAATGTGACAGCCCAAGAAGCGTTCTCTCTTGTAAAAGCCTCCCTAGCCGCACTAGGCGTTACCAGTAAAATATCCTTTCGCTTAGCTAGAGGAACTACCGGTTGATAGGTATCAAGCCAAGTTGGGCCGAGTATTACGGGTGAACCATGTAGTGCTAATCTGTGAAAGGCTGATAGGATTTGCTTCTGACTTGTTTGTGTATCCTCAAGCTCAAGAACAACCTGCTTTCCTTGCACTCCACCTTTTGCATTCCATTCATCAATCGCCATGCGGTAGGCATCAAGCTCTCCTTTTCCAAAAAAAGCTGAGGCTCCCGTTTGTCCGACGAGGGCTGGGATATGGAGAGTGTCGGCAAAGGTGAGAGGGGGAAAGAGGAAGAAGAGGAGAGTGAGAAAACGAATGAGTGGGTTCAAGACCGCCTCCTTGAGGTTCTGTGTATTGTGACGAGTATAGCGTATCAAGAAAGAAAAAGAGAGAATCAATCTCTCTTTCCTTAGCTTCCACTTTAGCCTCCGCCTCCGCCTTAGCCTATATCTTGGTTTTGGTCTTATTCTTGGTATCAGCCTCAGCCTCCAAAAAAATGAAAACCACGGAGTACGCGGTGAACACGGAGGACTTCACGGAGAAGTTTACCCCCCTCCGTGAAACTCTCCGTGTTCACCGCGTACTCCGTGGTTCTTTCAGGTCACATTAGGCGGAGGCCAACGCCAAGAATAAGACCAAAACCAAGATATAGGCTAAGGCGGAGATGAAGAGGAAGACCAGGGCTAAAGATCTAAGGGGCACGAAAAGCGAGATGAAAAGATCAAAAAAGGCCCTGTAGCAAAATACTACAGAGCCTTTCTTTCCTACCCTTAAACTTCAAGAGTAGTACCTAATGGTATTGACTTAGAACCAGCTGCTGAGGCTCAAGATCCAGCGGTTAGTATCTACGTCATCAGCACCACCCAAGCCACCTTGTGTAACATGAGCAAAGCCCATTTGAGCTTTGAGGTGATGTTTCCACCAGTAGTAGTTAACAGTTGCGTCAACAGTGTTCACGTCATCGTAACCAGTACAGTAGTTCATACCAGCAACGTTGTTCGCGATAGCTGCACCGTTGTCACAATCAAGGTAACCGTAACGACCTGCAATTTCCCAAGTCTTCGGCTCTACGAAGTAACCAGCTTGAATGTAGAAACCAGTTCCATCGATAGAAGTTCCGCCTGCAACATCTGGATCATTCTCCTGGTAGAAGAATTCACCGTGAAGGCTGAACCCTTGGCTCTTAACATTGATGTCAGCGCTAAGAGTAACAACGTCCCAGTTTGTCATAACGACATTCTCAGCTTCTGAGAAAGCGATAGCAAAACCAGCGTTAACAGCAGTGTCTTCTGTGTGCTCTACGTCACCTTCAGAAAGTGGATCCATGCTTCCCATGAGGTTAGCGCGGACAGCAAGTGCACCAGTGTGCTTCGTGTCGATACCAACACTGTTGATACCTTCAGATGCTCCTGGATCAGTTCCAAGGTAGTTACTTACACCGTTAAACAACTGAGCCGCGATAAGTACGTCATCAGTTACCATGTAAGCAGCATCAACACCTTGGTTACGATCGATAGCAAAGTGATCAGAGATCACAGAGCGGTCAGCAAACTGTTGCTTCGAAATAGAAGTCCAGTTCTGACGAGAGATCGCAGGCTTGAATTGTCCCATTCTGATCATAGAGTTGTCACATGTGTGCCATGTGAGGTACGCATCCTTCAAAGAAGCTCCGCCACCTTTGAAGTCTGTTTGCAACTTATAATCAAATTCCTTGTGAAGTGCTGTACCAGAAACAACAACACGAGCTGTGTTTACTTCAAAGCTCGATTGGTTTGCAGCACCAGCATCACCGTCACCATCAATAAATTGGTAACGAGTGCGGAATTGAGTGCCGATCTTAGCCGTAAAGCCAGTATCAGCGAAGTCGAGACGTGTACCTTTATTCCAGTACACTTTCGCACTACCATCATGGTTTGAAGCGCGAGCCTCGCTCTTTGTAATCACTCCCTTCTCAACAAGCAGATCTTCAAGCGTCTTAGCTTGAGATACCGCTGGAAGGAGAAGAAGAAGCGCTGTAAGAACAGTTAATTTACGCATGAGCTTCTAAAGCCTCCGTTAATAGGTATGTGTAAACGTCCTCACTTTCTCTGGAACTCTTCGGATGCTTCAAAGCAAAGACTCCGAAGCGTTCCTGCATCTCCTTGAAAGCAAAAACACCTACTACTGAAAAGAAGAGAGACAACTGAAAGCCTCACCCTATTCAACAGCAGCAAAACACCGCGAAACACGGCAAATCGTCGTTCACGCAACACTCTGCCCATTTCGCTATGATGATCAGTCCCATCCCAGTGTCTTCCCGTCAAGGGTCAAAATCTGCATTTAATATGAGTAAAAGTTGCCATTTTACTTTGATTTCTCGTAGTATCGAGCACATAGCTAGAGTTATTCACAGCCATAAAAACAAACGCTGTCTCAAATAAGGAGATGAACAATGTTTGAATTCGATAGCGCTGAGGAAAGTGAGATTCGTCAAAGCATTGAGCGATTAGCCCTCTCGGAGATACCTCAATACCTCACTGAAGACCACTACGGTACTGTCCCACGAAAACTCTTCTCTTCTTTTGCTGAGCTCGGCCTGACTGGTCTCTCTATTCCCGAAGAACATGGAGGATTAGAAGCTTCACCCACAACTACGGCTCTCACCATGGAAGAAATTGCAAAGGTTAACCTTGGACCCGCGATCTTCCTCTCTGTCCATAATATGGTGAGTGGCTTAATTGCAAAATTTGGTAACGACGAACAACGGGCACGTTTTCTCCCAAAACTTGCTTCAGGAGAACACCTCGGAGCCTTTGCCCTAAGCGAACCCTCGGCTGGTTCTGATGCGGCAGGGCTCCGTACGCTTGCTCGCTCACAAGATGGTGGCTTTGAACTTCAAGGAGATAAGTGCTGGATCACGAGTGGCGGCTTTGCTGACATCTACCTCGTCTTTGCTAAGACAGACGTAGAAAAAGGAAAGAAAGGAATCTCTGCTTTTATCATCGAAAAAGACTTTGATGGACTTAGCTGGGGATCCCCAGAGAAAAAAATGGGCTGCGAACTCTCTCCCATATCCACATTGCAATTTGAGAAGATGCATGTTCCCCAGACTCACCTCCTTGGTGAAGTCGATAATGGGTATCGCATCGCTCTCGGTGGACTAGCTGGGGGAAGAATCAATATCGCTTCATGCGCAGTGGGGCTAGCTGATGGAGCACTCTCAAAAGCTCTTACCTATATACAGGAACGCAAACAATTCAATCAGCCACTGATCGAGTTCCAAGGCCTACAGTTTATGATTGCTGATATGAAAATGCAGCTTGAGGCGGCCCGAATGATGACTTGGCGTGCTGCTCGTCAATTAGGCACTGATGCTACGGCCCGCGCGAATCGACTTCTTCCTTCTCTTGCAAAGTGTTTTGCAACTGATGCAGCCATGAACATCGCTACCGACGCGGTTCAACTCTTTGGCGGAGCTGGATATGTCAAAGAGTATGAGATTGAACGCTTTATGCGAGACGCCAAGATGTTACAGATTGTTGAAGGGACGAATCAGGTTCAGCGGGCGGTGATTGCGAGGGAGATGCAAGGGTAAACTGAAGAGATAAAGCTCTTCATCCTCCTCCTACCCTTTCTCATCATCCTCTTCCTTCTCATGCACCTACACCAAGATCCTTAACATACTCAATGCTGATCTTGATGAAGATTCTGGTGCAAGTGCATGAGTAGGAGTAGGAGTAGGAGTAGGAGTAGGAGTAGGAGTAGGATGGGCTACTTTGATTTTCTCAACACAATCAATCTCGGATGAAACCCTCCTTGAAAAAATGTTCTCTCTGATTCTTTGTGAATAGCAGATCCGACTTCACCCAATAGATCGCCTAAGACACCGTGAGCTTGAGTGAGTAAGAGGATCTGACCACCAGGCGCACATACTCTCTCCGCCTCTTGTACAATATCTTTGTAGAGGTTTTTGAGCTCACTCTTTGAACCACAAGCTTCTCCCCAAGGAAGATTTCCAAATACAACATCAAACTCTTGGTCCGAAAATGGAAGAGCCCTTGCATCGCCATGTTCAAACCTTATCCTCTCTGCCACACCAGCAACCTCAGCATTTTTTTGACTCAGCAACACAACATCTTCAAGCACTTCGATCCCACAAAGATATCCAGCCGATCCAAGGAGTGCTCGCTCGATCAGAAAAGTGCCCGAACCAGCACACAGATCGAGAACTCTCTGATTCTTTTGTGGCTTCGTCAGTAAAGCAATACCTGCCGCAAGAGGGCCATCAAGCGCACCACGATAGTCAGCTGTACGCCACCCACGTTTTGAAAGAGGGCGCCGGCCGTAACGAAGCAACACATCCCAGGCCTTTGTTGTAACAGGTGAACGACGGATACGAATCAAAAGTTCTCCGTTCTCCTCGTCGTAACGAAGATGAGTAATTTCTGAAATTGAGGACAAAAGCCGTTGAAAGACAGATGACTTCTTGCCAGCAGCACTTACTCGAAAAGTTTGAGTATGTTTTAACTCTGGTGTTTGTAGATGCTCTACAAGAGCTCCATGTAGCCTGCGAAAATGCTCATCGCCAAGCAGCGCTTTTGGCCTAGGGATATCAAACGAAGCTCCTCGGTAAATCGCTTGGGCGGTACGTAGAGAGAGGAGTGAAGAGAGAGAAACTCCAATCACACGAAAACCATCAGGAAGCTCAACAATCTGAGATAAAGGAGAAAGGGGAGAGAGCTCCTGAGCTGTGAACTCTTTTAGCCCTGGGGAGACTTCGACCTCATACCAGGTGGGGGTTTTTGTAGTCATAAGGGCTATCTCGTTCAATTGTGGAGCTGGAGGAGGATAGCTAGGGAGGTCAAATTCCTAGGCTTCGCCTAGTCCTCCTCCTGCTCTAAAACAGTGAACACCGAAAAATTTGTTTAGCTCAAAGAGGAGCGTATACTGACAACCTATGAAACGGATACTCCTTGTCACATCACTCCTCTTGCTCACCCACTGCTCCACAAGGGATTACTACATGAATATGGCAAACAGTACCACTATTCAAGAAAAGCGCCTGCCTTACCTTGAAGCTATCAAAGCCATAGATCAGAAAAATGAACATTCGGTTAATCACCCCAAGAAACTCGCTTACCCACTTGGCATGGGCTCCTTCATGATGTCATATGGGAGTAATGGATAGACCTGCGCTTGACGCTCTTGCTTGGTACCTCGACCAGTTCCCCATCGATCAAGGGATTCAATCTAAAGAACACTCAACTCTCTTTGCCCGTGGCCGAGCACACCCAGTTTTACAACATTTTGCTCCTGGCACCGTAAACATCTGGCAGCCCTTCTACATTCACGCACAGCAGTGCATCGCTCGAGATCTCCCCGTTATTGAAGAACCTAGTATTCATCGTTATGAACAGGTGCTCTATGTTGGTACTCGAAACAGAGAAGAGAACACAAATGCCATAATCCACCTGCTACGAGCGCTCAAGCCTGGAGGACGTTTTATACTCTCCCTTGAGAACCAGCTTGGAGCCAAATCACTTGAAAAAGAACTTCGTAAGCTTCCTTACGCCTTTGAGTCCGAAAGCAAAAAAAAGTGCCGTATTGTCAGCCTACGAAAAGACGCACAAGATACCGAACTACTCGCTGCGCCTCTTGGAGGAGAGAGTATTCAGTCTCCCATCTTTTGCGAAGAGATAGGATACTACTCTCATCCTAGTCTCTTCGGTTGGAATAAGGTGGATGAAGCTTCACAGCTCCTTACAAGCCTCCTCCCAGCCTCACTTGGAAAGCGTGGAGCAGAGCTTGGCTCTGGATATGGTTATATTGCATGTGAAGTCCTCAGCCACGATCTCCCTCCTGAGCAGTTCTCTCTCTATGAAATTGAACAAGCTGGGGTGAGATGCACGAGAAAAAACATTCTTGAACGCTTTCCAAAAGTAAAAACGGAATCATATTGGCATGACATCACTCAAGGCCTCCACCAACAAGATCTCGACTTTATTATCTCCAACCCTCCATTTCACCGCCAAGAAAAGCTCGATCTCACTCTTGGAGAAGCATTCCTACGGAGAGCTCACCAAGCACTAAGAAAAGATGGCAATTTCTACCTTGTCTTTAATCAACACCTTCCGTACCAAAATCTTCTACGAAAACTCTTCCGCAATGTGAACATCCTTGCGAGTACGCCACTGTTTACAGCGGTAAGTGCGATCAAATAGTACCCCTTTTTCCTCCTCCTCATCTTGCACCTTCTCCTGCACCAAAATCCAAAACCTCGTCCTTCTCTTGTGCTTTCATGTCCACGTGAGATGAGAAGAACTCAATTCTCTTAAAGATTTACATGGAAGATGAGGAAGAGTTAGGTGCAGGAGAAGGTGCAAGATGAGGAGGAGGAAAAGGAAGAATAAAGGAGGGGGAAGTTTCAGAGGGACCGACTGCCCCTTCTTTAGGCCTCATAACCCCCTGATATACCAGCAAGAAACAATCAGTAACCTCCCTATCCCCCCCATGGCATAGAGATTGCTCTTTAGAAAACCAGATACTATCCCAAAAGGAGAGGAAGGATAATGAGCGCAAATTCAGAACACTCAAATCTTGCACACCAAGCAAGCGAGCCCGAGGTTGATGAGACCGTTGTCATGAGCGATCTCTTTGAAAACTATACTTCGAGTATGGCTCAATACAGATCGCAGCAGTCACGAACGAGCCGTAGCATTCAACCACCAGATAGTCTTATGCATATGAGAATTCGAAACGGTGTCGTCTCAAAGATCCTAACGGCGCTTGGTTTCTAAAGACATCGATGCAACGCCATTCTTGAAACAGCTAAGAGCAGCTCTTGGCGTTCAAATGGCTTTTGAATACATCCATCCATTCCTGCTTCTATACACGCAAGAGTATCTTCTTCTGAAGAATTTGCCGTAAAGGCAATAATGGGAACTCTAGCTTGATCCTCTGTTTCGAGCTCACGAATCTTTCCAGTGGCCTCATACCCATTCATAATTGGCATGTGGCAATCCATAAGAATTAGATCAAATTGATCTGAGCTACAAGCTTCAACAGCTTCCTTTCCGTTATTGACAACAACAACCGTATGCCCTGCCTTGTCGAGCAACTTTACCGCAACTTTTTGATTGAGACGATTATCTTCAGCGAGAAGAATGCGTGCGGGAGGAGTTTTCCCTAACTGTGAGAGTGCTTCAGTTTGCTCCTCTACTTTTTCTAAATCATCTTCACTCACCTGACAAAGCGGAAGCAGGACAGAGAAGACGCTTCCTTCTCCTACGGTACTCTCAACAGAAATTTCCCCCTGCATAAGCTCTACAAGCTTGGCCACAATAGAAAGCCCCAATCCCGTTCCACCAAATCGCTCAGTAGTATCCTCCTCTGCTTGCTCAAAGGGCTTAAAGATTTTCTTCATTCCTTCTTCAGACATTCCAATACCAGAGTCTTCAACCAAGCATCGCAGAAACTCTCCTTCATCCCTGTCATTACTTTTTTCAAGTCGTACTCTGACAGTTCCCCCTGCGTCGGTAAATTTAATTGCATTACTGACAAAATTGAGAAGAATCTGATTCACTCGTAGTCCGTCAATATGGATAACCTCAGGAAGCTCTTCATCAACAGACATTTCAAATCGAACTCCCTGCTCTTCTGCAATCACTGTGAGTGGTGCAAGAGCACGTGTCACTTCTTCCTCTAAAGAAAATGGGATAGGACGAATAGCTAATTGGCCTTCCTCAATTTTAGAGAAATCGAGCAGATCCGAAACTAAAGTCAGCATATGTTTTGCAGAAGAGTGCGCAATCGCTACCATCTCTTGCTGCTCTGTCGAGAGCAGAGTATCTTTGGTAAGTTCTAATGAGCCTATGATCCCATGCAGTGGAGTCCGAAGCTCATGGCTCATGACAGCAAGAAATCGCCCCTTTACTGCTGTTACCCTCTCAACTTCTTGAAGTCGCTCAAAGGCAAGGTCACGCATCTGTCGATACCCCTCCACACTCCTGGTCAACTCAGTAACATCTTGCACGCTAATAAGAGCAAAATCCCCACAATGCTCAGGATGCTCAAAATGAGTTACAATCGTATTTTGAGCGCGAAGCGTCCCATCACCGTAATTTGAAGGAAAAAAGT